>NZ_JAWPOR010000029.1:0-18545 GCF_033344395.1 Vibrio sp. 1874
AACCAGATAATCCGATGAGATGCCGGTCTGTCTCACTCTCATGCAAAGGTAAGATCAACCATTTAATCCGCTTACCCGAATAACACTTGTCCTGGCCAGCAGCATCCGAACGCCGTTGCTCAAGTTCGCAGTTTTCCATAAGCCCCCCTGTTTTCTCAAAAGTCATAAATAGCAGTCTAATTGAGAATTAGGTTTTGAGATAGGTTTATGAGAACGAAAAACCCGCTTAATCGCGGGCTTTTTGTCGTTTTCAGAAGACGGCTGCACTGAACGTCAGAAGCCGACTGCACTATAGCAGCGGAGGGGTTGGATCCATCAGGCAACGACGGGCTGCTGCCGGCCATCAGCGGACGCAGGGAGGACTTTCCGCAACCGGCCGTTCGATGCGGCACCGATGGCCTTCGCGCAGGGGTAGTGAATCCGCCAGGATTGACTTGCGCTGCCCTACCTCTCACTAGTGAGGGGCGGCAGCGCATCAAGCGGTGAGCGCACTCCGGCACCGCCAACTTTCAGCACATGCGTGTAAATCATCGTCGTAGAGACGTCGGAATGGCCGAGCAGATCCTGCACGGTTCGAATGTCGTAACCGCTGCGGAGCAAGGCCGTCGCGAACGAGTGGCGGAGGGTGTGCGGTGTGGCGGGCTTCGTGATGCCTGCTTGTTCTACGGCACGTTTGAAGGCGCGCTGAAAGGTCTGGTCATACATGTGATGGCGACGCACGACACCGCTCCGTGGATCGGTCGAATGCGTGTGCTGCGCAAAAACCCAGAACCACGGCCAGGAATGCCCGGCGCGCGGATACTTCCGCTCAAGGGCGTCGGGAAGCGCAACGCCGCTGCGGCCCTCGGCCTGGTCCTTCAGCCACCATGCCCGTGCACGCGACAGCTGCTCGCGCAGGCTGGGTGCCAAGCTCTCGGGTAACATCAAGGCCCGATCCTTGGAGCCCTTGCCCTCCCGCACGATGATCGTGCCGTGATCGAAATCCAGATCCTTGACCCGCAGTTGCAAACCCTCACTGATCCGCATGCCCGTTCCATACAGAAGCTGGGCGAACAAACGATGCTCGCCTTCCAGAAAACCGAGGATGCGAACCACTTCATCCGGGGTCAGCACCACCGGCAAGCGCCGCGACGGCCGAGGTCTTCCGATCTCCTGAAGCCAGGGCAGATCCGTGCACAGCACCTTGCCGTAGAAGAACAGCAAGGCCGCCAATGCCTGACGATGCGTGGAGACCGAAACCTTGCGCTCGTTCGCCAGCCAGGACAGAAATGCCTCGACTTCGCTGCTGCCCAAGGTTGCCGGGTGACGCACACCGTGGAAACGGATGAAGGCACGAACCCAGTGGACATAAGCCTGTTCGGTTGGTAAGCTGTAATGCAAGTAGCGTATGCGCTCACGCAACTGGTCCAGAACCTTGACCGAACGCAGCGGTGGTAACGGCGCAGTGGCGGTTTTCATGGCTTGTTATGACTGTTTTTTTGTACAGTCTATGCCTCGGGCATCCAAGCAGCAAGCGCGTTACGCCGTGGGTCGATGTTTGATGTTATGGAGCAGCAACGATGTTACGCAGCAGGGCAGTCGCCCTAAAACAAAGTTATGCAGCCAAATCCCAACAATTAAGGGTCTTAAAATGGTAAAAGATTGGATTCCCATCTCTCATGATAATTACAAGCAGGTGCAAGGACCGTTCTATCATGGAACCAAAGCCAATTTGGCGATTGGTGACTTGCTAACCACAGGGTTCATCTCTCATTTCGAGGACGGTCGTATTCTTAAGCACATCTACTTTTCAGCCTTGATGGAGCCAGCAGTTTGGGGAGCTGAACTTGCTATGTCACTGTCTGGCCTCGAGGGTCGCGGCTACATATACATAGTTGAGCCAACAGGACCGTTCGAAGACGATCCGAATCTTACGAACAAAAGATTTCCCGGTAATCCAACACAGTCCTATAGAACCTGCGAACCCTTGAGAATTGTTGGCGTTGTTGAAGACTGGGAGGGGCATCCTGTTGAATTAATAAGGGGAATGTTGGATTCGTTGGAGGACTTAAAGCGCCGTGGTTTACACGTCATTGAAGACTAGTCCTTTGCATAACAAAGCCATCAAACCGGACGCCAGAGATTCCGCGCCTGTTGCGCATGGCTTCGCCATTTTATGCGCAATAGGCGCGCCACCCTGTCGCCGTTTATGGCGGCGTTAACCCAAAGGAGTATCGTGAAAATATCACTAATGGCTGCAAAAGCAAGAAATGGGGTTATTGGCTGCGGCTCGGATATCCCGTGGAACGCTAAAGGTGAGCAGCTGCTTTTTAAAGCAATAACTTACAATCAATGGCTCTTAGTCGGCCGTAAAACATTTGAGGCAATGGGGGCTCTCCCAAATAGAAAGTATGCAGTTGTCAGCCGCTCAGGATCGGTAGCTACTAACGATGATGTGGTTGTGTTTCCATCTATAGAAGCAGCAATGAGGGAGCTAAAGACTCTTACGAACCATGTTGTTGTTTCTGGTGGTGGAGAGATCTACAAGAGTCTGATCGCCCATGCCGACACGCTACATATCTCGACAATAGATTCCGAGCCAGAGGGCAATGTTTTCTTTCCGGAAATCCCCAAAGAGTTCAATGTGGTGTTCGAGCAGGAATTTCATTCAAATATAAATTATCGCTATCAAATCTGGCAAAGGGGTTAACCATCCAAGCCATCGGACACATTTTGCTTCGCTGCGCTCAAAACGCAAAATGTGCCGCTGCTTAGCGGCGTTAGATGCACTAAGCACATAATTGCTCACAGCCAAACTATCAGGTCAAGTCTGCTTTTATTATTTTTAAGCGTGCATAATAAGCCCTACACAAATTGGGAGTTAGACATCATGAGCAACGCAGTGCCCGCCGAGATTTCGGTACAGCTATCACAGGCACTCAACGTCATCGAGCATCATCTGGGATCGACGTTGCTGGCCGTGCATTTGTACGGCTCTGCACTCGACGGTGGCCTGAAGCCATGCAGTGATATTGATTTGCTGGTTACTGTGACTGCACAGCTCGATGAGACTGTGCGGCAGGCTCTGTTCGTAGATTTCCTGGAAGTTTCCGCTTCTCCCGGCCAAAGTGAAGCTCTCCGTGCCTTGGAAGTTACCATCGTCGTGTACGGCGATGTTGTTCCTTGGCGTTATCCAGCCAGACGGGAACTGCAATTCGGGGAGTGGCAGCGCAAGGACATTCTTGCGGGCATCTTCGAGCCCGCGACAACCGATGTTGATCTGGCTATTCTGCTAACTAAAGCAAGGCAACACAGCCTTGCCTTGGCAGGTTCGGCCGCGGAAGATTTCTTCAACTCAGTCCCGGAAAGCGATCTATTCAAAGCACTGGCCGACACCTTGAAACTATGGAACTCACAACCGGATTGGGCAGGCGACGAGCGGAATGTAGTGCTTACTTTGTCTCGCATTTGGTACAGCGCAGCAACCGGCAAGATCGCGCCGAAGGATGTAGCTGCCAACTGGGTAATGGAACGCCTGCCCGTCCAACATCAGCCCGTGCTGCTTGAAGCCCAGCAGGCTTACCTTGGACAAGGGATGGATTGCTTGGCCTCACGCGCTGATCAGTTGACTGCGTTCATTTACTTTGTGAAGCACGAAGCCGCCAGTCTGCTCGGCTCCACGCCAATGATGTCTAACAGTTCATTCAAGCCGACGCCGCTTCGCGGCGCAGCTTAATTCAGGCGTTAGATGCACTAAGCACATAATTGCTCACAGCCAAACTATCAGGTCAAGTCTGCTTTTATTATTTTTAAGCGTGCATAATAAGCCCTACACAAATTGGGAGATATATCATGAAAGGCTGGCTTTTTCTTGTTATCGCAATAGTTGGCGAAGTAATCGCAACATCCGCATTAAAATCTAGCGAGGGCTTTACTAAGCTTGCCCCTTCCGCCGTTGTCATAATCGGTTATGGCATCGCATTTTATTTTCTTTCTCTGGTTCTGAAATCCATCCCTGTCGGTGTTGCTTATGCAGTCTGGTCGGGACTCGGCGTCGTCATAATTACAGCCATTGCCTGGTTGCTTCATGGGCAAAAGCTTGATGCGTGGGGCTTTGTAGGTATGGGGCTCATAATTGCTGCCTTTTTGCTCGCCCGATCCCCATCGTGGAAGTCGCTGCGGAGGCCGACGCCATGGTGACGGTGTTCGGCATTCTGAATCTCACCGAGGACTCCTTCTTCGATGAGAGCCGGCGGCTAGACCCCGCCGGCGCTGTCACCGCGGCGATCGAAATGCTGCGAGTCGGATCAGACGTCGTGGATGTCGGACCGGCCGCCAGCCATCCGGACGCGAGGCCTGTATCGCCGGCCGATGAGATCAGACGTATTGCGCCGCTCTTAGACGCCCTGTCCGATCAGATGCACCGTGTTTCAATCGACAGCTTCCAACCGGAAACCCAGCGCTATGCGCTCAAGCGCGGCGTGGGCTACCTGAACGATATCCAAGGATTTCCTGACCCTGCGCTCTATCCCGATATTGCTGAGGCGGACTGCAGGCTGGTGGTTATGCACTCAGCGCAGCGGGATGGCATCGCCACCCGCACCGGTCACCTTCGACCCGAAGACGCGCTCGACGAGATTGTGCGGTTCTTCGAGGCGCGGGTTTCCGCCTTGCGACGGAGCGGGGTCGCTGCCGACCGG
Source organism: Vibrio sp. 1874 (assembly GCF_033344395.1). Lineage (NCBI taxonomy): Bacteria > Pseudomonadati > Pseudomonadota > Gammaproteobacteria > Vibrionales > Vibrionaceae > Vibrio > Vibrio sp. 1874. Next base: position 4,680 of record NZ_JAWPOR010000029.1, read on the forward strand.
CTCATCCTCGATCCGGGGATGGGATTTTTCTTGAGCCCCGCACCGGAAACATCGCTGCACGTGCTGTCGAACCTTCAAAAGCTGAAGTCGGCGTTGGGGCTTCCGCTATTGGTCTCGGTGTCGCGGAAATCCTTCTTGGGCGCCACCGTTGGCCTTCCTGTAAAGGATCTGGGTCCAGCGAGCCTTGCGGCGGAACTTCACGCGATCGGCAATGGCGCTGACTACGTCCGCACCCACGCGCCTGGAGATCTGCGAAGCGCAATCACCTTCTCGGAAACCCTCGCGAAATTTCGCAGTCGCGACGCCAGAGACCGAGGGTTAGATCATGCCTAGCATTCACCTTCCGGCCGCCCGCTAAATATCTCCTTTTGGGTTGTTAATAAAACATCCAATAAGTTGACTGTGCGTGAAAAAGAAAGTTTTGTGTGATGGCGTTGAAGATCGCACCGTTAAGCTCTTATGTGGGATGGTGCAGAGCTCGACGACTACCGATAAAACGCAACCGCCGCAAACAGACAAGAAAAAGCCCCAACTGATAACAGTTGGGGCTTCAGTATTGTGATTGGTGGAGCAATAGCACCCTGAACCCAAAACCTTCTCGCTCAACCGGTAGTGGCTGATAACAACTCGTGAGGGCTATTGCGGGTTAAGCATTTAGCGATGTCTAGGGCCAGACTGGACGTCTGAACGCAAGCCGCTGATACTGTACATAACCACAGTATCAGCGGAGGATACCCATGTCGCTGGCAAGGAACGCCACGGCGAGTCAATCGCCCACTCAAACAAACGGTTACGAACGCCACCAACCCGACCAGACGCTGCTCTACCAGCTGGTTGAGCAGCACTACCCAGCCTTCAAAGCCTCACTCGAAGCCCAAGGTCAACACCTGCCTCGCTACATCCAACAAGAATTCAACGACCTCCTCCAATGTGGCCGTCTGGAGTATGGTTTCATGCGGGTTCGCTGCGAGGATTGTCATCACGAGCGTCTGGTCGCCTTCAGCTGTAAACGACGCGGCTTTTGCCCTAGCTGCGGTGCCCGCCGGATGGCCGAGAGTGCGGCGCTGCTGATAGACGAAGTCTTCCCCAAGGAGCCCATTCGCCAGTGGGTGCTCAGCTTTCCTTTCCAGCTACGCTTTTTGCTGGCTCGCCATCCCCAGCTGATGGGCCAGGTCTTGAGTATCGTCTATCGTACACTCTCAACTCATCTGATCAAAAAAGCCGGTTACACCAAAGCCTCTGCACAAACTGGCTCAGTGACTCTTATCCAACGCTTTGGCTCCGCGCTAAATCTCAATGTCCACTACCACATGCTGTTTCTCGATGGTGTCTATGCCGAAGATGACTATGGCAAGCAACGCTTCCATCGTGTCAAGGCACCCACTTACGATGAGCTGAATACGCTCGCTCACACCCTCAGCCATCGCATCGCTCGCTGCATGGAAAAGCGTGGGATTTTGGAGCGTGATGCCGAGAATACGTGGTTGACACTGGAAGAGGGCGAAGACGATACGCTGACTCAATTACATGGTGCTTCGGTTACGTATCGCATTGCCGTCGGCCCCCAGCAAGGGCGCAAAGTCTTCACCCTGCAAACCTTGCCAGGGCGTGAGGATAAAGCCGACTCAAGCAGTCGAGTAGCCAACCATGCTGGTTTCTCGCTACACGCCGGTGTGATGGCCGAAGCGCATCAGCGGGATAAGCTTGAGCGCTTGTGTCGCTACATTAGTCGGCCAGCGGTTTCAGAAAAACGTCTGGCATTAACCGCCAATGGGCAGGTGCGTTACGAGCTCAAAACTCCGTACCGCAATGGCACCACCCATGTGATCTTCGAGCCGCTGGACTTCATCGCCAAACTCGCTGCGTTGGTACCTAAGCCGCGAGTCAACCTCACACGCTTCCACGGCGTCTTTGCACCGAACAGCAAACACCGAGTTCAAGTAACACCCGCCAAGCGGGGCAAGAAGCCCGACAAATCGGAAGGTCTCGATACTAACTGGCGTGACAAGAGTCCTGCAGAGCGCCACCGCGCCATGACCTGGATGCAACGCCTCAAGCGAGTCTTCAATATTGATATTGAAGTCTGCGAACACTGCGGCGGTCACGTCAAAGTGATTGCCAGCATCGAAGATCCGAAGGTCATTGAGCAGATTCTCAAGCATCTGAAACAGAAAACAGCCAAGGCGAATGCCGCCAAGCAGCGTGAGCTGCCACCAGAACGAGCGCCGCCACTGACTCCCAGCCTGTTCGATCCATCACAGAGTCGTCTCTTTGACTGACGACCCCAAATCCAACACTGCTCAACACTGCCAACTTTTAAACGGGGCGGTGGGGCAGTTTGTATCTCTCGAGCTATCAGGCTAGAGATTTTACCGCCAAATCGAACCTTATTAGAGCGGTTTAGGCTGGACCGGCAGTTAAAATTGGGGCTTGAGCGGTAAACGAGTGAGGGAATTTCAGGTAAGATACTTCGGATGAGGAGCAAAAAGGTGGTTTATACTTCCTATACCCAAAAAGGTGGTTTATACTTCCTATACCCTAAAAAGGCAGCTTTGGCTGCCTTTTGTATAATTCATATCGACTTATCAAAAGGACAATCCGATGAATGTCATTATAAAAGCTGTAGTTACTGCCTCGACGCTACTGATGGTATCTTTTAGTTCATTCGAAACCTCAGCGCAATCCCCACTGTTAAAAGAGCAAATTGAATCCATAGTCATTGGAAAAAAAGCCACTGTAGGCGTTGCAGTGTGGGGGCCTGACGATCTGGAACCTTTACTGATTAATCCTTTTGAAAAATTCCCAATGCAAAGTGTATTTAAATTGCATTTAGCTATGTTGGTACTGCATCAGGTTGATCAGGGAAAGTTGGATTTAAATCAGACCGTTATCGTAAACAGGGCTAAGGTTTTACAGAATACCTGGGCTCCGATAATGAAAGCGTATCAGGGAGACGAGTTTAGTGTTCCAGTGCAGCAACTGCTGCAATACTCGGTCTCGCACAGCGATAACGTGGCCTGTGATTTGTTATTTGAACTGGTTGGTGGACCAGCTGCTTTGCATGACTATATCCAGTCTATGGGTATAAAGGAGACCGCTGTGGTCGCAAATGAAGCGCAGATGCACGCCGATGATCAGGTGCAGTATCAAAACTGGACCTCGATGAAAGGTGCTGCAGAGATCCTGAAAAAGTTTGAGCAAAAAACACAGCTGTCTGAAACCTCGCAGGCTTTGTTATGGAAGTGGATGGTCGAAACCACCTCAGGACCAGAGCGGTTAAAAGGTTTGTTACCAGCTGGTACTGTGGTCGCACATAAAACTGGTACTTCGGGTATCAAAGCCGGAAAAACTGCGGCCACTAATGATTTAGGTATCATTCTGTTGCCTGATGGACGGCCCTTGCTGGTTGCTGTTTTTGTGAAAGACTCAGCCGAGTCAAGCCGAACCAATGAAGCTATCATTGCGCAGGTTGCTCAGACTGCGTATCAATTTGAATTGAAAAAGCTTTCTGCCCTAAGCCCAAATTAACAGACTATCAGCACTATCTAAGCCGCTGACTCTGGTTGTACACTAAAGCTATGGTTTGAAATTGGAGTAGGTTATGCAGTTATTAGGTTCAGTGGCTTCCCCTTTTGTTCGTCGTTTACGTTTAGTACTGGCAGGGCAACCTTATCAGTTTGTAGCGCTTAATATTTTTGAGTCTGAAGGCCGTTCAGTGTTGGTACAACATAATCCGGCACGCAAAGTGCCTGTGTTAGTGGATGGAGAGCAGGTTATTTTTGATTCAGGCGTAATTTATCGTTATTTGGCTTCGAAACTGAAATTCAAACCATTGAGCTGGGATCAGGAAAACGGTCTGACGACCATCAATGCCTGCACAGACTCCTTGGTTGAATTACTGCTTTGTAAGCGCTCAGGTTTTGACGTGACTGAAGATAAATTGTTTTTTAATCTTCAGCATGAGCGAATTCAGGCGACGCTAGAGGCACTTGAGCAACAAATCAGGGCAGGGCATTTCGGTGACTGGGACTATCCTGGTATCAGTCTGTTCACTTTAATCGACTGGATATTGTTCCGCGATTTAGTCGACTTAAAACCCTTCCCTGTATTATTACAGTTCAGAAATGCGCATTTAAACCGGCCGATGGTCGCTGAAACCGACCCGCGTTTAAGCTAAAAACAACAGGTCAGAGCCAAGACTCTGACCTTTATTATTTATTCCACACCAATAAAGCCGCCGGTTTGATGCGCCCATAATTGAGCGTAAATACCGCCTTTGGCGATCAGTTCCTGATGACTGCCTTGTTCCACAATACGACCTTGATCCAGAACGATCAGCCTGTCCATAGCTGCTATGGTAGATAAACGGTGTGCAATGGCTATAACCGTTTTGCCTATCATCAACTGAGTCAGACTATGCTGAATAGCTGATTCTACTTCGGAGTCCAGCGCTGAGGTGGCTTCATCCAAAATCAGAATAGGGGCGTTTTTCAGTAAAACCCGAGCTATTGCAATACGTTGACGTTGACCACCAGAAAGCTTGACTCCACGTTCGCCCACCTGAGCGTCGTAGCCACTGTTGCCTTTAGGATCGGTAAGCTCCTGAATAAAAGCATCGGCTTCGGCTAAACGGGCTGCTTCAATCATTTCCGCTTCGGTAGCGCCAGGACGACCATATAAAATATTTTCCCTTACAGTACGGTGTAGCAGGGAGGTATCCTGGGTCACCATAGCTATATGAGCGCGAAGACTTTCCTGTGATACAGTTTTGATGTCCTGACCGTCTATCAAAATCTGGCCTGAATTGACATCATAAAAGCGCAGCAGTAAGTTCACCAGCGTGGATTTACCAGCACCAGAACGGCCGACTAAACCTACTTTTTCACCGGGTTTAATCGACAAGTCCAGACCATCAATCACAGGACCATGTTCACCTGCTGCTTTGCCGTAGTTAAAGTTCAGTTGCTTAAACTCAATCTGACCTTGTGGCACTTCAAGCGGCTTCGCATCAGCTTTGTCGATGATTTGCTGAGGCTGAGACAAAGTCGCAATACCATCTGCCACAGTACCTATGTTTTCAAACAGTGCACTGACTTCCCACATGATCCACTGCGACATACCATTTAAACGCAGCGCCAGACTGACTGCGATGGCAATAGAGCCCACAGTGACGGCATTGACAGACCAAAGCCATATCGCCAGCGTGGCAATAGAGAACACCAACAGATAGTTCAGACCCTGCACACAAATATTGAGCCAGGTAGCCAGTCGCATTTGTCTGTACACAGGCACCAGAAACAGCTGCATGCTATCGCGGGCGTATTCTGACTCACGAGCCGTGTGTGAAAACAGTTTAATAGTGCTGATATTGGTGTAGCTGTCGACAATACGGCCTGTCATTTCTGAACGGGCATCGGCTTGTTCTGTTGCAACTTGTTTCAGTCTCGGCACAAAATAAAACTGCAAGCCGGTGTATATGACTAACCAGGCAATCATCGGCAGTACCAAGCGCCAATCTGCATCGGCGATCAGATACAACATAGAGCCAAAATACACCACCACATACACCATCACATCCAGCAGCTTGGTGGCCGTTTCGCGCACTGCCAAAGCCGTTTGCATCACTTTAGTGGCGATGCGACCAGCGAATTCATTCTGGTAGAAACCCAAACTTTGTTTCAGTAAATAACGATGCGCCAGCCAGCGGATCGACATAGGGTAGTTACCCAATATAGTTTGGTGGATCAGGGCTGAGTGAAAAAATACCAAACCAGGCAACACCAGCAACATCACTATGGCCATAGTGATCAAGGTATCCTGCTCTTCCTGCCAGAAAGTAGCCGGATTCTTGGTTACCAACCAATCGACTAATTGCCCCATATAGCCAAATAAGGACACTTCTAATGCGGCCAGTAAGGCTGTCGCAATAGACATCAGGATCAGAGGCAACACCATGCCTTGACTGTAATGCAAACAAAATGCAAACAGGCCTTGAGGTGGCTGAGTTGGCTCTTTATCAGGGAAAGGGTTGGTTAAGCGTTCAAAAAAGCCCAGCATAAAATTCCTCTGCAGCAACGAAAAAGGCAGTTATTGTACGTCAAAGTTTAAAAAACAGATGTAACTATTTGATGAAAGCCCGGTTTAGAACGGCCATCTTATTTTATAACCGATAGCTTGTGACTCGCTTTTTTGCTGAACAGAACAGCAGATTGTTGAAAATAAATACAAAAAATCTGAAAAATCCAAAAGATGCTATATCACATGAACTCAGCAGCTTAGATTTATTGAAGGACCGTTAATAGGTAATAACTGGAAAATCTATAACTTAGCTTCTGTTTTGTCAGCTTGCAAAGGACTTTTTGCTTTCTACACTGAAAATACAGAGTACCCGAATCAGGGTGTTGTCTCGTCTTACAGGAGTGTTGAAATGGATGCCAAAGAATTATTGGTCTACATGAAGCAGGCAGAACTGCAAGCTGAGTTAGTCGTTGAGGCTGGTCAGCAACTGGACAGAGCCATCAAACAATTACATGACTGGTCTGAAGACTGGGATTGTCAGCGCCGGGCTTGTGAAGATATGTACGATGCCGTGCATTTAATTCTGATCCATAGCTATCAATTATCCCGGATTTTCTGGCCCGCCAAGTGTTGCGGAGAACTGGGGCTGGATTTGTGTCATAGAGCCATGGCGCTGCGAAGTGAAATCAACCTGCCTGATCTAAACCATCCACTGCGGAATGAGGCGTTATGGCGTCATGCAGATGAGCTGGATCATTCAGTGCGGGATAATACTGCTCTGCGTCGTTATCAAGCGCATCATTTAACCGGTTTTAATCAGGTGATCACCTGGATGGATAATGAAGCCATGTTTTGCTGGCTTGAACCTGCCAGTAAAACCTTTGTGTTTCATGCCGAGGAGTTTGCTTTAGCCCAATTACTGGATGCTGTGCATCAGGTTCAGCAAGATATTCAGAATTTTCTTAACAAGCAGCATCAGTCAAATCTAAAGGTGGCCAAAGCTGGCGTGCATCACTATGAGAAGCAGTGGGGGGCATTTAAAATAAGACAAGACAGATCTTGTCCACAGCTTTGTTGTTATGACTACTTATCTAATTTAATAAATCCGTAGGCAGAAATCTCGCTGAGCTTATGTTCTCTGATCTTTTTTGCGACTTCTGCTTGGTAGTCTTCAATGTACAGGTGCAAAAAATCTTTAAACTCTTCATCCAAAGCACGTCTATCCACAGAGTTACCGAACCGTTGCGCTTCGTATGCAAGCAGGCATAATCTATGCGCCCGGATCTCCATATCAGCGGCCACCTGCTTTTCGATAATGTTTAATGCATCTGACATTCCAATCAACTTCTTGTAGAAAAACAGACTTAACAGTAAAAAGCCAAACGTAATTGCAGACATAACAAAAGTCAGCATTCCTGAAGTTCCTTTCTGTGCTTGACGGCTCCTGATATGGACCATAAAAATATCGCTAAAATTGCTGCGATATTTATAGCTGGTATTCCATATTTGTATATACCACCCAATAGATCAGTGCCAAATATGACTCTGTCTGTGAATCTCGCTACCTGCAGAACAGAGTGCATCAAGATGCTTAAACAAATGAATTGAGTGATTTGTTCAACCGCCCATACGAATTTTCTATGAATAACCCAGATGATACCAAGCGTCAATGTTTGACATATCACCCAACTTGGGTACCAAAGTAAGCGAGCGAGCTCAGGAGATGTTTCAGATATCCCCATCAGCAAAGGAGCAATCCTGTCTTGAGCTAATCCCGATAAAGTGAGTATCAATATGGTTATTCGTGCAGATTTACTGGCCGACCAGACTAAGGACAGCAGTAGAGAACCTATGCACAACACCCATAAGTACTCAGCAAGAGTCGTAATAAATGTCCCCACAAACTACCTCTTATTTTGGTGGTTCATTACCCCAGCCACCACCTAATGTAGTCAGTGTTGGATTTATTGCTTTAGATTCTTGCTGCTCTGCAGCCAGCTTCGCCTTTGCTTCAGCAGATAAGGTGACAGTGTCTGCAGTAGAGGGTGCTGTTGTAGTGGTGGTTTTAGCCTGAGCAGCAGGAGCAACAGTTTGTATTGTTGATGTAGCCGCTGTGCCCGGAGTATTTAAGTTGATTTGCATAACTGTTCCTTACCATTGTCACTAAATCAGAAAACAAATGTACCGAGGGCTTTACTAAGCTTGCCCCTTCCGCCGTTGTCATAATCGGTTATGGCATCGCATTTTATTTTCTTTCTCTGGTTCTGAAATCCATCCCTGTCGGTGTTGCTTATGCAGTCTGGTCGGGACTCGGCGTCGTCATAATTACAGCCATTGCCTGGTTGCTTCATGGGCAAAAGCTTGATGCGTGGGGCTTTGTAGGTATGGGGCTCATAATTGCTGCCTTTTTGCTCGCCCGATCCCCATCGTGGAAGTCGCTGCGGAGGCCGACGCCATGGTGACGGTGTTCGGCATTCTGAATCTCACCGAGGACTCCTTCTTCGATGAGAGCCGGCGGCTAGACCCCGCCGGCGCTGTCACCGCGGCGATCGAAATGCTGCGAGTCGGATCAGACGTCGTGGATGTCGGACCGGCCGCCAGCCATCCGGACGCGAGGCCTGTATCGCCGGCCGATGAGATCAGACGTATTGCGCCGCTCTTAGACGCCCTGTCCGATCAGATGCACCGTGTTTCAATCGACAGCTTCCAACCGGAAACCCAGCGCTATGCGCTCAAGCGCGGCGTGGGCTACCTGAACGATATCCAAGGATTTCCTGACCCTGCGCTCTATCCCGATATTGCTGAGGCGGACTGCAGGCTGGTGGTTATGCACTCAGCGCAGCGGGATGGCATCGCCACCCGCACCGGTCACCTTCGACCCGAAGACGCGCTCGACGAGATTGTGCGGTTCTTCGAGGCGCGGGTTTCCGCCTTGCGACGGAGCGGGGTCGCTGCCGACCGGCTCATCCTCGATCCGGGGATGGGATTTTTCTTGAGCCCCGCACCGGAAACATCGCTGCACGTGCTGTCGAACCTTCAAAAGCTGAAGTCGGCGTTGGGGCTTCCGCTATTGGTCTCGGTGTCGCGGAAATCCTTCTTGGGCGCCACCGTTGGCCTTCCTGTAAAGGATCTGGGTCCAGCGAGCCTTGCGGCGGAACTTCACGCGATCGGCAATGGCGCTGACTACGTCCGCACCCACGCGCCTGGAGATCTGCGAAGCGCAATCACCTTCTCGGAAACCCTCGCGAAATTTCGCAGTCGCGACGCCAGAGACCGAGGGTTAGATCATGCCTAGCATTCACCTTCCGGCCGCCCGCTAGCGGACCCTGGTCAGGTTCCGCGAAGGTGGGCGCAGACATGCTGGGCTCGTCAGGATCAAACTGCACTATGAGGCGGCGGTTCATACCGCGCCAGGGGAGCGAATGGACAGCGAGGAGCCTCCGAACGTTCGGGTCGCCTGCTCGGGTGATATCGACGAGGTTGTGCGGCTGATGCACGACGCTGCGGCGTGGATGTCCGCCAAGGGAACGCCCGCCTGGGACGTCGCGCGGATCGACCGGACATTCGCGGAGACCTTCGTCCTGAGATCCGAGCTCCTAGTCGCGAGTTGCAGCGACGGCATCGTCGGCTGTTGCACCTTGTCGGCCGAGGATCCCGAGTTCTGGCCCGACGCCCTCAAGGGGGAGGCCGCATATCTGCACAAGCTCGCGGTGCGACGGACACATGCGGGCCGGGGTGTCAGCTCCGCGCTGATCGAGGCTTGCCGCCATGCCGCGCGAACGCAGGGGTGCGCCAAGCTGCGGCTCGACTGCCACCCGAACCTGCGTGGCCTATACGAGCGGCTCGGATTCACCCACGTCGACACTTTCAATCCCGGCTGGGATCCAACCTTCATCGCAGAACGCCTAGAACTCGAAATCTAACGTCCGTTCGGGCATCGAGGTCCATGTCGGGGTGGGACGGGCCCGTGGCTTCAAGATCACTTGCAGTCCGACCGCGATGTCTTGGTTGCGCGAGAGGTTGTCGATATCCTCCACTTCCATCATCAACCCTGGATAATGCCGCCGCCGTCATCGCCGCCGACGCCCGTGCCGGGCTTTTCGGGCCTGTCAGGCTTGCTCGGCCTTCAGCCTGCCTGGGCGAGATCTCCGGCGGACGGATTAACGGCGGAGCTTCGCCGCCTTTCGTGCGTGTGAAGGCCGAAGATAGTTCTCTCAAAAACATCCGTTTATGAGAGATACCAAATGTCATTTTCAGAAGACGACTGCACCAGTTGATTGGGCGTAATGGCTGTTGTGCAGCCAGCTCCTGACAGTTCAATATCAGAAGTGATCTGCACCAATCTCGACTATGCTCAATACTCGTGTGGGCTCTGTTGCAAAAATCGTGAAGCTTGAGCATGCTTGGCGGAGATTGGACGGACGGAACGATGACGGATTTCAAGTGGCGCCATTTCCAGGGTGATGTGATCCTGTGGGCGGTGCGCTGGTATTGTCGCTATCCGATCAGCTATCGCGACCTTGAGGAAATGCTGGCGGAACGCGGCATTTCGGTCGACCATACGACGATCTATCGCTGGGTCCAGTGCTACGCCCCGGAGATGGAGAAGCGGCTGCGCTGGTTCTGGCGGCGTGGCTTTGATCCGAGCTGGCGCCTGGATGAAACCTACGTCAAGGTGCGGGGCAAGTGGACCTACCTGTACCGGGCAGTCGACAAGCGGGGCGACACGATCGATTTCTACCTGTCGCCGACCCGCAGCGCCAAGGCAGCGAAGCGGTTCCTGGGCAAGGCCCTGCGAGGCCTGAAGCACTGGGAAAAGCCTGCCACGCTCAATACCGACAAAGCGCCGAGCTATGGTGCAGCGATCACCGAATTGAAGCGCGAAGGAAAGCTGGACCGGGAGACGGCCCACCGGCAGGTGAAGTATCTCAATAACGTGATCGAGGCCGATCACGGAAAGCTCAAGATACTGATCAAGCCGGTGCGCGGTTTCAAATCGATCCCCACGGCCTATGCCACGATCAAGGGATTCGAAGTCATGCGAGCCCTGCGCAAAGGACAGGCTCGCCCCTGGTGCCTGCAGCCCGGCATCAGGGGCGAGGTGCGCCTTGTGGAGAGAGCTTTTGGCATTGGGCCCTCGGCGCTGACGGAGGCCATGGGCATGCTCAACCACCATTTCGCAGCAGCCGCCTGATCGGCGCAGAGCGACAGCCTACCTCTGACTGCCGCCAATCTTTGCAACAGAGCCACCCGTCCTATTTCGCTGTCGTGCCCCTGCTCGAAGTCCTGCAAACTTTGGTGCATGAGATGGTCCACGCTTGGCAATTCCACTTCGGCAAGCCGGGCCGTCGCGGCTATCACAACAAGGAATGGGCCGACAAAATGGAGGCCATCGGCCTGATGCCGTCCAGCACCGGCAAGCCCGGCGGCGCGCGCACGGGCGAGAAAATGGCCGACTACGCCATACCGGGCGGCCTGTTCATGCAGGCGACCGACAAGCTGCTGACGCAGGATTTCAAAATCTCGGGTATACGGATTTAATGGTTGATGGGGCATCTTCACCCCATCAATCTGATACCACCCTCAGATGGTTGATAGATCGACTCCGTAGTTGAGTTCCTCTGCGAAGTCCGGCAGTCCGTAACCGATGGTTTTCTTGTAGAAAGGAGAGACCTTCGCAGTCGGTGCCTTCTTCTTGTGCTTCGTGGTGTAGAGCATTCGTGCCCGCATCACCTCGAAGGAGTAACCGCGCCCTTCACGGTTCTTGTCCTTGGCCAGTCGGTTGATGGACTCCGTGTAAGCGTTGGTGACGGGCATGTCCGTCTCGAAGTAGGTCATGGTCTCTTCGCGCCAGTTTCCCACTGCCCTGACCAGATCGCTCCAGACTTCCTTTTGGCCCTTCGGGATGGTGGCTATCCACTCGTCCAGGGCGGCTTCTGCCTGGAGCCGTGTGGTGGCGTCCCAGATGCCGTAGAAGCGCTCCTTGTGCTCGTAGGCGGCCAGCAGTTGCGGGAACGCGCCTGTCCAGGTCTCCATGATGAGGCGCTCCCGGTCTGAGACTTCGTGAGCGCGTTTCAGCAGGATTTTCCGGTCTCCCTTGAGAGTCCGGCTCTGGGACGGTTTCAGCTCCTTTCTGGAGCCCTTGCGCACTCTCTAGGGCATCGTTGGCCATGCGCACCACATGGAACTTATCGACCACGATACGGGCCTGGGGCAGCACAGCCTTGACCGCTGCCCGGTAGGGGTTCCACATGTCCATGCTGACGATCTCGACCTTCTGCCGGTCTTTCAGCTTCATCAGGTAGTTGGTCACCACGTCCTGGCGGCGGGTGGCCAGCAGGTCGAGCAGGGTTCGCTCCTCAATGTTGGTCAGAATGCAGCGGTAGCGCTTGTTCAGGTATAGCTCGTCAATGCCCAGGATGCGGGGCGTCTCGAAGCGGTGCCAGCGCCCCAGGAACTCGGCGCGGGCGTTGAAGATGTCGCGCACCGTCTTCTCGTCCAGGCCGGTCTGTGCCGCCACAAAGGTGTAGGGGTGGTTGAAGGATTCCTTCTCCACGTACTCATGCAGCCGCAGTGTCATACGGAATCCGTCCACCATCTCCGGTAGCTGGGGCCTGAATGTTGTCTTGCAGGCCCGGCAGGTGTATCGGCGGCGGACCACCCAGAGAGTGACCCGCTTGCTGTGGATGGGCAGATCACGATAGGGAACGTCACGCTTGCCGAACCGTACGAACTCACCCTGCACGCCGCATTCCTCGCAGGCGATGGGATCGGGCACGTCCACCTGGAAGTGCATTTCGTCGTCGGTTGATTTGCAGCCCAGTACTTGGTATTGCGGCAGGTGAAGGATGTTGTCGGGAAGTTCGGTCATGGTGTTGTATAGGCGTAGGTGTCAGTCAGATCCATCCGGCTCGGCATTGGTGTTTGCTTTTTTACCCAACAAGCTGCTGGAAACGAAAAGTAAGGCACCGAGGACAATTGCAATATCAGCCAGGTTGAAGGCCGGCCAATGCCAGTCTCGCCAATAGAAATCAAAGGAATCCACAACATAGCCGCGAAAGACCCGGTCAATCAGGTTGCCCATGGCGCCACCGAGGATAAGACTGTAAGCGATGGCTTCTCCTTTATGACGATTTTCAAGGATCAGCTTGATCAGAAAAATCGAGACCACTACCGCGATTCCGATAAAAAAGTAGCGCTGCCAGCCTCCACCATTCGCAAAAAGACTGAATGCGGCACCGGTGTTCCATAGGTGCACCCAGTTAAAGAACGGGGTCACCGAAACATACTCGCCATAGGCCATTGATTGCTGCACCAGCCACTTTACAGCCTGATCAGACGCTGCCAGCAGGCCCGATATGGACAATAGGGCATGCGGCGAGAGCTTTTTGCCAATAATGAGCATTATTTAACCCTTCAACGCCAAAATGCGTCTGGCACCGTTAAGTACAATGCCCCCCGCGATGGTGCCGATAATCAGATCCGGATAATTGGAACCGGTCCACGCGACCAGGGCGCCGGCGGTGATGACCCCCAGGTTGATCACCACGTCGTTGGCCGAGAATATCCAGCTTGCCTTCATGTGCGCCCCGCCTTCCCGATGTTTGGATATGAGCAGCAGACAACTGGTATTGGCAATCAATGCGACGAATGCGATAGCCATCATCACCAGCGATTCAGGCTCACTACCGAATACAAAGCGCCTCACGACCTCTACGAGTACGCCAACAGCCAAAACCAGTTGGACCACACCAGCAACGTGCGCAACACGGACCTGCCTTTTCACGCTATGCCCAACCGCATAAAGAGCGAGTCCGTACACTGCCGCATCAGCAAAATTGTCCAGGG
>NZ_JAWPOR010000002.1:0-801766 GCF_033344395.1 Vibrio sp. 1874
GTTGAAAGCACCGGTCTTGAAAACCGGCATACGTTAATAGCGTATCTAGGGTTCAAATCCCTATCTCTCCGCCACTTTTAAAAAAACCGCTGTTCTTACAGCGGTTTTTTTGTATCTGCTGTTTTTTAACCGCTGTTATCGAAACTTCTAATTGATTTTTCTCTAGCTCTTTCTCCAAGTTTTTGCGTACCTACTTTGGGTTTAGTTTACGCAGTAATACCTTCAATCGAAGACATTTCCATACGTCTCATTTGGGCTTCAAATAGAGCTTTCTTAAGTCTCAACGTGGGATGCTTAAACGCATTTTGATAGAGTTCCAGTCTAAATACTGCGGATGCACTTGGAGAAAAAATGAAGCTACTTTACTGGTTAGATGAATGGCAAGCTCTTACTCAACAAGAACAAGAGATGGCTTTACCTATCTCTGGCTACGATTTACTTGATGATGTGTTTGTGAAGTATGAACTCGTCGATCTTAACAAGCCATTGTTGTTTACATTTTCTCCTTCCGGTACTGATGTGCAGGTACAAGATTTAACTCCGGATTTTTCTCCTTGGGGCTACGAGCTCGGAATACAACAACAAGTAAACATTATTGCCTTTCAACATTTAGGACAAAGTAATTGGTTCCGTAGTCGGAATTTGATTTTCTTTCTGGAGCAGCTATCTGAGTTGCTTCATCCCTTCAAATGTCGTTTGGGTTATGGGCAAAGTCGAGGTGGCTTTGCAATTGGCGCGTTCGCTAACTTGCTGAAACTAGAACATCTTTTGTTGTTTTATCCTGTTAGCACTAAAAATAAAGCGTTAGTGCCTTGGGATGATCGGCCGAGTACTGAGCTTGCTCAGCAGTTTGCTTGGGAAAGCGGCTACCATGATCGAGATTTGGGCAATGCCAAAGGTTATATTATTTATGACCCATCCAATCGCATTGATCGTCTTCATGCTGAACGTTATCCAGAGCTTACCCATTTAAAAGTCGTCGGTATGGGACACGGCACTCAATCCACACAATTAGATAAATTAGAATTTTTTAATCTGGTGGCGCAGGAGTTTGTTCGCCATCAAACCTTAGATATTGACCAATTTAATAAGCAAATTCACGCTTTGTTTTAAAAGAGGACTGATATCAGAGTCCCCTGTAACCAGGGGGAGATGATCACACACTAAAAACTAGATTTTTAACACAATTGCTAGGCGCAATTTAGATGGAGGATTAATGAAGTTACTGTACTGGTTGGATGAATGGCTGGCTCTTTCTCGTGAAGAACAGCAAACCAGGCTACCGATGTCCGGGGAGGACTTACTTGATGATGTATTTGTTAAGTATGAGTTTGTCGACCGCAATAAACCGTTGTTGTTCACCTTTTCCCCTGCTGGTACGAATCTACAAGTACAGGACTTACACTCAGACTTTGCGCCTTGGGGTTATCGCTTAGCCCAGAAACAAAAAGTAAATATTATTTCATTTCAGCATCTTGGGAAAAGTAACTGGTTTCGCAGCCGTAATTTGATTTTCTTTCTAGAGCAGCTATCAACTTTACTTGAGCCTTTTGAATGTCGTTTAGGTTATGGGCTTAGCCGCGGTGGTTTTGCTATTGGTGCCTTTTCCAATCTATTAAAGTTGGATCAAGTATTGATGTTTCACCCGGTCAGCACAAAAAACAGAGTTTTGGTGCCATGGGATGATAGGCCAAGTACTGAACTAGCCCAACAATTTGATTGGGAAGGAAAGTATCACGACCTTGACCTTGGCGATGCAAAAGGCTACATCATTTATGATCCAACTAATGAAATCGACCGCCTTCACGCCAAACGCTACCCAGAGCTCACTCACTTAAGAGTCTTCGGGATGGGACATGGTACCCACGCGACGTATTTGAATAAATTCGGTTTTTATAAGCAAGTGGCTGTAGACTTTATACGTTATCAGAAGATAGATATAGCGCAGTTTCGTCATCAGACTAAAACGCTGCGATTAAAAGAAGATTACTATCAGTGCCTTAACAAGGCGAATGCGAGTTCACAGCATCGTTTGAACTTACTGAGTACCGCTCATAATGTGTTAATTGAAGAAAAGAAAGAACATGTGAAGGAGCATCAAGCGCAAATCGATATTCAGCCACTTGTTGATATTGCGATGAAGCATGAGCATGACAATCCGCAAGATGCAGTACAACTTTTGGAAGTGGCTCAGCAGTTAGTTCCGAATGACCCCGTTGTGGAGCACAAGTTGCAGCAACTGTCGTAGGCGAGTAATGCAGACTGGCATTTTGAATTTGGTCAGTGGCTTTTGTCGCTGGCCTTTTTAAGAGCTTATGGGTTGATATTTCGATGAAATTTAATGAAGCAGTACAAAATAAAAAGCCCAAGCAAATGCTTGGGCTCCATAAATGTTAATGCGAGTTTTAAAACTCTTTTGGCGCAAAGCCTGTCATCACATCAAGGCGAAGTTCTTTACCAACTTTTGTTAATGGGTGAACGATTACTAAGCCGCGTACGCGTTTTTTCAGTTTGCCGATGTCCGCTTGTTCTGCTTTGGTGATTTCACGAGAGAAAGGCATATCAAGTAAGCTTTTACGTTCTTTGTTCAGCTCATAGTTTTGCTTGTGCTTTAACTGGTTAAGCTTTTTGGTAAGCTGTTCTACTTCATCCGTGAACTTTGTAATCATTTCGTGATCACCACGAGAACGTGCCGCATCAAGTTTACGTTGGCATGTATCTAAACGGTTGTGCAGCTTTTGAATATCAGTTTTTATGCTCATGGTAATTTGGCTCAAATTTTAAATAGTCGAGAAGTATAGCATAGCTGAGATCACACGCTCTACTATACTTCTCGATTGTCTGGCTTTAGTTAATCAGTTCATTGCCCGATACGTTACCAGAGAAAAAGGCTTCGACGTTATCAAGCGTCACAGAGGCAATATTATTAAGTGCTTCGTGAGTCAAGAATGCTTGGTGGCCAGTAAACAGCACGTTATGACAAGCCGATAAACGGCGGAAAACATCATCTACAATGACATCGTTAGATTTATCTTGGAAGAATAAGTCTTTTTCATTGTCATACACGTCTAGGCCAAGCGCACCAATCTTACCTTGTTTCAACGCTTCTATCGCCGCTAGTGAATCTAGCAACTCGCCTCGACTGGTGTTAATGATCATTACACCATCTTTCATTTGCGCGAAGGCTTTTTCGTTCAATAAGTGATAGTTTTCTTCACTCATTGGACAATGGAGAGAGATAACATCCGCATTAGCGTAGATTTCTTCAAGCGAACAGTAACGGGCTCCTATTTCTAGTGCTAATGGATTTTCGTAGGGGTCGTAGCAAAGCAGTTCCATGCCAAGCCCTTTGAAGATACGCATCGTCGCGATACCAATCTTACCCGTACCAATAACACCAACGGTTTTTCCGAAAAAGTTAAAGCCAACAAGACCTTCTAGCGAGAAGTTGGCGTCACGTGTCCGTTGGTAGGCCTTGTGAAGACGGCGGTTTAGGCACATCATTAAACCAACCGTGTGCTCTGCCACTGCTTCTGGTGAGTAAGCTGGAACTCGAACCACTTGTAAGCCTAGTTCTTTGGCTGCTTGTTGATCAACTTTATCATATCCCGCGCAGCGCATAGCAATAAGCTTGGTCCCGCCCAGAGAAAGCTGTTTAAGGACAGGAGCTGAAAGATCATCATTAACAAACGCACATACGACATCACTGCCGTGCGCCATCTTGGCTGTTTTTTCGGTTAGTCGGAAGTCGTGATAGTGAAATTCAAAATCGCGGTTATTTTTAATTTTATTAAAAGAGGCTTCGTCGTAGGATTTTGCACTAAAAAAAGCAATGTTAATCATGGTTCCCTCTCAAAAAGTGCGGACTTTATAAATAAATATGCTTATAAAGTAATGCAACTTAGCCGCAATGAATAGAGAAATCTTCTCTTTGACTTTTGTTGTATCAAATAACGATAAGAAGTACGCCTTTCAGCGAGTCTATCTTATGGTTCCGCATTAGATACTGTTTGCTTTACGAGCATTAACTGACTAGCATTATCGCTCTTTTCTTGTTCACTTTATTAGCTTAGGCGTTACGACAATGTCAGTAAAATGGTGCTCTATGTTCTTGTGTTGTGTGTTTGCTTCTGGCACTCACGCAGCTGTTGACCTCGTTAAAGTCGACAAGTCTAAGCGTCGAATGTATTTGATGGAACAAGGAGCAGTGCTAAAAGAATACCGAATTGCTTTAGGAGCGAACCCTCAAGGACATAAACAAGAAGAGGGAGACAATCGCACACCAGAGGGCGAATACACTCTAGATTATGTTATAGAGGACTCTGCTTTTTATCGTTCTGTGCATATCAGTTACCCTGATGCGATTGATACGTTGGAAGCGAAGCGCCAAGGTGTGTCCCCTGGAGGGAACATCAAAATTCATGGCTTAAAAAACGGTGAGAGTCAGTTGCCGATTTACATCCAAAGTTTTGATTGGACTAATGGGTGTATTGCGATTACCAACGAGGAGATGGACGAATTTATCCAGCTTGTCGAGATGGGGACACCAATTCAGATTGAGTGGTAACAAAAGGTCCCCTTTAATGTTCTGGCTCTTATAGGCTATGGCATAAAGCGCTGTGGATGATCACTAAAAATACCGTCTAACTGAGGCAGGTATTTCAGTTTATTTGGATTGTTCACCGTATAGCACATCACTTTGTAACCGGCTTGTTGGAGTTTGTTTATCTGGCGAGTACGAACCCAGTTAATGTTTAGGTTGCAGCTATAGGCACTAACTTCTTCCAAAAGGCGTTTATCTTTTCTCGTAAAGAATTCACTTAACACACCCAATCGGTAGCCACTGCAGTATTTGTGCATCGCTCTAATGACGTCATGACTAAAGCTCGATAGGAGTACATTCTCTTGCGGCATTGGACTTTTTGCTAACGCATTGGCGAGAGTCTGCACCACTTCTTCCGCTGGATGGTTGTCTACTTTAACTTCGATATTCAAGTTAAGCTTATTCTCAGTAGCTAAAGTGAGCAGTTCATCTAGTGTCACGATCTTCTCGCCTGAAAAGTCTGTGCTAAACCAACTACCGAAATCTAATGCTTTTAACTCTTCCAGGGTGAGCTCATCAACACGCCCTTGTCCATTGCTGCATCGATTGACAGTATGATCATGGCAAACCACTAAAACATTATCTTTGGTAGGTTGTATATCCACTTCCACCCACTTCAACCCCAGGTCAATGGCTGCCTGAATGCTTATTTTTGTATTCTCAGGGTATGAACCTGCCACGCCACGGTGACCAATTAATAACGTTTCCATTCGCTTTATCTTTTGCTTTGCGGTTGCCAGATTGTACTCGTTTTTTCTATGAAGATATATCTAGGTGCATATTGTTAGGAACCTTTAGTAAAAGTGAACATTAAACTCTAATGGCACGTTGCTGCTTCTTGGACTGAGTCCTGTGGACTTAAAGCCTTAGAGTGTGTAGTTGTTTAATTGGTAAATGAGTAATAAAATGCGAACCATTTTTATTTGAATGGTGAGTGGTAATGTCACGAGTTTTGATAGTCGATGATGACGTTCCTTTGTGTGAGCTGTTAGAAGCGGTTTTGCAAGAGGAGGGTTACATCGTCTCTTCTGTACATTGCGGTGAAAGTGCGCTGCAATATATGGAAAAAACGCCTGTAGATCTTGTATTGCTTGATGTCATGTTACCAAACCTTAACGGCATGCAAGTTGCTCGTAGGATCTGTCAGCGCTTCGCGACACCTATTCTAATGCTTACCGCTCTCAACGATGAAAACTCGATGCTTGATGGTTACCAAGCGGGGGCCGATCAGTATATCGGAAAGCCTTTTAATGTCGCTGAGCTTCTAATGCGCATCAAAGCGATTCTTCGTCGTGTTGGCTTGGAACGTCAACGTCAGACGATGTGTAGTACCGTTCAAACGATCAGTGACCAGCTCAATAGCTTACCCCTCACAAGTACGGAAGCTGAACTATTGAGCTACTTGGTAAAAAACCAAGGAGTCGTGATTTCAAAAGCAGAGCTTCAAACCGAAGTGTTAAAGAAAGAGCTGAGTCCTTTTGATCGCAACCTTGATATGCACATCAGTAACATACGTCGCAAGTTAGTTGAAGCGGGGCTTTCCAAGCAACATATCAAAACCTTCCGTGGCAAAGGTTACAGTTATTTAGAGGCTGTAAACCGTTAATGAAGCTCCGGTGTCCACCTTTTATTGCAAAACGTAAAGATAGCTTAGCGTTCAAGTTATTTAGTTGCATGACCGCAATTGTAATTAGTATTTTGGTCGTGCAATCCTTAGCGGAACAAGCTCTGGTGAAAGCCATGTTGAAAGTGCCCGATAGTGTGCGAGAAGAAATGCTAGACCTTGCACATCAAGCCAATGTATTGATTGAGCACGGAGACATGGACGAACTTGCTGACTGGGCAAATGCGCAAAACTTTTATTTATTTGTGTTGAATGAACATCAGCAACCAGTTACGCACCGTCTGATGCATCCGCACTTCGAGTTCAAACTTCAATTTAAGAGAAGCATTGATGATCAACTTGAGGGGAAAGTGAATCGCCCCATCATCAATATTCCTTTAGTTCATGGCAATACTTTAGTGATTCAATTGCCACATCGACTGCACCCTGCAAATGACTTCATTCTGTATTTCTCTATTCTCAAAGTCGTGATTGCAGTGGTTATTTTGGCGCTCTTTTCACTGCTAATGGCACGTAACTTACAGCAACCATTGGATCGATTGAGAGAAGCAAGCAAAAAGCTATCTAATGGCGATTTTAATGTCAGTGTCGTGAAAGAGCTGAAGTCGAGCACGCGTGAGTTTAACGAGTTAGCGCAAGATTTCGATCACATGACGCAACAGATTCATTCTCTCGCTGAAAAGCAGCGACTGCTTATAAGAGATGTCTCTCACGAATTGAGAACGCCGTTAGCGAGGCAGAACTTGGTTCTACATCTTTTGCGAAAGCGTGTTGGAGAAAGTGAGCAAAGCCTAGTGACAAGGCTAGAAGATGAAGCAAAAGAGCTGAACCATTTGATCAGCGATATATTGGAGTTCAGTCGCTTGGAAAATGCGCGCTTCGACAAAGCCACGAAACGCTGTGATTTAGAAGTTTTGCTCTCCCCGCAAGTAGAACGTTGCAAAATAGATTTGAAGTCAGAACAGATGTTGTCTTTCCGCTCAGAAGCTGTATGTGCTAAAGCCATTTGTGAAGAAACGATGGTCATTCGTTGTTTGAACAATCTTATTGGTAATGCCATTAAATATTCAGGACAAGCATCTCAGATAGAAGTTTCTCTGGAAAATTATGTCAAAGAAGGGCAGCAGTTCACCACCATGTCAGTATCTGATGATGGGCCTGGTATTCCAGAGAACAAGCTGGTCGATATTTTTGATCCGTTTACGCGCTTAGATGCTTCTAGAGATAAAAAGCTTGGTGGCTACGGTTTAGGTCTTGCGATTGTCAAAGAATCCATGCGTATTATGGGTGGAGCAGTCACGGCGAAAAACCGTGAGCAAGGTGGTTTGAGGGTTACTTTAGTGTTCAAGCAATAAGTATGATTAAGTCGTAATTTTTGTGATTAATGTCACATTATCATAGCGCATCATCAGAGAGTACTTTACAAAAGTTTGCAAATGCAAAGAATGTAAATTTAATGCAAATGGTAATACTTATCACTTATATTCACCCGCGAAATAATTAAGAGGGAATCGCATTCAACAAGTATGTGACCCGAAAAATAATAATCGGAGTGAAAGGATATGTTTACTAAGAGCCATTTGGCGTTAGTGATCGGTGCAGTGTTAGCAACACCTGCAGTGGCGGAAGTTCAAACAGACGAACATGTAGTTGTAGAAGGTCGAGAGTTCGGCTACAAGGCAGATACAAACAGTACAGCAATGCGCATGGAAATGACGCAGCTGGAAACGCCGGGACAAGTAGCGGTTATCGATGAAACGGTAATTGATGAGCAGCGTGCAAGTACACTTGGTGAAGTGCTACGTAACGATGCAAGTGTTAGCGCGGGTGGTACAAGCCGTAACCGCGAACGTTTCTCTCTACGTGGTTTTGAACTTAGCAGTTCAGACGGTTTTCTTCGTGATGGCCGTCAACACTGGTCACACTACCGTCAGCCAATTGAGCTTTTAGAGCGTGTTGAAGTGCTTAAAGGTCCATCAGGTCTGCTATACGGTAAATCTGAGCCGGGTGGCTTGGTAAACATGGTTTCGAAAAAACCAACAACTCAAACACAAGCAAGTTTGAGTCAAGATCTAGGTTCGAATGATCACTCACGCACTGTGCTTGATGTGAGTGGCGCGCTAAATGATGCAGAGACACTGCGTGCGCGCGCAATTTTTGCCAAAGAAAGCTACGGCTCTTGGCGCAGATACGGCGATGGTACAGAGCCAGAAACAGATCGTACGGTAGCGGGCCTAGTGGTTGAGTACGACATCACCGACAACTTTATGGTATCGGCTCATTACGATCGCACGAAAGACGATGGTAGCGTGGACTCTGGCGCATACATTGTTGATGGCAAAGCGGTTCGCGGTGATAAGTACATTTGGGATGCGCAGTGGTCTGAAATTGATAACGAAGTAGAAAACTACGGTGTCGATATTAATGCGCAAGTCACGGATAACGTGAACGTAAAAGCAGGTTACAACCGTCAAGACTTTAAGCGTTTTGATGTGGAGTCTTACCCAGGTTTCGAAACTTATGACCAAGATACTAAGATCGACCATTCTGGTAACGAACGCAAAGATAATTGGGTGTTTGATACTGCATATATAGATGTGACGACGGACTTTTCTCTGTTTGGTACAGATAACACGTTTTTGGTAGGTGCGAACTATCTAGAGTATACCTATGACCGTTTCCAAAAGTATTACAACCCTATAAGTATAGAAGCCGGTCAGACAGTGCCTCGTCCTGGCTACTCAGGGAAAGTTAAACAGTCCACAAGCGAGCACGATACTTGGGGTATCTACGCGCAAAATATGATGACGATTAATGATTACTGGCAAGTGCTTGCAGGTGTTCGTTATGACGAAAAGCGTGATGATGACCTGACCGAAAACCAGGTTTCTCCAAAATTTGGTGTAATTTTCCACCCAGCGACGAATGGCTCGGTTTACGTTCAGTACTCTGAAAGCTTTATGCCGCAAGGTGAAGTCAGCAGTGGTCGTGGCAAAAAGTATATCAATGATGGTGAGAAGCTAGACGCAGAGCGTGGTATCTCTTACGAGATCGGAACTAAGTGGGAACTGTTTGATCAGCGCTTATTTGTATCTGGTGCAGTGTTTGATATCACGTTAGAGAACATCTCGCTGGATGTTGAAAGCGGCAAAGACGCGGGCGGCAATCTCCTACACAAGAAAACGCAAGGTGGTGAGCAAGTTCACAAAGGTGCTGAGTTAATGGCTCAAGGTTTTGTGACCCCAGAGTTGTCGCTAACGGCTTCTGCAATGTATTTGGATGCAGAGTTGACGAAAGCGGATAAAAAATTCGAGGGTAACCGCCCTGTAGACGTGCCAGAGTTCTCGGCAAGTCTATGGTCTAGCTACAAGGTTCAAGACAACACTAACTTAAACCTTGGTTTGATTTATGAAGGTGATCGCTACGGTGATGCAAAGAACACCTTCAAGAAAGATGGCTACGCTCGCGTTGATATGGGCGTGTCATACAAACATAAGTACGATGAAAACTTGGATATCATTGCTCGATTCAATGTCGAGAATTTATTCGATACCGACTACTTCGCAGGTGGTGGTAGCACGAATAGCGAGCAAAAAGGTGCGAGTGGGGTTGTGGTTGGAGAAAGCCGCAACTACATGGCAACAATCCAGTTCAAGTACTGATAACAATTTGATTATTAAAGGGGAAGGGTAGTCTTCCCCTTTGGTCGTTTTTGGAACACAGAAATATAACTCGTATGAATCTAATGAAATCAAGTATCGCTCTGTTGATATCATCGGTTTTGATTCCCGCTCACGCGGCGAACTTAAACGATGCACAAGCTGTGCAGAGTAAAACAAACCAGTCGTCGGCGGTAAGCCAAAAACGTATTGATGCAAGCGCAGAAAAATCACTTACTCTAGAAGCTGAAATTGAGCAGCTGCAAGAGGAAGTCGGTAACTTGAAGATTTATCGCGATCATCTTGCAAGCCTTGTTGAAAGCCAAAATCAAGAAGTTGATAGCTTGAACGAGCAAATTGAGCAGATTGCTCAAACTCGTCAAGGTGTCGTGCCTTTGATGTATCACATGCTTGAGGGCTTAAAAGTGCTCGTCGCTAATGACAAGCCCATACGCAAAGCGCAACGTGAGGAGCGAATTGCAAAGCTGGATTCCATGATGACGCGTGCAGACGTTGCGGATGCAGAGAAGTTTCGTCGTATTTTAGAAGCGTACCAAATTGAAATGGATTACGGCACCAAGCTTGGCGTTTACCAAGGCAAGATTAACCTGGGTGACAATGAAGCTGTGGAGGCGGACATTCTATATTTAGGCCGTTTGTCTTTGGTAGCGCGTAGCTTATCTGGTGACACATTTTGGAGCTGGTCGCAGCAACAACACGCATGGCAACAAGTGGGTTCTGAGCAAAAATCAGAGCTAGACAAAGCGTTCGCAATGGCGAATAAACAGATCGCGCCGAGCATGTTAACTCTGCCAGTGTCGTTAACCGCTGCGGAGGGCGAATAAATGATGAAAAAATGGTTATCGGTTGCATTAATCTCGACAGCCGCATTAATGCCTCATACAACTTTTGCTAGTGATGCGTTGTTACAAAAGGCGCAGCAAGAAAATCGTCAACAGCAATCGCACAATGTCGCGCGTGAATCAGGTTTTAAGCAAACAGAGCAAGAGCTACAGGCTATAAAGAATAAATTGGTGGCAGAGCGGGCTGCTCTTCAAGCAGAGGCGGACTCATTAAGTGTTACCTTCGGTGAAAATGAAGCAGAACTGGCACAGCTAGAAGAAAAGTTGCGTCTAGAAACCGGGAGCCTAGGTGAGTTATTTGGCGTCGTTCGCCAGAACGCAAAAGAGCTAGAGTCTGAGCTAAAAAGCTCAGTAACCGGTGTAGATGCAAACTCATATCAGAAAGATATCGATGCTATTGTTGCGGCTAAATCACTGCCAACGTTGACCCAACTTCAGGCGATGTGGCGCAGCATGGAAGAACAAATCAAAGCAAGCGGTGAAATGGCAAACGTCTCTTTCACACTGCTAAATGGCGAGGGTCGTGAACAAACGGTTAGTGGTGTTCGTCTTGGTTCTATGGCGCTGCTGGATGACACTGGCTACGTTAAGTGGAATGGTCAACGCGGAGATGCGGTAAACTATCTTCGTCAGCCTGAAAGCGGTCCAACAGCGAATACTATTTCCTCTGGTGACATTGATGCGCTTGTCATAGATCCGTCACGTGGCATTCTTCTTGAGCAGCTCGCAAACTCACCGACTTTGGCTGATCGCCTAAATGCGGGTGGCGTTGTCGGCAAAATCATCCTTGGTTTATTGGCTATCGGCCTATTGATTGCGCTCGTACGTGGTGCATCTCTGATGATTTCGCGCCAGAAAATCATGAAGCAACTGAAAACCCCAGCGCAGCCAGGAAACAACCCTTTGGGTCGCGTGCTTGCGGTATACCAGAAAGACAAGCATCGCAGCGTAGAAGCGTTAGAACTACGTCTTTTGGAAGCCGTTGTTGATGAGCAAACCCACCTAGAAAAAGGGTTGTCGATGCTTAAGCTTCTTGCTGCTCTAGCTCCTATGCTTGGCCTATTAGGCACGGTAACGGGTATGATCGAAACCTTCCAAGTCATCACTCAATTTGGTAATGGTGATCCGAAAGTAATGGCGGGTGGTATTTCAATGGCACTTGTGACTACCGTACTTGGCCTTGTTTCAGCCATGCCTTTGCTATTAGCGCACAACGTATTGAGCTCTCAAGCAGAAAATATTCGCAGTATCTTAGAAAAACAAGGCATCGGTTTAGTTGCAGAACAAGCTGAGCGTGATATGCCGAGTAACAAAAGCCATTCTAACACCTTAGCGGAGAACGCAGCGTAATGGAGCAGATCCTACTCAGCACATTGGGTTTGATCAGTGAGGATTGGGCCACAACCTTGATGAGCTTTATGCAGCAAGGTGGTCAAATCCTATGGTGGTTGGCCGCCGTCGTGGCGGTGTGCTGGCTGTTGGTTATGGAGCGAGTTATTTATCTCACAACGGTTTTCCCTAGGGTAAAAAAACAGCTTTGTGAGCAGTGGCAAGCAAGATCAGAGCACCACTCTTGGTACGCGCATCAAATCCGTGAAGGATGGATTGCAAAAGCGCAAATCGAACTGCGCCAAAACCTATCGACTATTAAGCTACTTGTGGCGGTTTGCCCAATGCTAGGGTTGTTAGGGACGGTGACAGGCATGATTACGGTGTTTGACGTAATGGCATCGCAAGGCAGCAGCAATCCGAAATTGATGGCTTCTGGTATCTCACTTGCTACGCTGCCAACCATGGCAGGTATGGTAGCAGCGCTTGCGGGCATGTTTATTCATGCTCGCCTTAGCAAAGTGTGTGAACGAAAAGCTATCCAGTTAGAACAATCTTTAAGGAGTCAAAAGTGAGACTCGGACGCAGACCTAACCAACAAGATGAAGCTCAAGTCGATTTAACCTCGATGCTTGATATCGTCTTCATCATGTTGATCTTCTTCATTGTGACCAGTTCGTTTGTACGTGAATCCGGTGTAGAAGTGAATCGCCCTCAGGCTTCTAATGTAGTAAGTCAAAAAGACGCGGGCATTTTTATCGCAGTAACGGCAGCGAATGATGTGTACATCGACAAACGAGTGGTTGATATTGAGCGTGTTGAGGCCTCTATTGAGCATCTGTTACTTGATCAGCCTGATGCCTCGTTAGTTATCCAAGCTGACGAGCATGCTTACAATGGCACTGTCGTGAAAGTGATGGACGCTGCAAAGGCAGCAGGTGTGAAAAACATTGCTTTGGCGGCGGAGAAACCTTAATGGGCAGGCTGTTACTTGCACTACCAGCATCACTGTTAATTTCTGTGAGCTTGTTTAGCTTTATGGCGTGGATGGTTGATAAAGGCAACCAGCGTGCACCAGAAGCTTCAGAAGCCGTTCGTTTTGATATGGTGATGGTAGAGAATGAAGCAGACGTGCAGCGTCGTCAACGTTCAGTGCCGGAGCAACCAGAACCACCTCAAGCGCCGGAGCCAATGGATCTGTCTCAAGCTGACACTCAAATGGAACCAATGAGTCAGATGACGCCAGTCAGTGCTTTAGGTTTAAACACAGCCCTTGAAGGCATCGCGATTAGCGCCCCAAACTTGAAGGGAACAATGGGCAACCAGCAAGCACTGCCGTTGTATCGTGTTGATCCTCGCTATCCAAGTAAGGCGCTGAAACGTAGAGTGGAAGGTTATGTCATTATGCGTTTCACGATCGATGCAACTGGACGACCAAAAGATATTGAAGTGATCGAGGCTGAGCCCGAGCGCATGTTTGAAAGGGAAGCAATCCGTGCGCTTAAAAAATGGAAGTATCAGCCAAAAGTTGAGGATGGTGTGTCAATTGAGCAGTTCGGACAAACCGCTAAAGTGGAGTTCAAGTTAGCCAAATGATGAAAAAATTCTTAATCGGTACGGTATTAAGCCTGAGTGCACTCTCAACCATTGCCAGTGAGTTAAGCCAATACACCGCAGCGAGAGTTCAACGAGCACACAACTTGGCTCAGGAGGAGAAACTAAAAGAAGCGATTTCATCTCTTGAAGCTATGGAGCTTTCTCGTGGATATGACCAAGCTTATGTCGCTCGAATGTTGGGTATTTTTTACTGGCAGAACGAGCAAACTCAAGCGGCGATTAAGCAACTTGAGTTGGCAGTCAATAGTGGTTTGCTACAAGATGAGCAAGCATGGCAAACCCGAAAAATGTTGGCTGATATACTGCTGAACGAGCAACGTTTTTCTAAGGCTTTACCTCATTACTATGCCTTGAGCAAAAACATTCCTAAAGGTCAAAAAGCGCATGAACTATGGCTGCGTATTTCCCAATCTCATTATCAACTGAGTCAGTGGCAAAAAGTGCTTTCAGCAATGGCTCGTTATGAGAAGTTTGGTCAGCCAGACAAGCTTGGCGCGTTGTCGATAAAGCTTTCTGCTGAGCTAGAACTGAAAAAGTGGAAGCCGGCAATCTCGACCATCAAACGCTTAATCGTGATTGAACCTGAACGAATTGAATGGTGGCGTCAGCTTGTTGCTCTATACCTACGGGTTGATGACAACAAACGTGCCCTAGACTCTTTGGCGTTGGCAAAACTGAAAGGGTTACAACTTAGCCAAGATGACTTAAAGCTGCTGGCACAATTGTACGCGAAACGAGGTATTCCTGAGAGAGCTGCGTTGGTGATGAACGAGCTAGAGGATGTAAACTCGAATAGTAAGCTAAAAGCCCAGCAAGCAACGTATTGGCAAATGGCAAAAGAGTGGGAAGAGTCTATTGATAGCTGGCGTATTGCAGCTCAGCTAGATAGGCAGTATTACTGGAACTATTCTCAACTGTTGGTGCAAGAAGGCCATTATAAAGATGCCATTGCCGCGCTCGATAAGGTCAGAGGTCGTAAAGCGGATGTTGCACTTATCAAAACTCGCGCTTACTACAAACTTAAGCGGTTTGACGATGCGCTCGCTAATGCCAAAAGAGCGAATGAGATTAAGCCATCGAATCAGGCAAAAAGTTGGGTTAAGTATCTATCTCAGCTACGCAAAGTAGAATCGACGCAGGACTCATAGCGAACATTTTTATTAAATACCCGAGCTCAGTCTCGGGTATTTTTTTTGTCTAAAGTCATAAAGGCTATTTACTGCATGAGTTTTTCATAAAAGGCTAACGCATCAAATGGTCGGGAGAAAAAGGGGCTTTTCTCTATATATTCTTGATGTACTTTGCTCAGTGTTTCAAACTTTTCTATAGATGTAGGTTCGATATGAAAAGTAAGGCTTTCAGTCGATTCTACAAGCTTTAATGTTGAGGTTCTTGAAGCGTTATTTTTTGCTATTAATAAGTAATATGCTAGTTCTTGTTTCTCTTTTAAGACACAAGCTTCAAAAGCTTTTTCGCTTAAAAACGGCAGAACAGGAGTTAATGCTTCTATATGGTTCTTTGAATACTCTAGGGTTTTTTTGTCAGGCGTATTCTGTTTTGCCATAGACTCACACTGCTTTATCTTAGCACCATAATTATCAATAGATTGGCTTACATTTTTAAATAAACTGTCTTCAAATTTTGCATTTGCTAAAGCGACACTTGAGAAAAATGATAAGAGTATTATTACAGCGTTCTTGTTCATATTTTACATCCATCTGAGATCGCTTTCCAAAATCTATATTGCTTGCTATCGTGTACATGATCAAGTGCTTGGAAAGTGGCGATTTTTTCGATTTCTCTCAGCTTGATCTGATCTAAGGCACTATATGATTTGAAGTAATACTCCCAATTAGCTTGTGATATACTCCAAGCAGTTTGGCTTGCATCAGAAGAAATTCCTCTTCCTAATCCAATGCTAACATTTTTAGCGGTTTCCCATCCTGGTTTGGCGGGAATAGCAGTAATTGCTTTAGATAGGCCACTACTCGCTGTCCCCTTCAGGGAGTTTCCTCCAAAAATACTCCAAAGGTTACCCAAGCTAATAAATACTTTGGCCGATCTCTCTAATTCATGTAATTCATTTATTCTATCGATAGCTTTCAAACTCTTTTCATCAAATACAATACCGATGATCGCAGGACATTTATTCATGTTTTACACCGAAAGTAATTAGGTTAAAAAGAACATAGTAACCTACGTTTATATGAGATCTATGTCATTTTTGCGAATTGAGGAAGTGGTTTAACTTTTAGTTATTTTAATTGAGATGATTATTATCTAAAAGGTAGGCAACCTGTAACTCGCATTGGCCCAAATAGCTAAAACATGCGCAAGCCAAGCTGAATTGAAAAAGTAAACAATGTAAATTAAATGCCAATACGAATGATTATCACCTAAATTATGCCCCACATTTATTGGTGATGATTGTTTCTATGTTGCTTAAAAGCAAAGGTGTTCAAACTTGGGCTCGCCGCCTACATATCTATATTTCGATGGCTCTTCTCTTAGTTACGCTGTTTTTTGCAGTAACTGGTATTACCCTCAATCGCCCCGAATTGTTTGAACGCAGTGAACCTATCATTCAACAACATACTCTGACGGTTCCGCACTCAGTTCTATTCTCACATTCAGATACCTTTCAACCTAATCGTGAAGAACTGGTGGCTTTCTTGACTAAAGAAACCGAGCTTCGCGGCACTCCCTCCGCACTAGATGTGTATACCGAAGTTGAGCAAGGTGAGTTGTTACTCGGAGAGCTGTCTATGGATTTTAAAGGCCCAGGTTATAACGCTACGGTCTTTATTGATATGACTACTGGTGCGGCAGATGTTGAAACGACGCACTACGGTATTGTTGCGCTGCTGAACGATCTACATAAAGGGCGCAACAGTGGTGGGATTTGGAAGTGGTTTATCGACGTCACTGCGCTTTTGATGGTGTTTTTTGTTCTTACAGGCGTGTGCTTGTTACTGCCTAAGAAGAAGACGCTCAGAACGTCTATGCAATGGATGAGCTTTG
The DNA here is from genome assembly GCF_033344395.1 of Vibrio sp. 1874. Taxonomy (NCBI): domain Bacteria; kingdom Pseudomonadati; phylum Pseudomonadota; class Gammaproteobacteria; order Vibrionales; family Vibrionaceae; genus Vibrio; species Vibrio sp. 1874. Next base: position 16,717 of record NZ_JAWPOR010000002.1, read on the forward strand.
GTACGTTACTGTCGCTCGTAATTTATTTTGTTGCTGTTCCATAACAGCTTTTTTAGAGAACACTTATGTTGAACACAGGAAGATTTTTCCGCCGTAATCACTTTTGTAAAGCCGCTTTGATCGCGGCTTTTGCTCCTTTCTCTCTTTCCGCGGCGCCTCTACCAGATAACGCGAAGGTCGACTTCGAACTCGAACTTCCAAAGATAGATACCTCAATGTATGCACGCCCTTATGTGGCGGTTTGGGTTGAAAACGATCAGCGTAAACCGGTTAAAACCATTCAGTTATGGGTAGGGAAAGACGAATGGTTAAAAGATCTACGCAGCTGGTGGAGAAAAGCGGGTCGTTATGATCGTGAACTTGTTGATGCGGTGACTTCTGCAACACGTCCTGCTGGTCAATACCGCTTTGTCTGGGATGGAACCAATGACGCAGGGGAGCGTTTGGAACAAGGAAATTACACGTTGTACGTCGAAGTCGTTCGTGAACACGGTGGGCGAAACTACTTACGTCAAAAAATAACGCTAGCGGACAGTGACGTGCGCTATGAGCTTAAACCAACACAAGAGACGGGTGTCATCACCGTCAATTATCAAGTTAAGTGATTAAAGGACACAACAATGAAAACCAAAATGAAAGCAGTGGCATTGGCGAGTGTAATGGCAATGGGATTGGCTGTAACCACCACCGCGCAAGCACATCCACGTTGGGTTCTGCCCTCTCACTTTACGGTTTCTAAAGAAGGCGGTGACTGGCTGACATTTGATGTTACTGCCTCTCACGGAACGTTTGTTTTTGATAAGCCTGCGGGTAGTGATCAGGCATTTGTGGTGATGCCGGATGGCCGCTCTGAGCGTCCTAACTTTGTTGTTCGTGGCAAGCGTCGCTCTATGTTTGATTTCTTTTTTACAGAAGAAGGCACGCACAAAGTTGCGATTAATAATCAGCCGAGCTACTACACACAATACAAAGCGGGCCGTCGTGATACGGTGAAATGGGCGCGAGCAAGCAAAGCTGAGCGTGGTGATGTGCTTCCCGAGCAAGCGCGTGATGTGGTTACTCAACTAAGTTACACCCGAGCAGAAAGCTACATTACGGTTGGTATGCCAACGGACAAAGCGTTGGAGATTGAAGGCAAAATGCTGGAGATGAAACCGATCACGCATCCATCGGACATCATTGAAGGTGAGCCTGTGACGTTCCAGTTTTTCTTTAACGGAGAGCCACAAGAGGGCGTTACTGCTGAGATTACACGTGAAGGTACTATGTACCGAAACCATCAAGAACAAATCGATGTGGTGAGCGATAAAGATGGCAAAGTGATCTTCACGCCAGAAGTCGCCGGGCGCTACTTAATGAAAGCGAACTACAAAGGTGAATTGAAAGATAATCCATTGGCGGATAAAGCGAGTGCCAATGTTCACCTTACGTTTGAAACTCAACTTAACTAATCGAATTAGGCTCAGCAATTGCTGGGCCATTTTGGAATTATCATGAATAACACTTCTCTTCTAAAAGCGGTTTTGCTTTTTTCTGGATTTGCGTCCTTTCACGCTGCTGCACATTTTCCTCTGATGAGCTGTCACTTGGCGCAAGATAAAGTGATTTGTGAAGCGGGCTACTCGGATGGATCGACAGCGGTCGACTACGATGTCGAAATGTACGATTACGACGACAATCTGATCGCCAAAGAAAAAACAGATAAGCGTTCCATCGCAGAATTTACTCACCCTGAAACAGATTTCTATTTGGTATTTGATGCCGGACATGAAAGCCCGGTGGAAGTGGATATCGTTGAGCTGAAAGAGAAATGAGTGTACAGAAAGTTCGCCCTGATGATGGTAACCGAGAAGGAAAGTGGGTCGCACTGACAATCGCAGCAATTCTCAGTTCAGCAGCCATACTTATGCCCTACCATCAGGTCGCGACTGAAAAGCCAGACATGCAGTCTCATCAAGTGTTAATCACGGATTTACATCAAAATGAGTTGGGGTTGATCGCTGAGCTTAAGCTCGCTCATGAAGAGATTCGTGATTTGCAGTTAGATACCGGAACTTGGCCTGAGATCTCTGATATGGAGGTGCTTTGGATTGCTCCGTTCGTGAAAGACCAAAACTGGAAGCGTAAAGGTTCTCATCAGTGGCAACGAATTGATGACGGTGTCTACATTGGCGTGAAGACCAGTGCCCAAGGCTCTGCTTCCATGCTGTTGGATAGCCGCAGTTCTCAAGCTGATATTTGGTTTAATGATTCTAGCCGTTCGTTAAATGTGGAGGGACTAAGCGATCTAGCTAAACGCCACGATTTCGGGTGGAAACAAATCATTCTGTCAGACTCTTCTTCCCACTCTCACGCCCATTAAGACAACATAATTGATAAGTACTATGATCAAACGCTCTCTTTTACGTCGTATTCTTACAGCCACCGCGTTATTGACGGTGTCTTCTACTGGCTTTGCTGCCGATAAACTCAGTATTGGTATTACGCTTCAACCTTATTACAGCTATGTTAAAGCCGTTGTTGGTGAGAAGGCGGACATCGTTCCTTTGGTTGATGCTGGTTTTAATCCTCACAACTATTTGCCACAACCTAATGATCTTAAGCGCTTAAATGAAATGGACGTAATAGTGATCAATGGTATTGGTCATGACGATTTTGCACTGAAAGTGATCAAGGCTTCTCAGCGTGATGATCTCGTGGTTATCGAAGCGAACAAAGAAGTGCCTTTATTGCCTGCTATGGGGCAGTCTGTTGGTCAAGGAGCAGTGAACCCTCACACCTTTGTCGGTTTATCAACAACCATTCAAAAGGTTTACACCATCGCGAGTGAGCTAAGCCAATTGGACCCAGACAATGCTACGTTCTATCGCCAAAATGCTCGTAACTACGCGAAAACATTTCGCCTGATGAAGCGTGATGCAATGTTGTCTCTTGGTGAGTTGGACACGGCAGGTATGAAGGTGGCGACAACCCACAATGCTTACGGATATATCCTTCAGGAGTTTGGTGTTGACGTTGCCGCTGTCATTGAGCCTGCTCATGGTGTAGAACCAAGTGCAAGTCAGCTACAGGAAACGATAGAGAAAATTCGTGAATCGGGCATTGATGTTCTGTTTTATGAGCTCAATATGCCGAATCGCTTTGTTGATACCATCGAAGAGGCGACTGGGGTGCAGCTTTATCGCTTTTCTCACATGACTCACGGTGAGTATGAGGCCGATAAAGTCGAGGTTGAGATGCGAGATAATGTGGAAACACTAATCGAAGCCATGAAATTTGTGGCGAGTAAGCGAGCAGGGGAAAAGGCGTAATGACTGGACCTTCCATTTCCTTAAGTAACGTGGGCCTAAAATACGCCGACAATATCATTTTGCAGAACATCAGCGTCGAATTCGAGAACGCGAAATGTCACGTGATTATGGGACCGAACGGCGGTGGTAAAACCTCTTTGCTTCGTTCGGTACTTGGACTCACGCCATTTTCGGGAAACATAGCGCTCAATTGGCCAGAACCATCAGCTGCATCGGGGAAGATAGGGTATGTGCCACAAAAAGCGATGTTTGAAGCAAGCCTCCCGTTAACCGTGATGGATTTTGTACTGCTTAACCAAACTCGTATCCCTCTATTTTGGCGACGTAAAACGAAACAAACTCAACATGCCCTGGCCCAGCTGGATCGCGTGGGTATGGCAACGCGTAGCGACCGTCGTATGGGGCAACTCTCTGGCGGTGAGCAACAGCGTGTTTTGTTTGCGCAAGCTTTACTGGATGAGCCCAATTTATTGGTTTTAGACGAACCTACAACTGGCATGGATGAGCAAGGTGTTCGATATCTTGAAGGTTTGATTCATGAAGTTGTTGGAGAAGGCAAAACGGTGGTGGCAGTACATCATGACGTGACCGCCGTGCGCCGTTTAGATGCGCAGGTCCATGTCGTAAATCGTCAAATTGTGGCGTCAGGTCACCATTCAGATGTGCTAAGCCCTGATCGTATAGAAACATTATTCAAGCACTACACAGCAAAAGTGGAGGCTGCATAATGGATTGGTTGCGAGAGTTAGCGGTTAGCGGCGTTGAAGCTGGATGGTTAAGCGATAGCTTTTCTTATGCCTTCATGGTAAACGCAATTGTGGCAGCGCTGATATTAGGACCATTACTTGGTGGTCTTGGTACATTAGTCATCGCCAAGCGACTGGCTTTTTTCTCTGAAGCGGTTGGGCATGCTGCGCTTACCGGAATCGCGATTGGTGTGTTGCTCGGTGAGCCGCCAGAGAATCCGATCATCGGATTGTTTAGCTTTTGTATGATTTTTGCGCTGTTGCTTCACTTTGTTCGTAATCGTACGAATGTACCTTACGACACACTGGTTGGGGTTTTTCTTGCATTAGCGTTAGCGGTTGGTGCTGCGCTGTTAATGTACGTTGCTCGTAAGATCAACATTCACATGTTGGAGAACGTGTTGTTTGGCTCGATCTTGACTGTGACGGACAACGATATCCTTATTTTAGCGATCAGTTGTTTGATCATATTACTGCTTCTTATTCCAACGTTTAACCGCATTTTGCTAACTTGTATCAGCCCGGATATTGCACGTGTACGCGGCTTTAATACCAGCTTTTATGATTACTTATTTGTCATGATGATCACCTTGGTCACCATCGCCGCGGTAAAGATTATTGGCGCGGTATTGGTTGGTGCATTGCTACTGATTCCTGGTGCAACGGCTAGGTTATTGACTAAACGCATGGGCAGTTTTGTTCTCCTTTCTTCTTTATTGGCAACCATTGCGTGTTTAATAGGAACCATACTGCCGATGGAGCTTGAGCTACCAGTGCCATCAGGCGCATCCATCATCATTGTTTCTGCGGCATTTTTCCTAACAGCAACGGTTTACCGAATTATCCAAAAAGCGTAACCCTTTTTATAAAGTAATGAACATGAAGATAAAAAAATTAGCGATAACTTTTGGTTTGGTTATAGCGACGACACTTCCATCGTTGGCAGGCGCCAAAGACATTTTAACCAGCACTCCCGTCACGTACATGTTGTCTGAGCAACTCATGAAAGGTACAGGGATAGAGACTCAGTATCTGCCTCCAAAGCGTTACGGCGTTGAGCGTCTTGAGAACTGGTTCGCAAATAAAGGTACAGAGCAAGTTAAGCAAGCGGGTCAAGCCGCGACGGTTGCTGTTACTCTTGGTGCGATTTGGAAACAAGACCCGACTTATGTTTACGCTCGACAGGGCAACATTCACTTGATTGAAATCGATGCATCGCAGGCCATTTCTCCTAGAGCTCAAGGAGTTGCAGTACTGACATTGGAAAACGGGTCAACATCGAAGTACGCATGGCTGAACCCTACAAACTTAATCCGAATGGCGGGCATTGTTGGAGAGGATCTACAACGTGTATATCCTGAACACCAAAAGGCTATTCAAACGAATCAACAGGCTCTTATGCTCAATGTGCGTGAACTGATCAACCAACAACAGGCAGAGATCTTCGATAAAGGCATCGATTCAGTGGTACTGATGAGTGAGTCATTAGAGGACTTTGCCTCTGGCAACCAATTGTTTGTGGTTGGGCGCGAATTTAAGCCGGAACTCGAGTGGACAGAAGAAGACAAATTATCTTTAAAAGCTCAGTTTGAACAAGATAAAACGCTATGGTTAGTGACGGATAAACGACCGTCGAAAACCTTGACATCGCTTATTAAACCGAGCCGCATACTGCAAATTGATGTTATTGACCGCTGGGGCAGTAAGGGTATCAAAACTGAGAAGCCACTCGCACGTTGGGAGATGTGACACGTAAAAAGCCACAGATTTTATGATGGGGAATGAAAAGTTCCCTATTTTTTTGTGACTCAGTTCAAAATGTGAGCATTAATACCACTGGTTGCATAAGAAAGTGTTTGTTTCATTTCTATTTCATTACTACTTTGTTATGTGTTCGTTGCGATTGATTCGGATTTAATCTGTTTCTAAGCGAACCGGTACAAACAACTATACGGATGTTAACAATGAAAATGAAAACTCTAGCCGTTGCAGTGGCGGCACTAGCATGTGGTTCACAGGCCTTCGCAGCAGAAGTTTACAACAGCGATGGTACATCTTTATCGATCGGCGGTCACGTTTCAGTTGGCGTGGGTGAGTATTTCGAAGAAGATGTAAAAGTTCACCAAGTGTCTCCACGTATTAACGTTGCGGGTAAGAAAGACATTGGCAACGGTATTACTATCGACGCTAAAGGTGAATGGGCGCTTAACTACCTAAACGGTGGCGAGCAATCGTTCAAAACTCGTCTAGGTTACATCGGTGCTACTCATGAGCAGTTTGGCCGTTTAGTAGCAGGTACTCAATGGTCACCTTACTACGATGTCGCTGGCGTTGCGGATCTACCAATCGCGTTTGCGAACGACTTTTTGTACGACAACCACGGCAACCTAGGCTCAGCTCGTGCTGATAAAATGCTTAGCTACCGTAAAGGTTTTGAATTTGGTGAAGGTTTTGCTTTCAACCTAGGTCTAGGTTGGCAAGGTGAGCAAACTTCAGATGCAACAACATACGAGCAACGTGGTCAAGTTGCATTGAGCGGTTCTGTAGCTGGCTTTGGTCTAGGCTACGTATACAGCGGTGGTGATGTTAAAAACGCGACTCTAGGTACTAAGAACGCTGAATCACACCTATTCTCTGTAAACTACGGTCAGTACGGTTCAGGTCTATACGCAGCAGTAGTATACGGTATGAACGAGTACTTCTACCAAATGCGTAAAGACACTTCTCAACTTGAAGCTCTTTTGGCATACGGCGTAAACGATTGGACATTCAGCGTTAACTACGAAGGCGTAGAAGACGAAGAAGACAATAAGACAGTTTCAAGCGAAACTGCGCTACAAGCAGAGTACGCTGTAACTCCTGCTTTCGTAACGTTTGCAGCTTACCAGTTTGATCTAGGTAACGACTACAACAATGAAGAGAACGACTACTGGACTCTAGGTGCTCGTTACTACTTCTAATAAATAGGCCAGTTTCTACTGCCTAAACACATTTATTGTGTTAACGCCTACTCGTTGTGAGTAGGCGTTTTTCTTTCTGCTATCCTTTGGCTATAAGAGACGCTAGTCATTCTGTGCTTAGGTAACCCCACTCTTTGTTTAGAGAGTGCGTCTATAAAAAATGCCCGCAACTTGCGGGCATTTTTGTTGTTAGAAGAGATGCAGTTCTATTAATACGCTTATTTTTTATCGAGTAAATCGAGGAAGAAGGCATACTCTAGCGCATCTTCTTTTAAGCGCTTAAATCGACCAGATGCGCCGCCGTGTCCGGCTTCCATATCGGTTTTGAACAACAAGACGTTATCGTCTGTCTTCATTTCACGAAGTTTGGCGACCCACTTCATTGGTTCAAAGTACTGTACTTGAGAGTCGTGCAAGCCAGTCGTTACCAACATGTTCGGGTAGTTTTGCGCCTTGATGTTGTCGTAAGGCGAGTAACTCAACATATAGTCATAGTATGTTTTGTTATTTGGGTTACCCCATTCATCATACTCATTGGTGGTCAATGGAATTGATTCATCGAGCATAGTGGTTACCACGTCCACAAACGGAACATGTGCACCGATACCGCGGTACAGTTCTGGTGCTTGGTTGATGATTGCCCCCATTAAGAGACCTCCTGCAGAGCCACCAACAGCGAAGACTTTATCTTTCGCGCCGTAGCCTTGTTCAACCAAACCTTTAGTCACATCAATAAAGTCGTTGAATGTGTTTTGCTTGGTTAGTTTTTTACCGTCTTCATACCAAGGGCGGCCAAGCATTTCAGATCCACGAATATGAGCAATGGCGTAAACAAAGCCGCGATCCAATAGACTCAAACGTGTCGAGCGGAAAGTTGGCTCAATGGTTGCGCCATAAGATCCATAACCATATTGGTAGAGTGGATTTGTACCATCTTTCTTAAATAAGTCTTTACGATACACCAAAGAAACGGGTACTTCTTTACCGTCACGGGCTGTGACCATGATGCGTTCTGATTGGTAATTGTTAGGATTAAAATCACCAAGTACAGGTGTTTGCTTCATGACTTCTGACCCGCCCGTTTTTAGATCGAAATCGTAGTAGGTTCCTGGAGTGGTTAAACTGCTGTAATAAATACGAACTTTCTCGTTATCCAGCTCTAGGTTACCTGTCAAATAGGCAGCAAACGCATCGTCATTAAATGTGAGGGGGAATTCTTTTCCTGTTGAAAGCTGACGTACAGTGACGCTTGCTAGGCCGTTAGAGCGCTGCTCATAGACGATGTGATCATCGAATAACTCGAAGTCGACAAGTTGAGTGTTGTTGTCTGCCGCAATCACATCTTGCCATTTAGAGCGGTCATGCATGTCATTTTGATGAACTTTCATCAAACGGAAGTTGACGGCTTGATAGTTAGTATAAATGTAGTACCAATCGCCTAGCTTAGAAATACTGTATTCAATGCCATCTTCACGAGGATAGAACGGTTTCGCCTTTGCTTTAGGGTTGTTCGCATCAATAATAGAGACCCCACTGGTTTCTGTACTCGAATGCCAGATATAAATATCTTCGCCATCTTTGCTTTTGCTTAGTGAGGTGTAATAGGCGCTGTCGGTTTCCTCAAAAATCAGCTCATCGCTGCTTTGTGGTGTGCCCAATACATGACGATAAACTTGGTAGCCCAATAAGGTCTGTGGATCTTTTTTGATGTAGTAAAAGGCGTTGTTATCGTTCTGCCATGCGACAGCGCTTGAGGCCCCTTCGATTTCATCTTGTAGGTAATTGCCTGTTGTCAGGTCTTTGATCTTAAGGGTGTACACGCGGCGGCTTAATGTATCTTCGCCATACGCCAATAAGTTTTCATTCGGACTAACGTATAGGCCGCCGATACTGAAAAATTCATGTTCTTTTGCTAGTTCATTGACATCTAAAATGATTTGTTTGTCTTTGCCTGCAAAGTCTTTAGCTCGCAAATGGACTTCGTACTCGTTATCTCCGGTCACTTCACTGGAGTAGAAGTAGTTGCCTTTACGAACCGGTACTGAGTTGTCGTCTTTTGCGATGCGCCCTTTAATTTCTTCAAATAGCGTATCTTGAAGTGTTTCAGTGTGCTTTAGAACGGTTTCTGCGTACTGATTTTCTTTCTCTAGGTGCTGCAAAATTTCAGGGTCTTTACGTTCGTCGTCACGCATCCAGTAGTAGTTATCAACGCGGGTATCGCCATGAATAGTCATCGCGTGAGGGACTTTTTTCGCAACCGGAGCTTGAGTTTGTTGAGCAACGATCTGTGTTTGGGAGTATTGAGTCATGCTGGGGGTTCCTTGATTGCTGCATCCGGCGACAAGCGCGACCGAGACGGCCAACGTAGTTAAAGTGAAACGCATCTGATTTTATCCTTATTGTACACCCAAGTGGCCTCATCCTGAGGGCTGGGCTTTCATTTTGTTAGTGTTTTTCAGTTGTCCATTCTTTGTTATGGGGTATGCCGAAAAAGTGAGAATCCTCAATATTTTCGAGTTGGCTACTCAATTTGAAGGAAGCTGAAAACACATTGTGTAAGCAGCTGTTATTTTTAACAAATATCAATTCGAAAGTTAAATCATTCTCATCGGGAAATCGATATAGTGTGATATGAAAAAAGGGACACACTTGTTGAGAGTGTCCCTTTTGGATTTTGAAAGTAAGCTGATAATGATCAGATAACTTGCGGTACTTCGTTTGAGTGATTGTGTGCTCGATTCACCCACATTAACCCAAGCATTGCAATTACCGACATTGCCATCATCAAAATGCCCAAAGGCATCTGGTTATGCGCTGGAAATAGTGACGCGAGCAAAGTTGCGACACCTGCCCCCAAGTTTTGCATGCCACCCAATGTCGCGCCTGCTGTTCCTGCATGGTATGGGAATGGCGCAATCGCTCCAGTTGTTGCTGCTGGGAAGAGAATACCCGCACCCAAAAAGTACACGGTTGCGCCTCCAACCAGCGTTAACGCCGTGGTCAAACCAAACAAGCCTGGGATGAGCACAATAGCAGAGCCCACAAAAATAGAGACCAAGCCTACGTTTAAAGCACGACGCTCAGAGCGACGTCTTGCTATATAGCTAGATAAGCCTGCGCCCACCAAGTAACCTGGGATCGGCAATATAAACAGCAAACTTACCGTTGTTGCTGGTAATTCTAATACCCCACCTAACAACACCCCAGCCGCCGCTTCGAATACACCCACACCAGCGAATGTTGCAACCAGGCAAATCAAAAAGCCTTGAAAGCGGCGGTCAGACAAAACGTGTTTGTAGCTTTTGGCTACTGGTTCGAATTTGCGTTTCTCTTTTGGTAGCGTCTCCATCATGCTTGTCATCATGGTGATCACAACCGCGATAGCAAATAGCGCTAAGAACAAGTAGCTCGACCGCCATCCGAAAGCTTCTGTTAGGTAGCCGCCTAATACTGGTGCCATTAATGGTGAGAAAATCACACACATGCTAATTAAGCTGTTTGCTCTGTGTAGATCAGAGCCTTCAAAGCAATCGCGAGTCAGAGTGCGTGACATCGCACCGCCGCAGCCAATACCTAAGCCTTGGATAAAGCTACCAATCAAGAACCATTCAAATTGATGTGCAAATAATGCTACCAGTGTACCCACGATGTAGATAAGCAGCCCGACGATGATGATCGGTTTGCGTCCCAAGCGGTCCGATAGTGTGCCATACGCAAATTGCGACAAGCCATATGGGATTAGGTAACAAGCCATCACAGCTTGAAGTGATGACGCAGATACCAAAAACTCGCCCGCCATATGACCGATTGAAGGCACGTACATTGTCTGGGTCATTTGACCCACGGCAGTCAATATAGCGATTAAAAAGGTAAGTTTCGCTAATGGAAACGAAGCAGACATTTGCGTATCTCTCCAAAAAATTTAAGACGTAAAAACCCTTAGCACTCTTTTACAGAGTGCTAACTGAATTCTTGTGTTGCGGGGGGTATTTGCGCGAGATAATAGTGCTTGCTTGTATAATTAGCAATCGAAAAGTGTGAAGTTGAGCAAGATAAAAATCTATGATTTCAATTAGAAAAACTAATCCGATTTTGTTTTCAAAAAGCGGTGCATTTCTTTGTCTAATTACGTTAAATTTTTTTACTTTTCGTGAATAGAATGAGCCTTATAGGTAACTGGTTTTAATGGTTAAAGTGCAAAAATAAAGCGTCTGATCGGTTGAGGTGAGTTCAAGATGAAACGAGTGAATAAAAGGTAGAGGAAAGCATCAGAAAGAAAAGGGAGCCGAAGCTCCCTTAGAAATGATTATGTCTATTCGCGCTCAGATGCGTATGCGTAAAGAATTTCTAGTGCGATGGTTGCTCCCGCTAGTGCGGTAACATCACTGTGGTCGTATGGAGGCGATACTTCGACAACATCCATACCCACGATATTCATGCCGGCTAAACCACGAATAATTTTCAGCGCTTTGTCTGAGTTCAAGCCACCACAAACTGGTGTACCAGTTCCCGGTGCGAAGGCCGGGTCTAAGCAGTCGATGTCAAAAGTGACATATACTGGGTTGTCTGCGACGGTGCGACGAATTTCTTCTAGGATCTCGTTCACCGACATGTCATTCGCTTGCATCGCATTAATCACATTGAAGCCGTGATCTTGCTGTTTGTACTCCGTACGAATGCCGATTTGTATTGAGTTCTTCGCTGAGATCAAACCTTCTTTCGGCGCATGGTAGAACATCGTACCGTGGTCGTATGAACTGCCATTTGCATAGGTGTCCGTATGAGCATCAAAGTGAATCAACGCCATTTGGCCATGATGCTTCGCATAGGCACGCAGGATAGGTAGCGTAATGAAGTGGTCACCGCCCAATCCCAACATGGTTTTACCACTTTTTAGAATTTCACTGGTTGCCGCTTCAAGGCGGTAAGTAAAATCTTCCGCATCACCGCAATCGAACACGAGATCACCTGCGTCGATCACTTTCAGTTTATCCAATACGTTGAAGCTCCAAGGGAACTTCTTACCTTCCCATGCCAAGTTGACTGAGGCACGGCGAATTGCATCTGGACCCATACGCGCACCTGGACGCCCAGATGTTGCCATGTCCAGAGGGACTCCCAACACCACAACGTCTGCGTCTGCCGATACCGGGTTACGAATGTACGGCAGACGTAAAAACGACATAGAGTTGGAGTAAAGCGAATAATCAGTTTTAGTAAACAAATCATTCATATCAGAAGTCCTCTAAATAGGTGTATCCTGCTAGACCTTGTTCTAGTTCTGCTAGGATTTGTGCTTGTTCATTGGCTTCAACTCGCTGTGAAACCAATTGTTTATAATTGTCACGAATCGCATCCACGTCGATATGAACGTAGCGCATCATGTCTTCTACACTATCACCTTCGTTGATGTAACTGATCTCAAATTGACCATGTTCATCAACATTGACTACAGCACTGTGGGTATCACCAAATAGGTTGTGCATGTCACCAAGGATTTCTTGGTATGCGCCTACTAGGAAAAAGCCCATTAAGTACGGTTTGTCTTTGCTCCAAGCTGGTACAGGTAGCGTGCTCTCGATGCCTTGACCATCAACGTAGTGATCGATCGCGCCATCAGAGTCACATGTGATGTCCAACATCACTGCACGACGTTCTTCCGCCTCGCCAAGACCAGAAAGTGGCAGAACAGGGAACACCTGATCAATACCCCAAGCATCTGGTAGAGATTGGAAGAGAGAGAAGTTCACGAAGAACTTATCCGCAAGACGTTCGCTCAACTCGTCCAGAATCGGACGGTGGAAGCGATTCTTAGTGCTCATCTTTCGGCTTAATTCGAAGTAAATGCGCAGTGACAATTGTTCTGCCCACGCACGTTGTTCCAAGTTAAGCACACCTGTAGCAAATTGAGAGTGCACTTCTGCCAAATCACTTTGGGTATCATTGTAAATCTCAATTAACGCACGAGCGTCTGTACCATCTTGCAAGTTTTCCCAGTTTCGCCACATGTTTTGTAGCAAAAGCGGAGCGTCCTCATCAAGCTCATGTACTTCTTCCGGTAGGTACGACTCGGTACCAATTACGTTAGAAATCAATACAGCGTGGTGCGCTGTTAGCGAGCGACCCGATTCCGAAATGATCACTGGCATTGGTTGTTCGTATTGCAGACACACATCGCCCACTGTGTTCACAATATTACGTGCGTATTCTGCAAGGCCGTAGTTCATCGAATTCGATGATTGGCTGCGTGTGCCGTCATAATCCACTGCCAAGCCGCCGCCCACATCGAAGTACTCGATGTTTGCACCGAGTGCGCGTAGTTCGCAGTAGAAACGTGCAGACTCGTTCACACCATTGCGTACATCACGGATGTTTGCCATCTGTGAACCAAGGTGGAAGTGAACCAGTTGCATCGCGTCTAGGTTGCCTTCGCGTTTAAGACGTTCAATAACGCTAAGCACTTGCGATGCTGATAAACCAAACTTCGATTTTTCACCGCCACTTGCTTGCCATTTCCCTGCGCCTTGAGAGGCGAGGCGAATGCGTAAACCAAGGCGCGGTTTTACGCCCAAACTTTTCGCTTCTTCTAGTACCAGATCCAGCTCAGAAAGCTTCTCTAGTACGATGAATACCTTGTGACCCAGCTTTTCACCGATCAGTGCAAGACGCACATACTCACGGTCTTTGTAGCCATTACACACGATTACGGAGCTACCTTGTTGAGCCAATGCAAGTACCGCCAACAATTCTGGCTTGCTACCCGCTTCAAGACCAAGCTGCTTGGTTTCTAGTTGAGCTTGGCTCGCTAGAATTTCATCCACCACTTCACGTTGTTGGTTTACTTTAATTGGGTACACCAACAAGTATTTGTTTGGATATTGGTATTCTTCAATTGCTTGGTTGAATGCGTGGCAAATACCATGCACACGTTGGTGCACGATTTGCGGGAAGCGTACTAATACAGGCAGATTTAACTGCTTCGCTTCTAGCTCATTTACAATAGCGCTGAAAGGGATTTGATGTGCACGATCACTACGTGGTGATACATATACTTCGCCTTGGTCATCAATGCCGTAGAAACCTTGGCTCCAGTAGTGAACGTTGTAGTCCGCGCGGATGCGGTCTAATTTAGTTGCTTTTTCCAACTCGATTCTCACAAAAATGTACTTAACTCCTTAATTAATTAGAAGGAAAAGTACAAAAAAGCAAATCATGAGGTATTTACCTCATACCCTGACACGAACTCCGTGTGCGCGCATTAACGGATAAACGGGCCCTTGAGTCTAATGATTAAAATCTATCATCTCGATTATGATTTGTTGTCGTCGCTACGTGTGAATATTTGTTTACCGAAGCGTCCATTCTGCTGTTATAGTTGGTCTGACCAGTAAGGATTCGGTCATGAAGCATCTCACTAAAATAAGGACATATTTTGCAGCTGCACAGAATTCAGGGGTACATTCAGACCATGTATCTCGCCGAATATCCCGATAGATTATTGTTGCTTGATGGTGCCAGTCGAGCAGACATTCCTCATCTTAAAGACTTTATTGAACATCAACTCCATCGTCCTTTTTCTGATCTAAAGTTGGTTGTTGTGACCCACATGCATCCAGACCATGCTGGTGGTGCGCACAAACTACGTGACTTAACAGGATGCAAGCTATTGGCCGCAAAGCGAGAGAACCAGTGGTATAGCGGTGTAGACGGTTGGCTAATGCATTTGACCGATTTGATGTTAGCACGCTGGATGGCGAATCGGATGCGTAAACCAAAGCAAAACCTGTGGTATTCCCGCAAGCTAAAGCCAGATATTGAACTTATTGATGGAGAGTTTATTCCTGGATTTGATGATTGGCAGGTGCTAGAAACACTAGGGCATACCGACCGAGATCTGTCGGTTTATCATTCTGAACAAGATGTACTGTATGTGGCGGATTTAATGGTGCAGGTGAAACAGCATCTGATTGCGCCGTTTCCCATATTTCATCCGAATCAATATCGGCAATCATTAAAGCGTGTGTTTGAGATGAATCCGCAATGTTTGCTTTTGGCACATGGGGGAGAAGTGACTTTGGATGAAAAAGCGTATCAGCACATTTTGAATACAGCGCCGACTAAGCCAATGACGCACTGGCGAGTGACAAAAGTTAAAGCGAAGGGATTGTTGTTTGCGTTATTTCGTAGGAAGTAGGCTAAGATAAAGCCAGACGAGTGATGCTCAACAAAAACGTTCGATCACTCATCTGAAGCTACGGGGTTAAGATGCCAATAAGTGAGATTGGCTAGGATCAACCAGCACTTTGTCTGCCATACCCTGACGACCTAACAACATCATGTAAGTCATTTTTTCACGGTTAGTCAACGTAATGTCGATTGGCCATTGTTGGTCGCCCATACGCAGCATCGTTGTGATCACGCAGCGGTGCTCAAAAGTACCGTTAGAAGATTTAACCTTACGGTTTGCTTTTAGTTTCGCTGTGCAGCGAACCACTTGTTCTAAATGGTATACATCTGGGTGCAAATCGAATGCAACATAAGACTGACCATCTTTTTCAAAGCAATCAATATTGTCTACATGTAATGAAGAGGTTTGAGCGCCTGTATCAATACGCGCTTCAAGGTGAGTAATCCCTAACTCTGGCAAGCAAATAGCTTCGGCATTCCCAATGATCATTTTCTGATTCATAGTGTCATCCTAGCGACGAGTAACAAGAGAGCCGTTTTTTGGCTCTCTTGTGCGTTAAACAAAAATCAACCTTTACCGCGAGTACGGTTTGAATTTGGCTTAGCGTTTTTCTCGATAAAATCGAAGATCATACCTGCAATGTTTTTACCCGTTGCTAGTTCGATGCCTTCTAGACCAGGGGAAGAGTTCACTTCCATTACCACTGGGCCATTTTTAGATTGAAGGATATCCACACCACAAAGGTTCAAGCCCATCACTTTCGCAGCATTTACAGCGGTCGCACGCTCTTCTTTGCTCAAACGCACGAGTTGTGCAGAGCCGCCACGGTGAAGGTTAGAACGGAACTCACCTTCTTTTGCTTGGCGCTTCATTGCGGCTATTACTTTATTTCCGACAACAAAACAACGGATGTCCGCGCCTTTTGCTTCTTCGATAAATTCTTGCACCATGATGTTAGCTTTCAAACCCATGAAAGCTTCAATCACGCTTTCTGCCGCTTTATTTGTTTCAGCAAGTACAACACCAATGCCTTGAGTGCCTTCTAGCAATTTAATTACTAGAGGTGCGCCACCAACGTTTTTGATCACGTCCTGAATGTTGTCAGGATGGTGAGCAAAGCCAGTGCGTGGCAAACCGATGCCTTTACGTGATAGCAGTTGCAATGAGCGCAACTTGTCACGAGAGCGGCTGATCGCGACAGATTCGTTGACACAAAATGTACCCATCATTTCAAACTGACGTACAACAGCAGTGCCGTAAAACGTAATAGATGCCCCAATACGTGGAATAACAGCATCGTATTGCGGTAATTCTTCACCCTTGTAGCGGATCTTAGGGTTGTTGCTCGTAATGTCCATATAACAGTGAAGCGTGTCGATCACATCGATTTGATGCCCACGTTCTTCACCCGCCTGTTTTAGGCGCATGGTTGAATATAAATTCTCATTACGAGAGAGAATAGCAATACGCATGGCAATTCCTTAGTAAGTCAGTACCAAATTAAAATATAAGTATAGAGCATAGAATGCAGTAGGCAGGTGATCATGTTATGACATAACCTACTTACTTCAACGATTTAGAATTGTGGTTGAACAACCACGTCGTCAGAGGTGCGCACCTTAGGGCGTTTTTTTGTGAGATGAAAACGAAAAAGCATCGTCGACACGACAAAAATATTTTATCGAACGCTCACGCCTTGCGGTATGAGACTGTCAAGGGTGAGATAAATAAAATTGAGCAAAAATTTCATCGCTTTGTCACGAATTATCGCTTAAAAAAGCGGCCAATTTGACCGCTGTTTTTAGCTGTTTTGATAGTGACTTAAAAAAAGTTCCGCCGTTTGGGTAGCTAACAGCCTAGATTCTTCATTCGACAAAGAGGGGCGAATTCCCATTAACTGCGGCCAGAATGCACTGCCTTTAAGTAAGTTGTGCAATTGAGTGCTCGCTATATGTACATCATCAATTTGCAAAGCGCCACTGTTCGATTTCTCAGTAAGCCAGCGGTACAGGGCGGTTTCCTGTTTCGACATTTGTTCTGCTTGTTCTTTGAGATCTTCCGGCTTAAATAAGAAGTGCCCAAATGCCACTTTTGCCAGCTCAATATAGTTTGGTTCCGTCACCACAATGATCTCGCTGTAGAGTAATTCAATCAATTGATCTTTTAGCGGGAGTGTTGGTAAACGTTCAATGTCGCTATCCATCATTGAAGAACGCCATAGTTCGGTTAGTAACTCTGTCACGATCGCTTCTTTAGAAGGGAAATGGTTGTAGACCGTGCGCTTAGAGACTTGCGCGATAGCAGAGAGCTTATCCATGCTGGTGTTTTGCACCCCAAACTCTTGGAACGCTTGCTTTGCTGCGCACAGGATGGCTTCTCTTTTGGTTTCGCTACGACTTTTTCTTTTTACATTCATAAGCTTGCTAAGTTAAGAAGATCATTTCTTGATCTATTTTACACTAAGTAGTTTACTTTTGATAATTAGAATGTAAACTGCACCGTGTAGTTTACTTTTGTTCGGGTTAACTTTTTATGAAAAAAACTTTGCTAGCCACAGTAGGAGCGTTCGCGATGGGTACATCAATGATTTCTTGTTCTAATGTTGATACTGAAAAAGCGCCAACATACCCGGACAAATTTTCAAACATAGAGTTGGAATACAAAAGCGGTTTGGGCGACATGTTCGAAATCATGAAAGCGTATTTTACGACTGAGCGCCTTAACCCAACACCAACGATTGAAATTCCAGTGCATGCGATCACAGCGCGGCAACTGTTAGAAGAGCAAGATGACGTCATCTATCGTCTGGGTCATTCAAGCGTATTAATGAAGCTCGATGGAAAACTGGTAATGACCGACCCTGTATTCAGTGATCGCGCGTCTCCTGTACAATGGGCAGGGCCAAAACGCTTTCACCAAACCCCCATCACGATAGAAAATTTGCCAACTATCGATGTGGTGGTGATCAGTCATGACCATTACGATCACCTAGATAAAGCTTCTATTAAAGTGCTAGGCGACAAGGTGGGCACTTTCTTGGTGCCGTTAAAAGTAGGCCAATTACTGGTGAATTGGGGTGTACCCAAAGAGAAAGTGATCGAACTAGACTGGTGGGAGTCACACTCTGTTGACGGCATTGAATATACACTAACTCCGACTCAGCATTTCTCTGGTCGAGGTTTGACAGACCGCGATACGACGCTGTGGGGCAGTTGGGTTATCAATGCACAACAACACAAAGTGTTCTTCAGTGGTGACTCTGGTTACTTCAATGGCTTTAAAGAGATTGGCGAAAAGTACGGTCCGTTTGACTTCACCATGATTGAAACAGGTGCGTACAATGAACTCTGGTCAGACATTCACATGTTCCCAGAGCAAAGCGTTCAAGCACACATCGATGTGCAGGGCAAAGTGATGATGCCGATCCATAACAGCACGTTTGATTTATCAATGCACGATTGGAATGAGCCAATGCAACGTGCGTTAGACATCAGTGAAGAGCGCGGTGTTACGTTGGTGAGCCCTGAGATTGGTCAACGCTTGGCGATTGCGGAGCCTCAGCCTGCTAAGGCATGGTGGCAATAATTGCTGAGCTAAACAGCCAAACACCAGAATAGTTAAGTCACTTATCAGTAGTTACTATTAGTAGTTACGTGGTCAGGGATAAGGATAAAGGTGCGATGAAAGCAAAGTGGACGTTGTTACTTACATTAAGCATTCTGCCTACCTTTGCACTAGCAGGGGTAGAGCAAGATATCTCGACGTTGATAAAACGAATTGAGCAATCCTCTTGCACCTTTATCCGCAACGGCAAGGCGTACACTAATCAAGAAGCGGCAGAACACATGCGTAATAAATGGGATTACGCCAAAGATGACGTTGATTCCGTGGATGTGTTTATAAAAGAGGTCGCGTCAAAGAGCTGGTTATCTGGCAAACCATATTGGGTGGATTGCCAAGAGGAACGCATTACCAGCGAAGAGTGGCTAACATCATTGATGCGCGCCACCGATCACATCCAATAACACTTCTTTGATGGTCTGATAGCGCAGAGGTAGAGCACGACTGCGCTTACGAACCAGAAATAGCTCTTCACATACAGTGTTTTTCAGTTGAGCAATGTATAACGTGTCTTTTAGTGGAAAATTGTCGACCGCACTTTGAGGCAGCACGGTGAAGCCAAGTCCTTTGCTGACAGGCAGCAAAATTTGGCTCAACTGATTTACGTAGCCGGATAATGGTAAATCGCTCATCTTAATTTCTTGGAGCTGTGGTTCTTCACATTGGTCAAAAAACAGCGTCATGTAATGCTCGGCATCAGGGTGGCTAATGACACCACAGTCATGCAAGAGTTGTGGCGTTATCTGCTTATTTTGATATTGCTTTGGCAGAACCAAGCACAACCTCTCTTTACCAATTCGCTCACTGTGAAACAGACCTTTGTTGGGAACATCAGTCACGATACCAATATCAATGTGCCCTTGCGTTATGGCGTTGAGAATAGATTGATTTGGCGCGGCTTCTAAATGTAACGATAAGCTCGGGTGCTGTTTTTGCTTCTCCAAAATGGGCCCATACAACATTAACGCCATTGCACCAGAACAAGCCAGTTTACAGTGGCCTGAAAATGCATCATCAAAACTGAGCTCTTCGAGCAGCTTCTTCTCTCTATCTTCTAACTCGAGCGCATATGCGTAGACAATCCTGCCTTGTTCGGTTAATTCGAAGCTTTTGTTTTCGCGCTTGATCAAGGCATGCTGACAACTTTGCTCTAATTTTTTGATATGTTGGCTGACGCCAGGCTGAGTCATAAAAAGTTTTTCTGCCGTTTGCGTAAAATGACCGACTTCAATCAATGTCTTAAATGTATGTAACCAAACAGGATTAAGCATAGTGTGTGATTTTCTGAGAGCTTTGTTGGGAGACGTAAAGAAAATGATAGCACGGTGTTTTATGAAAACAGAGAAGACTTAAACGATAAAGATGAATCGCTATCAATACATTACAGACAAAATAAAACCCCGCCTGGTTTCCCAGACGGGGCTTATTCTTTTTCGCAGCAATCCAGCTACTAATAGGTGCTCCCTGCATCTATCCTTGATTGTGGCTAAGTCCTTTAACCGAGTTCCTTGTTCATCGCCTTCCTAGCGGTGTCCATTCTTGCCTATCATCCTGACGGGCGAACTCTATCCTAGAGCTTAACTACATCCTTGCTGATAACTCATCCTAAGCTATCAAATCTTCATCCTGAAGATACCCAATCCTTTAGGCTTTTTTCCTGTTCCCGCCAACATCCTGTCGACAAATTGAGTATTGATGTTTTGCTGATTTGACTCAATTAACTTTTCTAAATTATTTTTACTTATTATTTTAAGTGAATTTAAATATTACTTTTAAATCATATGTTTAATGTTTTTTTTGGCATTGCTCTTAGCGGTGGTTAATCTATTTGCTTACAACTCTTGTAAGAGATCTCGCACAAGTTTGGTGGTGAATGTATTAATGTGCGCTTTTTGTTCCGAGTTCTGTGGATTGAACTGGATCACAATGCGTTAAAAGGGAGACGATAAAGATGAAAGTGAATTGATCTTGAGTAGAGATTTGTTTGAAAAGAAATAAAAATTCTTGCGGTTTTTATAAACAGTATGGTAAATCTGAAATGCCCACCTTGTTAATCCTTATTAAGATTCAATGACAGTATAAGTAGGGAACTTGATTGCCATTTTTCTGTCATATCTGGTGAGTAAGTTAACTGTGTCAGATAGATAATATGCCGTTTGCCAGTAAAAACAGGCTGCAAGAAATCGGTAATTATCATTATGTTGTGAAATTGGTCACGGTTAAATGATTGATTCCCTTATAGATTGAAGGGGATACGACCTTAGACAATAAGCTCCATGAGGAGCGTTACTTATATAAGATGAGGGACTTTACTATGAAAAAGACTAGAAGAGCTCAGCTACATCGTGTGCGTATTCAATACTGGAAAGACACGAAAGACGCCCCAGCTAAAAAATCATAGTTAATTATACCTAAAGGCACGAGCTGGCTGTGGAACGCAGTTTCCCGTTGATTGCCAGCTCAAAAACGCCACAATCACTCCGCGCAACTTCCCAAGCACCCTATTTTTAATATCGCATTCTTCCAAAAATAAAAAAGCCAGTCTTAAGACCAGCTTTCTCTACCATTTAGTGAGCTCTGCGTATTACAGGTTGCCCTTTAGTTACAGGTAGTTGGCGTCAACTAGTTCGCCCGCTTGCGCGCTTTTCACTTCTGGGCGTGCTTCTAACCATTTGATAACTTGCGCTTTCTGTTCTTCAGTCGCACTGCCGTAACGGTCAGTAGAACATAGGAAGCCTTCAAACAGTTCTAGACCACCGCCACCGAAGCAAAGACCAAGCTCGTCAATGTAGTCGATAAAGTCATCAACGAATGCATCGTAACGGTCGAAGTCGTTAATGTCTGTTTCACAGCTGATCTCGAAACCTAGGATTGCGAACTCACCTAAGAACAGCTTTTTACGGATACGACGGCTCTTGTTATCGATCTTGTCTAATTTCATGATTATCTCTCGTAGATGATTTGATTTCGTACACCTTATACCTTCTATCACACTTTAGCCCAAGTAAAATCAGAATGAAGCGATACAGTTGGTGATTATGTGACCAGAATTTAATTGCTTCGTTAGCTGTGTTGATTGGTTTGCAGTATTGTTGAAACACAAGTTTCATATGTTTTAAGCACTTTTGTCATTTTTCTTATCCAAACTTCTTGCCGTTCAACTAATCACTTATTTATTAATTAAACTATAAGATCGGGAAAGTAAAAATGAGCAAGGAAACCTTTGACGCGACGCGTTATAACCAAAGTGAAAACAAACCATTTGAAGAAGTATTAGAAGCGAGCCTATCTCGACGCAGCATTCTGAAAGGTGGTTTAGGTATCAGTGCGATGACAGCGTTTGGTGCTTTCGGATTGGCTGGTTGTAACTCGTCTGACTCAGGGAGTACAGTAAGCAGTGGTTCGGGCGCATCTAAAGCCGTTCTTAACTTTGAATCTATCCCTGGCTCACTCACTGACGCAGTTTCAATTCCACAAGGCTACACCGCACAAGTACTAGTACCTTGGGGAACACCACTTAATGCACAAGGCAGCGCATGGCGAAATGATGGTACCAACACCAGTACCGATCAGTTAAATGCGCTAGGCATGCACCATGACGGCATGCATTTTTTCCCATTGAACGATAGCACTACAGATGGCTTGCTATGTATTAACCACGAGTACATCGACACATCAGCACTGCATCCAAACGGTCCGACGGTTGAAAATGGCGTACGTACCATTGTAGATGAAGTGCGCAAAGAGATTAACGCGCACGGTGTATCAGTGGTTCGCATTCAACTGGAAGACAACATGTGGAAGTTGGTTGATACCGACCCACTAAACCGTCGTTATACTGGTGCGACAGTCATGGATTTGTCTGGCCCGGTAGCCCACACATCTTTAACTGTCACTCGTTTCTCACCAGATGGCAGCCAAGCGCGTGGTACGTTAAACAACTGTGGCAACGGCTACACGCCGTGGGGCACGTACTTAACGTGTGAAGAGAACTGGCCAGGTTACTTTGTTAACGCCGGGACTCGTACAGAAGAGCAAGATCGCATTGGTGTCGATGACCAAAGCACTCGTTACCTATGGGAGACATTAGCAGGAAATGCAGAAGAGCGTCTTGATGAGTTCTCTCGCTTTAATGTGGCTCCAACAGGAGCAAGTGCGATGGATGATTACCGTAATGAAGCCAATGGTCACGGTTACATTGTCGAGATTGACCCTTACACGCAAAACTCACGTGCGAAGAAACGTACTGCGCTAGGTCGTTTCCGTCACGAGGGCTGTACTTTCGGTAAGCTTGAAGAAGGCAAACCAGTGGTATTTTATTCTGGTCACGATTCTCGCTTTGAATACCTATACAAATTTGAATCTGCGGCAGCGTGGGATCCAGCAGATGCTAACCCTGATAACCGCTTGGCGATGGGTGACAAGTACATGGACGAAGGCACACTGTATGTGGCGCGCTTCAATGAAGACAGCACAGGTACTTGGTTACCATTAACGCTTGATAGCGTAACAACCGCTGGTGGTACATTAGCGGATCACTTTGATTCACTTGCTGAAATTATCATCAATACTGCGGGTGCGGCGGATTTAGTTGGGGCAACACCAATGGATCGACCAGAGTGGTGTACGGTTGATCCATTCACGGGTTCAGTATATTTAACATTGACGAACAATACGCGCCGTACAGATGAAACCAATCCTGCGAATCCACGTTTAAATAATAAGTTTGGTCATGTTATTCGTTGGGATGAAGGTGCTTCAGCAACTGACTTTACTTGGGATATCTTTGTGTTTGGTTCGCCAGCAAATGGTGATGCAGATACCAACCGTTCTGGCTTGAATGAGTTAAACCAGTTTGCGAGCCCAGACGGATTAGCGTTTGATGGCCGTGGTATTTTGTGGATTCAAACGGACAACGGCGCAGATGAAGTCACGTCTTACACCAATGATCAAATGTTGGCTGTTGTGCCATCTAAGCTAACAGATGAGAATGGTGATCAAGCTGTGATTGGTGCGGATAATCAAGCTGAATTGAAACGCTTCTTTGTCGGACCAAATGGTTGTGAAGTAACAGGCTTTACCATCAGCCCTGATTACAAATCATTGTTTGTGAATATTCAGCACCCAGGTAACTGGCCATACAGTGAAGATGCAGCCGAAGAAACACCTGCTGGTGTTTCTGTGCGCCCACGAGCGGCGACAGTGGTTATTCGCCGTGAAGACGGTGGAGAGATTGCAGTTTAATCTCTAAATGAATAAACACCTTAAAATTCAAGCCCTGCAATTGCAGGGCTTGATGGTTTAGGCGAATGCCTAGTTGCACTTTATACCTAGACAACAGGCTTATCTTTTCAATGAACCGCCTGAAGTACGAATCACGTCTTGATACCAGAAAAAGCTTTTCTTGCGTTTACGTTCTAGCGTTCCTTGCCCATCATCATGACGATCGACATAGATAAAGCCGTAACGTTTGCTCATCTCAGCGGTTGAGTTCGCGACCAAATCGATTGGTCCCCAACTGGTGAAGCCCATCAGCTCAACGCCATCAAGAATCGCTTCGTGTGCTTGCACAAGGTGGTCGTTCAAGTAAGCGATGCGGTAATCATCCTGAATCTCACCGTTTTCATCGATTTCATCACGCGCGCCTAAGCCATTTTCTACGACGAACAGTGGCTTTTGGTAGCGATCGTGAAGGAAGTTCAGCAGAACGCGAAGACCTTTTGGATCGATCAGCCAGCCCCATTGGCTCTTTTCAAGATATGGGTTTGGTACGCTATCGACGATGTTACCCACTTCTTTCTGTTTCGGATCCGCGCTAGCACAGCCACTTGCGTAGTAGCTGAATGAGATGAAGTCGACACTCGCAGACGCAATTTCTTCTAAGTCGCCTGCTTCCATCTGAATTTCAATGCCGTTTTCGCGGAAGTAACGCTTCATGTAGCCAGGGTACTGACCACGTGTTTGCACATCACCGAAGAACAACCACTTGTTGTTTTCATGCATTGCAGCAAGCACGTCATCAGGGTTACAGGTATATGGGTAGTTGATTGCGCCAAGCAGCATGTTACCAATCTTGCCGTTTGGTACGATTTGCTGACACAGTTTTACCGCTTTTGCGTTGGCGACTAGTTGGTGGTGAATCGCTTGGTAAATCTCTTGTTCACTGGCGTCTTCTTGCAAACCAACACCAGTAAATGGTGCGTGTAGAGACATGTTGATTTCGTTGAACGTTAACCACAGCTTCACTTTGTCTTTGTAGCGTTCCAGCACGGTGCGAGCATAACGTTCGAAGAATTCGATGACGCGACGATCGCCCCAACCACCGTAGTTCTCGACCAGTGCGTAAGGCATTTCGTAGTGAGATAATGTCACGAAAGGTTGGATGTTGTGCTCGGCAAGTTCGTCAAAAATTTTATCGTAGAACGCCAAACCTTCTTCGTTAGGTTCTAGTTCGTCCCCGTTCGGGAAGATGCGGCTCCATGCCAAAGAGAGACGCAGACAGTTAAAGCCCATCTCTTTGAACAGCGCGATGTCTTCTGGGTAGCGATTGTAGAAGTCGATCGCCACGTCTTTGATACCCGGTGTACGCTCTTCACGGGTTTGATGCGGACTCAAAATACCGTTTGGCAGCATGTCTGATGTCGATAACCCTTTACCCCCAAGGTTGTACGCCCCTTCTACTTGGTTTGCAGCAATGGCACCGCCCCAAAGAAAATGTTCAGGAAACTTAATCATGTTTCTCACTCTTTATATTTAGGAAATGTTTGTGGATTTATTGCTTGAGAATAGTGTAGGAGACACCTCGATACTTGTATCGAGATCGTGTTTTTCTCAAACAGCGGGGATGCCTAGTTCTAATGATGATTTTGTAATCAATATCACCTTAGGCTGATTTGAACAATAAAGTGAAAGTCAGCCCATTTTGTTCATTCTTATGCACAGTAATTTGTCCGTTCATATCACGCATATTGTTGGCCGTAATCGCTAAACCCAGCCCCAATCCTTCACCAATTTTCTTTGAGGTTTGGAAGGGTTCGAACATGGATTCAAGCATCTCATCCGACACGCCGCAGCCATTATCACTGATGATCAGTTCGACCTGATTGCTGGTTGGGTTGACGATCAAGCTGAGCTGCGGGTTGGTGGTATTGTTCATTGCGTCTAGCGCATTCGAGACAAGATTACCGAGCACCTGAAGCAGTCGTTGTTCTTCACCCATGATATTAGGTAAATCATGAGGAACGCGCACACGCACATCCACCTTGTCTAATTGGGATTGATAAACGCGTAAGGTCTCTTCGAGTGCGGAGGTAAGAGAAATCGCCTGTAGGCTTTCTGGTTTGTTGTAGGCGAACGTCTTTAACTGACTGGTCATGCTTGCCATGCGATCAATCAGCTTCTGCACCAATACGTTGTTGGCTTTCATCATCTCGGTTTCACCGCGTTCCGCTAGTAGCTCGTTCGTGGTGAGCAGGGTGCGCAAGCCCGTCAGTGGCTGATTGAGCTCATGAGTGATCGCGCTCGACATGCGACCCAAGGCGGCCATTTTGCTCGATTCAATCAACTGGCTTTGTGCTTCTTTTAGCGCTTGAGTTCGCTCTTCAACTCGCTGCGCCAGTTCTTGGTTGACCTGTTGCAGTGATTGCTCGGCTTTTTTCCGCTTGCTGATGTCGATGATCGTCGCAAGGAAATACTGCTCGCCATGCCAAGGGAAACTGGTCAGTGAGAACAAGACAGGGAAGACGCTACCGTCACTGCGTCTGGCAATGGTTTCGACCGTGCTGATCTCTGCGAGCTCTTTATGCTTAGGCAGGTCCTTTAGTAACTTAAGTGTTGTGGAATTGGGATTGCCAGCGTCGAATAACTCCCAAGCAAAAGCGTGTCGATTGACGCTTTCTGGTAAACAGAACAAACGTTTCGCCATTGGGTTGAGGTCGAACAGTTGCCCTTGTTCATCAATCAATAGCAAACCAACGTGGGTTTTATTGATCATCTGTTTCAAGCGGCGTTGGGACTCTTCCAACAGAGCTTGAATTCGTTGTTGATTGATGTGCTTTTGTCGTCGTTGTAAGCCAATGATGACGAGCAATACAACCAATAAGAGCAGCGCTGCTACGCTCCAACCAATCACATTGATGGTTTGTTGAATCGGCTTAGAAGGGGTGAGGTAGCTGACGTACCAATTCAAATCATCTAATTTAACGGTGTGTGCAAAATAACGCTGTTGGTTGAGCGTCCACACACTGATGTTGGTGTTGTCGTATAAGCGTTGCGTTTCTAACTGAACGGTGTTGCTCGGTTCGTTAAACCAGTCTGCGTTATAGAGCGAGCTGCTCGATAGGAAAAAGCGTTGCTGACGGTTCTGCAACGTAATGATGTCTTGGCTAGTAATGGTCTGTTCGGTCAATAGGCTAAGGTTGATTTGCACCACCACAATGCCAGCGATATCCAGACCATCGTAGATAGGGGCTGCAAGATAATACAATGGGCTCGAACCTTTGGTTTTGTTCACCAAGGAAACACCGCCGCCTTGGTTGTGAATTTGTTCCACAATGGCTTTTCGGTCAGACAGGCTAAAGCGCTCTTCGATCAAACTTGAGACCAATACTTCGCCAGAGTTAGACAGGATTAGCCAACCTTCCGTATTGGCGGCTTTATCTAGTTGAGTCAGTTGGGTTTGCAACGGTTCGTAATAAGTCAGATTCCCTTTCACAAAAGCGATGGTTTCTGGGTTATTGGTGACGAGGTAAGGTAAGTGGTAGAAACGTTTGAGTGCACGGCGAACTTCACCGATATAGTCGAGCAGTTTTTGTTGAGCTTCGGTTTGAGTTTGTACGCTCAACCATTGACGAGCAACCTCTCTGCTGGCGCTATAACAAGACAACATCAGCACTGCTGCAATTACGACCACAAGCCACGTTTTGCCATTCCTTTTGCGCTGCATACTGACTCCGTTCAGCTAGTGCGTTCTCACCGAGAGTCATTAAAGAGTGCGCCTAACTGATTGGATGTTAAAGACTTGTAAGCAAGAAGTGAGATCTAGCTCCTTTTCTCCTCAGTGGTTTTTGCTACCGTTAGCAAAGAGCGATTTCTATTCCACCTACGGTAGTAACTCATGGCTTTTGACGACACCCCTAAAATTGCACTTATCGAAGACGATGACATTGTTCGTCAGGCTACCAGTCAGTGGCTGCAACTGGCGGGGTTCGACGTGACCGCATTCAGTCTAGGCGAAGAGGGCAAAGCGGCCATTCTTAGCCAAGAATTTGATGCGATTGTCAGTGATGTTCGCCTGCCGGACACCGACGGCTTGTCGATACTAGAAAGCCTGATTGCTAATCACATCCCAACGCCAGTTATCTTGATCACCGGACATGGTGACGTCGATATGGCAGTAGGGGCGTTACAAAACGGTGCGTTCGATTTTATTGAGAAACCTTTCCAACCTGAGCGTTTATCCCAACGAGTAACCGAAGCGGTCGAGAGCTATCGCGCACAAACGTCTACTCAAGATCGCCAAGAGTACCTATCTAGCGTTAGCGGCTTAGAAGAGGTGTTGATTGGGCGAAGCCGAGTGATGCAACAGCTTAGAGAACAAGTAGCCAAGTTAGCACGCATTGATACTAACGTGATCATTTACGGCGAAACAGGTTGTGGTAAAGAGCTGGTGGCGACCAGTTTGCATAATGAAAGCCAACGCAGATCCTATCATTTTGTGCCAATCAACTGTGGCGCTATTCCTGAGAACCTGTTTGAAAGTGAGCTGTTTGGGCATGAAGCAGGGGCATTTACCGGAGCGGGTAAAAAGCGCATTGGTAAGTTGGAATACGCGGATAAAGGCACTTTATTCTTTGATGAAATCGAGAGTATGCCGCTGTCCATGCAGGTGAAAGTGTTGCGTTCATTACAGGAACATACGGTAGAGCGCGTTGGGGGCAACCAACAGATCTCAGTTGATTTGAGAGTGATCGCCGCCGCGAAAGAAGATCTCAATGATCATGACGAGTTTCGTCAGGATTTGTACTATCGTCTTAATGTGGCGCAGATCTATTTGCCACCGCTACGTGAGCGAGAAGATGATGCGTTGATCTTGTTCGAACACTTTGCTCTGAAAAGTAACCCTGAGAGCCGCCCACTGAGTGAAGCCGATAGAAAGGCCATTCTTGCTTACTCTTGGCCTGGTAACGTACGTGAGCTTAGGAATGTAGCGATGCGTTTTGCATTGGATGAAACCGTCTCCGTAATGGAAATTCTCTCCAGTCGACCATCCTCAACAACCGAAGAGACGCATGCGGGCGTGCCGTTGGCGATTCAGCTACATAACTTTGAACGTAAGGTGCTACATGATTCTTTAGTTAGGCATCATGGACGCATCAATGAGGTGATGCAGGAGTTGGATTTACCACGTCGAACCCTTAACCAAAAGATGCAGAAGTTTGGTTTGAATCGCTCCGACTATACTTAGTGCGATTTCTAGCTAATTCGAAATTACTGGCATAACAAACACGTTATGCGCTTTTGGCTGGAGCTGGGACAAACTTATAATTTAGGTCTTTCCCTTCTCCAAACAAGGTAACGAGGTTCCTTCCAGTATGTTTAGAGCTATATAGCGCTTCGTCTGCTTCAGCAAGCGCCTCTTGAAGTGATTGCCCCTCAGATAACTGACTGATACCAAAGCTCATGGTCACTTCAGTTTTAAATGATTGCAAAGCGGTTTCAGTTTCGACCGCAAGGCGAATTTGCTCTGCGACAATTTTGGCTTGTTGTGCTTTTTCGAGCAAAACAATCATGAACTCGTCACCACCAAATCGCACAATGCAGGCTGACTCAGGAAGATGCTTTTTAAAAATAGTGGAGATCGTTGCCATGACGGAGTCGCCAACCGTGTGACCATAGTGATCATTAATCGCTTTGAACTTGTCGACATCAGTCATAATAATGCTGATTGCTTGGCTTTTTTTATGTGCTTTACTAACCAAGTTTGGAACGATTTCTTCCATGGCTCGACGATTATATAGCCCTGTGAGTGCATCTAAATGAGAGAGATCATTTATGGATTGCACCAAGCGTCCGTTAATTAACCACAGCATACTAAAGCTCAAAGCAACGATCAGGCAGATGCTAAATAAGAAAGTCAGCTGATGGATAAGGCCTGCGACCATAAAACTTGGTAACTCACCTGAAAAAGTACTCCAAAGCGCCCTAAATCCCATAAAAAAACTAAATCCAAAGAAAGAGTAAGCCATTGCTTTAACAGGGAGCTTTAAGTCCTTTTGGGTACCTTTAAGCATGGCGACACCACTAAAGAAGGTGACGATACAAATATACATGCTCAGATAAATAATGCGGCTTTTGATAGAAGGGTCATGGAAGGTGAAATAGTAAAATGAACCACTGAAAACAGGTGTTAACAAGGTAAGACAGTGAGCCAATTTTAAAGGATATTGACGAAAAATGCTTACGCTATATAGCGTAAGCAAGAAGCCGACTAATATGAGAGTGTTGGCTATGACGATGGTCAGCCAGTCTGGCGCAGAGCCTCTAAAGCCAAGTAAAAAAGGGCCTAAACCAATAAACAGTAGTGATATCGAGAAGGTTTTTAAGCCTTTGACTCTACCCTGAGTGTATTGATAACAAAGCAGACTAATAGAGTAAATGCAAGAGAACAGAATAACGATAAAGTTCAGTGTTCTGATGTCTAGATACTGATTATCCATAGGCGACCCATATCAATCTTTCATTCAGGCAACTCCTTTGCCTGATATCAATAAGCGAGCTACATAGTAACGCACTTATTGAGCGATGTCTTATGTTAAACGGCTATTCATTCACCAGCTCGAATTGTTCGGTTTGGTTGGTTTTCGTCGTAAACAGCAGACCAACAATCATCATAAATACGCTAGGCACAATCCAGCTAGCAAAGTCATTGTACAGAGGCATGTAATTACCCATCCACTCATCAGTGGAACTTGGCATGTAACCTAGGATGTGCAGCGCATCAACACAACCAAACGTTAGAGCAGTGAATGCGGTTGCTACCACCATGATTTGCGACATCTTGTTGCGCACTGGTGCCATGATCATCAACGCAATCGCGACTGGGTGAAGCGCCACAACCGCTGGCAATGTGATAGCCAATAGTTGCTCTAGACCTACGTTGGCGATCAAACCAGCCAATACCATGGTCGTGATAACGCAGCCTTTGTAGTTCACTTTGCTGAAAGTGTTGTCGTAGAACTCACTGCCTGCGGTGGTTACGCCGATAGCAGTAGTCAAACACGCCAATACCATCACGGCACCTAGTAGTAGTGAACCAAACGCGCCGAAGTGGCTGAAGGTGAATGCCGTTAAAATGTCGCCACCATTGCTGAACTCAGAACCCAAGTATGAGCTTGTCGAGCCAATGTAAGCCAATGAGATGTAAACAAACGCCATGGCAACCGCGTACATCAAAGCTGCGATTAGCGTGTATTTTGCGGTGGCTTTCGGGCAATCCACACCCATGCTGCGAATCGCGCGGAAGATAATCCAACCAAAACCGATAGAACCTAATGCATCCATGGTCATGTAACCTTGGGTTAAGCCTTCAGCAAATGCGCCAGATACGTATGGTCCCGTTGCGGCAGTTAGCTCACCTGCAGGAGAAACCAAAGCCGTCACAGACATGATGATCAAGATTACCATCAAGGCAGGCGTTAAGATCTTGCCTAGGTTGTCGACCAACTTACCCGGATATAGAGCAAATAGAATGGTGATAGCACAGAAGGCAATAGTGAAAGGCACCAAAGCGGCATCACCAAACGTTGGCGCAAAGCTGAATTGATAAGCGACGGTAATCGCACGTGGGATTACGAACGCAGGGCCAATCACAATAAATACCATCACCCAAAAACTTGTCGCCAAAGGTTTAGGCAGGGCAGCGGTTAATTTGTCTGAACCGTTTACGATAGCCACCATCACCAGTGCCATCGCAGGCAGACCAACACCCGTTAAGAGGAAGCCAGACATCCCGCTCAGAAAGTTTTCACCTGCTTGGTAACCCAAAAATGGAGGGAAGATCAGGTTACCTGCGCCTAAGTACATGGCGAAAGTCATGAAGCCCAAAGCGGCGATATTGCGTGCGCTTAACATTGTTATTCCTCTTATGTTTCGCTTGGAAGAAACTGAAAGGAATGGGAGGAGTATGTGGTGTTCCCGTCAGCTTCTTCTCAAGCTGACAGAAAGTTTAGATATAGCCTGTCAGCTCTGAATCAGTTTCAGAGAGAGCAGGAGGATCGCAGCAGCAACGCCAGATGGGCGTTTTAAAGCGAATTGTAATTGCGCAGTTGCTGACATGGGTGATCCTTAATGACGAAAAAATACCAAGGAATACGTTTGCCTTGGTGTGTTGTTACCCTAACGAACATAGGGCCATTGGCACAACCCCGAAGTAGAAAATAAGTTGATACGGTCAATGTTTGTTTCTGAACTGGTGGATCGAGCTGCTTTTTAAATTCAAAATTAGAATAAATGACTTTTCATTTCTGTAACATGGCTTGCTTTGCTGTATTTTTGTGCTATTTGTAGTCGTTTAGGCTATAAACCTCAGCTGATAAAGTGAGCAGCTTAGAATGATACGCTTTTTGTTTTTATTGTTAAAATGCTCACTAGTTGCAGTTCAATCCAAAATCACGTCGGCAAAATATTGCTTATTAGCGAATTAGGCATTTGTTTCGTATTGATCACATTTTATTAACCTTTTGCGATCTAGGCGTGTAACCTTCTTCTCTTCAATGAGCAAGATCTTGCTCATTACTTTGCTATCAAATCAGCATGATTTTGCTCATTTTTGATGTATTTCAGCACTTAGTTCAATAAATACAAAGGGTTAAAAGTTGGCATTTCAATTGCTCTAGGGAATGTGTTGTTA
This sequence comes from Vibrio sp. 1874, assembly GCF_033344395.1. Lineage (NCBI taxonomy): Bacteria > Pseudomonadati > Pseudomonadota > Gammaproteobacteria > Vibrionales > Vibrionaceae > Vibrio > Vibrio sp. 1874. Next base: position 49,452 of record NZ_JAWPOR010000002.1, read on the forward strand.
ATAAAGATTTAACATGATGTAAATCCCCAATCGTGAAACGACTACACGGAGAGTAATAATGAAAATGAATAAGCTGGTAAAAGCTTTGGCTGTCGCTGTGACTTCTTTTGGTATTGCTGCTAACGCTGCGGCAGAAGATCGTAGCTACATTCTTGCAACGGCATCGACAGGTGGTACTTACTACCCTGTGGGCGTAGCGTTGGCGACGTTAAGCAAAGTGAAATTGGCACCAAAGCACCACTTCTCCCTTTCTGCAATCAGCTCTGCGGGCTCTGGTGAAAACGTCAAACTGCTGAACGAAAATGAAGCACAGTTCGCGATTCTACAAGGTCTTTACGGTGCATGGGCTTGGTCTGGTGAAGGTCCTTATGAGAAGAGCGGTCGCCAAGAGCAGCTGCGTTCAGTCTCTATGCTGTGGCAAAACGTTGAGCACTTTATTGTTCGCTCTGACTTAGCAAAAACTGGCACGGTGACTGACCTGAACAACCTAGATGGCAAGAAGTTCTCTATCGGTAAGAAGAACTCTGGTACTGAGAACTCGGGTCGCCAAATCATGAAAGGTCTGAAGGTCGACCCTGATAAATTCAATCTTGCTTACATGGGTTACGGCGGCAGTGCGAGCGCACTTCAAAACGGCACCATTGACGGCATGAACACGCCTGCGGGTGTACCTGTTGGTGCGGTCACTCAAGCTTTTGCTGCGTTGGGTAAAGACATTTCGATCCTTTCGTTTACTGACGAGCAAATCAAAGAGGCGAACGGCAACTACAACCTATGGACGAAGTACGAGATCCCTGCGAACACGTATCCAGGTCTAGATAAGCCGATCACCACCATTGCACAGCCTAACTTCTTGGCAGTTCGTGAAGATATCTCGGAAGAGGACGTTTACCAGCTAACCAAAGCGATCTACGAGAACCTGCCTTTCCTACAAGGCATCCACAAAGCAACAAAAGCAATGGCGATTGAGAAAGCGATCGCTGGCTTGCCAGTGCCTCTTCACCCAGGTGCGGTGCGTTACTACAAAGAAATGGGCATCGAAATCCCATCAGACCTAATGGCGAAATAACGCCAACTTCGCCCCGAGTTTCGGCTCGGGGCATTTTATCCCTACCGATTTCTAAGATGGAAAAAGCCGCCAGAGCTTGGAGTATGAGATGAGCGACTCAATAGAAAAGGAATTGCAGAAATTTGAGCTGCCCACGCGCACTGATTTTCCGTGGGTAACCACCACAATCACAGTGTTTGGCGTGGTGTTGTCTGCTTTGCACATTTGGTTTAATACCTTATCGACGTTACCAGAGTTATGGATTTCCGCGACCCACTTTGCTGGCTTTGCGGTGATTTGTGCGCTTTGGTATCCGGCTCATATCTCTCTCAAGCAGAGTAAGCTTGCACTCGGTATCGATGTGTTAATTGCTATGGGCGCGGTCGCGTGTTTGCTCTACATTCCCTATGCCGAAGATGCGCTGTACGAACGTGGCGTCAAGTTCGTGACCAGCGATTGGGTCTTCGCCATCATGGCAATCCTGATTGTGATTGAGCTTATCCGACGCACCATGGGTTGGTTTATTCCAGTGCTGATTGTGGTGTGTCTGAGCTACGTTGTGCTTTGGGGTAAGTGGGCGACAGGTATTTTCCACTTCCCGGGTTTGAGCATGGAAACCTTGCTCTACCGTAGCTTCTATTCTTCTGAGGGCATGTTTGGCTCTATCTCGCGCATCAGTTGGACTTTCGTATTCATGTTCATTCTGTTTGGTGCGTTTCTTGTTCGCTCTGGTGTTGGTGATTACATCATCAATGTGGCACGTGCTGCGGCTGGTAAAATCATCGGTGGTCCCGGTTTTATCGCAGTGATTGGCTCGGGATTGATGGGCTCAGTATCTGGATCTAGTGTGGCAAATACGGTTTCAACCGGTGTTATCAGTATTCCTTTGATGCAAAAAGCAGGTTTTCCTTCGCGCTTCGCGGCGGGCGTTGAAGCAGCGGCATCGACAGGTGGTCAGTTGATGCCACCAGTGATGGGCGCGGGTGCTTTCATCATGGCGTCTTACACGCAAATTCCTTATGTTGATATTATTGCCGTTTCTTTCATTCCTGCTCTTATCTATTTCTTGTCTGTGGCGTTCTTTGTGCGTATCGAAGCCAAACGCAGCGGCGTTCAAAAAATCACGACCAGCGATGAATCTCTACTGAAAGTGTTGATCAGCGGTTGGCACAATCTTATCCCACTGGCGGTATTGGTTACTTTGTTGGTTCAAGGCTTTACGCCAACTTACGCTGCTGGCTTGTCGATCATTTCTGTGGTGGTGGCTTCTTGGTTCTCGAAAGATCACAAGATGGGACCAAAAGCGATCATCGAAGCGCTATCGCAAGGTGCGAAAAACATGGCGACAACCGCTGTATTGCTGGTGGGTATCGGTTTGGTGATCAACGTGATCAGTACAACGGGCATCGGCAACACCTTCTCATTGATGATCGACGGTTGGGCGAATGGCGACTTGTTCATCATGATCGTTCTGATTGCGCTCGCTTCTCTTGTTTTGGGTATGGGTTTACCTGTTACAGCGGCGTATATTGTGTTGGGCACACTGTCTGCCCCTGCGCTTTACAAGTTGATTGCGGAAAACCAATTGCTTGAATTGATGGTGTCGGGTCAATTGCCAGAACAAGCAAAAGCCATCTTCATGTTGGCGGCGCCAGAAAAGTTGGAACTTCTTAATGCACCAATGGCGTTGGAAACTGCGAAAGAAATGGTGGCGTTAGTACCTGCAGACTTTATGGAAACCCTACTAGAGCAAAGTTTGGGTATGGAAGCGGTAGGCTTGGCATTGCTGGCTGCTCACCTCATCATCTTTTGGTTATCGCAAGACAGTAACGTTACGCCACCAGTGTGTTTGACCGCTTTTGCAGCAGCAACCATCGCCAAAACACCACCGATGCGCACTGGTTTGATGGCGTGGAAAATCGCCAAAGGTTTGTATCTTGTACCGCTACTTATTGCCTATACAGGCTTGGTCAGTTGGGATGTGACGTCGGTAATTACCGTAGGCTTCTTTGCCATCATCGGTACCTATGCATTGATTGGTGCGATTGAAGGCTACTTGGAAGGTCCTCTAAACATTCTGACGCGTCTCTTGTTGGTAGTGGTGGGTACATTGCTGGTTTGGCACGATATCCCAATGTTGGTTCGTGTGGCAAGCTGTGCGGTATTTGTCGCGGTGTTCATTTACAGTGGTCGCAAGTTCAAATTGCAACAATCTCAACTATCGGTTTTATAAGAGGTCGTATGAAATCAGTCTATGACTACATCATTGTTGGTGGCGGTATCGTTGGTGTGTCGACAGCATGGCAACTACAGCAACGTCATCCAGACAAATCCATTTTATTGGTTGAGAAAGAGTCCGGTTTTGCCAAGCACCAAACCGGACACAATAGCGGCGTGATTCATGCTGGGGTGTACTACGCTCCGGGCAGCTTAAAAGCGGATTTTTGTAAGCGTGGGGTAGAGCGAACCATTTCGTTCTGTGCTGAGCACGATATTCCGGTGGAGAACTGTGGCAAGTTATTGGTTGCGACCAATGAGCAAGAAGTCGAACGCATGAATGCCCTCTATGAGCGCTGCCATGTCAACGGCATCGACGTAAAGCTACTCGATGAAGTTCAACTCAAACTGGCTGAGCCAAACATCACTGGCTTGGGTGCGATTTATGTCAAAACCACTAGCATTGTTGATTATCGTTTGGTCACTGAGCAGATGGCGGAAGAGTTCAAAAAGCTCGGCGGTCAAATCAGCCTGAGAACCAAAGTGGTGGCTGCCGAAGAGAAGGATGAAGAAGTCCAACTGACCTGCATTTCAGACGGTCAAACGATGCAGCTTAATACCAAGTTCTTGGTTACTTGCAGTGGCTTGATGGCGGATCGCATGACTAAGATGATGTCTATTCCGACCGATTTCCAAATCATCCCTTATCGTGGTGAATACTACCGCTTAGATAGCAAACACGACCGAGTGGTGAATCATCTTATTTATCCAATTCCAGACCCTGATTTGCCATTCTTGGGCGTCCACCTGACTCGCATGATTGATGGCAGTGTGACTGTTGGTCCAAATGCGGTTCAAGGCTGGAAGCGGGAAGGGTACGACAAGGTTAACTTCAGCTTGCAAGATACCATGCAAATGCTCAGTTTCTCCGGTTTCTGGAAGGTGACACAAAAGCATCTAAAAACCGGACTGGGTGAGTTTAAGAACTCGTGGTGGAAGCCGGGCTACCTCAAGTTGGTCAACAAATATTGCCCAAGCATCAAGGTAGAAGATCTCAAACCATATCCTGCGGGTATTCGTGCGCAAGCAGTGTTATCCGATGGCACCTTGGTTCATGACTTTTTGTTTGCCGAGAGCGCAAGAAGCCTGCACGTTTGCAACGCCCCCTCTCCTGCAGCGACATCTGCAATGCCTATTGGAGAGTACATTTGCGATAAAGTGAATGAGAAGATAGAGGCGAAAACCGAGACGGTTTAACAGTAAAAAGCCATGTTAAAATATATGAGCGAAAAGAATGCTTTTCTAGAATATTGACTGGTATGTTATTTGCCGCACAATAATGTAATTAGTATGTAAGAAATGGTTTTAAAGTGTCGTAATACAATGTCAACTTCAAATTTTATAGGTGATTTTTTGTTCTTTCAGTTTTAATCTTCATCAGATGGAGGGACTATGATTACAAAACAGCACCTTAGAAAAGTATGGAAGAATGAAACTAAAGTTTCAGAAGACTATTTAGTGATTATAAGCAAAGAACTTTCTATGAAGATCTCTGAATGTAAGTTAGATAGTGAACTGAGACTGTCACACTTTGTCGCTCAATTAGCAAAAGAGGTTGGTCCTGGAATGAGAATGGAGGAAAACCTGAATTATTCAGTTCAAGGATTGAAAAGCACTTTCAGAGTCTATAGGAATAGGCCGGCGTTAGCTGAAAAGCACGGGAGAAAAAATGCCATCAATCAAAAAGCAAACCAAGAAGCGATAGCAAATAATGCCTATGCCATGAAAATAGGCAATGGTGATGCAAGTACCGGAGATGGATGGAAATATCGCGGTAGAGGAATGATACAGTTAACAGGGAAAGGAAACTATTTAGCGACAGAAAGCATACACGCAAATATTTGGAACGAAAATACGAGTTTCTCTTCTTCGCCCCAGTTAGTTGCTCAACCTAAATATGCCATCAGGACTGCTATGATTTTTTGGCTGAAGAATAAACTATATTTAAAAGCCGATAAGGGAGCATCTAGAACGGTTACTGATAGTATTACTAGGGTTATTAATAAAAATACAGATTCATATGGACAACGACATGAGATATTTACCGAACTGTATAAAAAAGGTATTTTCAAAGAAATTTTTAAGTAGGGCTTTTGGAGCTTGTTTGATAGTACATTACCCTGCATTTTCCTTTCAGTTAACTAGTGTCGACGATGGTTATTTTCTGACTGATAATAAGTTTGAATCGGATTATATGGTATATACTCCGGGCGCGAAGGAAGCGGAAATTACTGATGCATATGACTTCACTTGTGTTGGTAGCAAAATCGAAGTGGTTAAAATTAGAAGTGAAATTAACAATGCCGTGACTCATGGAGAGCAGCTCCAATATTACTTTTTTCTTGTTACTGAGAATAAAGCTTACTGGCCACTTAGAATTGTTGAATCTTTCCAGACCGTGGACAAAGATTCCCAGGAATTAGTGTCAGAACATTTACCTTTCACAAAAAATGATGACCTTGGGTTAGCTTGTGATTTAGTTAGGCCTCAGGTTGAAAGCTATTACTTTTCCCAAGCTTTTGAAGCGATACCTAAACATACCAACAATAAAGGCGACTGAATCAGTCGACTTTATTGTGTCGGCTGTAGAGTCGTAGTGTCTATTGCTATTTAGGGCAGAGTTCGCCTTTCTTTGCGTGTCTTTCGATCATGTAATCGCCTCGGGCACTGTGTAATACAATTGCATTCCAGACTTGACCATCTTGCAACTCGAACTCAAACGCATAATGGGTGCCGCCGACCATTTTCGTTCTCACCTCATGAATTGCTTTCAATTTATCATCGGCATTCATTTGATAAAGCACCATGTTGAGTGAGCGTCTGGCGTCAGGAGTTGCCTCAGCAAGTTGCCAATGGCCCTGCTCGTCTGTTGCGGAGCAAATAGACCGAATTTTACTTTTCATGGCGGATGACATCTGCTTGTCTACGGCCAATGCATTTGGTGAAAACAGTGGAACCGTCAAAGGAATCAAAGTTACCAGAAACCGCTTTAAGGTCATAAAAACACTCCGTTGTTTTACTCTTGCTTGAGTATAGACCTCAATGGCTTCAGATGTGGTGCAGTCGACTCTGGGCCTACAATATCGCAGTTTGTATCAACGAACTGATGATAAACAAGGCGACAACGCTTGCCAGCCAAATGCCAATGAACCACAAAATGGGTTTTAGTTTCATCAGTGATATCCTTCTCCACGTTTCATCTTGCCGCGGAAAACCCAGTACGAATAAGCCGTGTAGGCTATGATCAGAGGAAGTAATACCACCGCACCGGCAAGTAAAAATGCCAAACTTTTGTCTGGCGCGGCGACGTCTTGATAAGTGAGTGCGAATGGGACCAAGTAAGGGAATGTACTGACACCGAAACCCATCGCGGACACAAGAAACAGGCCGATCGCAAGAATGTAGGCTCGGACGGCTTTGTGGTCGAGTAAGGCTTTGAATAGCTGCCAAATAAGTGCCGCTGCAATAATTGGTAAGATGAAAAACAGTAGTGAGTTTGGTAATGAGAACCAACGTTCAAATACGATATTTTGGCTCAATGGCAGCCACAAACTGGCGATGAATATACAGGCTACCATCGCTAGTCCCCATCGTCGCGCGACCACGTAATAGCGCCCCATCAGCTCTTCTGGAAGCTTGATTAATAACCAGCATGAACCGAGCAGAATATAAGCACAAACAAGCGCCAGGCCACAAAATACGCTAAATGGTGAAAGCCAATCAAACCATCCACCTGCGTATGCTCGTTCACTAACCTCTATACCTTGGAGCAGGGTTCCGAGCATAATGCCTTGCATCAATGCCGCGGTGAGTGAACCAATGAAAAAAGCGCTATCCCATAAAAACTTTCCGCGTTGTGTTCGGAAGCGATACTCAAAAGAAACCCCGCGCAGAATTAACCCGAGCAGCATTAAAATCAGGGGAGCATAGAGTGCTGGCATAATGACCGCGTAGGCGAGGGGGAACACGGCAAAAAGCCCACCTCCGCCAAGAACTAGCCAAGTTTCATTCCCATCCCAAACAGGAGCGATGCTGTTCATCATCATGTCGCGCTCTTCATCGTCATTAGCGCTGAGGAATAGGATACCAATACCGAGATCAAAGCCATCTAACACGACATAAATCAGAACGGCGAGCCCAATCAAAGCGTACCAAATTAATGCGTAATCCATGAGTTAGCTCCTAGGTTAGATGGTTAGAATGTGTGATGGCATCAGTTTTCGTGCCATCAGGAAGTCGGCTATCTAGACCTTCTTCATATCGAGTTGGAGACTTGCGCATCAAACGTAGGAGATAGAAGAAGCCAGCTCCAAAAACCACAAAGTAAACCACGATGAACGCCGTCAGGGAGACGCTCACCGCGGCGGCATCAATAGGCGATGCCGAATTGGCTGTGGTTAAAAGACCGTATACGGTGTAAGGCTGGCGACCGACTTCGGTAGTTATCCAGCCTGCTAAAACTGCAATGAACCCCGCTGGGGCAAACAGCACACAAATACGTTGAAGTGCCCTCGAATCAAAAAGTTGGCGACGTTTTCTTAGCCAAAGGCTCCACAAACCAATAACAAGCATGCCAAAACCAAGCGCGACCATGACTCGGAAAGACCAGAAAACGATAGAGACAGGAGGGTGTTCCTCCTCTGGAAAAGCATCTAATCCCTTCACTTCACCGTTGAGGTCATGAGTTAAGATCAAACTACCGAGTTTGGGGATTTCCAGTGCGTATTCCATACGTTTTTCTTCATCGTTAGGGATACCGAAGAGGATCAATGGCGCGCCTTGGTGAGACTCATAGTGCCCTTCCATCGCGGCGACTTTGGCGGGTTGATGTTCAAGGGTGTTTAATCCATGCATGTCTCCAGCAACGATTTGAATTGGTGTCACGATGGCAGCCATCCACATTGCCATCGAGAACATAATTCTGGCTAGAGGGTTATGGTTTGCTTTTAGCAAGTGATAAGCGGCAACGCCGGCTACAACAAAGGCGGTAGTAAGGTAAGCGGCGAGCAACATATGAACGAGCCGGTAAGGGAAGGAAGGGTTGAAGACAATCGCCCACCAGTCTTCTGGGACAAACTGTCCGGCTTCGTTGATACTATAGCCCGCTGGTGTTTGCATCCAACTATTAACCGAAAGTATCCAAAACGCAGACAAAAACGTCCCGAATGCAACAATACAAGTCGCGGCGAAGTGAAGCTTCTTACCCACCTTATCCATACCGAAAAGCATCACGCCTAAAAACCCCGCTTCGAGGAAAAACGCAGTAAAAACTTCATAACCCATTAGCGGGCCTAGGATTGGGCCTGTTTTGTCGGCAAACACGCTCCAGTTAGTACCGAATTGATAGCTCAACACGATGCCACTCACCACACCCATACCAAAACTGATGGCAAAGATTTTGAGCCAGTACTTATAGATTTGCATGTACTGTTTGTTGCCCGTTTTTAAGTACAAGCCCTCTAACACGGCGAGGTAACTTGCCAAACCAATCGTAAACGCTGGAAAAATGATGTGGAAAGAGACAGTAAAGGCAAATTGGAATCTGGCTAAATCGATGGCGAGTGTATCCATGGGCATTCCCTTTTAAGTTTCGAATTAACAGTTCGCCGAATTAGAAGAGATGAGGGAAGAGCGACGAACAAAATGGAATACGAAGAAGGAAGACGAAGAGATTAAAAAACGATCGCTTTTTACACATGTGCGTACCATCTTTTAAATAAAGGAGGAGTGTTATGAGCCTTAAACATTACTTTGAGAAAGCGACACCTAAGTTTGGTCCAGGTGGGAAGTATCACAAGTTCTACCCACTTTTCGAAGCTGTCGAAACCATTTTTTACACGCCCGGTAAGGTAAACCAGGGCATGACTCACGTTCGAGATAGTATCGATTTAAAACGTATTATGATCATGGTGTGGTTGGCGGTCTTCCCTGCCATGTTCTGGGGTATGTACAACATAGGCCAGCAAGCGAGTGATGCCTTGTTGTATGGAATGGATCAAGCCTCAGCTCAGCAAGCGCTTGTTTCTTCATGGCAACTGAGTTGGGTATGGGGCTCGTTAGATGCGGTTTCACAAGCGGGGTGGGGAAGTAAAATGTGGCTTGGTGCTACTTACTTTCTTCCAGTTTATGCGACGGTGTTTATCGTTGGTGGTTTCTGGGAAGTTCTGTTTGCTATTGTGCGAAAGCATGAGGTAAATGAAGGCTTTTTTGTCAGCTCTATACTCTTTGCGCTGATCCTTCCTCCGACAATTCCACTATGGCAAGCGGCTTTAGGTATCACTTTCGGTATTGTTGTGGCGAAGGAGATTTTTGGTGGTACTGGACGAAACTTCCTAAATCCAGCTTTAGCAGGGCGCGCGTTCTTATACTTTGCCTATCCTGCCAACATGTCCGGTGGTGCCGTGTGGGTCGCGGCTGATGGTTACTCTGGCGCTACTCCACTCAGCCAATGGTATGAAGGAGGGCAAAGTGCTTTGATAAATAATATGACGGGAGAGCCAATTTCATGGGGAGATGCTTTTGTTGGTAATTTACCAGGCTCGATGGGTGAAGTCTCCACGTTGTTGATCGCACTAACAGGCTTGGTTCTCATCTTTATGAAGATTGCATCGTGGAGAATTGTTGCGGGCGTGTTGGTCGGTTTAATCGGAGCTTCATTACTATTGAATGCGATCGGTTCAGACTCTAACCCCATGTTCTCCATGCCGTTCTACTGGCACTTCGTGATTGGTGGGGTTGCGTTTGGTACCTTCTTCATGGCGACAGACCCTGTCTCGGCAGCTTTTACCAATAACGGGAAATGGGCATACGGACTATTAATCGGCGTGATGACGATTTTTATCCGAGTGCTGAACCCGGCTTATCCAGAAGGCATCATGTTAGCTATTCTATTTGCTAACTTATTCGCGCCACTTTTCGATTACCTAGTCAAAGAAAGTAATATCAAACGCAGAATGAAAAGGGCGAGACCTTCTTAAAATGAGGGTGACCTCACTGAAAATTGATTGAAAACTGCACTATATTGAAAAGGTCAGAGACATGGGGTTTCTGACTTTTTATTTTTATCAGGAGGACGAAGACGATGAGAATAAAGGATATTCTCGATAGCCGTTTGGTGCTGTCGTTCTGGTATAACCTAGACTACTGCTTGTCTCTTCTTAGTAAAATCTCTTCTCGTTGATTTCCTCAATGCAATCGCATTGAAAAGCATTCTATCTATTTGTTTTTTTAGTCTTACGTGAAACTGCGTAGGGCAATGCGTATAAGGAAATTAACAATGAAACGTATTCCAGAACCTTTCCGTATCAAAATGGTTGAGCCAATCAAAATGACGACTTTGGCAGACCGTGAAGTCGCGTTAAAAGAAGCGGGCTATAATCCATTTCTTCTTCGTAGTGATGATGTTTATATCGATTTGCTGACTGACTCTGGCACTGGTGCCATGAGTGATAATCAGTGGGCTGGCATCATGATGGGGGATGAATCCTATGCGGGGAGTCGAAATTACTACAACCTGTGTGATGCAGTGGAGCACTTCTTCGGTTATAAGCTCACCGTGCCTGCACACCAAGGGCGTGGTGCCGAGCAAATTTTGTTCCCAGCTTTGATTGAGCGTATGCGTCAGGTGCGTGGTGGCGAAACGCCAGTATTTATCTCGAACTACCATTTTGATACCACAGCGGGTCACATTGAACTCAATGGCGGTAAAGCGATTAACGTGGTAACGGAAGAAGCATTCGACACCACTACGCCTTATGATTGGAAGGGCAATTTTGATATCGATAAGCTGGTGGCAACAATTGAAGCGCACGGTTCGCATAACATTTGTGCAATTATCACCACGATTACTTGTAATAGCTCCGGTGGTCAGCCTGTGTCGATGGAAAACATGCGCAGTGTGTACGAGATTGCAACCAAGTACGATATTCCAGTGGTGATTGACTCGGCTCGTTACTGTGAGAACGCCTACTTTATCAAGCAGCGTGAAGCGGGTTACGAGAATAAATCGATTCTGGAAATCATCCGTGAGATGTACCAGTACGGTGATATGCTCACCATGTCAGCTAAGAAAGACCCGATGGTAAACATTGGTGGCATGTGTTGTATTCGTGATCATAAGGAGTTGTTCCAGGCGGTGCAGACGCGCTGCGTACCCATGGAAGGATTTGTAACATACGGCGGCATGGCTGGGCGTGATATGGAAGCGCTCGCTCGCGGTTTGTATGAAGCCGCGGATGAGGATTTTCTTCACTATAGAATTAGCCAAGTTCAATACTTAGGTGAGCGCTTACGTGAAGGCGGTATTCCGATTCAATACCCAACGGGTGGTCATGCGGTGTTTGTGGATGCCGCTAAGATTTTGCCACATATTCCAGCGGATCAGTTTCCTGCGCAGGTATTGTGTAATGCTTTGTACTTGGAAGCGGGTATTCGAGCAGTAGAGATAGGATCGTTGCTGCTTGGTCGAGATCCGGAAACGGGTAAACAAAAAGTGTCAGAGCTTGAGTTGATGCGTTTGACCATTCCACGTCGTGTCTACACAAACGATCATATGGATTACATTGCGGATGCGATTATCGAACTGAAAAATCGTGCACATGAGTTAAAAGGGCTCACTTTCGAGTACGAGCCACCAGTGCTGCGCCACTTTACTGCTCGATTTAAAGAGATCGATTAACTCAAGTTTAAATCTAGATAAGCAAAAGGCCGCGAGTTTCGCGGCCTTTTTCGATTCGTTTATTTCTTAGCGTTACACTCACGCCAACTCTAATGTGATGCGAACGAACTGGTCGTCTTGATACTGCACTTCATAATTGAAGGTACCACTGGCGTAAATGCTGCCAAGAAAAAGTGAACGTTGACTCATTGGTCCGCGGAACAGCATCGAAATAGGAGCGATTAGGGCGTTATTATCATCGAAGTGCTGATTTAAGTTCTCAGAAAGCACACACAGCAAACAGCCGTGTTGGTCGTGAGATAAGTCGACGTCTTCCGGTCGAGATAATAACACGGTAGTCCCCAGTTTCTTCTCAATCTCGTTGATCAGCAGCAAGTAGCTATCTAGATCGGGTTGAGGGTTGCTGGGTTTGTCTGCACCGACGCAGCGCTCGAGTAATGCTTCCAGATTTCCGTTCTCACCTTTTGCCTGCTGAGTCAAAGATTTTAACGGCTTTTTAATCAGCTTATAGCGATTACTCTTCAGTTTTGGTTTCAGCCATTTCTGAAGTAAGTCATTACGTTCTTTAAGGGAGAGGCCATGCGAGGACGCGTGAATTTTAAAGTGCAGGTGTAATAAAGCGTGAACCGCAAGCTCACTCAGAAGTTGATTAGCATCTGTAGACTGTCTTGCCTGCTTAGAACTTTGCATTACACTCGAACAAAATTAGGGAAGAAGGATAATGGTGCCGAGAGAGGGACTCGAACCCTCACACCAAAGGCACTAGCACCTCATGCTAGCGTGTCTACCAATTTCACCATCTCGGCATCATGATGCTCTGAATACTCAGAGGCCTCGAAAGAAGCAACGCGAATTGTATAACCAAAATCCACCTGTTGGCGAGAGCAAAATGACGAATTTTGGCTCTTTCGAGTTTGATTGCATATTTATTGGTCACTTTTATGTTTTTTACCATCAACGCCTATCCTTATGCCCTTACTTTTATTAATAGTATGACGACAAAAGAGTACTTTTGCCTAAATTTTGAACGCTTGAACGTTTGCGTAAATAAATGTGATGAATATCTCTTTTTGTTGGCTATACTTGCGTCCCGTTTAAGCGGGAATTAGGGTTTAGTTGTTCAGGACCCTTACCCATACAAGCCGTCACATGGAGCAGGCCAAGCAACATGCTCGCCAGCAGTGAATGACCCCACGGACCGGACCAGCTACGTTCAATTGCTTGTATAAGGTAAAAATAAGATGTCGAACTATTCGTTCTGTCTACATTCTGGATCTAAAAGTGAGTTATCACTCGCTGCGTTGTCCCTTTCTTCTGCCAATTCCTTTGGCTCTTTTTTCTTTTTCAACGTTTAGTAGGTCCAGCTCATGAGTGTTCTATTTAGTCTATTTGGTATTGTTGCACTGCTAGGTTGTGCTTTCCTACTTTCTGAGGGTCGTTCTTCCATTAATTGGAAAACTGTATCTCGCGCCTTGATGCTACAAATGGGGTTTGCTGCTTTGGTGCTCTATTTCCCGTTGGGTCAAGCGGCGCTGGCGAGTTTAAGTAATGGGGTCGCGGGGCTACTCAGCTTTGCTGATGAAGGGATTAAATTCCTCTTTGGTGACCTCGCTTCTTCTGGCTTTATCTTCGCTATTCGTGTCCTTCCTATCATCATCTTCTTCAGTGCTCTTATCTCCGCCCTTTACTATTTGGGCATTATGCAAAAAGTGATTCAATTTATTGGCGGCGCTATCCAGAAGTTCTTGGGTACGAGTAAAGCAGAGTCTTTGGTTGCAACAGGGAACATCTTCTTATCTCAAGGCGAGTCACCACTTCTTATTCGTCCATTTCTTTCTAACATGACTCGCTCTGAACTGTTTGCCGTGATGGCTGGTGGTATGGCTTCAGTGGCGGGCAGTGTGCTTGGTGGTTATGCTGGTTTGGGTGTCGACCTCAAATACTTGATCGCGGCAAGCTTTATGGCAGCGCCAGGTAGTTTGATGATGGCAAAAATTATCGTTCCTGAGCGTCAAACGCCAAGCGATTACAACAATATTGAGCTAGATAAATCAGAAGAAAGCAACGTAATTGATGCGCTAGCAAGCGGTGCTATGGGCGGTATGAAAGTTGCTGTTGCTGTTGGTACCATGCTTATCGCTTTCGTGAGTGTTATCGCGATGGTGAACACGGGGCTAGAAAACTTGGGTGAGATACTTGGTTTCTCTGGCGTAACGCTACAAGCGATTTTTGGTTATTTGTTTGCACCTCTCGCATGGTTGATTGGTGTGCCAAGCCACGAAATCCTAGCTGCGGGTTCATACATTGGTCAGAAAGTGGTGATGAATGAGTTTGTTGCGTTTATCGATTTTGTGCAGCACAAAGCGACACTGTCTGAGCATACTCAAATTATTATCACTTTTGCGTTGTGTGGTTTTGCGAACATTGGCTCAATTGCGATTCAGTTGGGTTCTATCGGCGTGATGGCACCTGAGCGCCGCAAAGATGTTGCAAGTCTAGGCCTAAAAGCGGTTGCTGCTGGTACACTCGCTAACCTGATGAGTGCGTGCTTAGCGGGCATTTTTATCTCTCTCTAATTTAGATTGAAGATACACACTAAAAACCCGCCTAAATGGCGGGTTTTGTTATTTCTAAGGCTTGGGCATTAAGCCGTAAGGTATCGATTTAAAAGCCTCTGGGTGCTCTTGATAAGTTGGCGCTTTATGTATCCCTTTCCAATCGAGCAGCATGATGGCTAGCACGTTACGGTGTTCGCCGTACTTGAGATCAAAGTTACCGTCGACCGACGGAATCATCCCTTTTTCTGCGTTGATTGCGTGACGAATGGCTTGGCGGGTTTTCTTTACGACCGGATCATGGTCCAAGCCTGCTAACAAAAACGAAATGCCGACTTCCGCAATCACGTCTTCTTTGGCGCGCAGTAGGATAGTGTCGATATTGTTGCGAAAGTAATCATAAATCCATTGGTGTTTCTTCTCGCTTACTCGCTCCTGATAATACTGTGAATCGGCAAAGATGATGTGCGTCATACCATAGAGTTTGTTCCAATACTGCTGAGCTGAAAGCATCTTATCTTTATCGTCGGGGTAGGTGTCACGGAAGGTTTGAGTGAATTCCTCGACCACATCTTGCTCTCCTAACTGACGAAGCCAGTAGACTTGGTTTGCAAGCTGAGCTGCCCATGCTTCTATCATCTCTTTGTCCGTAACGTAACGCGAGAAATCGTAGCGCCTAATAATTTTTCTCAGCGTTTTGTCTTGTTTATGCTTTAGGCCGTATTCGTTTGCTCTTGCCATTGCGCCAAGCAAATCCACACCAAGATAAAGGTACTCAGGATGGTGTTTAGTCACGGTATAGCGTCGCTGCCCTCGTTCGGTTTCTTTCTCTTGATACGTGGTCAGCCTTTGAGATGAATAGAGAATGATGTCTTCTGGTTCAACAACTTCATTAGCAAATTGGTTTAACCGGCTGGCTACTTGTGCCATGTCGGTCCAAATGGCAGCGTGATATTTCTCATCTAATGTTTGGCGGTACATGCGTAAGCCAAAATGGCCCTCTTTAAACGCCGGGAAAGTGAACAGTTCCTGTTCGTAGGTACTACGAATCAACTGCGCTGATTGAGTATTATCGAGAAGCGGTACCTCTTCCTGTGATGCCTGAGCTGCAAAGGTAAGTGAGCAAGAGAGTAAGACCGCTAAGCTAAGAGGTTTAATACGCATAAATCCATTCCCTATGAAGTCCTGAACCTAAACCTACCATCAATATTAATTGAGAATGTAAAAGCTGAGTCAATAGTTAAAAATTTGCCTAAAAGTCAGGTTGATACGTTCATCTTTGGTTTTCGCGGTTTTTGGTACGCAGTGCTTCCAGTGATGCTGTAGCTCGCCAGCCATAATCAGTAAGGAGCCGTGAGGAAGCTCATATTCAATCTCAGTTTTACAATGTAAATTTCTAAGCAAAAATCGACGTGTTTCACCTAAGTTCAAAGATGCGATAACAGGGTTTCTACCTAACTCTGGTTCATTATCTTGGTGCCAGCCCATTGAGTCTTGGCCGTGTCGATATAAGTTAGCGAGAACAGAATTAAAAGTGACATCAGCAACTGATTCACAACGCACTTTGAGCTGAGTTAACTCAGGAGTCCAAGGGTGAGGCAGCATGGTTAAGCCTGAGTAAGTATATGCTGCATCACCGTGCCACGCTTGTAAGCGAGGTTGAAGTACTGACTTGCCGAACATAGTAATGTGTTCTTGGTGCCATGGCAGTGTCTTTCGAAGTTGGTCAAAGTAATTATCCGCCTCAAGATGGTTAAGAAATTGAGGATCATAATAAAGTTTTCCTCTTTCTACTTCTTGCCATAGATCGCCGCCAAATAAATCGCCTTGTTGATGCATCATCTCACACCTAAAACATAAAAGTTGTCAATCACTGTTACCTTTCTGATTATGATTGGTTATTCTTGTGATAATAAGAATTTTAACAATAAATAAAAAATCTCGTAGTTGTATACGAGTTGTGGGGAGAAAATGCGTTATTTACCCAGAAAACGATGCTATTTTGCATTGTTCTTCCTCACCTTTTTCGCTTTGTGTATTGGGGTTATCGAGCTGTTAAATCGAAACCAGCAAGAGCTTCACAAAGAGCGAGTTCAAGTTGAGGCCAAAGAACAACTTTCCATTCTCCGTTCCAATTTGGAAGCGGTACTTATGGCGGATATCTACAAAGCCAGTACTTTAGCGACACTCATTACGTTACTTCCTAAAAATCAAGAAGAAGAATTGAGTATCGCCGCTCACCGAATCCTAAATAAAAGTAAACATATTACAATCATCGGTATCGCGAAAAATGATGTAATTAGTCATGTATTTCCACGCCAAGGTAATGAGCGCCTAATCGGCCTTGATTACCGCGCAGTGCCACAGCAGTGGGTACAGGTGCAAAAAGCCAAGGATGTACAAGAAATTTTCATCGCAGGGCCAGTGACTTTGATTCAAGGTGGCCGAGGTTTGATCGTGCGTGTGCCTGTTTTTCTTGATCCTCCAATGAATCAGGACTACTGGGGAGTGATCAGTGCGGTGATTGATTTCGATGCTCTGATGAGAGAAACCGGCGTAATTGATTTCTCGTATCGTTACCCTTTAATGATCCGTGGTTACGATAGCGGTGGCTCATTTGGTGATGCTTTCTTTGGCGCGCAAAGTGTAAATAGCATGGTATATGCAAAAGAGATGGTTCATTTTCCTTATGGTGGGTGGAGTATGGTGGTTTTCTCTGGAGGCAAAGCTGATCGCCAAATCTCTTGGCATCAGTTGCATTTAGCTAGAGTAATCGGCTATCCCATTATATTCGCACTTAGCCTCGCGCTGTTCGCCATTTATCGACTGTATACCATTGCAGATGACAGAGCTTTACACGATGAACTCACGAATTTACCAAACCGTCGCTATTTTATGAAGTTTTACAAGCAGCAGTTCGAAATAGCGAAACGTTATAAAAAGCGTTATAGCTTCGCCTTAATTAATATTGACCTAGATAGGTTTAAACACATTAACGACACCTATGGTCACGACGCAGGTGACAAAGTTTTAATCGCTACGGCTGAAAGGGTAAAAAGCTCTCTGCGTAAATCAGACATCGTGGCCAGAATGGGCGGTGATGAGTTCTTAGTTGTAGTTCATCACCCAGGAACGGAAGAAAATGTTCAGTCCCTTCTACAAAAACTTCGATTAGCGCTATGCTCGACGCCCGTCATTTACGATGAAACGCTTATCTATTTGAAAGCCAGTATTGGGTACGCGATATTTGACCCGAAAATGTCATCTCCTGAGCAAATGATGAAAATAGCCGATGAGAGAATGTATCAACAAAAGCATGGCGGATGAGCCTGAACCCAGTTTCAATAAGGGGTTAGAAGAATGGTAAAGTTGGGAGCCCGAAATCTCATCATCATTGAGGTGCAAGAATATGTGACTTCATATGTTCACAGACACTTTGCTGAGAGAGTCGTTATTAGCAGTGCATTCAGTGGCATATTTGCATAATGTTGCATTTTGCAAATGCAGTTTGCGAAATTAATGGTTAATAAAGCAACGATATGCGTCTGGATCTACTAAAAAACGGCTTTTTTAAAGTTGGCACGCATCGTGCATTACTTAGAGTGACCCTTATTAAGCCGAGGGTCACCTAGCCAACTGACGTTGTTAGTGAATACAAATTGTTCACAAGTATATACCGCCAATCACGTTTATTGTGATTGGCGTTTTTTCTTTCTAAAGCCCGATGATATTCACGTCGCTGCCCGTCTCATCAGCTTCTCCGCACTTGCTGTAACAACTAGGTTGTCTTGGACAAACCGCCCCTCTGGAGCAGATCAACCTTGCTTGGGTTTGAATCCCGCGCTCTATCCAGTTGATGTTTAATATCTTAGCGATAGTCGTTAAGTCTTTTTTGATGTGGGGAGGAATAACACTACTTCCGCCGGAAGCGACACAAAGGGACTTAAGTTCTTCCGCTATGGAAACGGCATCGCCACCTTGTGCAGAAATAGCAGGGTTAAGATCAATACCGGCACATAGCACGCGATTATTTCCCGCAGGGTCAAATACGTTGACCGATTCGCAGCAGTAGATACGTGGCTCGTCGCCAACATTTAAAATCGAAATTTGCGCTGAACTGGTATCCAAAGGCTGGGAAAGGCGTCGGAATACCGCCCAGTGCTGGCAAGGGTCGTTTACTTTGCGCATGTTGCCCCAAGGCAATGGAATACCATTTCCTCGATACACTGCTTTTAACTTGCCGGGGCCATAGGCATCAAAATAGTGCCAATGAGGGTAAGGCGAGACCACCGTCATGCGACGCATTGCAACGGAAGGAGAAACGCCGGCCTTTTTGTGAACATCAATTTCGTAACCGGAGCGGTCAAGCAACTGACGAAATGGTACTTTGGGGCAAAGCAAGGCACCAGCAAAAAAGCTGGACTCAAAATCACGCCAAGCTTGCAGGATATCTTGCGAATTGAGTTCAGAGTTCGACACAGGGCTGTCCATTTGCTCCCAATTGTTTTGATGCCCGATAGATAAAACGTTATTCATTGCATCGCTGCTATGGAGCACTCGATGGCCGATATATACCGCCAAGTCATACTTCAATCGGGTTGGATAGTCACGCACTCGTTTATTGAGATAAATAGTCCCAGGTGGCTCCATGAAAGACGTAATCAACTGTTTGGCGCTGACGCCCAGTTCATCAATCACATCTTGTGGCGCTCGATCTACCCAGCGGATATCCAATCCCATACTCTTTGCAATGTCTACGAGATCTTCTACAGATAGATTCAGCCGCTTCAAGCCGACCTCTTCGGCGGCGCGCTCTAAATCAGGAAAATGGTTTTGATGGTTTTCTTGGTGTGCGCGGATCAGTAAGTGGGCAAACTGACGCCCCGTGATACCTGTTTGGGAGAGCATTTCTGGTATCGCGATTTGAAGAATATCATTGGAGAACAGAAAGCTCGGCTCCAACGCCATGCCACTAATCCCGCCACGATTTCCTTTGTTGGGTGTGATGGCTTCTAATTCGGGTTCATCATCTAAAAACCAAGCAGGATCTTTTTGAAAAACTTCCGCGATCACTTCGAGCATATCGATACTCGGTACGCGTTTTCCGCGCTCAATCATTGAAAGGTAAGAAACCGAAGGAGCGTACTCTGGATTAATTCTTACACAACGGGCAGACAAATCTTCCATCGTTAAATGGTTGTTTTTTCTTAGGTTACGAATTTTCGTACCAAGAAAATGAGACTGACGAATAAGGCTTTTTGACACAGACATTTTGTAAAATTCACATTGTAAAATTTTTGTTGTGAAATTGTAGTCAATATTTCGCTAGTCTACATAATGAGCAGGCAAGGAAATTAACCATCCACTTCACAGAATTGCCTGAAACTTAAATAAAGGATTTAAGTTTTTACTCTAGGACGAGTTTTTAAGTGCGAGGATATGACGATGAATATGCTGAACTTCGATAAAAAAGAGATGCAACAACAACAACGCCCATTTATCGCTGAAGCCGTATTTGCCGTCGAAGCGGTAAGTGCTGAGCAGCAGAGTGAGAAACAAGTAAAAGCGAAGCAACTGCTTGACCGCATGTTCCCATTGGAGAACGGGTCGCACCAAGACGTATCAAGTTACGTAATTGATTATCGCCATGTATTGGCTTACTTCAAAGACGGTACGCATAGCGGCCTGAAAAGCCCGAAACATTTTGTGGCGTACACTGGTGAAAAGGAAGATCCAAAGTCGATTTTGTTTAAAGATGATTCGGGCAATCATGTAGAAGTGCTGTTTGGCTGTCACAAAGGCACTGGTTGCGTGGAATTAGTGGACATTGACGATATTCAATTAGAAACTCGCACGACGTTTCATCCTGAACTAACTGGCAATGCACCAACCGCGATGCGCCATTGGATAAGTCTAATCAAAGGCGACAAAAAAGGTAAGCCGATGGCATGCAGTGAAGATAAAGAATATACCGCAAAAAATGGTGACGACTACATTCTAAGTTACTGTTACAGCGTCGATTAAGATACTCATGATTGGATACAAAAACCCCGCACTTTACAGCGCGGGGTTTTCTTTTTCATCATAAAAGTCGTTTTCGCTTAGCCAGTTTATTTAAATTGGCATCACGCGGTTACGACCGAGTTGTTTTGCCTCATAAAGCTGTTTATCGGCTTTATTGATTAAGGCTTCAGGCGTATCACCCGGCTCAAATTCTGCTACCCCAAAAGAAGCGGTAATGCTGTGAACTTGTGTGCCTGAGCGCTTATCTCTGATACGCAGTTTTTCTATCATCCGGCGTAGTGTGTCTGCATATTGGCGAGCAATTCGCAGAGATTTGTTAGGTACAATTAACGCGAATTCTTCACCACCAAAACGGTACGCACATATCCCATCTCGACAACTTTGTTGTAGCCGGCGGGCAATGGCTTTTAATACTGTATCGCCAAAAAGGTGCCCGTAATTGTCGTTAAATGATTTGAAATGATCGATATCAAGCATGATCAAGGTCATTGCCTGATTTGATGCAATAAGTGAAGAGAGATCTTTGTCAAATGCTCGGCGGTTGTATAGGTTTGACAAACCATCGAACAACGCATCTTGCTGTACTTCAGCCAGTTGGTTTTTGAGGCGAGAAATTTCTTCACTCGCGTTAGTCAATTGGCTATTCAAAAACTTTGTTGAGTGACGAATTTCGTGTGACTCTGCGACAAGTTGACGAATCACTACCATCACTTCTTCAATGCTTAGGCTATTGTCCTCAACTTTTTCCAGTTTATTAAAGCTTTTGTCTACCATCTCAGAAAAGGAGGAAGTATCTGAAATTGTATCGCTCATTGAACTGGATACTTCATGTAGCAGAACTTCTACATTGGTTCTAAGATCTTCAAGGCTGGTTTCTGCTTTGCTGGCCACATAGTTGTTGTAAAGCTGTTTATTGGTTGCTGGCGGGCAAATACCGTAGTTTTCTAACACCGTGTCTAACTCAAAGTTGAGTTCTGGAATGGTCTTGTCAACGTAGGTATACCAAAGCGCGTAGTTGGCTGGCGTGGCAGCAACATGGTTTTTGATCATCAGTGGGACCGCTTTTTTTAAATTAGCGGTTGATTTCTTAAACTCGTCGGTCATTTCTGCGATGGTACTAGCAAAATGGGATTGGGCTTAGATTAACGGATATTAACTAATGTCGCTTTAATTTTTATCACTTTTGCATGGTTTATATAGAAAATGAGTGATTAAGATCGTGATCAATACCGTTGGATTCAAATTTTATAAAATATCAGTATGAAACATGTACAGGCATTTGGTGGTATTGCGTGTTTTGAGATATCCAGCAAATGGATTCCGTGTAAACGCTAGTAACCTAATGATCGTCAAACTCTCGTTTTCGTATAAAAGCAAGTAAATCAAAAGGCTTAACGTCAGGGTCTCCGTGAAAAGAACTCGTAGACGAAGAATTAACATCTGAGGGTGCGAATTGAAAAAGAAAATAGGACTTTATTGGTTCACGAACGACTTGCGATTGCACGACAACCCACTGTTGAAAAGCGCCAGTGTAGAAATGGACGAGTTAATTTGCTTGTATTGCTACCCTTCAATGACGCCTTACTTGCATCACTTTGCGCAGGAAGCCTCTTTCGGGCGCGCGAAATTGCAGTTTCTCGACTCATCGCTTAGTGAACTCAATCAATCTTTGAATCACCTTGGTCAGCGATTATGGGCGGTTGAACTAACGCCCGATCAAGCAATCAAGTATGCTGTTAATCGCTTCGGCGTCACACATATATATGCTGACGCCTTTCCCGGTTCGGATGAGCAACAAGCGTTAGATCGCGTAGCTGAAGGCGCTTCTCATGTAAAAATAAAACAGCAAGCAATCCGGACCCTGTTAAGGGAAGAACAACTGCCATTTGACTTGAGCAATCTGCCTACCACTTTCACGCAGTTTAGAAAGCAAGTTGAAGGTTTAGACATCTCTCGGCCCCACGAGAGTATCCGTTCGTTACCTCCAATTCCTTTAGGTGTGAATCTTCCTTCCGTTACTGCATATTACTTTGACGCAAAAGCTGCGTTTCATGGTGGAGAAAGCCGCGGGCTTGAACATTGTCGTCAGTATTTTGCTTCAACACTAGCAAGCGAATACAAGCAAACGCGTAACGGTTTAGATGGCATGGATTACTCCACCAAGTTCTCTCCTTGGTTAGCTCATGGATGTCTTTCTCCGAAAACCATTTATGCCATGTTGAAACGTTATGAAGCCGCGAATGGTGCAAATGATTCAACCTATTGGATTTACTTCGAACTGCTTTGGCGTGAATACTTTTATTGGTATGCCCGTCGATACAAGCGGCAGCTCTTCCGATTCGGTGGCATCCAAAATCAAGCACCACTCACCAGCTTTTACGCGCACCGTTTTCAACAATGGAAGAAAGGTGAAACGCCATTTCCTATCGTGAACGCGTGTATGCATCAGCTTAATGAAACCGGTTATATGTCGAATCGTGGCAGGCAGTTAGTCGCCAGTTGTTTAGTGCATGAGCTTGGTCTCGATTGGCGTTATGGCGCGGCGTATTTTGAGTCACAACTGGTTGATTACGATGTGGCATCGAACTGGGGAAATTGGCAATACTTAGCAGGCGTTGGTGCTGATCCGCGTGGTTCACGACAATTCAACCTCGAAAAGCAAACCGAAATGTACGATCCGCACATGGAGTTCATTGATAGGTGGCAAGGTCGTTGTGCTGGCGCGCATTTGGATAGTGTAGACATGGTCGATTGGCCAATTGTGATGGGCAGCAGTGACAAAGCTTCGTCATCGGAGAAACCGTAATGCAATTTGAAACCGTACGATTGATCTTGGGCGATCAACTTAACAGTGAGCACTCTTGGTTTCATCAACCGGATGAGCAAGTGCTTTATTTGATTGCGGAGCTCAAGCAAGAGAATACTTACGTCACGCATCATATTCAGAAAGTATGTGCTTTCTTTTCTGCAATGGAACAGTTTGCGAAAGAGCGTCAGAGTGAAGGTCACCAAGTTTTGCACCTCACATTGGATGACACGCAATCCTTCGACGATCTTGAGCAAGTCTTGCAACACTACGTGAGCGAAGTTGGTGCAAGTAAGTTTGAATATCAACGCCCCGATGAATACCGTTTGCTGGAACAGTTAGCCAAACTAAAGCTTGATGGGGTCGTGACGCGTTGTGTCGATTCGGAACACTTTTTGTTGCCGTTTGAGGAAATAGAATCGCAGTTTCCTCAAGGCAAACACATCATGATGGAGCACTTTTACCGCAGGATGCGCAAGCGCTTCGACATCTTGATGCAAGACGGAAAACCCGTCGGCGGAAAATGGAATTACGATGCCAACAACCGTAATAAGATCAAAGCCAAAGACATTGAACAACTGCCACAACCTTTGATGTTCAGTACCGATGTGCGCGATATTACTGAGCGGTTGGCACGACATGACATCAAAACCATCGGAAATCTCGAAGGTAACTTGTTGTGGCCGATCAATCGCGCGCAGAGCCTCTCTTTACTCGCGCATTTCTGCCAAGTCTGTCTACCGTTATTCGGGCGTTTCCAAGATGCCATGACAGGTCAGCATGATGCTAAGTGGAGCTTGTATCACAGCCGAATTTCATTCTCGCTTAACAGCAAATTGCTGCACCCGAGAGAAGTCATTGATGCTTCACTCAAGGCATTTCATTCCAACGCGCACATCGACATTTCTCAGGTCGAAGGGTTTATTCGCCAAATCTTAGGATGGCGAGAGTATATCCGAGGCGTCTATTGGGCGAACATGCCTCATTACCCGAAAAAGAATGAGTTGGGCGCAGACAGAAAGCTGCCAGATTTCTTCTGGAATGGCGAAACTAAAATGGCCTGTATGCGCAATGCAATTGGTCAGTCTCTCGATTACGCCTACGCACACCACATCCAACGTTTAATGGTGACTGGTAATTTTTGTTTGCTAACCGAAATCGACCCAGACCAAGTGGATGAGTGGTATCTCGGTATCTATGTTGATGCCATTGAGTGGGTCGAAATGCCGAATACACGTGGCATGGCATTGTTTGCGGATGGCGGCATTGTTGGCACCAAACCTTACGCGGCGAGTGGCTCTTACATCAACAAGATGAGCGATTACTGTAAGGGATGCCATTACGACAATAAGGCGAGGAGCGGGGAAGGATCGTGTCCGTTTAACAGTTTGTATTGGCGTTTTATGAACAAGCACGACAAACGTCTCGCAACCAACCCACGAATCGGGATGATTTTCCGCTCTTGGGACAACATGGAAGAACAGCAACGCCAAGCGATACTCGATACCGCAGAGCACTACATAGAAAACGTGGAGAACTTGTGATGGAAATACTCATCGTCGGTGGTAACGGTGGAATTGGTTTGGCGATGGTGAAAGAAGCCGCAGTTCAGTTCCCTCAAGCGTGCGTGCATGCCACTTATCGTAAGCAGAAACCAGATTGGCAACACCCAAATATCGTTTGGCATCAAGTGGATGTATCGCAAGACGAGCAGGTAAAAGCGTTTAGTGAGCAGATTGAACACGTCGATTGGTTGGTGAACTGCGTTGGTATGTTGCATACCCAAGAGAAAGGCCCTGAGAAGAATCTTAGCTCGCTCGACGCTGACTTTTTTCAGCAAACCATCACGGTTAATACTCTGCCAAGTTTACTGTTGGCGAAATACTTCACGCCCAAGCTAAAAAGCAGTATTGCACCTAAGTTTGCGACCATTTCAGCCAAAGTTGGCAGCATTAGCGATAATCAGTTAGGTGGTTGGTACAGCTATCGAGCATCGAAAGCCGCATTAAACATGTTCCTTAAAACCATGTCGATCGAATGGCAAAGAATGGTCAAACATGGCACGGTGCTGTCACTTCACCCAGGTACTACGGACACCGCTTTGTCGGCACCTTTTCAAACCAATGTGCCAGAAGGAAAGTTGTTCACACCAGAGCAAGTCGCAAAGGATTTATTAGGCTTGATAGAAAAAGCGACCCCGCAAGAGAGCGGGGCGTTTTGGGCTTATGATGGGACGTTATTGCCTTGGTAAGAGAACGCGTACAAACGTTAATACAAAGGAAATAACGATCTCCAGAGAGGTTCGGAGTGACCTACGTTTTCGTTGATTTATTTCTTCGGCAACGCTCAGAACAATAAACGATTTCCTCCCAATTTCGCGCCCACTTCTTTCTCCAAGAAAATGGGCGCTGACAGACCGGACAGACTTTCATGGGAAGGTTGGATTTAAAACCTTTCATCGCGCTGAATGTTCACTCCTAATTTGGTTAAAACAGTGGTCTAGCTACTTATCAAATAGGTACAGGTAATCGCCGTAGCCTAAACTCGCCATCTTGTTCACTGGTACAAACTCCATTGCGGCTGAGTTCATGCAGTAGCGTAGTCCCGTTGGCTTAGGACCATCTTTAAATACGTGGCCAATATGTGAATCACCAAACTTACTGCGGATCTCTGTGCGTGGATAAACCAGTTTAAAGTCGGTTTTCTCTACGATGTAGCCTGGGTTAATTGGTCTCGTAAAGCTTGGCCAACCTGTGCCAGATTTATACTTATCCGTTGATGAGAACAAAGGCTCACCAGTGACGATATCAACGTAAATGCCTGCTTCTTTGTTATCCCAATACTTGTTGTTAAAAGGACGCTCTGTACCTTCTTCTTGTGTCACGTAGTATTGAAGCTCAGTCAATTTAGCTTTGATTTCTTTGTCTGAAGGCTTTTCGTACACCTTCACTTTCGTCACCAAAGCTTTTTCGTTGATAAGTTCACGCAGCGTTTTTGGGTTGTCTTTACGATCTTCACCAAATACTTCGTCGAGGTACTTATCGCGACCTGATGCGTAGCGGTAGTATTTGTACTTTAGGCTACTCTTCTTGTAGTAATCCTGATGGTACGACTCCGCAGGGTAGAACTTTTCAAACTCGATCAGCTCTGTTTTCAACGGTTTTGGATAGATCATCGCCTTGTCGATTTCCATCATAAATTGCTCAGCAATCTGTTTTTGCTCCGCATTATGATAGAAGATCGCTGGGCGGTATTGGGGACCACGGTCGACGAATGAGCCTTTGTCGTCAGTCGGGTCGATATGGCGGAAGAAGTAGTCCAGCACTTGCTCGTAGTTCACGACAGCAGGATCGTACTTCACCTCAATCACTTCAATATGACCAGATTTACCAGAAGAGACTTGGCGGTAAGTCGGGTTTTCAATATGACCACCTGAATAACCTGATACAACATCGATTACGCCGGGCAGTTGCTCTAAATCCGATTCTGTACACCAGAAACAACCGCCAGCTAGCGTTGCGATTCTTGTATTCTCTGAAGCCTTCAGCTTATCCATCGTATCGGCGGTACCTGTTTTACTCAATAGTAGAAACAAGACTGGAAGTGCGAAGGAGAAACCGGCCAATAACTTAGACATATTCTTCATAGCTACCTCATCGTTATTTTTGTAGAAAGTGTTACTTAAATAAAAAGTGTTACGTATAGAGAAAGGTAACCGAGCGAAAAAATTACAGTAATGTTGAAAATTCCGTTGCCCTTTTATGCGATAGAGCTAAAGTATCGACAAGAAACACACCGCTAGTAAGGGCAACGATGCCTTGAATAAGCGATGCTAAATGAGGTAAATCATGCAAGCTGAAGTTAAATGGATAGAAGATTTTAAATTCCTTGGGCAATCTCAGTCGGGCCACTCCGTAGTGATGGATGGCAATGGCGGTGCAACCGCACCAAGCCCAATGGAAATGGTACTAATGGCTGCTGGTGGCTGTAGCTCTGTCGATGTTGTTGATGGTTTGAAAACAGCAGGCCAAAAGGTTTCGTCAGTTAATGCCAAGCTAACCACTGAGCGTCGTGAAACCGCGCCGCGTATCTTTACGCAAGTGAATATCCACTTTGAAGTGTCAGGTGACGAGCTTGACCCAGAAGTCGTAGCAAAAGTGGCGGCTGACTCGCTAGAAAAATACTGCTCGGTTTGCTTAATGCTAGGCGAAGGTGTTGAGATGACCCACAGTTGGGAAATTGTGTAAGTCGACAAACTCCACAAAATATAAAAACAGGAAAGAGAAAAGTCCGGGCTTTTCTCTTTTTTTATTTCACAGTTCACGTACCTTGTGAAGAATCTGAAAGCAGTAATTGCAGGTTGTAGGAGTCTTCCAGTGACAGAACTAGAAAAAATGATGTCTGGCCAGGTCTTTGATGGCATGGACAAAGAAATTGACGCCATTAGAAGCCATGCTCTTCAAGCACTTAGAGCACTTAACAATAACACCGACGAAAGTCAGCGCGACGAATTGCAAAAGCAGCTATTTGGCAAGGTAGGCCGTTGTATTGTCCAGCCCCCTTTTCATTGTGAATTTGGTAAGACCATCGAAATAGGTGAAGAAACCTTTATCAACATGAACGTGGTCATGCTCGATGGTGCCAAAATTACCATTGGGAACCACGTGCTCATTGGACCGAGCGTGCAATTCTATACCGCTTCTCATTCTGTTGATTACCGAAGTCGTCGACGTTGGGAAACGTTTTGTAAACCTATCACGATTGAAGATGATGTGTGGATTGGCGGAAATTCCGTCATCAACCAAGGTGTAACAGTTGGCGCTCGCTCGGTGATTGCAGCGAACTCGGTCGTTAACCATGATGTGCCGCCAGATTGTCTATACGGAGGCACGCCAGCTAAGTTAATTCGTCGTCTCAACGAAGAAGAATTATTGTAAGAGAGCAAGCGTCGTTGTGACAATTATATAGCTTTCGAGAAGAATATAGCTTATTCGAGTTACATTAAGCCCAAATAAGCTATTTCTACATTATTCAACTTCAAAGTTTCAACTTGAACTTGAAAAACAATAAGGTATTAAGGGTTTAAACTATCTACTAATGCGAGTATTCCAGCTGAAGAGAATACGACTATCAGCATAGAGGAGTTTATAATAATTATTCCTATTAATAGAATTGATAGTGAGCGGTACCATCTAGGCACTTCTTTGGAGATATCGGGTAACTTTCGTTTTTTACCTGAGCTAGGTTGGACGATTAAACGAACAAACATCAATGTTCGGAAAAATGCGTAAGGCCATCCCGTAAATAGAGCTAGTTCGAAAGTGTTAAAATAAGGTTCTGTAAAGTAACTATTGACAACTTTTTTTGGCATTAAAATATGCATGATACCTATAAATAATGTCTGGAGAAAAATAATCAATATTCCAGAAAACATTAAGTATCCAATAATATTCCAAACTAATTGCATATGGCACCCAAGTTTGTCTTTGAAACTAAGTCAGGCTGAGAGCCTAAGTTGTTGTATGTAAGCACAGCTGCTTTACCGGAGGCGTACCCAATAGCGGTAGTACCGGCAGCGAGTACAATGGCAGTCCCCCAGCCAATAGGGTTTGATACTAAAAATAGACCGACTAACGCGCTGGTACCCATTCCTACAACTGTGCTAGTTATTGACTCAACAAAAATTTCATTCTTCTCATGTTGGTCTTGTGTATTCGCAATCTGAATGCAGGAAGCCGTCAGACCAACACCGACTAAAACATGTCCGCCCACTTTAGATGCTTGAGCTATTTTATTCAGTTTTTCGGCTTGTTTAACTATATGAGCATTCGCAGGTAACCCTCCACTTCGAGCTATGCGAATAGACTGGTGAGTCGTTTTGTTGCCAAATAACAGCTTTTCCATAGGGCCAACATTTTTCTTTAGTAGGTCTAAATGTTTTTTACGTCGACCATCATATTGTCCTTTACTTATTACTCCGTTTTTATAGTTTGCGTAAAGGTCGTTGATGTTCTCAATGAGCTTAATATTTCCTTTACTCATCAAGTTACCTGTAGCACCCATCAAGGTACCTCCTGGAATAGTAATCATATTGGTGTTGTTTTCTAACCATGCCAACGCCCAAAACATGTCAGCATGTTGCGGTGGAACTTGATTTGAGATTGATTTTGGAGGTTGATTGTAGCTGAGAAGATTGGGAGGCAAAACTTTATGGGGAGGAGAGCTGGGCATTTGAGGTTTAGACGCTGGGTAGGTCCCTAGCTTCGCGATACTTTTAGGAGGTAACGCATTGTTACTTTGAGTTTTAAGTTGAGAGCTTGATTTGGGTAGAGCTGATAACCAAATGATATCGCCAGCTCTAATGCGGTTAGGATCTGAAATATGCTTGTTTAATGTCATTATATGAGTCAGTACCACCTGATAGTCCTTGCTACCATATGGAGCACCATACATGTTTAATATAATTGATGATAAGTTATCATGAGTTTTTATTTTATACTCAAATAATCCCGACACAGAGCACCTCTAGCTAATAATTTGTTTGTGCAGATACTAACAAAAAACTATATTTAAAAAGGTTTATTTTTTGTATTCTAGACTTTCATTTTAAAAAGTTAAAAATTAGCTGATGTATTTATTATTTGTATGAAATTGTTAATGTGATTTTTTACATTTAAAGTGTGATATTAAACTTGGTTGGATAAGTGAAGGTCATACATGATTTGCTAGTGATAAAAAACCTGCGATAAAAAATACAAGTGCTAACATTGTAGAGTTTATGATAATTACCCATATTATTATGAAGGATAATAGGCGGTACCACCTAGGCCCCTCTTGGGATACATCAGGTAACTTTCGCTTTTCACCTGAGCTAGGTTGAACGATTAAACGAACAAACATCAATGTTCGGAAAAATGCTTAAGGCCAACCTCCAAATATAGTTGGTCGTGTATAAAATGGATAACGTGTAATGGCGAGATGTAAGCCTTGCACAACTAACAAAGGTTGGTTAAACAAGGCTAATAGTCGGTTATGGATGAATAACGATTTGTTGCTCCTCAGTCATCACAAGTGTCGCTTTGCTTTGTTCGATAAGTTGGGCAGCATAAGAAGGTGTAACGGCCTGCATATCACCTTTAGATCGAAGAGTTAAAGACTCCCACGCTTGATCTCGATATTTCCCTGCTTGGGTGTATTGAATCAGTACTTTCATAGCTTCACGCTCCGGTGTGGTTGACGTGCTACTTAAGTTAACGATCTTAGGTTGGTTGCGCATCCGTTAAAAATGAAACATTAGTTTAACCAAATGTGCCTTTCCAAATATCGCGCATTGAGCAGAGCAATTTGGAATCCTTGTGATGGAGGGATGAAAAATACTCAATCTTTCGATTCATACTGCGCAATATAATGTTTGAGAGATTTGGTTTCCGCACTCTGAAACTCTTCATCGTGCATACGCAGTGCTTGGATACGGTCGAGGCGGAACTGGCGATAGTCATCGCGCAATTCGCACCAGGCGACCAGCGTCCAGACTTTGCCCCAAAAGAACTGGCCTAACGGTTGGATTTTTCTCTCGGTCACCTGTCCGCTTTCATCTTGGTAATCCAAACTGACCTTAAACTGATGATCAATCGCGTGGCGCAGAAGCTGCCCTCGTTTGGCAGTCTCGGATTGGGTGTGATAATCGGGCACAATCAGCGGACAATCTTCCACTTGTTGTTTGAGCTTATCTGGCAATACCGAAAGTATTTTGGTGGACGCAGAGTGAGACGCTTCGGCGAGTTCGGCGTCCGACCAGGCTCGAACCATCCGCATACCCAGTTCAAGCGCCATCATCTCCTTTTCTGAGAACATCAAAGGTGGCAGATGAGAGCCTGCTTGCAACAGGTAGCCGACACCTGCTTCACCTTGAATCGGAACACCAGAACTGAGCAACGACTGAATATCGTGATAAATCGTACGTTCGCTGACTTCCATTCTTTCTGCGAGCTCTTTCGCTGTCACGGCGTAACGCTTTGCGCGCAAAAGCGTCAGTAGCTCAAACAGTCGTTCTGATTTGCTCATGATGTTCCTTATCTAGACCTACTGGTTGTTAGTAGTAGTGTGGCTGATTACTTCTCTAGCTCACTGCACATTTTTAAGTTGTGATGTATAAGCTCGAAGCTTTCGCAGTCAATCATTGATAACAGAGGCTGAAATTCAGCGGCTTGCTTGAGCTGTTTTCCCGCCTGTTTTGCATCGTCCATTGAACGCCAGTAAATGATGTCTGTCCACACATCGTCCGTCGCTTCGTGACTGAGTGAGCGATACAAAAAGCCCGGCAGATTCTTCACAAACGTTTGTGACTGTTTGGCAGCGGCGATCACGTCTTGCTCTGTTGTGCCTGCGGTTAGACGAAATTGCACAGTTTCGATAACGGTTTCCATATTGTGATTCCTTATTGGTTTTGGCGGATTGCCTATTGAGTTCCAAATAAGGTTACGCGGATGGAATGTCAGAACATGTCAGTAGTGAAATCTCACTCACTTATCATCAATATGGTTATTTTTCTGGGCTGTTGTAACGATCCCAGTAAGGTAAATCTGTGCCGAGTTTTTCGCTGATAAAATCGATAAAGGCTCTTACTTTCAACGGCATGTGCTTGCGCTCAGGAAAAACCGCATAAATGGCGTGTTCTGGTAGAGAATACTCTTCCATCACCGGTTTTAGATTTCCTGCGGCAAAGTCTCTTCCTGCAATAAATGTTGGCAGTTGCGCAATGCCCGAACCTCTTAACAGCAACTGGCGAATGGCTTCGCTGTTATTGACGATAAAGTTTCCTTTTGGAAGCACCTTGTATTCGCTGCCGTTGTTGATGAACATCCATTCGACGCCGCCACGGAAATAGGAGTAGCGCAGGCAGTTGTGACTGACTAAATCACTTGGTTTTTGTGGTGTTCCAAACTCCGCTAAGTAATCTGGCGAGGCACAAAGCACACTTTTACAAGGGGCGAGGCGTTTTGCGATTAGATTGGAAGAGGTGAGTTCACCAATACGGATCCCCAAATCAAAACCGTCTTTAACCAAATCGACCATTTTGTCTTCGAGGTTTAAATCCACTTCAATTTTCGGGTAACGAGCGAGAAACTCGCTGATCAAAGGCGCGATATGCAGCACACCGAAAGACATCGGCACGGTAATTTTGAGCCGACCTTGTGGAGAGCCTTGCAGTTCCGATACCGCGTCTACGCCTTGCTGGGCCAGATTGAGCGCTTGAGAAGCGTACTCAAAATAGCGTTCTCCCGCTTCGGTCAGGCTCAGCTTACGCGTAGTTCGGTTAAGGAGACGAATGCCCAAATCGTCTTCTAGTTGGTTGATGCGTTTGCTGATCGCCGATTTCGTCAGATTCAGCTGTTTGGTCGCAAGGGAAAAGCTGCCGCATTCGACAACAGCAACAAAAACGGGCAGGGAGGCAATCGCGTTCACATCAATCTCCTATTATCGTGAAGCATTTATTGTTGAGCACAAGGATACAATTAATTTCCAATTATAGAGATTATCTTCAAGAAGAAAACAATCTAGACTATGCACCAGTATTACGACCTTGATTTTGGGAAGAAGAAAATGAAGTACGATTGGATCCTGTTTGACGCTGACGAAACCTTATTCCACTTTGATGCTTTCAAAGGTTTGCAGCTTATGTTTTCTCGCAAAGGCGTAGATTTTACTGAACAAGATTTTGCTCATTACCAAACCGTAAACAAACCGCTTTGGGTGGATTACCAAGACGGCAAAGTAACGGCAGATGAGCTAAAACATAAGCGTTTTACCGAGTGGGCTGAGAAGCTGAATACCACAACAGCAGATCTCAATAGCGCATTTTTAGAAGCAATGGCCGATATTTGCAGCTTGTTGCCAGGTGCAAAAGAGCTGATGGAAGCGCTGCAAGGCAAAGCCAAAATGGGCATCATCACCAACGGTTTTACAGAGTTGCAAGCAATTCGCCTTGAGCGCACAGGGATGACTGAGTACTTCGATAAAGTGGTGATCTCTGAACAAGTGGGCGTAGCAAAACCGGACTTAGGTATTTTTGAATACGCGATGCAGCAAATGGGCAACCCATGCAAAACGCGCGTACTGATGGTGGGTGACAACCTGCATTCCGATATTCTGGGTGGTAATAATTTTGGTATTGAAACTTGCTGGTTAAATACCACAGGCGCAAGCGTCGATGAGCGTATCGCACCAAATTACACCGTTGAGTCTTTGAGTGAACTAAAGAACATTTTGGTGGCGTAACCGAATCGGGTATTATTCCGCAGTAACCCTCAGAAAAATCAAGGAATAATCATGTCAGACATCAAACAGCTAGACAGCAAAGTCGTTTACCAGAATAAGTGGATGACGGTGCGTGAGGACAAAATTTTACGTCCGAGCGGCGCAGAGGGCATCTATGGTGTGGTCGACAAACCTGATTGTGCTGCGATTCTGGCTATCGATAACGGGATGATTCACTTGGTTCAGCAGTACCGTTACACCGTAGGTCAACGTTGTTGGGAGATCCCACAAGGGGCGTGGGAATCAAACCCAGATGCGGATCATCTTGAGCTTGCCAAAGGCGAGCTGCGTGAAGAAACGGGCATGCAGGCGAGCGCTATGGCGTATGTCGGCGCGCAGTTTATCGCATACGGCTTTTTGAATCAGACATGTCACGTCTACTTCGCCACTGATTTAACGGACGTGGGCAATCAACTCGACAGTGAAGAAGAGGATTTGATCACTCGCGCTTTTTCGGTTGAGGAGTTCGAACAGATGATGATCGACGGCACGATCAAAGATTGTGTCACCATCGCCGCTTATGGTTTGGCGAAGCTGAAGAAATTCATTTAGTTATCCATGACGATTTTTAATGAAAACAGCGGCCTAGTGCCGCTGTTTTTAGTTTGGGTGAGTTCGTTGAGCCATCGCTTACTCGTCGATTTTCTTACCTAAGATTTCCACTTGCGCTTTTTTAGTCACCCCCGCGACTTGCAGCGCAGTGCTGCCAACCGATTCATAGTTCAACTCGATTTTGTCTAACTTCGCGTTATCTTTTGTTGGTAGGCTTAAGCTTCTTGATGACATGCCTTTAGTCAGAACACCTAAACTGTCGAACGTCTTTTCCTGACCATCTTTCATGATTACTTTAACGCTTTTCAGATCGACCGTACCTTGTGTACATTTGATTTTTATGTGGCTGAAATGAGCGTTAGCAAATGGTGACAGTGGATTGACAGTGTCGGTTTCCGATTTAAAACTGACGGTCTTATCTGCAATCTTGTCCCAATCGTTGTCTCCTGCAACCGATTGGAAAGAGGCTACAGCCGCTAAAAGACAGAGTGCGATGGTGTTGAACAGTTTCATAGCTTTTCCTTACCTTAGGTTTAGATATTCTGTTTAATCAGTTCGATGACGTGTGTGATTTCGTCTTGAGTTAAAGCCCCTTCTTTCACGAATAAAATTTCGCCTTGTTTATTTTGTACGATAATCGCAGAACTTTCTTGCTGCAGATCCCAAGTTGTTGCTAATACGCCATTTTTGTCTAACACCATGGAAGACCAAGAGAATGTCTTTTTGCTGTCCTCTGCCGACGATTTTACAAATGTACCGGTTCCCCAGATGGCGTCTTCTTGGTTGATCACGGTTGTGGTCTGATACTGATCTTCAGGAAAGTGAGCGGCAGTGATTGCTGACATCAGCGGCGCGTTCATCTCTTTAGCTTTACTACGACCTGCAATGGCTTGTATCACACGGATTTTGCCTAACATCTGCTGAGTTGCCCAAGGTTGATAAGCCACATCGTCTCCTTGCAGCGTCATTTCGCCATAGGTATCAATGCTGACGGATGGGGTGGTTTGACCGACAGAAAGGTTATGAGAGAAGGCGAATGTCGGGGCGAGTGCGAGTAAGAGTGACAGAACAGATGGAGTTTTCATTGGGGGTTCCTGTAACGAAGTGAGGTTAGAGCGAATCAAAATAAGGGGCAAATACGATGCCCCTTATCGGATGTGGCGATTAGTTAGAAAGTACAACGCGCGCATTTAGCGGTTGCAGCGGACGATTGTTTTGTCCCATGACTTCCATCAGTTTCTCGGCTTGATCTTTGGATAAGGTTTGAGTGTCTTTAAGCACAAACCAGCGCACACCTTCTGAACATGGTGGTGTGGTTAAAGAGCCGTTAAATCGATAGTAGTTTGCAGTTTTTGGCAGTAAGTCGTTAATCTCAAACGTATCTTTAAAGAACGTGGTTTGATTCTCTTGTGGGATTGCGTTGATCAGTTTAGACAGTGCTGCGTTTTGATCGCCAGCATCAAACATCACCGAAATTACCGCCAACTCGCCGTCTGCGTTGGCGTGTACAAAGTGCGCTTCAAGTGGATATTGGCGGCCTTTGATTTGGTTTTCTGATGGTGTGTGGAAATGGAACTGTTGCAGCTCGAACGTCTCGCCATCAATGGTGAAGCTGTTACGTCCGTTCACTTGCGCTTGCAGCGTATGACCATTGTTGGTTAAACCAATGACCTGACCAGTGTACGAAAGGTTCAGTGCTTCCAGTTTTGCATCGGCTGGGTTGTCGATGTTGATTGGGCTTTGGTTTTTCGTGGTTGCGCAGTCTTTGGCGATTTTCCCCAGTGCTCTGGCCCGTGTTTGTCATTGCCATAGCCCCATTCCGAAGCCTGAGCTGCGCTTAGAGTGAGAAGTGAGAGTGAAAAAGCAAGTAGTGTTTTGTTCATAATAATGTCTCTGTTCGGTCGCTTCGATAAGCGTTGTTACAAGGCAATGACCTAGAGGTTTGATCACTGCCTGACAAATTAGAAACGGTGGCTGAGCTGGGCACCAATTAGGAACGCATTTGAATGGGTCACGCCCGTCACCATCGGTGCAGGAACACCTTCATACGCGTACTCTTCTACGTTGACATCTTCACCAATCAAGTACGTCATGCCGATGTCAACCGTGGTATCTGATGACCATTGGTAAGAGGCCCCCGCAGATAACCAGTGACGGTTCGAATCTGGAATAGAAAGCGAAGTCAGCTCATCGACAGGTGTTTTGTCGAACATGTAACCCGTGCGAAGTGTCCAACGTTCATTGGCGTACCAAGTCGCACCGATGGAGTAGTGCGCGGAGTCTTGCCACTGAAAATCTTTTAGCAACTGATCATCAGCTTTCAAGCTATCAAATGCTGACCAACCAATCCACTGCACAGAATAGTGCAGGGCAAATTTAGGTAAGACGCGGTGATAACCGGAAAACTCCGCAATATCCGGTAGCGGCATAGCAAGCGAGTCGTACGATTCGCCCGCAAAGTGGATGTCGCCCTTGGCATCTATGTTAGGGCTGTGCTTGTAGCTTAAACCTAAGCGATGACGTTCGTTAAACTCGTACATCATGCCAATATTCGCACCAAGCCCAATGCCGCCTGCTTCCACATCAAGTGCGTTGCCTTTTACGGATCCACAGCGTTGTTCTAGTTCGTTTCCAAGTATGTTCCCACCAACGCAAACACCCACGTCCATATCGCGGTACAGCTCACCAGAGCCGTAAATCACATCAATACCACCACCGATACTAAAACGGTCGTTCACCTTGTATGCCAAGCTTGCGCCAAGGTTGACACTCGCTACGCTGGTGACACCGCCAAAAACAGGTGCGCCATAGTTTGGTTTAAACTCCATGTCGGTTCCGAAGTTGGAATATGCCGATAAGCCTAGATACCAGTCGTCGTTGATAGGGTGAATAAAGTAAAAATTGGGTACAACGGCTGGTTGACCAACGCCATCGACGTCATCAATGTCGGTCACGGTTTGAGAGAAGGACGGGGTAATGTCAACTTGAGGGGACGGAGGAAAACCACCCATACCAACATTGACATCCGCATTAATGTTAGCTCGATGATATTGCGCATTTTTAACGGTAACGTCAGGTTTGACGTAAGTGACACCGAACGATAAGGCATTTTGTTTAAACAGCGTCATCGCTGCGGCGTTGCGGCTGATTACAGACGCATTATCACCAATGACGGCATCACCAGCAAAAGCACGACCAAGACCCGTCGCAGAATGTTCGTTAATTTGAAAACCACCGGCATACGCCGTCGAGGAGGCTAACCCGATTAATAAATAAATCGGTGAAAGAGTTAATTGTCGCTGCATGTTTTTCTCATGAATTAATTAGAAGTTGTATTGCAACGAAAATCAGTAAAATAAACAAATCTGACCAGTGCATTTAAGAGTAAAACTAACAGTGTGCTGACAATAAGTAAATTTAACTTAATAAATATTTATTGTTGAATTTATTAATGCTTCATGGCGTGAATATAGTGGTTATTTTACGTGTAAATTAAATCCTGAACCTCTATTTTTATTTTTGCGGTATTACTTCTCTATTTTTATTGTACTGACTGTTCCCTAACAAATAGAGGGAAATCCAGCGATAAAGTGTCCGTGATGGAAACTCTGAGTCATTTGTATTTCCATTGCATCCCAACGTTGGTAGTTCGAATCAGCAAGAGAACTATCGTTTAAACCCACATGACACACTCCTCTCGGTCTTACCTGTGTTATGTGGGTATTTTTTATTTAACTTGCCACTTAACTCCTCTTGAAATTCAATAATTAAAAATGGCCATAATGAAATTTTGATGGATTGCATATTGAATAAGTTAAGATTTTTACTGGTTTGTTGGTATTTAAAAGTTTTGTTTATAATACTTATAACTTGAATTTCTATATTAAAAATGGTCTTTGCTATACGTATTGAATAATAAAGTTTTGAAGTGACTATAATATCTCTGATTTTTCACGTTAGTGAAGTTATTCATTCAGTTTCTTGACGTTAATTTACCTATCTTTACGTCTCGTACCCTGTACGGCTAAGACAAATAGCAGTATAAAATCAAAACGATTATTTACTTCACTCCTGCTATGAAACTCAATAAAAAATGGCTCGTTTTGTGTGGCCTACTTGCTATTGGTGCTGGTGGTTATCATTATCTGCAACGTCCAGAACCCATTTCTCCTTACGCGACAGAAGTCGTTCGCAAAGGCAATATCGAAAAGGCGGTATTAGCCAACGGCATGTTGCAAGCGTCCAAATTGGTGAATGTAGGTGCGCAAGTATCTGGGCAAATTCAACGCCTCGCTGTGAACTTAGGGGATGAGATAAAACAGGGAGACTTGATTGCACAGATTGACAGCCTGACTCAGCAAAATAGCCTCAAAGAAGCCCAAGCGTCTCTTAATAGTCTCAACGCTCAGTACCAGGCTAAGCAAGCGCAGATTAAACAAGCAAACTATGAATACGTGCGCCAAAAAGGCATGTTGGCAGCGAAAGCGAGCTCACGAGCTGATTACGAGAATGCCGAAGCGACGCTCGCCATCTACAAAGCCGAGTTAGCGCAACTGGATGCCGAAATCGAGAAAGCCAAAATCAACGTCGACAATGCGCAGTTAGATCTCGGTTACACCACCATCAACGCACCGATGGATGGCACGGTGGTCTACACCGCGGTGGAAGAAGGACAAACCGTAAACGCCAATCAAACCACGCCAACGATTATCGAGTTAGCCAAGTTAGATACGATGACGGTGAAAGCCGAAATTTCGGAAGCCGATGTGATTTTTGTTCACCCAGGCCAAACGGCGCTGTTCACCATTTTAGGCAAACCGAATCAGCAGTTTAAAGGTACATTGCGCGCCATTGAGCCGGGGCCAACCATCATGGATGGCGATGACAGCGATTTGAGCATTTCAGATAGCGACGCCATTTACTACAACGCTGTATTTGATGTGAAGAACCCGCAAGGTATTTTGCGTATTGGCATGACTGCGCAAGTTTCGATTGTCCTTGAGCAATCGGAAAATACCTTGATTGTCCCTTCACAAGTGCTGCAAAAATCTGGCGGCAAAGGCAACTATACCGTGCCAGTGCTTGAACAGGGCCAAGTGGTGCAAAAGCCCGTGACAGTGGGTATTAACAACAAAGTGAACGCAGAAATTCTCTCAGGTTTGAAGGAGGGCGACCAAGTTGTTCTTGGCAATGCTATGGATGGAGAATCATCAAGCCGAAGTGATCGTCGTCGACCTCCAATGAGGTTCTAATATGAGTGACGTGCTTTTAAAAGTTGAGGATTTAACTCGACGATTTGTCTCTGGCGACGAGTCGCTTACCGTGTTGAACCACATTAATTTAGAGATAAAACGCGGTGAAATGGTTGCGATCGTGGGGGCATCAGGCTCAGGTAAATCGACGCTGATGAATGTGCTCGGCTGCTTGGATAAACCGTCCTGCGGTCGATACTTCATTAATGGGCAAGATGTCTCGACGTTGGAATCCGACCAACTGGCGGAACTGCGCCGCGAGTATTTTGGCTTTATATTCCAGCGTTACCATCTGCTGGGGGATTTAACCGCGGTGGCAAACGTGGAAGTACCTGCGGTTTACGCGGGAGTTCCTCATCGTCAAAGAACGGATCGAGCGCAGTCACTATTGGCTCGCTTAGGGCTGGAAGATCGTTTGACTCACAAGCCCAGCCAACTAAGTGGCGGCCAGCAACAGCGCGTGAGTGTTGCTCGTGCACTGATGAACGGTGGTGAGGTGATTCTCGCTGATGAGCCCACTGGCGCATTAGACAGTCACAGTGGGCAAGAGATGATGGCACTGCTTAAAGAGTTGCATCAACTTGGGCATACGATCATCTTAGTGACTCATGATATGAACGTGGCGAACTTTGCGGATCGCATCATTGAAATCAAAGATGGTGAAATCATTGCAGATACGCCAAATGCACAAGTTGTAATCAATGAGCAAGCAGTACAGACACCGAGCGTGTCTTTTCATCGCCCAGCGCAAGTCGCCAGTAAGTGGTGGAAGTGGGACAGTTTTATTGACGCGCTCAAAATGGCGCTGCTGGCGATGTCTAGCCACAGAATGCGCACGTTTTTGACCATGCTCGGCATCATTATTGGTATAGCCTCGGTGGTTTCCGTGGTGGCCCTAGGTAATGGTTCACAACAGCAAATTTTGTCGAATATTTCATCCATGGGAACAAACACCATTGATGTCAGGCCGGGCAAAGGGTTTGGTGACCGCCGCTCCGGACGAGTGAAAACGCTAACCGGCGACGATGCTAAATCGTTGGAGAGTCTACCTTT
Organism: Vibrio sp. 1874; assembly: GCF_033344395.1. Taxonomy (NCBI): domain Bacteria; kingdom Pseudomonadati; phylum Pseudomonadota; class Gammaproteobacteria; order Vibrionales; family Vibrionaceae; genus Vibrio; species Vibrio sp. 1874. The sequence goes on from NZ_JAWPOR010000002.1 coordinate 90,013, forward strand.
TGTCGACAGTGTCACGCCGTCTTTATCCAACAGCTTAACCGTGCGTTATGCCAATCAGGATGCAACCGCGTCTGTGGAAGGGGTTGGGGAAGATTATTTCCGTGTGCGCGGTTATGAGATCGCCAAAGGTCAGTTTTGGGATGAAGAGAGCGTGAATTCGCTCGCCCAAGAAGCAGTGATTGATGACAACACCAGAAAGGAAATGTTTGCGGATAGAAATCCGATTGGTGAAGTGATTTTTCTTGGTTCATTGCCAGTGCGTATTGTGGGTGTCACGCAGAAAAAAGAAGACGCGTTTGGCAACAGCGACGCGCTGAAAATTTGGGTGCCATACACCACCATGTCGGGACGAATGATGGGACAACGCTACCTCAACGGCATTACTGTACGGATTGATGAGAACGCCCCAAGCGCAGCGGTAGAACAGAGCATCATCAACTTGTTAAAAATGCGCCACGGTACAGAAGATTTCTTCACGATTAACACTGACACCATTCGTCAGAGCATCGAGAAAACCACCGCAACCATGACGTTACTGATCTCAGCGATTGCGGTGATCTCCCTAATTGTCGGCGGAATTGGCGTAATGAACATCATGTTGGTGTCGGTGACAGAGCGCACGAAAGAGATCGGTGTACGAATGGCTGTGGGTGCGCGGCAAGCGGATATTTTGCGTCAGTTTTTGATTGAAGCGGTACTGGTGTGTTTGTGTGGTGGCATTGCTGGTATTGGCTTGGCATTTTTGATTGGTTTTGCATTCAGTACATCTGGCAGCAGCTTCCAAATGATTTACTCAATGAACTCGATCATCTGGGCGTTTATTTGCTCAACGTTGATTGGCATCGCCTTCGGCTTTTTACCCGCTCGCAATGCCGCCAAACTCGATCCGATAGAAGCGCTAGCGAGAGACTAAAAATGAGTAACACAATGAAATTCAAAACTCGATTGGTCGCGGCTGCCTTAAGTGCAGTGTCAGGTTGTGGGTCGCTTATGCGTAGTGACTATCAAGCACCTGCGGTGCAAGTGCCTGCAAATTGGCAACAGATGCATGTTGCGGGTGATGTCAGTATGGATCCTTGGTGGTTGGCGTTTAACGACCCAACGCTTAATCAATACATTACTCAGGTGTTGGCTCAAAACAACGATTTGACGCTGGCAACGCTAACGCTAAAGAAAGCGCGTTTACAGCTGGGTTTAGCGCAAGATGACCTTTTCCCTACGTTGAGTTCTTCCACATCAGGACAAGTTCAAAAATCTCTTGATAGCGGGGAATCGGCAGATAGCTACAGCACTAACTTGTCCGTCAATTACGAGTTGGATTTGTGGGGAAAAATCTCGGCGGACGTTGACCAAGCCAAGTGGACGGCGATGGCAAGTCAACAAGATCGCGAGGCGACCGCACAAAGTTTGGTGGCAACGACGGCATCGTTATATTGGCAAATCGGCTATCTGAAACAGCGTTTAAACCTCAGTCAGCGTAATGTGGAAGACGCAGCTCAAACGCTACAATTGATTGAAAAACAGTACCAACTTGGCGCTGTGGATCAGTTAGATGTGCTTGAAGCCAAACGTACGTTGGCAAGCTTACAAGCGCAGCAAAGTGAATTTGAACAGAGTTTACTTGAGGCAAACAACGCCTTTGCGATTTTGTTCAATCAACCGCCGAAGAGCATCAGTGCGACCATCCAAATGCTGCCTGAAGGCGATATGCCATCGTTGAGTGTTGGTGCTCCGTCTGATTTATTGATCCGCAGACCCGACATTAAAGCAGCGATTTACGAAGTCAAAGCCGCGCTAGCAAATAAAGACGCAGCAGATTTGGACTATTTGCCTAAGCTGACGCTCACTGGGGCTTTGGGTGGATCGTCACAAGCGCTCAAAGACCTGCTTTCCAACCCGATCGGCAGTTTAGGTGCGGATATGACGCTACCGTTTTTGCAGTGGAATGAGATGAAAAACAGCCAAGCCATTGCCGATTTAGACTATCAATCGGCCATTGTGAGCTATCGCCAAGTGTTGTACGCCGCCTTCCAAGATGTCGAAAATGCCTTGTCAGCACGAGAAAAATTGAAGTATCAAGCGGCGCGTTTACAAGAACAATATGATGCCGCAAGTGCCGCTGAGTCCATATATGCTGCGCGGTATCAGTATGGCTCGACATCGATCATGGACTATTTGAATGCCCAAGAAGACACCAGAAACGCACAAGCTTCTTTGTTGGAGAACCGCTACAACCAGTTTCTCACTCAGGTTACGCTTTACCAGTCTTTAGGAGGAACCGACGTTGCGCCGTTGTAATTAGGTGTCAGCTCACACTAGCGAAGCGCCATGCAACAAAGCCTTTTTTGAAGGTATTACTGGTCCCATGAATGGGACCAGTAATAAAAGCTTAAGTTACTTGGCGAACTTCTTGAAAGGTGCATCAACCGGGGTGTCAGCTAGGTGATTGGTGTAGTTACTCATCACTTTTTGCGCTAGACCAAGAACAATTTCAAGCAGTTGCTGCTGTCCGTAACCTGCCGCAAAGAATTTCTCTATCTGAGACTCTTCCACTACACCACGTTGACGCACCATTTGAAGCGTTGTTTCTCGTAGTGTTTCAAGTTTTTCGTCTGCCAATGGTGTTTGGTTGACGAGAGCATCGACAATCTCCTGATCCACTTTCATTGACGCCGCGATCGCACTATGAGCAGGAACGCAGTAGTGACAACCATGTTCAACGTTGATGGTTTGCCATACGACGGTCAATTCTTCTGCGTTAAATGATGTTTGTTGAAAGAGCTCATGCACAACTTGATAACCCTCAAGCAAGGTTGGCGCTTCAGCCATAACAGCATGAAGATTTGGTAGCATGCCAAACGCTTTGACTGAATTTTCAATCAGGTGCTTTGATCCTTCGGGTGCGTTTTCTGCGGTATACAGTTTAAATTCTGCCATGTTTAAATCTCCTGTAATTGGATATGAGCGGATTAGGCAAGAACAGGATAGTTGATTTTGAGCGGTCGCTCAATATAAAATTGAGCATATGTTCAAAATTGATAATTGCTCATGGCGAATACAAAGAAATTCCAACGTGATGAAGTGGTGAAAGCCGCCTCGGCTCTATTCTGGAAGAAAGGTTTTCATGCAACATCTACACGTGATTTACAAGATAGCGTGAATCTGCGTCCTGGAAGTATTTATGCGACGTTTGGGTCAAAAGAGGGGCTATATTGTGAAGCGCTAAAAATGTACGTTGCGAACTTGCAAGCCCTGTTTGAGTTGCATTTAGCTCAGAACACAACGGTTCTAGATGCAATAGAAGCTTTCGCGATTGATGTGGTTATCAATCAGCGAGACTCCAATCCCAGTGAAGTGTGCATGTTAGTCAAATCAGCAAGTGAATTTGCTGAGGATTTTAATGCGCTGCGCAATCAAACAATCAGCTTAGCAAACCAATTTGAATCTTTTCTTGCAAAGCTGTTTGAGCGAGCAATCGAGAATGGCGAAATTGAAGCCCAGGATACATTGCTTCTTGCTCAGTTGTTCCAGGTTCAGTTTACGGGTATACGAGCCTACTCATACCGCAGTGATGATGTAACCTTAAAGACGTTGATCTCTATTATGGTGGACAGCTTCCGCGGTAACGTACCAAAAACAGAAAGCTGAATGAGGCTGCTCAAAGTCAACGTCTCTAAATCAACGGCTTGAAGTAAGTGAGCTCAAATAAAACCGTTATCGGGGTTCGATATCGATAAAAAATGACCACGAAGCATCGTGGTCATTTTTATGCAGATTAATTTGCAATGAACAACAACGGCTTATTAAAAGCGAAACTCTTCTAAGTTATTGCTGCTTTCTAACATTTTTTCAGCCACATAACGATGCGTTGCTGTGGTTGGGTGAGTCACATCCCAGAACACGAACTTATCTGCGCCAGATGCTGCACATTCAGAACGTAATGAGTGAGTGTACATGTAGTCAACAGAGGATGAACGGTTGATGTCTAAGCAAGGGTCGCTTGCATTTACGAAACCGTGTTCTTCTGGTGCCGAGGTTAACTTCTCAAACAGTGCGTGTGTATCAAACAATGCGATGTTGTAGCCTTGGGCTTTGTAGTACATCGCTTGTGCTTTGATGAACTCGTTCATCTTCAATACTTTCGCACGAATCGTTTCAATTTCTTCCTGTGTTGAGTATTTGAACTGTGGTGCTTTGGTTGCATCAGGCAGTGTCATCAACATGAAGTTCTTCGCGCCAGCGTCTGTTAAACGAATCAGAGCTTCAGCGTAATCCGCTTTTACTTCCGGCACGCTACGGTTGTAGTTCATGAAATCATTTAAACCAAACTCTAACGTAAACAATGTGTTAGCAGGGTTGTAGTTCTTCGCCAGCTTTGTGTAGGTTAAGTAAGAAGAAACTTGTTCGCCGACACCAGTTAGCGCGATGTATTGGTTTTCACCTGCTGCGCCACCAACTGCCCAGTTGTATAGCGGTAAGTTTTTGGCTTTAGCAACGTATTCCGTCCAAACAAAACCGTTTGAGAAGTGACCCAAGAACCAGCTATTCGGGTTAGGGAAGCGCCATTGGGACGCGTTAAAGATGTTGCCTGTATCAGACAAGCTATCGCCCAAAGCCACTACCTTGTTGATTTGATCTGGTTGCATTGCAGCATCATTGCTCCAGATCGTGTGGTTATAAGAATAACGATTGTCAGCAGCAAAAAATGTAATGTCTGCGTTCTCGTTCGCTAGATCTAGTGTTTCTTCACAACGCTGGCGAATTACGTTTTGTGAGGTATTGGTGTAGAACATGTTTTTAAATGAGACAGAGCTCCACCAATAACCATCGATAGTGAAGTCACTACCATCTTGGTTTTTTGCCCATTTCCAATCGGTAGCCGCATCGTCCTTAGAGTGGCTCGTACGATACCAGCATCGAACGTACGTATAAGTTTGATTTTCTTGCGCGCTAACCACTTCAGCCGCAGAAACCATTGCCGGTGATAAAGTTGGCTCCTCTGCAATGGCGGAGGCAAGCGGAAGTAATGCAGTTAATAGTGTGATTGTTTTTTTCATCATTCACTCTTCTTGTAATGGTTATTGTTCCGAATGCGTGAATACGCTCGGCTATAACAGTATTTAGATGAGAATTTTTCTCACTAAACCTTCTAATTCTGAGTAAATGCTCAAGACAGTCAACAACTAAATATTCAATATTTCAGTTTTGGCACCACGGTCAAAAAATCCATTCAGCATAGCAATCGATTAAATGGGTGATATTTAGAATAATTACTCACTAACATTAATTTAACATTCACTTTTTGTTAATTAAGTAATTGCTTTATAAGGTTTTGTTGATGATTTTTAATGTTAACTTAAAGTGTTTATTGAATGATCTTTTGTACAAATTTGTATATTCATGAAACAAATTGTTTGGCATTTTTGCTCTGTAAACTATAGCTGAAGCTCTCATGCAAACATCATGATGATGACTTTTCATGAGAATATAGTGAATAAAAATTAGCTCAAATAAGGAATAGGGCAAATGCACTACACAACAAGTAAAAAACAAGGCTTATTTTCGTTGTCTGCCGTAGCAATAGCACTGACCACTTCGATGTCAGCGTTTGCGGCTCCACCAATGGGATTTGATGAATCTAAGTTACCGACGAAGTACATCGTCAAATTCAAAGAAGATGCAGTCAGCCGTTCTTCAATGGGTGGTAACTCATTCTGGGGGCCACGAATCGCGCAGGAGTCTGTTCTAGAACAGGTGAAGGCACGTAAGGTGGAAAAACTGGGCAATCGCGCCATTTACAGCGTTGAATTGGATGGCGATGACTTAGAGCCGCTTCGCAATCGTAGTGATGTGGAATACGTGGAAGTCGATCCACCTCGCTATTTGCTCAGCGAAACGACCCCATGGGGATATGAAGCGGTTAATGCTCAACTGCTAGCTGACTTCAATGCGGGTAATCGCACTGTATGTATTATCGATTCAGGGTACGACATTTCGCACAACGACCTAAGCGGTAACCGCGTTGCTGGTACTAACGATAGTGGTACGGGATCATGGAGTGATCCGGGTAACAACAATGCCCACGGTACTCACGTCGCGGGTACGATTGCTGCGATTGCCAACACCGAAGGTGTAAAGGGTGTGATGCCAAACCAGAATGTTAATTTGCACATCGTGAAAGTATTTAACGAATCGGGTTGGGGTTACTCATCTGGGCTTGTTAAAGCAATCCAGACCTGTGCCGATAATGGTGCTAACGTTGTGAACATGAGCCTTGGTGGTAGTCAATCAAGCCGAACTGAGCAAAATGCACTGCAAAATATTTACGATCAAGGCGTTCTATTGATTGCCGCTGCAGGTAATGATGGCAATACAGCGCACAGCTATCCAGCTTCTTATGACTCAGTGATGTCTGTTGCGGCTGTTGATAATCAAAATGATCATGCAGCGTTCTCACAATCTACTAATCAAGTTGAGATCTCAGGCCCGGGTGTGGCGATCTTATCAACGGTTACGGTAGGTGAAGGTAAACTTTCTGATATTACCTTGAATGGTGTAAGCCAGTTTGATCGTGGGATTGTTCCTCACAATCGTTTGATCAATAACGGTTCTTCGTATGTTCCGGATCCAATCGCGGGTTCAGTAACGGCAATGCTAGATAGCTGTGATGTATCTGGCGGTAACGTTAACTGTGGTGATATGTCGGGCAAAATTTGTTTGACTGAGCGTATCGGCAACCAGTCTTCAGGAAACTACCCTGAAGTAGATGCGGTTCAGGCTTGTTACAATGCGGGTGCGCGAGCTGCAATCGTATACAGCAACTCTGAACTACCTGGTTTACAAAACCCATTCTTGGTAGACACAAACAACGCTTATCGTATGGTTTCGGTAACGGTTGATCGTGCATTTGGTCAAGAGCTATTGGGGTATGTTGGTCAGGAAATTACTGTTGCAACAACCTCTGGTGAAGATTACGAGTACTACAATGGTACATCAATGGCGACACCGCACGTAACGGGCGTAGCTGGCTTGGTGTGGAGTTACCACCCAACCTGTACAGCAGCGCAAGTACGTAATGCCCTAGTGAAAACTGCAACAGATATTGATGTTGCTGGTCGAGACAACCGTACTGGCCACGGCCTAGTTAATGCTGAAGCGGCGAAGCTGTTCTTGGACGCTGGCTGTAATGGACCTGATGGTGGTAGCTCTTCGGACTCTAGCTTCTCAAATACCAGCCCTGTTGCGATTCCAGATAATAAATCTTCTGGCGCAATCAGTGCAGTAGAAGTCGATCGCTCTGGTGATTCAGGCACAGTAAGTATTGACGTTGATATTAGCCACACTTACATCGGTGATCTACGAGTGACTTTAACGTCACCGACTGGTGGAGAAGTTGTACTTCACAATAATACTGGCGGCAGCGCTAACGATATAAAAAACACGTTCCAAGCGGATTTTTCTGGTTTTGAATCGCAAGGTACATGGGAACTAAAAGCGGTAGACAGTGCCAGAAGAGACACAGGCACCATCAACAGTTGGACTCTGACCTTTCAATAAGGAGTGACTATGAAGAAGTTGACCTTACTTTCTTTGTCTGTGGTAGGCGCTACCGCACTATTGGCAATCGGACTGAGCTCAAGCAGCTTGGCAAACAATCAAGGATTTCCTCTCGTGGATGAACGCCAAGATCAAGCCGAGCAGCAACCTGCACGTTACTTTGTTAAGTATCATGAAGGGAAAGAGAGCGAAGTGAGAGCGCTTCTTCGTCAGCACAACATTGAAGTGGTCGACGCTCTGGTGAAACAACACGTGTTGGTTGTGGTGGGTGAACAGGCGGAAGTCGATAAGCTCGCCGCTCACGATGCGGTCGAATACACCGAGCAAGAGCCGACAAGAAAGCTGCTATCTAACGGAAATACGCTTCAATAAGCCAAGCTTGCTTAAGATAGTGCCAAAAAGAAAAACGCCCCTCACGTGAGGGGCGTTTGTTTTCTTTCTACGATTGCTTTCTTCTAAAGTTCGTCGTTTGCTATGACTAGAGATTCTTGAGGATTGATGCCGGTGAGCCTATTCGCGCATCAATCAAGTCAGTTATCAGCTAGTCATATTCAGACTAACCACTTAGCGAACAATCAGACCCAGTAGGATACCAACAGCGCCGAAGTCTGCGTCACTAAAGGTTGTGTTAGCAAAACCTAGGTCACCCAGTACCGGCATTAGGAATACTGGTAGGAAGGTAATCAGTAGACCTTGTGCAAAAGCACCCAAGATTGCACCGCGACGACCACCTGTAGCGTTACCAAATACACCTGCTGCTGCACCCACGAAGAAGTGTGGAACGACACCAGGGATAATCACAGTAAGACCCATCACGTAAAGTAGGAACATACCCAAAAGACCTGCTGCAAAACTCGATAGGAAGCCAACCAATACCGCGTTTGGTGCGTATGGGAATACAACCGGACAATCAAGCGCAGGTTTTGCGTTTGGTACTAGTTTGTCTGAGATACCTTTAAACGCTGGAACGATTTCTGCGATAACCATACGTACACCTTGAAGGATAACGTACACACCACCGGCGAATGTGATGGATTGCATCAGCGCGAACATGAACCAGTGTTTACCACCGCTGACTTCGCGTACAAAGTCACCGCCAGCGAAGATACACGTCACCATAAAGATGATGCCCATGGTGAACGAGATTGCTACTGGCGTATCACGTAGGAACAACAAGCTCTTAGGTACGTTCATCTCTTCAGTAGAGTGTTCTTTGTTACCGAACTTGCTGCCAATAAAGCCCGCTAGTACGTAAGAAAGGGTAGAGAAGTGACCAATCGCAACGTCGTCAGAACCTGTTACTTGCTTCATGTACTTATGAGCAATCGCAGGGAAGAACACCATCACAGAGCCCACAACCAGAGAGCCAAGTGCGATCAGTGGAACGCCTTTCATGCCGCTAGAAGCAAGGATCGCCGCTACCATCATCGACATAAATAGTGTGTGGTGACCCGTTAGGAAGATGAATTTCCATGGCGTGAAGCGAGCGATCAAGATGTTCACTAACATACCGAAGAACATGATCATCGCCATCTCTTTACCAAACGCTTCTTGCGCGATAGAGACGATAGCTTCGTTGTTTGGAACCACGCCTGTGATGCCGAACGCGTGTTGGAAAATCGTCGCAAAGTCACCCAGAGAAGTCACAACCAGACCCGCCCCCGCGCCAAGCACGATGAAACCAAGAATGGTTTTTACTGTACCTTTAATGCACTCGGTGACCGGTTTTTTCTGGGCAATTAAGCCGATTAGGGCGATAAGACCTACCAGAACCGCCGGCTCTGATAGGACATCGTTCATTAAGAAACTGAAAAATTCCATAACGCCACCTTATAGAGCGCCAAGCTCTTGAAGTGCTACAGATAGACGCTCTTTCATTGCCACTTTGTCGACCATGTTATCAAGCGCAACGATGCGAGGTTCAACGCCAAGTGCGTTCAACTGTTCAACGATGTCGTTAGTACCGATAAAGATGTCACAATCCGTACCTTTTGCAGAACCTAGATCGATATGATCCACTTCTGCGTTTACATTCAATTCTTTCACGATGCCTTTGATGCTCATTTCCATCATTAGGCTAGTACCAAGACCGTGACCGCAAACAACCATAATTTTCATAATTCAGACCTTTTCTTTTTATAGGGGTGTATGCCCATTTTGAAGGGCACATCAGGAGTTAGTATTTTTCGATGATCGCGAGAACATCTTGTGTGTTTTGAGCGGAGCAGATGGCTTCTACATGCTCTTCATTCATAAACAACTCTGCCAGTTTAGAAATCGCATCCACGTGCGAGTTACTGTCTGTCGCGGCTAGCGTAACCAGCATTTTTACTGGATCGTTACCTTCAGAATCGAAGTTCACGCCGCTTTGAATCACTGTGATTGCAAGAGACAAACGGTTAACGCCATCTTCAGGGCGAGCGTGTGGCATTGCCATACCAGGACCTACCACGTAGTAAGGACCGAGCTCTTCGTGTGAGCGGTAAATAGCGTCCACGTAGCTTGGCTCAATCGCGCCATTTTCAATCAGTGCTTCACAGGATTTGCTCACCGCATCTTTCCAGTCAGTAGCATCAGAATGGATGCGAATCACATCAGAGGTAATCAGTTCACGTAGCATTGGATCTTTCCGGTTTGTTGTTTTGTTGATGGGTACTTTATCGATCAATTTGTCAGAAAAACCTGAGAATGATCACAAATGGTAGCGCTATCTGATAGCGCTATCATAATTTGTGATAGCGCTACCATTTTTATCAGTCATCCGAGTTTCATATGCTTGTGATCGACTTCTAATGCGCTAATATCAAAACCACTAAAACGCTGTGGTAAGATGTCGCGGCAGAAAATAGAGAACACTAAATAAGAACAATGAGCGAACCTCGCAAACGAAGAAGTACTGGCAATGTCACCTTGGCGGACGTCGCTAAAAAAGCCGGCGTAGGCACCATGACGGTGTCGCGAGCATTACGAACGCCCGAGCTAGTATCTGACAAGCTGAGAGAAAAGATTCAACAAGTGGTTGATGAGCTCGGCTATATCCCGAATAAAGCGGCAGGGGCTTTGGCGTCTGCTGAAAGTTACTCTATCGCTCTTATCATTCCTTCCCTGTTTGAAAAAGCGTGCGCACTTTTCTTACCGAGCTTTCAACAAGCGTTGAACAAAGCGGGTTACCAGTTGCTGCTTGGTTACAGCGACTACTCGGTAGAACAAGAAGAGAAACTGCTTTCGACATTTCTTGAGAGCCGTCCAGCTGGAGTGGTGTTGTTTGGTAATGAACACAGCCAACGTACTAATCAGCTTTTGGAAGCTTCGAACACTCCTGTATTGGAAATTGCAGAGTTAAGTTCGAAAGCCAGTTATCTCAATATCGGCGTTGACCATTTTGAGGTGGGTAAAGCCTGTACCAAACATGTGATTGAACAAGGCTTCAAGAACGTGGGCTTCATTGGTGCGCGCGGCGATCACTCCACTTTGCAACGTAAGCTACACGGCTGGCAAAGCGCGATGATTGAGAACTATCTTGCGCCGGATCATTTCTTAACCACGCACGAAGCACCATCTTCACAATTGGGTGCGGAAGGGTTGGCAAAGCTATTGCTGCGCGATTCAAGTTTGAATGCTTTGGTATGTAGCCATGAAGAGATTGCGATTGGCGCGTTGTTTGAGTGTCACCGCCGAGTGCTGAAAGTCCCGACCGACATTGCGATTATCTGTTTGGAAGGTTCTTCCATGGGTGAGCACGCCTATCCAAGTTTGACCTGTGCGGAATTCGACTACGAACGCATGGGGACGAAAGCTGCAGACAAGTTACTGCAAGCCATTAAAGGTGAGCCTGTAGAGCATGCAACGGATATGGGCTTTAAGCTAAAACGCCGAGCGAGCACTGCGATCAACTAATTTGATTTGGTTAGATACTAAAACGCGATACAAAAAACCTCTCAATGCTGAGAGGTTTTTTTATACGTGAGAACAGTGATTCTCGACTACGGACGCTCACCTGCTGCTAGGCGACGTTCGATATCTGCAACCACTTCTGGGAAGTCAGCAATGGTGTCGATGAGGTAGTGCGGCGAGCTCTTGAGCAATTTTGCACGCGCTTTTTCACGAGCGGCATTAAGCGTTGCTTCGTCCGCAGCTTGGTATTCTTCAAACGTCAGACCTGCTTCGTTACCAGAAAGCAGCAAGCCAACGGTCCACATACCGGCGTTGTGACCTTCATCAATGCCCGGTGCTGCGTCATCCACTTTGATACACGCTTTAACGTCGGTTACATTCAGCTCAATCACGTTTTTCAGTGCCATAAATGGTGCTGGGCGACCACCTTGAGGCAGGTCATCTGTTGCTACTACGTAATCCGGTTTGTAGCCGTAATCCGCCGCCACTGGAATCAATACGTCCATCACTTCACGAGGGTAACCAGAACAAGAACCGATCTTGATGCTTTTGTCTTTCAGACCGTTCACAACTTTAATCGCATTAAGGATGGGGTCTGCGTGGTCAGCCACTTTTGCTTTTTGCAGAGGCATGAATGCTGCGTAGATAGCGTCGATGTCTTCGCTGGTCATTGAGCGACCAAACTTCTTATTCCAACGCTTATCAACAGCAGGAATACGACCCACAGCTTGGATGTGATCCCACTTACCAAGCCCCATTGGTTCACGTGCTTCTTTAAGGTCGATTTCAAAATCAAAACCTTGTTTGAACGCTTCCACAAAGATACTGGTTGGCGCAAAAGAGCCGAAATCGACGATAGTGCCAGCCCAGTCAAAGATCACTGCTTGAATTGGTGAGTTGCTCATGTTCAATCCTTTTTCTTGCTTGCCAGAGCGCTGCCTACACGTTGGAACTGCGCTCAGGATAAATTGGTTTTTGTTGAGGTTAGAAGTAGTTAAAGTCTTTGCATACTTTGGCGATGGCTTCTTCGAATATCGCCAACGCTTCGGTTAGTTGTTCGCGAGTAATGATCAGCGGTGGGCTGAGCTGAATCACGTTACCTTGCGATACCTTGAAGCTCACTCCGTTGTTGAGGCATTGGTACAGCACAGCTTCCGCTTCGTCATACGCGCGTGCTTTGCTTTCGTGGTCAGTGACCAGTTCAATGCCCCATAACATGCCGATGCCACGAACATCGCCAATCACTGGGTACTTGGCTTTCATCTCTAGCAACTTTTCACGCATGAACTGGCTGTCGGCTTTGGCTTTATCTAGCAAACCGTCTTGCTCAATAGCTTCCATGGTTGCCAGTGCCGCTGCACAACCGATAGGGCTTTTCTCATGAGTGTAATGGCCCATGGAGATCTGCTCAGCAGTGTTGTATTTGTCTTTGGTCACCATGGCTGCGATAGGCACTAAGCCACCACCCAAGCCTTTACCGATGCAGAGCATATCTGGCTCGATGTCGTAGGCTTGGTAGGTAAACCATTCACCACTGCGACCCATGCCGTTAGGGATGTCGTCGATGATCAGCATGACATTTTGTTTGTCACAGATTTCGCGGATGCGTTTCCAATAGGCTTTACTCGGCACTTGTACGTCGGTATTACGAACTGCTTCTGCGATAAACGCGCCCACGCCACCTTCTTTCTCAATCACGTATTCGAGGTAATCGGCGTAATGCACATCGCTGCCGTCCGCGACTGGGAAAGCACCACGGTAAGATACGGCTGGTGGGATTCGCTCAACACCTGCCATTAATGGTCCCATACCTTGGCGGAAACACGCTTCGCCGCCCACTGAGATGGCATCCAACGATGCGCCGTGGAAGGAATCCCACAGAGACACCACCTTGTAGTTGCCCGTGATGTGGCGCGCTAGTTTAAGTGCCATGCCAACCGCAGATGTGCCACCCGGAGCAAACAGCACGCGATTCAATTCGCCGCCACAGATTTGGGTGAGTTTTTCGGCACATTCAATCGCAGTTTCATTGGTAAAACGACGTGGTGAAAACGGCAGTTTGGCAATTTGCTCTTGCACACGGTTAATCACATGCGGATGACCATAGCCTAGCTGATGGACGTTATTGCCATGAAAGTCCATGTACTTTTTGCCGGTGGCATCTTGGATGTAGATGCCTTCTGCTGCTTCCAAGGTATCTAAGCAAGGCGTCGACATGGCTTGATGAAGAAAGACCTCCGAATCACGCTTCAATAATGCTTGCGTGCTTTCGTCGTCCATCGATGCATTCCAAGCTTGGCGCGCTGGTGTTGTGTTGACATCGCCTTCGCTGCGGAAATGGGTCGGTTTGATATTCTGAGTCATAACGCTTTCTCAATCAGAAGGCTGCTTTACGCAACTTGCCAGTACATTGCTTTTTCAATTGCACCGATTAAGCGCTCGATATCTGCTGGGTAAACTTCGCCAATGTTGCCGATACGGAAGCAATCTGCGTTCGACACCTTACCCGGATAAATCACGAAGCCCTGCTCTTTCAAACGTGTGTAGAACGCTTTGAATTGGTAATCACTGTGCGTCGGAGAGTAGAAAGAAGTGATGATTGGCGAGTGAAGGTCATCATTCAGTAGTGGCTCAAACCCCAAAGAACGCATACCTGCAACCAGTGTTTTCTGGTTAGTTTGGTAACGGTTATGACGAGCCTCAATGCCGCCTTCTTGTTCCAGCTCTAACAATGCTTGGTAGAAAGCGCGAACCGTGTGCGTTGGAGACGTAAAACGCCATTTACCGTGGTTCACTTCCATGCAGTGCCACTGGTCGTAAAGATCAAGGCTCAAAGAACGAGCCTGACCTTGGCACTTTTCGAGCTCAGTTTGTTTTGCAATCACAAAGCCAAAGCCCGGCACGCCTTGAATACATTTGTTTGCAGAGCTGATCATAAAATCGATGCCTAGCTCTGCGATATCGATAGGAATGCCACCAAAGCTCGACATGGCATCGAGAATCACCACTTTGCCGTTTGCTTTCGCCGCAGAAGCAAATGCCTCAATTGGGTTAAGCATGCCAGTGGTTGTCTCACAGTGAACAATCGCCACGTGTGTGATCGCAGGATCCGATGCCAATGCAGTTTCCACCTCGTTCAAGTGTGGCTGTGATGTTTCGCCTGGGGAAACTACATGGCATGGAATATTTAGGTAATCAGCGATCTGAGCGATACGTGCACCGTAAGCACCGTTGTTGACAACCAACAACTTTCCATCTTTGCCAATGGCGCTGCCAATTGTCGCTTCTACTGATGCGGTGCCGCTACCTTGCATTAGTACGCTGGTATAGCCGTCTTGCTCCGTCGCCAGTTTTACAAGCTTAGTGCGGATCACTTCTACAATGTCTTTGTTGTATTCATCATCCCAAGTACACCAGTCTTTTAGCATGGCTTCACGTACCGTTTCAGAAGTAGATAGAGGACCTGGAGTCAGTAGTAGGTATTCGTTTTTCATCTCGATTTCCATCAGAATAGGCTAATTGGTCTACACCAAGTTTTAAGTTCACTCTAGCGAGGAAGAAAAGGGCAGTAAATAGGCGAATATCCAATTTCATAAAACTTTAATATCCAGAAAATTGCGGAACAATTGAACGATTATTCATCGCAAATTTTCGTAAAACTGCCATTTAATGGTCATAATTTCGTCACAAAGGCTCAGTAGGGTGTATATCGTCAACTGGTACAGACCAAATAAAAAATTAGCCAAATTAACTGGAGAAAATGATGAAAAACCGTTTGATGAAAGGATCGCTGGCTGCACTTGTCTCTCTGCTAGCTACGAATGCAATGGCAGCACAGGAAGTCACGGTTTACACCGCTTTCGAAACTGACATTCTTGCGAAATACAAGTCTGCGTTTGAGAAAGATAACCCAGATATCAAGATTAAGTGGGTTCGCGATTCAACCGGTATCATGACGGCGAAATTGCTTGCAGAAAAGAACAACCCTCAAGCGGAAGTGGTTTGGGGTCTGGCTGGCTCGTCAATGGCACTGCTTAAAGATGAAGGTCTTCTTAAGCCTTACACACCAAAAGGTTTGGAAGAGCTGCACGCGAATCTAAACGACCCTCAATCAAACCAAGCTTGGTTTGGTAACGATGCGTTCTTTAACGCAGTTTGTTTCAACGAAGCGGTAGCGAAACAACTTAACCTACCGAAACCAACGTCTTGGGAAGACCTAACGAAGCCGGTTTACAAAGGTCACATTGCAATGCCGAACCCAGCTTCTTCAGGCACTGGCTACATGCAGGTTTCTGCTTGGCTACAAAACATGGGTGAAGATCAGGCATGGAACTACATGCGTGACCTAGACAGGAACATTGCACACTACACGCACTCGGGTTCTAAGCCATGTGTTCAAGCGGGGATGGGTGAAGTGGCTATCGGTATCTCGATGGCGAGCCGCGGCGCGAAGCTGAAAACACAAGGTGCACCACTAGCGGTTATCACACCAAAAGGCATCGGCTGGGAATCAGAAGCCGTTGGTCTAGTAAAAGAGTCGGATGCAGCGAAGCGCGTTGTCGACTGGTCAATCTCTAAAGCGGCAAACGAGCTTTACGTAGAAATGTATCCGGTGGTTGCACATAAAGAAGTGAAAGCGACTGTGTCTAACTTCCCGAACGTTCAAGAGAACATGGCGAAGATGGACTTCGCGCAAATGGGTAGCAAGCGTGCAGAGATTCTAGCTGCATGGTCTGAGAAGTTTGACGCGAAATCAGAGCCAAAATCTTAATTGAATTTGCTTTGAGTTGAATGCTGAAATCCACCTCGGTTGAGGTGGGTTTTTTGTTTTCTCTTTCTATTTCAGAGTTTGCTGCAAGTAGATTCCTAGTCTCACCTAGGTTCGCTGGAATGACGGACTTAAGAAAGTTGGGAGCTTCTATCCGCATTCACAACGTCATTCTCGAGAGTGACGAAGGAGTGAGTCGGGAATCTCAGAATATAGTACTTGTAAGAGATTCCGGATGGCTCGCTTAGGCTCGTCCGGAATGACGATCTTAAGTATATGGAGTGAAGGTCAAAACTTGTCGTTCTAAGCCGCGAATGTGATTTCAGAATTTGTAATCCACACTCATCACGTCATTCTCGAGAGTGACGAAGGAGCGAGTCGGGAATCTCTAATTGTCACGTAAACAAACTTCGCTTCCCTTCATCTATTTGTCATCTTCTGGCTATAAATTTGTCATTGGAACGTAACACTCCAAAACTAAAGTTGGTATATACCATCTGGAGCGTGTGTTATGTCAACTAACCAACATTACCTAAATATCGAAAATGTAGTGAAGCAATTCGGACAGTTCACTGCATTAAAGAAAATCTCGCTAGCGATTGAAAAGGGCGAGTTCGTTTGTTTTCTTGGTCCTTCTGGCTGCGGTAAAACCACTCTATTGCGTGCTATTGCAGGTTTAGACTTGCCAACGTCTGGTGCGATTTTTCAAAACGGTCAAGAGACCACATTCCTACCACCAGAGAAGCGCGATTTCGGCATCGTATTCCAATCTTATGCGCTGTTTCCGAACCTAACTGTGCAAGAGAACATTGCGGTGGGTTTGAAAAACCAAGGTATGTCGACCAAAGAAGCGTTAGAGAAGGTGGATTGCTGGCTAGAAACCATTGGTCTTCCAACCTCTGGCGAGAAATTCCCTAATCAACTTTCTGGTGGTCAACAGCAGCGTGTGGCACTCGCTCGCGCATTAGCGTTGTCTCCGGGTCTACTGTTACTTGATGAGCCGCTGTCAGCGCTGGATGCAAAAGTACGTGTTCACTTACGTGACGAGATTTGTAAGCTGCAACGCAAGCTTGGCATTACCACCATCATGGTTACGCACGATCAGGACGAAGCGTTGTCGATGGCAGATCGTATCGTGGTAATGAACCATGGAGTGATTGAGCAAGTTGGCACACCTCAAGAGATCTACCAGCAACCAGCCACGCGCTTTGTCGCTGAGTTTGTCGGCAGCATGAACTTTATTGAAACCTCAGTAGCAACGGACTCCCAAGTGCGCATTGCCGAAACCTTGATGCCAGCGCCAAGCTTGACTAATCGTAAGATCCAACGTGGTGACCGCTTCGACCTTGCGGTGCGCCCTGAAAGCATCAAGTTCGTTGAAAACTACACCAACTCTTTACCTGTGCGAGTTACCGCAACCGAGTTTCTGGGGGCGTTTTTCCGCATTGATTGCGTATTGCAAAACGACAGCTCAACGAAAACCATCGTCGTGGATGTTCCTGTGGAAACGGTTCAAAAATTCAATATCAAGGCGGGCGATGTACGTTACATCCAGTTTGCTGAAGAAGGGCTGCATGGTTACGCCGTGCCCTCGGTTGATAAAGCGCTAGCAGCGTAGGTGTAAACATGGATGCGAAGACAATGACGATGAATAGCCTGACCACACAAGACAAAGCAAAATCCCTACTCGGACGTGTCAGCCGCGACAACCTTGTGTTGTTTGGTTTGCTCGCTGGTTTGTCGACCATGATGGTGCTGTTCATCTTAATGCCGCTTTGGGCAATGTTGACCAAGAGTGTGCAAAATGCCAATGGCGAATTTGTTGGATTGGCAAACTTTGCGACGTACTTTTCCTCTTCAAGCTTGTGGGTGTCGGTGGGAAACACCTTCACTTTGGGCGTGATTGTAACCTCGGTGGTGGGTGTACTTGCGTTTGGTTATGCCTACGCGCTGACTCGTTCATGCATGCCGTTTAAAGGTTTGTTCCAAATCTTAGGTACTGCGCCAATCCTTGCGCCTTCGTTGTTGCCGGCGATCAGTTTGATTTTCCTTTTCGGTAATCAAGGCATTGCCAAAGAGATGCTGTTAGGAAACTCGATTTACGGCGTGATTGGTATCTCGATGGGTTTGATTTTCTGGACCTTCCCTCATGCATTGATGATTTTGACTACTTCGCTGCGCACTTCAGATGCTCGCTTGTATGAAGCAGCCCGCGCACTTAAAACATCGCCCATCAAAACCTTCTTTATGGTGACGTTACCTGCGGCGAAATACGGTTTGATCAGTACGCTTATCGTCGTCTTTACGCTAGTTATTACGGACTTTGGTGTGCCGAAAGTGATTGGTGGAAGCTACAACGTTCTGGCTACTGACATCTTCAAGCAAGTTGTGGGACAACAAAACTTTGCCATGGGTGCGGTAACAAGCATTATGCTGTTATTCCCCGCGGTAATGGCGTTCGGCGCAGACCGTTGGGTACAGAAAAAACAGAAGAGCTTATTCGACACTCGCTCGGTGCCATATCAGCCAGAACCCAACAAAGCGCGCGACAGCATTTGTTTGGTTTACTGCAGCATCATTTCTATCGCAGTGTTGGCTGTGCTTGGCATGGCGGTGTATGGCTCGTTAGTTACGTTTTGGCCTTGGAACAAAGCGCTGACGCTAAACAACTACAACTTTGCTGAAATGAGCACCTACGGTTGGAGCCCATTCTTCAACTCGCTAACGCTGGCAGGCTGGACGGCAGTGATCGGTACAGCCATTATCTTTGTCGGTGCTTACTGCATTGAGAAAGGGCGTGCGTTTGGTCCAATTCGTCAGGTGATGCAAATGCTTAGCGTGGTGCCAATGGCAGTTCCGGGTATGGTGCTTGGCTTGGGTTACATCTTTTACTTCAACGATGCGAACAATCCTCTGAACGTACTTTATGGCACCATGGCATTCTTGGTGATTAATACGGTAGTGCATTACTACACGGTGGGTCACATGACCGCCCTGACAGCGCTAAAGCAGTTGCCATCGGAGATTGAAGCCACGGCGGCATCGGTGAAGTTTCCTCAATACAAGTTGTTCTTTAAAGTGACATTACCTGTGTGTTTACCTGCGATTTTGGACATTGCGACTTACTTGTTTGTTAATGCATTGACCACCACTTCTGCGGTAGTATTCCTTTACTCAACCGATACGATTCCGGCTTCGGTCTCGATTCTGAATATGGACGATGCAGGTCAAACTGGCGCTGCAGCGGCAATGGCTGTCATGATCATGATTGCTGCCGCAATTGCGAAGATTGTTCAGATGACTTTGGGTAAATTGTTAGAAAATCGCACACAAGCTTGGCGCAAAAGATAAGGACACTTCGTGCAATACGTAAAAATTAAAGATTCGATTGTTGAACAGATTGAAGCGGGCATGCTATCGCCGCGTCAAAAGCTGCCAGCAGAGCGTAAGTTGGCGGAGTCGTTCGATACTACACGCGTCACTCTGCGTGAAGCTTTATCACTGCTAGAAGCGGAAGGTCGAATCTATCGCGAAGATCGCCGAGGCTGGTTTATCTCACCTGAGCCATTGCGTTACGACCCAACCCAAACGCTAAACTTCCCGAACATGGCGAAAGCGCAAAATCGTGTGCCAAAAACGGAGTTGGTTGCAGCAAAAGGGACGTTGGCAAACAAACAAGCGGCGCGTTTGCTGGACTTGCAGCCTTTCTCGGATGTGTATCGAGTCGACCGTGTGCGATACCTTGAAGATAGACCTGTGGTATTCGTAACAAACTACATTCGCCCAGAGCTGTTTCCGAACCTGCTGGACTACGATTTATCAAATTCACTGACGGATATTTATCGCGATAATTATGGTGTGACGTATCAAAAGATTCGCTACCGCATTTCAACCAGCACTTTGTTGGGTGAAATGGCTCAAGCATTGCGCGCGACAGCCGGTACGCCAGCGATGGTAGTGGAGCGCATCAACTACAATCAGCACGGTGAATTGATTGATTGCGATATCGAGTATTGGCGACACGATGCCATCAGCATTGAATCTCTGGCGGAACTCAATCGCTAAGTGGATTTTCTCATCATCTAAGGCTCCATCTCGGGGCCTTTATTTTATTCAGACAGGAACATTGAAATGGATTTGTTGGCGATTGGTCTCGTCGTTTTTTCTGCTGTTCTCCATGCGGGTTGGAATATCCTTGGTAAAAGCAACTCAGGCTCTGGACTCGCGTTTACTATGGCGGCTAGCTTTTCTGCATGTTTCATTCTTACCCCTTATTTGATTTGGTATTTGGCAACCATTGGCTGGACATCATTACCGAGTGAGTTTTGGGGGTTGCTGTTCATTAGCGGCATTTCACAAATGGTTTATCTGGTTGGTTTGATTGTCGCTTATAAGCACACAGACGTGGGTGTGGTTTATCCCATTGCTCGGGCACTGCCAGTGATGATGGTCGGCGCAATCAGTGTGGCATTGGGGCATGAATTATCCAGTCAGCAGTGGCTTGGATTCTTGCTGATTACTCTTGGTTGTATCCTGGTACCACTGACGAACTTTCGTCAGATGACGCTGAGCTCTTATTTGAATGTTGGTGTGTTCTGGGCATTGATTGCCGCAATAGGCACAACGGGTTACTCGGTGGTCGATAAAGAAGCGCTGAGTTTACTCACAAGGCAAGCGTCAGAGATCTTGAATGATCAGTACAGTGCAATCTTCTACTTGGGCGTGCAGTTTTGGGCAATTGGTATTCCTGCTCTTGTGTGGTGCTTAGTTACGGGCAAGCCAGATGAGATTAAGACAGCGTGGCAGATCCGCAAAACAGCTAGTATGGCAGGGATAATGATGGCATCCACCTACGGCTTGGTGCTGTTTGCGATGACTATGACGGATAACGTGAGTTTGGTGGTGGCACTAAGGCAAATCAGCATTGTGTTTGGGTTGTTTATGGGGATTTGGTTTCTGTCTGAGAAATGGTATCTCACCCGAGGGCTTGGCGTTACTTCTATCGTGGCGGGGATCATTCTCGCGCTTGCGTATTGACCTATATTCACGAAAAAAGGCAGCGAATGAGCCTCTCGCTGCCTTTTGTATTAACTTGTAAGCCTTGTTTAAAAACGCAGTTGCGCACCAAACATCACGCCGCTAGAGTCAAAATCGCTGTTTTTTGAGTACACATATTCTGCATTCAAACCAAAGTGTTTATAGCTCCAGCCGATACCGCCAGCCGCTTCACCTCCGACACTTGAGTGTTCGATGTTCTTGCTCTGACCGTTCACTTTATAAGTGTATTCGAGAGTGTAGAGAGTGACACCTGCCTTGCCGTACAGTTCGAAACCTGAACCCAGAGGATAGCTAGCATAGCCACTCAAGCGAGGTCCGGAGAAGCTCGTATCGGTGACTTCTGAAATCGGACTCACGAGTATCGAGCCGATACCGTCAAACGCGCCTTTATAACCTGCTTCGATACCAAAGTTATGTGTTGGCATGTAGCGGTAATATATTTCACCTAAGAACATGTCGCCTGATTCTTTGCTTGTCGGAGCATCGTAGTTCACATCGCCATAGCCAATGTTTGTACCTATGATGTGCTCACTGGTTTCTGCATTGGCTGACAAAGAAAAAGCCGACAGCACTAAAGCAGTAATGAATGAATAACGCATGAACGCTTCTCCTTAGCTTTTAGCTTGCTCGCCTTTTAATATTTGTTCGAAAGTGACCTTGGTGTTGTCTAGCCATTCATAACGGCGACGATACATCGAACGCTTAGAGCGCGACATGCCTTCGATATCTCGACGGGGTGCATTTACATCAATTGAGTAAAAATGACGATTGTATTCGGTGCCGCCCAATTCTTGCCAGAGTGCATCGTAATCCGTTTTGATTCGCCCTTTGCTGTAGCGCTTAGCTGCGTAAGTATGGGACTGCGTTTTCACTGCTAGAATCGTGTTCACTTCCCAAATTTGTGCGAGCAAAGTGAGCAAGCTCACCATCAAGCTTTTTGGTCTCTGTCCGTAAAGCTTACGAGTTAGCTTTTTAATTTTCGCGTTGTTTTCTTCACTGCTTCGCGGTCCTTGTAAGCCGCCAATCATAATGCTGCGTCCAGATTCGATGTGACCGAGCGTAAAAGAGAGCGTGTAGAAGTTGCCATCTTCAGCGCTGTGCAGCACTAGGCTCATATCGCCTTCTTTTTGATAACGTGCTTCGTATACTAATCTCACCGAGTACAGTATTTCGTCAATTTCAAAAGAGGCTAATGTTAGGCCTTTCGAGTCTGTGTAGATTTCTTCGATTGTTTGTTTAGAAAACAGTTCTGAAATCGTTTTATAGTGATCAACCACCAAGTTAGAACGATCGAACGCTGAGTTGTTTTTGATGATATACGGACGAAACGGCTTCTCTAAAAATCGATGCGTACGTGTACAAAGCAACTCTAACAATGACGATTCAATATTGTCTGAAAGGTGCTTAAACGCACGTTTGTAATAAAGCGCACGTAAGATGAACTTAGCTCTGTAGGTCCAAATTGGCTTGTAGACATCAGCATAATCATCTGAGTAAATCGATTTGCTATGGTAAAAAATGGATTTGTTCGCGGTCATTTTCACTCCAGATTAACTTGTGCTCAATAGCGACAATTAAGAACCGACGGACGAGCAGCGAAGAACCCGAAAAGGAGGAATGCAAAGCACGACTGAAAAGAGGTGGTTTTTGCTGTGTCCGACGTTTGTGTAAGGTTTTGAACACTGTTCTTTTGCTGGAATTCTAAGAGAAAATTGACCTTAGGTATTGTATGGTTTGGTAAGGAAGTGTCAGGTTGAAACCCATTGTTCAAAAGAAAGAAAATGCGAATGTCGGCTGAATATGACGTTGAGTTGCTAAGTTAATGTGAAATAAGTTGAACGAAAATTGAACATTATTTGAAATTGTTTTGACGTGTTTTAGGTCTTTATACGTACCTTATAAGTATCGAGCCAATTTTGGCCCGATGTAAAGGTAAGTAAGGAGAGGTTTATGAAACGCTTAACAACTTTAGCAAGTACGATTGCTCTGATTGCTGCACCTTCTATGGCTCTTGCTGGTGGTTATCAGTGGACAAACGATACCGAAACTATCCATGGCGACGTAATGGATAGCAAACAAGCGGCTTATGAAATGGGCCGAGACATGATCCAAAGCTACCAAAATAAATCATCTGGACAACTCCGTGATGAGTTTACGAGCCTTACAACGTATGTTGATCGCCAATCGTTTTCTATCACTGACTCAAAAGTCATGGTAAATGAGTTCTTGCAAAGTGACGGGCAAGTTGTTTACCAGCCTATTCTCAATGTTCAATACGAGTACCGCATGCGTGATACCGGTAAATATTAACCAGTAAGACGGACTCGAATTGTTTACCACTAATATTTTTGCTGTTTGTTTTGGGGAGCCACGAGCTCCCCATTTTGTTTTTGTTGGAAGCGAAAATTCGCACACTCTCAGTGCAACATTTTCTATCGCTCAGCGTTAGATTTTCTTGCTCGTTGATTGTCATCATCGTTTGTAAAGTGTTTGCGGAAATGGATGTAACGCACTAACGAGGATACCCGATGACACATCATTCATATTGGTTCAAGCAGGTAATTGAAGCTGAGCAACCAGAAACGCCACAACCGTTACAGCAGAACATTAATACTGACGTTGCGATTGTTGGTGGCGGATACACCGGACTTTGGACCGCGATTATGATTAAGCAGCAATCTCCGGAAAAAAAGGTAGTCGTGATTGAAAAAGGCCTTTGTGGCAGTGGTGCATCGGGCGCAAACGGCGGTTGTATGCTGACTTGGTCTACCAAGTTTCCGACATTGAAACGGTTATTCGGTGAAGAACATGCTGCTTGGTTGGTAAAAGAGTCGGAACAAGCAGTGCTAGAGATTGACGACTTTTGTCAGCAGCACAACATCGATGCGCAATTATCGTTGAAAGGGGTTTATTACACTGCAACCAATCAGGCTCAAACTGGGGGAATGCAGCCAGTTGTGGACGAGTTAAAGCGATTAGAAGTGAACAGTTGGCGTCGTTGCTCGGTGGAGGAACTGCGTGCCAATGCGGGATCGCCGCGCAATATAGAAGGCTTTCACTCTCCAGTTGCAGCCAGCGTTCAACCTGCTTTATTGGCGAGAGGATTAAGACGCGTCGCAATGGAGTTGGATGTTGAAATCTATGAGAATACGCCGATGACGCGTCTAGATTATGGAAAACCTGCCACTGTCTGTACACCTAAAGGAAATGTTCAAGCGCAGCAGGTGGTGTTGGCATTGAACGCATGGATGGTGGAGCAGTTTAAACAGTTTAAAAACAGTATCGTGGTGGTCTCTTCCGACATGGTGATCACCAAGCCGCTTGGTGACGCACTACCTCAATCTGGTTGGCAGGCAGGTTCTAGTGTGTTGGATTCTCGTATTTTTGTACACTATTACCGAGATACGCCAGATGGCCGTTTGATGTTGGGGAAAGGCGGCAATCAGTTTTCTTTCAATAACCAAGTTGACGCAATGTTTAACAAGCCAACACGCTACCAAGGTCTACTGCGTAAGTCGTTCGATAAGTTGTTTCCTCGTTTGAGAGGCGAGGAGTTTGCTTATTCATGGACGGGGGGCTCTGATCGTTCTGCTACTGGTTTCCCTTTTTTCGGCGATCTAGATAAACAGAGCAATATCTTTTACGGATTTGGTTATTCAGGCAATGGTGTAGCGCAGACTCGCATGGGCGGAAAGATCCTATCTTCATTGATATTGGGAATCGATAACGAGTGGACGAACAGTGGTTTAGCCAAAGGACCGTTGGGGTGTTTCCCACCAGAACCGCTTCGCTGGACCGGGGCTATGATAGTGCGCAACGCGGTACGTCGAAAAGAGGAAGCAGAAGATAACGAGAAAACGCCGTTTATCTGGGATAAGTGGCTAGCAAAACTTGCAGGACCAGCAGGCAAAGCGGATAAGCTTGACTAAACTGAAGACTTTAGCCACAAACGAGACAGTTTGCAGTGAAAGTCATTGGGGCGCGATGAAGCCTTGTGTTAGCCTCTGTCTTTCAAGCTCAGATTTAAAAGGTGAGTCATAAAATGAAAGTATTCAGCAACTTCGATAGCGGCAGCATTCACGTAGTGAAAGCGGACGACAAAAACGACATCCAACTCAAAATTCCTAACGACAATATGTCGGAATTCTACCAGTGGTTCCACTTCCGTCTTGAGACAGAAGTCGAGCAATCACACACCATCAAATTGCTTGATTTGGCTAAATCGGCTTATCCAGAAGGATGGCAAGGTTACGATGTGGTTGCGTCTTACGATCGTGAAGAATGGTTCCGACTACCGGCAGAGTTCGATGGCGACACGCTGACTTTCACTGTAATCCCTGAGCGCAGCTCAATTTACTTCGCGTACTTTGCGCCATACACGTACGATCGTCATTTAGACTTGTTACACATGGCACAAAGCGCGCACCACTGCCAACTAGAGACGCTTGGTCATACGCTAGATGGCAATGACATGAGCTTGCTTACTTTCGGTGAGCCAGAAGAAGGCAAAAAGAAAATCTGGATGATTGCACGTCAGCACCCAGGTGAGACAATGGCGGAATGGTTCATGGAAGGTATGATCCAACGTCTGTTAGATGAAAACGACACGGTTGCGCGTGCATTGCTTGAAAAAGCGGTGCTTTACGTCGTACCAAATATGAACCCAGACGGTGGTATTCGCGGTCACTTGCGTACCAACGCAGTAGGTGTAAACCTAAATCGTGAATGGCAAACGCCATCAATGGAAAAGAGCCCAGAAGTCTACCTTGTGCGTCAGCGCATGCTGGAAACGGGTGTTGACATGTTTTTAGATATCCATGGCGATGAAGCGATTCCGTATAACTTCGTCGCTGGCTCAGAAGGTATTCCTTCTTACGATGAAAATCTTGCCGCTTTAGAGGCATCATTTAAGCAAGCGTTATTGACTATTACGCCAGAGTTCCAAGATGAGATTGGTTACGATAAAGATGAGCGTGGTAAAGCGAATTTGACTGTGGGTTCAAATTGGGTTGCAGAGCAGTTCAAATGCTTGTCTTACACAATCGAAATGCCATTTAAAGATAACAACAATCACCCAGATCCACTTTACGGTTGGTCTCCTGAGCGTAGTGTCTTGTTTGGACAAGATGTATTAGCTGCAACGTTAACCGTAGCGGATAAAATTTAGCGCGACGAGTTAACGCTTTTTCATTATTTCGAAAACAGCTCATTTTAAATGAGCTGTTTTTTTGTGCTCTCCATATCCACGCTCCCCTGTAAAAATTTGTTGCCATTCACAAGCTTAAATGATGATTCTTAAATTTGAGAAAGTGGCTTTTTATGGTGATTTGCGTCACAGAAAGTTGGCTTCTTTGTGATATTCTCCGCAACGAATTGACTATGGCTAAACCAACGCAACGAACTTTATTTTTCGGTTGGGTATGCGGATGAAGCTCATGAATAGATGGTCTTGAGGTTACCTTTTTCCGTTTTACGTCATTGGCGTTTGAATATCATTTTTGATTCTTTCCTACGCTATTTAGCTATTTCTATTCGAAGAAAAGAGAAAGTTACGGCTTCATATTTTACGGCAGTATGCTGCCGCGATGTGTTGCTTTGTGTACAAGAAAAAGGAAAAGAATAATGAAAAAAATCGCTATAGCAGTGGCTACTGTACTTGCTGGTGGTGTGATCTCAAACGTTGCACTTGCTGACACTTACATGGGCGGTAAAATAGGTTACAACTCTCTAAACGATGCGTGTTACCTAAACGAACCTTGTGACGACGACAGTTTTGCAGCATCTATGCACTTAGGCTACAGCTTCAACAAGTACGTTGCAGCAGAGTATGGTGTTGATTACCTTGGTGACTTCACTGCAAACTTCAAAAAGCCTGGCCTAAACACAGTTGACGGTGACCTATGGGCACTAACTCTAGCTCCTAAGTTCAACCTACCACTAACGGATTCTTGGAATCTATTCGCGAAAGTTGGTGCTGCATACATGATGGCTGGTGACGAGAAAGATTTCGTACCAACTGGCTCTCTGGGTGCTGAATACCAAATCAACTACAACTGGAGCCTACGTGCTGAATACCAACGCTACCAAGATATGTCTGATGACGTAATTGAAGACATGGATTCAGATTTCTTCGGTATCGGTTTCAACTACAAGTTTGGTTCTGAGCCAGTCGTTCAAGAAAAAGCCGTTGAAGAGGTGGTAGAAGCACGTCCTGCAACCCGCATTGTAGATCACGTTTACCCTGCTCAAACAACAGCGACAGTACAATTCGACTTAGAAAGTGCAGAAGTGAAAGACGCGTCGAACCTTTCTGGTACCGTTGATTTGATGAATACTTACCCACAAGCTCAAGTTGAGATCACGGGTTACAGCGATACGACAGGTTCTGCTGCTTACAACAAGCAACTCACAGAAAAACGTGCGAAAGCCGTTGCTGACGAGTTCCAAGCAAAAGGTATTGCGGCTGAGCGTATGACAGTGAAAGGCATGGGTGAAGCTAACCCAGTAGCAAGCAACGAAACACGTCAAGGTCGTCAAATGAACCGTCGTGTTGAAGTAGTTGTCCCTGCGTTTGAATACCAAACCACTGAGAAAGCAGAATAATTCCTGCTTAAGATAAAGTTCCAAAAGCCAGCGTGTATCACGCTGGCTTTTTTGATCCCGCTTAACAAACTCAGCACTTTCATCAATTTGTCATCACCAGTTCATACCATGGCTGCCAAGTGTTTGGGAGAGTGTTATGCAAAGTTTACCGCCGCTTAATTTGCTCCGAGCGTTTGAAGCCACGGCGCGATTACAGAGCTTCACTAAAGCCGCAGAGGAGCTAAATGTGACCCGTGCGGCCGTCAGTCAGCAGGTGAAATCGCTAGAACTGCAGTTAAATGCAACATTATTCGAGCGCAAGGGTACGCACCTTACGCTGACCAGCTCAGCAAAAGAATACTGGCCTGTGGTTAACCATGTGCTTCAAACATTATCGACCACGACGCAGCATTTATTTACTCGTCCCAAGAATACGCAAGTTAACTTACATGTCGCTCACAGCTTTTGCTCTCAGTGGTTAATGCCAAGATTGGCTGATTTTCAGCGACAATTCCCAGACATTTCCTTTAAAGTCTCGACAACTGCTAATACAGTTCCAAACGCCAGTGCGATTGCGGATATCGAAATTATTAACGGAGATGGAGATTGGCAAGAGCAAGAAGCCATACGATTAACCCAAGAAAACTGGATTGTTGTCGCAAGCCCCGGCTTTATGCATTTAAACCCGATAAATGACCTCTCGCAGTTAGCTAAAGCGCCTAAAATCTGTACTAGTGGTTATCATGAATCTTGGCAAGAGTGGCTTTCACACCAAGGTTACCAAGGGAAGGTGAGCAAAGTCGTCGCCGAGTTTGAACACTCATTGCTTGCTATTCATGCTGCGATTAATCAACTTGGCGTGTTGCTGGTAAGAGACTTTCTTGTTGAGGATGAGCTGCAACAGGGCGTATTAGTCCAGGCTGGAAATTGGCATATGCCAAGTTCTGGTGCACATTATATGGTGGTTCGAGCATCCGAAAAATCACACGTAAACACCTTTGCTCAATGGTTAATACAGAGTCTTTAATGTTCGTTCAGCGAGTAAGTAGAGCGCATGTGTGGTTTTGGCTATTATTAGCAGTAGCAAGTCATCAGTCTAGGACTGAGCGACATGCTTAATGACATCTAATAACCACTGATTTACCGGAGCTTGCTGTTGAGAGCGACGACAGCTCATCACGTAGCGAACATCAAGCTCTAGCCCAGCAGGAAGCGCGATACTCCGGCAACCCTTAGGAACATGTCCACTCATCGTTATGCCAAAATGATTCGTTTGCAGAAGCACTTTTTGAATCATCGCTGGATGCTCAATTTCCACTTTAGGTGTGGTTCTAAAACCCATATGTTTGAGCCTTTCCAACACTGGGTATCGGTAGTCGTTCCATCCCGGCGTTTTAAAAAGTATAAAAGGGTATTCTTCTAGTTCTTGGGAGTTTTGAGCGGGATGATCTTGTCGAACAAAAAATACCGCTTTTCCTCGCCCTAGTTCGGTCTGAACAATTGACTGTGGCAGATCTTCATCAAAGTAATGAATCGCAATAGCGTTTTCACCGTCAATTAATCGTTTTTTTGCTTCGCTACCCCAGCGCAAACATGAGAATTTTGCGTTTGGGGCGTGCTTTAGTAACTCCAAGTAAAACTTGTCACCAAAGTACTCCCAAAACAATGTGTTGGCATAAATAGTGATTGAACCGTCAAAATGAGCTGGTGAAAAATGCTGTGGTTTGATGGAATCAATACTGTTGATTATTTGCTCAAAATGCGCAATGTTCGCTTCCACAAAAGCTGTTGGTTCAAAGCCATTTTTGGTCTGAACGAATAGCGGATCATTGAGCTGAGTTTTCATCTTTGTCAGATTTTTGCTGATTGCTCCTGACGTTTTACCGAGTGATTCTGCGACTAACCGGACGTTACGTAACTCATACATCCGTTTTAATACCAAAATATTTTGAATATCCAGATTAACGCTCATACATTGTCTCGCTTGGCTTTTGTCGACAAATCATATCGCTGAATTTCTTAAGAAAAGACAACGCTCGGTCAATTTAAGTTGCTGCCTTATCCCTGATTTATTGAAGGTAACGATAAGTTATTCTTGGTTACATCAGTTTATTAGCATGGATTTCCATTTGGTAAATAATGGCTTTCCTCGTATGAGCGCGTTTCTGTTGTTACAGTTTTTCCACCGACAGAAAGTAAGAACGATAATAGAGGTGATGTATGAAAAAACTAATCGCACTTGTTTTGATGGTTTGCTCAACAAACGTAGCATTTGCTGGTGATGGGTCATACACGGGCACGATTGATATGACGATGGCAACGAAAAATCAGGTTGACGTAGAGCGTTCAGATTCTCAATTGACGCTGAAGGGTCGCAATGAAATGGCCTATGGCGGTGTAACAATCCATTCGGATGCTGCAACTCAAAAAATTGAACTTCGTGGTCGACGTGATTAATCGAATAGTTTCTTGTTAAGAAAATGCCGCGAAGAACGCGGCATTTCTATATGTAATATCATCAGATCATAATTACCAGATAAGCGTATGGTGAGAAGCTAAGCGCAATGACCACCTGCCATTATTCGCATGGCGGTGCCATATGAATGACAGCTAAGCCCCCCAAAGAGGTTTCACGGTATTTTTTATTCATATCTTTACCAGTCTGATACATGGTTTCGATAACTTTATCTAAAGAAATTAAACATTTACTTGTGCGCTTTAATGCCATACGCGATGCATTAATCGCTTTCATTGCTCCCATGGCATTTCTTTCAATACAAGGTACTTGAACCAAGCCGCCAATCGGGTCACAAGTCATACCCAATGAATGCTCCATCGCAATTTCCGCAGCAATACAAATCTGCTCGTTACTGCCCCCTCTTAGCGCTGTTAAGCCAGCGGCAGCCATGGATGAAGAAACCCCAACTTCTCCCTGACACCCCACTTCTGCACCAGAAATTGACGCGTTAGTTTTATATAAGATGCCGATAGCGCCGGCGACTGCGAGAAAGTCTTTTAGCTGTTTAACATCGAGCTCTTTGATGAAGCGATGGTAGTACATCAATACCGCCGGAATCACCCCTGCTGCACCATTCGTTGGAGAAGTGACGACTTGCCCTCCTGCTGCATTTTCTTCACTAACCGCAAAGGCGAAGAGATTGATCCAATCCATGATCTCCATCGGATCGTTTTCAACTGCAGCGTTGGCTTCGAGCTTTTTCAAAAGGTTTGGTGCTCGACGAGTGACATTTAGACCACCTTCCAAAATCCCTTCCGTATCGAAGCCACGTTGCATGCAGAGCGACATCACTTTCCAAATTTGCTCTGCTCTTTGGTTAATTTCTTCGTCTGAGCGAAATGCGAGTTCGTTTTGGAGGATCATGCCTCCCAAGCTGAAACCGTTCGTCTCGGCTTTTTCCAGCATCTCATCTGCGGATGTAAACGGAAATGGTACTGCGACCTCATCTTGTTGCGTGCCGTTCTCTAGTTCGTCGGCGGTGGCGATGAATCCGCCCCCAATGGAGTAATAAATTTCAAACGCTACTTGATCTCCAGCAGCGTCTAATGCCGTAATCGTCATGCCATTTTCATGCAGGGGAAGGTTGTCGCTATGAAAGACGATGTCATGGTCGTAGCTAAACTCAATCTGGTGTGTACCGGCGAGCATGAGCGTATTATTGTCTATGGTATTTTGTAGCGCACTTTTGGCACTGCTCATTTTGATGGTATCAGGTTTATTTCCCATCAAACCAAGGACCGTGGCTCGGTCTGTATGGTGCCCTCGACCTGTCAGTGACAATGAGCCATAAAGGTCCACTTGCACCCGATGCACTTTCGCCATAGAGTCGCTAACTAGCTGAGTGAAATGGAATCCGGCAAGCATAGGACCATTAGTATGGGAGCTGGATGGCCCGACACCAATTTTAAATATATCGAAAATCGACAGCATAATTGACTTCCTTTAGCAGTGAACCTTTATAAAGGTCTCTAGAACAGTGTTGTTAACTAGATGTTAAAGCTTGTGGGTCGGGAGTGAAAGAAGATTTTTGTAACACTGCCAACTAAGCGCGAGATTTTAAAATGAAGTTAGACAACATCGTCATCGTTTTAGGTAAACGCCTCGTCAATAACAAATTGACCTCTGAGGGCATAACCAGAGTCGAAGTTTTGTCTTGTAGGACTGCATCACTACCGACAGAGCGAACGGCGATTATTTTTTGTGGCGGAGTAACGCAAGGACAAAGCGTTTCTGAAGCAGAGGCGATGTACGCGTATTTTAGAACCCTAAACGCAGACTCTGTGAATCCGTTCCCTGAACGTCATTTACTCTTAGAAACGGAGTCGTTGAACACGTTTCAAAACATGCGTTATGTTTCCCAAGTTTTGTGCAAAAGTGGGTTGTTCGAGTTATGGTTGGGGCATCCGGTTGAGGTTATCTTGCTATCTAATGACTACCACCTCGAACGAATCATTGATATCCAGAATTTGATGGATGAGCAAGGCTTATTACGAGTACTTAAATCCGATTGCGAATCCATGGGGGTGACCCTCAATATTCCACTGGATATCAGCAAACATATTAGCGTGCCATACCCACATAAAGGGCTTATGGCGGAGACATTCTTGCTACTCGATGAACTCACAACCTACCGAGTTTATTTAGAAGGGGTCAAGCATGGCGTATTTTTCCGAGATTTATCAATTGTCCGAAAAAAGCCACTTATGATCGCAAGAGATGCTATTCACAAATTGCTCTCTTTACCGCTCGATAAAGAGGCTTTGCAACATATTGAAGAAATGAAAAAGGCCGTCGAACTGACGGCCTTGGATGAATCTGTAGGTGCTGCGGAAAAGGCATTAAGTATCTTCCATCCGATACTGACTGCATTGAACCGTCGCTTTGATCCTGAGTCTATTCATTAAGCTCGCGTTTTGTGCGGACGGCGCTTAATGCGATCAAACAGTAGCAAAGCAGTTCTATACCTTCTTCTGAGATATTTTTAACATCACGGATGTAATTTTCATCCATCACTTGTTGCCAAAAACTGCCCATACCATACAAACGAGAGAAGACTAATAATAGCATTACAGCACCAACTAATAGCTTCATATGTGGCACCGTTAAAATGGTCGCCATTTCGTTCATGGTACCTTTACCACCTTGGTAAGCTTTGGCGCAAGCCAGTGCGGTGACAGCAAGTGCTGGGAAAACCCAAGAGCCATGATGAATCATGTCTGTCCAATAGTCCGTTTCGCGAATAATCAGTACTGCAAAAAATCCTGCAATCAAAATAGCCGCATGCTTTAGCTGAGGCTGTTGTTTCGATAAGCTGAAAAACGACCATGATGCAATAGCAAGCATCACAAGCTGGAGCGTTTCTGTAACGGAAAGCTCGCCAAGGCTTGATCCCAACACGACATAATCAAGACGAAGACTAAGGTTAACGAGAATACTTATAGCGACAATCATCAAGGCGTTTAAACTCGATTTATAAATAATGCGCTTTGATTTTTCAGTAACAACGTTGCTTGGGGCTGACTCGGCTTCTTTTACTATTTGTGTTTTCATCTTGCTCACCTGTCCCAGAAAATGTGGAAGAAATGTGAATTAGTGTGATCTGTGTTTGGAATTTTATTGTCCAAGTGGAAAGTTATGTCAGGGGAATGTCAAGAATAGAACACTGTTCGATATAGGATCGATGTGCGGTAAAGTCAGAGATATGTAAAAACAACGTAAGAACACTTTGATAAATCAAATAAAAAAGGAGCCCAAAGGCTCCTAAGTGATAGAGGGAAGGTGACGTATCGATAAAAATAATTAGTAGTTGTCACCCTCATTTTCTTTGTGATTCTCGCGATAGTATTCCCATTGCTCGACGCGTTCATTGTCCGACAGCACACAGTAAGTGACACGTTCGCCGTTTTCCGACACGGTATCCAGCTCACCACCTTGCTGAACACAGTATACGGCTGCGGGATTTGCAACGGAGGTATACTCAGTTGATCGGGTCGCTCCCTCGTAAGTTGAACAACCAGCCAGTACCAATGTTGCAGCCATAGCCATCATTAAATTTGTCTTTTTCATTCTTTATCTCCGCATGGGGTGGGCGAGTATTGTATTGATTATAGGCAACTTTAAGAGATTATTGTCTTATCGATGTTAAAAGTAAGAGGGACGTATAAGAATTTAGATATTCTCATTTATTGCTGATTAGCACGTCACACTTCTGTTCTTGGCGTATTGTTGTGAAGGTCATATCAATCACTTCCTGACAAGCGCTCGAACGTACCTGGCCTACAACAATGATTTAAAGTGTGAAATTCGGTAATATGCGCACAAAACATTGACCGTGGTATTTTCGATGAGACATTTAAAATCGACCGTTCATCCAGACATAGAGCATTTGGATGACAAAATTGTTTTTCAGCGCAATGCAGCGCGAGCCATTGTACTTGATGGTGAAGATGTGCTGTTGCTCTATACAGAACGTTACCATGACTACACGCTACCAGGCGGTGGTATTGATGATGGTGAAGATGTCATTGCTGGATTAGTCCGTGAATTAGAGGAAGAAACGGGCGCCCAAAATATACATGGTATTAAGCCTTTCGGAATCTTTGAGGAGTTTCGTCCGTGGTACAAGGATGACGCTGACGTGATGCACATGGTGTCGTATTGTTATACATGTAAAATCGAACGTGAGCTAGGCGAAACGGCGTATGAAGATTACGAAGTTAAAAATGGAATGCGCCCGGTATGGATGAACATACACGAAGCAATTGCACACAATGAAAAAACGATGGCAGAAAGCCCGAAAAAAGGCATGAGCATTGAGCGCGAAACGTTTTTACTTCAGTTGATTTCTAAAGAATTACTATAAACAGCTAGTTTGCATCATTACGACTTAGCTTCTGTTGGCTCTATTGTGGGCAAAGATTTTAGAGCAATAAAAAAGTCCGGACTCCCCCCCGGAACCCGGACTTATTCCAGACGCGCAAGCGAAGCGTCATCTTGATATGTTAGATTTGTTTCGAACTATGAAAACAATAGCTGTTTTACATTTAGTGTGTAAATAATTATTAGGTCTGACCATTGGTTTTCATGTTTTTTTGCAAACGCAATGTGACGCATATCTACCCAATTGCCAAGCGCAATTGGGGCGCTTTTTAGTAAACCACTACTCTTTCTTATCTTTGAGATACCTTACCTCAACTTTTTTGCACACGTTTGCATAGAGATCACGAGTTTTCAAATTCGCCGAACAGGATCTTGTGATTTTACGTTTCTCTGACATTGAGCTCTGTCGTAGCTTTTATCACAAATTAACTAGCGGAGGCAGTCGGCTAAAGTCGACCAGCGGTTGTGAAATCATAGGAGCGTCTGGAGCAAATAAGAGTAAAGGTTGAAATGATGAGGATTGTAACTGACCGATATCTATCAACTTTTCCAATGCATAGAAGCGGCTGACATATTGGCGAGTCTCGTTAGGCAGCGTGAGTTGTTGGAAATCTCGACTTCCTGCTCGCTGAATAGCACGTGCAACACGTCCTTCTCCGGCATTGTATGCAGCTAAAGTGAGAGCCATATTTTGATCGAATTTGTTGTATAAAAACGCCAGGTACTTGAGCGCGGCCGTTGTGCTAGCTTCTGTGTCAAAGCGATCGTCTTGTTTTGTATTTATCGTTAATCCGAAACGTTTCGCTGTGGCTGGTATCAGTTGCCAAAGTCCGGCGGCGTTAGCGTGAGAAACGGCTTTGGGGTTGTAAGAAGATTCTAACATTGGCACTAAGGCTAGGCTATTTGGTAATGAGTGGTTTTGAAGCTGTTTGAAAATGTGGTTAATTACCGGTTTGGATGAATCGAGACGCTTGGCAATTTGTGGTTTGTATGGGGCTAATACTTGATACTGCGTTTGAATATCGACAGCATTTGGTTTTGCCTGGCATGTGAATGGAAGGTAGGACAGAAAGGCAATAAAAATAAAAAGGCCTACAGTACTCAGCCGAGATGGCGACTGAATCTGTAGGCAAGACGAACATCGTTTAGAACGATTTATCTTCATAAGTGTGTTGCACAGGTTGTTTGAGTTGACTGACCAACTCATGGAACGCCGCAGAGCTGTGGCCATTGCTCTGATTGTATTGTTGGCACTGACTTACCAACGTTTCCAATAGCGCCCATTGTTTTCTAGCTTGCATACCTATTTGGGCAGGCAAAGCATTGAAAATTCGTTTTACGCTGGCGTCATTACACGCTAACCCCAGCGCTCGCATACACTGGCTTCTGTCATTGGCGGAGCGGCTGAGTTTATTGAGTATCGGCATTTGTTTCTGAACATTGTCGTTCAGTGCCTCTCCATCAAACTTTAAGTACAATACCTTTTGCTGCTGAAGCAAAGGAAGCAGTTGTTGATAAAGCTTAATATCCTCAGATATAGAGCGAACAAATTGTTGAATTCGCTGCGATACTGCGCTTGCCATGATGTCTTCCTAGCGTTTTATTACTCGTGACCTGTATGGAACTGCATGATTGCCTTGGATAGCACTTTTGTATCTAGGCTAAGTTCACCACGCGCTAATGCGTTGCGTACTTGTTCTACTTTTTCCATATCAACATCAGGTAGTGATGCCATTTCAGCTTGAGCGCGATCTATCGCTACGGTATTCGCTTGAAATGCAGGCTCGTGTACTTTGCTCTGTTCGACGACGTCGACAGGCTGTTTGCTTGCTTGCTGTAATTTTGTTTGTGGGACATGACCGCCCGCGACTTTGTCGATTTTCATGCTGTGGTCCTCATCATCATGTTCTAAATTAAGTAGGCGGTTAGAATGTGATAAACATTAAATATTTTTTTTGTACTCGAAGTTCAGTGTTACTGACGAGAGCCAAAATTAAAAAATGTTACCCCGAGTCAAAAAATCAAAATTGAGTATGAACCTGGTTTAATCCAGTTACGACTGCTCTTATGACCTTGCCCGAACTTGGGTTTTCCACGTCAATTTGTTGCCCTTTCGCTCCATCTTCTAAGGCGACTCCTTTTGTGCTGGCACTAAATCCATTTTTGCTCGCAATGACTATGACTTCATTTCCTTTCTCGATTAGAGGTGGGGCCGACAAATTGGATGGATTAACCACTTGTCCAGCCCTCAAACGACGAGAGGTTTCTAAGCCTACTGCTTGCTCGGGGCGAGTATAAAAATCGTCTTGGCGAGAGATGGTTCGGGTTTCAAGCTTTATGTGTTTAGCCGTTACGACTTCATTTCGGCCAACCGTGGTTGTCGCGACTAAAACAGGCAGAGTCAGCGAAGACTTTATCGTAACGTTAATTCGCCATGGTGATGCGATATTGTCGCAGCTGACTGAGCGCTTGAGGTTACCGACTGGCAACGTGTTGTTGTCACGACCTGTGATAACTAAAGGCGATTGACATTCTGGCAAGTGATTGGCAGAACCGGGCACCCACATGTCGAAGTCCAGTTTGTACTCCCCCCACTGATTGGAGAGCGCTACGCGATCCACCTCTTGTTCGAAATCCGTTGCTACAACGGATTTTATCTCTTCAACGCTGAGGGTTTTGTCATTGGTGTTGGCGAATGCTTGTTCTGATGTCAAAGCGAGTAACGTCAGCATTATTGTTGAGGAAGTGGACACTTTCCTCTTGTTTTTAATGCTTTCCGAGAACCGGAAGCTTGGCTTCCATTCTTGTTTGTAAATCATTGATATATATGGCTATTTTTTATGGCACGTATCTTGTTTGTATGTTGGCGTATTCGAGCCAACTGTAAGGAAGATGCATGGCGATCACATTTGAAAATGCTTTAGGAGTACATCCAGAGGCACTTAATTTTCGCGTTCAGCGTACCAAAGTCCTCGCCAGTAACCTAGCAAATGTTGACACCCCTGGGTATTTGGCGAAAGACCTAAGTTTCACCACCGTAATGAACCAAGTAACGGCAGGTGGTGTGAACAAACCGGTGCCAAAGTTCCAGGTTCAGGCCCAATACTCGGTGCCTTACCAGAATAGCAAAAATGGCAACACCGTAGAGCTTGGTGTTGAACAAGCAAAATTCACGCAAAACAACATGGACTTTCAAACTAGCCTGACGTTTCTCAACATGAAATTTAATGGCTTAGCGAAAGCGATTGAGGGACGTTAATTATGTCATTCACTGATATTTACTCGATCACTGGTTCCGCGATGACAGCACAAACTGTGCGTCTTAATACGGTAGCCAGTAACTTAGCAAACGCAGATGCAGTATCTGCAAATCCAGAAGATGCTTATAAAGCGCTTAAGCCAGTATTTGCGACTGTGTACCAAAAAACGCAAATGACAACAGAAAATGGAGCTTATCCCAATGCAGAAGTTCGCATTGTTGACGTTGTTAAAAATGCTGGAGATGCAGAGAAGCGTTTTGAGCCGAACAACCCACTGGCTAATGATGAAGGCTATGTGTTTTACCCAGATATTGATGTAGTTGCTGAAATGGCAGACATGATGTCCGCAACACGCAGCTTCGAAACGAATGTTGAAGTATTAGCCAATGTAAAAAGTATGCAGCAAGGTCTGCTTAGATTAGGGCAGGGTAGCTAATGAGTATTGCACAATACACCCCTTTATCGTCTGACGCTCCAGTAAATACAAAAGCAAAAGACAGCAACGGTATCTCACCAAACCCTAAAGACATGAACAGTGCTTCTTCATTGGAGAATGAGTTTATTTCTTTGATGGTGGCTCAAATTCAAAACCAAGACCCACTTAATCCCCTTGATGGTACGGAATACGTTGGTCAATTGGCTCAGTTCTCGCAGGTACAAAGTACCGAGAATATGTCTAAGACAATGCAACAGAGCATGGTGTTACTGGACAACATGCAAGTGCTGTCAACAGCGGGCCTTGTTGGGCAAACGGTTTACGTCAACGCGGATGAATTTCAGCTTGGTGAAGACGTACAAAACGGAAAAATCGAACTCGCTCATAGCTCAAACCAAGTCACGTTAGTTGTTAAAGATGAATTTGGACAATCAACTAAAGTGCCACTAGGTGCTCACGGTAAAGGTGACGTCGACTTTTCAATTAATCCTGAAGAACTTGGTCTTAAACCAGGCAAATACTCAGTGGCCGTAGAAGTGCAAGAAGGGCAAGCAAGTCCAAATGTGCTGATGGCAGGCACTGTTGAGCAAGTGCGCATTCCTAATACCGGTGGCGCAGCATTAGTCAATGTCCATGGCGTTGGCAACGTTCCTTTCTATCAAATCACTCAGTTTGGTGCTTAACCAAATACGGAAATCAGAGGTCTATTTATGAGTTTTAACATCGCACTAAGTGGTCTGGACGCGACCAACACAGAGCTAAACACAATCAGTCACAACATTGCCAACGCATCAACGTATGGTTTTAAAGGTGGCCGCACAGAATTCTCCGCTGTATATAACGGCATGCAACCTGGTGGTGTGGAAGTCGCGTCAATTTCACAGAACTTCGACAAAGACGGCAGTATCACAGGAACTGGCCGTGCGATGGACCTAGCTATTAATGGCGGTGGCTTTTTTGTTACTAAAGATAATATGGGTCAAATGTTGTACACACGTTCAGGTGTGTTCTCAACGGATAAGAACAACTTTGTTACGGCTAACAGCGGTGCAAAGCTTCAAGGTTACAGTGTCGATAGCAACAACAACCTAATGACAGGTTCTGTGGGTAATATTCAGGTATCGACTTCCTCACTGAATGCTAAAGCAACAGACAGCTTAGATTTTGTTGCGAACTTCGACGCAAGCGCGTCTGTTATTGATAAAGCCGTAACGCCATTCAATCCAAAAGATCCAAGCTCATTTAACTCGTCTTACACAACAAAAGTCTACGACTCACTGGGTAACTCGCACACGGTAACTCAGTACTTTACTAAGACTGCTTCTAACTCGTGGGAAGTGAACGTTCAAGTAGATGGCGGTACGACGCCAGTAGCAACTGTGCCTGTAACGTTTGGTAAAGACGGCTCGCTTTCAGCACCAACTGCGCCGTTTAATGTTTCATTCCCTGCTGCAGGCGCGAACGCGATGAGTGTAGACATTAACCTGAAAGGCAGCACGCAATTTGGTGCAGCTTTTGGCGTAAGTACTAATAGTCCTAACGGTTACACATCAGGTGAACTTGCAGGTGTACGCGTTGAAGGTAACGGCATGGTTTACGCGACTTACACTAACGGCCAATCACAGCTACAAGGTCAGGTTGTTCTTGCTGATTTTGCAAACACACAAGGCTTAGCGAAAGTGAGTGGAACATCATGGACTCAAAGCTTTAGCTCAGGTGCTCCAATTATGGGTGTTCCGGGTTCAGGTACGATGGGTGACCTAACTCCGGGTGCATTAGAAGGTTCTAACGTTGACTTAACCAGCGAGCTTGTTGCTCTAATGACTGCACAACGCAACTACCAAGCAAACGCAAAGACAATTTCTACCAGCGACAAGCTTACTCAAGCTTTGTTTAACGCGGTGTAATGGGAGTTTTGCATGGATAGTTTGTTATTTACGGCAACGTCGGGTGCCAGCCGAGTTCTTAAAGCGCAGCACGTTCGTTCAAACAACTTATCAAATGCTGATACTGCGGGTTTTCGAGCGGATATGGAGCGTGTGCGTAGTGTAGAGATGCAAGGCCCAGGTTTTGATGGTCGCACTATGGTTGTGACCAACTCTGCCTCAACACGTTTCGACGCTGGCGATATTGTGAAAACAGGACGTCCGTTGGACGTTGCGGTTATGGGGGAGGGATATCTCTCTGTAGAAACCCCAGCGGGTAACGAAGCTTACACCCGTGCAGGCAATATTCAGGTCGATACTTTTGGCGCTCTAACAATCAATGGGTTCCCTGTCCTCGGTGACAATGGTCCTTTGGTTGTGCCGGATTATCAAAAGATTGAAATCAGCGAGCGTGGTCAAGTCTCAGTGATCCCACCAGGTGGCGGCGCAGAAATTGTGGCAGGCACTTTGAAGTTGGTTAAACCGGAAATTAATCAACTGCAAAAAGAGAGCGATAGCTTGCTGCACAGCGTAGATGGCGTGCCATTCGCGGCAGATGAAACCGTGCAACTCTCTCCTGAGCACATTGAGGGCAGTAACGTATCTGCTATTGATGAATTGGTTAGTGTGATGTCGCTGACGCGCAACTTTGAAATGCAAGTTCGCATGATGAAAACGGCGGAAACTCTAGCAAAAGCTGGTAACAAATTAATGGCGGCGAGCTAAGTCTCGCCCCGCAAGGAGTAAAAAATGCATTCAGCATTATGGGTAAGTAAGACAGGCATGGCAGCGCAAGACACGAAGATGACTGCCATTTCTAACAACCTAGCAAACGTAAACACGGTTGGCTTTAAGCGTGACCGAGTCGTATTTGAAGATCTTTTCTACAGCATTCAGCGTCAACCAGGCGCACAAGTAGACCAAGTTA
This sequence comes from Vibrio sp. 1874, assembly GCF_033344395.1. NCBI lineage: Bacteria > Pseudomonadati > Pseudomonadota > Gammaproteobacteria > Vibrionales > Vibrionaceae > Vibrio > Vibrio sp. 1874. Next base: position 131,319 of record NZ_JAWPOR010000002.1, read on the forward strand.
ACGAACTACCAAGTGGTATTCAGCTAGGTAGCGGTGTTCGCGTTGTTGGCACACAAAAAGTGTTCACGCAAGGTAATACCCAAAACACAACGCAAGAGTTGGATCTTGCTGTAATGGGTCAGGGTTTCTTCCAAATAGAAAACTCGGACGGACAGATCATGTATACACGTAATGGTCAGTTCCATCGAAACTCAGAAGGCTTAATGGTGAACAGTCAGGGCCTGCCTTTAGAGCCTCAAATCCAGATCCCAGACAATGCGGTCTCTTTCTCTGTGGGTGTTGATGGCACAGTGACTACAACAACAGCAGACGATCCAACACCTCAGCAGCTTGGTCAAATTACACTTGCAAAATTCATCAATCCAGCCGGCTTAGAGGCCATGGGTGGCAACTTATTCCGTGAAACGGAAGCCAGCGGTCCAGCTGATGAGCTGATTGCAGGAGCTGATGGCGCCGGCATTATCAAGCAAGGTGCACTGGAAGGGTCAAACGTACAAGTAGTAGAAGAGATGGTCGACATGATCACCACTCAACGTGCGTATGAGATGAATGCGAAAGTGGTCTCTGCTGCAGATGACATGCTGAAGTTTGTTTCGCAATCAATGTAAGTATGAAATTGGTGATGATGAAGGAAAAAGCAATGAAATGGCTTTCTAAGAGTTGGGCAGTAGCCGCCGTGTTGCTGGTGGGATGTGCTGGCCGTCAGGAATTTATTCCGCCTGAGCCGAATGCTGAGGAATATGCACCACCAACGCTCGATTACACGCTGCCGGAAACCCAATCTGGTAGCCTTTATCGTCACCAATACACGATGACTCTGTTCCAGGATCGTCGTGCTTACCGAGTTGGCGATGTATTAACGATTCAATTATCAGAAGAAACCTCATCGAGTAAAAATGCGGGTACTAAGTTCGGTAAAAGTTCAGCAATTAACTTTGTGGCGCCGACCATAGGCACGAAAACTATCGATGAGTTAGGGGTTAGCGTGGATGGCAAACGTAACTTCGATGGCAGTGCATCAAGTTCACAAGGCAACAAGCTTCAAGGTGCCATTACGGTAACGGTACACGAAGTATTACCTAATGGCGTATTGCGTATCAGCGGTGAAAAATGGCTTCGTCTGAATCAAGGCGACGAGTTTATTCGTCTAACCGGTATCGTCCGTGTGGATGATATTAACCGCAGTAACCAAGTTTCTTCTCAACGAATTGCTGATGCAAGAATTACCTACGCAGGTCGCGGAGCGCTAGCTGACAGCAACGCAGCCGGGTGGCTAACTCAGTTCTTCAACAGCCCATGGGTACCTTTCTAATGAAGACAATGCAATCTTTCTTTATGTCTCTCCTATTGGTGTTGACCTTGGGACTACCAGGCACTTCACGTGCTGAAGCGGAAATTCCGATCATGGACTTGGTCGATGTTCGCGGCATTCGAGAAAACCAACTGGTTGGTTATGGTTTGGTAGTTGGCTTAGCCGGCCAAGGTGACCGAAACCAAGTGAAATTTACCTCTCAATCTATTACCAACATGCTACGTCAGTTTGGGGTTCAAATTGATGACAGTATGAACCCTAAGCTACGAAATGTGGCTTCTGTGAGTGTGACAGCGTCCGTTGACCCAATGGCAGGCCCAGGACAAACGTTGGATGTGGTTGTGTCTTCAATCGGTGATGCAAAGAGCCTTCGCGGTGGTACGTTATTGCTAACGCCTTTACGTGGTATTGATGGCGAAGTGTACGCGATTGCGCAAGGTAACGTGGTTGTGGGCGGCTTATCTGCAGAGGGGCGAAGTGGCTCCAAAGTAGAAGTAAACACACCAACGGCGGGTCGCGTTCCGAATGGTGCGACTTTAGAGAGAGAAATCAAAACCGATTTCAACCAACGTGATGAAATCACCCTAAACCTGCGCAAGCCTAGCTTCACTACAGCAAAAAATATTGCGCGTGAAATTAACAACACTTTTGGACCTAACGTTGCAGTTGCGATCAATAAAGCGCGCATTGATATGCGTGCACCAAAAGATACACAGCAGCGTGTCGTCATGATGTCGATGCTTGAAGAAATGAGCGTCGTTGAAGGCCGTAAACCTGCTCGTATTGTCTTTAACTCTCGCACTGGCACCGTAGTGATCGGTAAGAGTGTCAAAGTGAGTGAAGCAGCAGTAAGTCACGGTAACTTGACCGTGCGAATTTCTGAATCACAACAAGTTAGTCAGCCTAATGCGTTTGCAAATGGCGATACGAAAGTCGTTAACCAAACGGACCTTGATGTGAATGAAGATCTCGCTCAGATGGTGATTTGGCCTCCAGGCACGGAACTTAACACCATAGTTAATGCGGTAAATAGTTTAGGTGCCACGCCTACAGACTTGATGTCTATCCTGCAAGCTTTGAGTGAAGCGGGTGCATTGAACGCTGAATTGGTCGTGATATAAGGAGTTAAGGATGAAGCTAGACAGTACCAATGAACAAACTCAGTTAAATTCGATGCTTTATCACGACAACAGTGCATTGGCTCACATCAAGCATAGTCGTGATCAAGAAGGCGCACTTGAAGTCGTCGCAGGTCAATTTGAGGCAATGTTCCTACAAATGGTGTTACGCCAAATGCGTAGCAGTAGTGATGCTCTTGCTGATAAAGACAGCCCGTTTGCCAGTCAGCAACAAGGGGTATTCCGTGATATGTATGACGGTCAGCTGGCGATGGAACTAGCAAAGAAACAGAGCTCAGGCATTGCCAATATGCTCATCCAGCAGCTGAGCCCGTCTATGCGTGAGGTTGCTTTCGATGCTGCGCGTAACATCTCATCCGCTAACGATGGTAAAGGTTCGAATTCTGAATCTATCTCACAAGTAGATTCTAAAGAGGTGGAGAAGAATTCAAGCCTATTTAATACCGCTTCTCAAGCCGTCGCCTCTGTTAAACAGGTATTCGGTGAGGCCGGTATGACTACCGCGTTTTCTCAGCCGTTGATCAGAAAAATGGAGCTGTAAATGAACCTAGTTAATATTGCCCTTTCAGGTTTAGGCGCGAACCGTGTGGCCCTAGACGTAACCGCGCAAAACGTGGCAAACGTGAATACCGTGGGTTACAGTCGTCAACAAGCGTTGATGGCGTCTGTCGATGATGGTAAAGCCAATCGCTTAAGTCCAGGTTTAGGGGTAGAAGTCACTAGCATTCGCCGCGTTACTGATCAATTTCTGATTAAGCAAACGTGGTCGACTAACAGTATGGCGGCATACGCATCTGGATACACCAGTAACATGAGTCAGCTGGAGAATACGCTTGGTGCCGATGGTTTCAGTATATCGGCTGGCTTGGACTCGCTAAACGCTGCGCTTAACGATGCGACCGTTAAGCCGGAATCCATACCTTACCGCCAGCAGATCATTAACGAATCTGAAGCTTTGGCCCGCCGTTTTAATACGCTTACCGAGTCTTTATACAATCAACATAAAGACATGAGCGACCAACGTAATGCAGCGCTTAACCACGCGAATAGCCTTATGGAAAATATCGCGAAGGTGAACAAGCAACTGGTAGAGATGCAAGGTACAGGTGGTAACCCATCACAGTTAATGGATGAACGAGATAGGTTAATCGGTGAGTTATCTCAAACCATTGAAATCAAAACAACACAGCAGCATGACGGCAGTGTTCAGGTCACACTAACCTCTGGTCAACCGCTTGTGATGGGTACGGACCATGGCAAACTGGAAGCCATTCCTGACCCGAGTGATCCTTACTTGGCGGACTTACACGTCACGTTCTCGAATCAAAGCTTTGCGATTGGTGACTCGCTTGGTGGCAAATTAGGTGCGATTAATGACTATCAAACCGAAGTGTTGAAACCAAACCAACTGGCTCTGAATGACATGGCGAAAGCTCTCGCGGATGAATACAACGCCGTGCTTGCAACTGGCAAAGACTTAAATGGCAACCCAGGTAAACCTTTGTTCAGCTATGACCCAGCAAACCCTGCAGCCAGTTTGGATATTACCAAGCTAACTCCAGATGAGCTTGCGTTCTCAAGTGATGGAACACCTGGTAACGCAGATGCGTTGCAATCATTGATCGAGTTAAGCAACAAGCCAGTGGCGGTATCAGGTTACGGCTCAGTAAGCTTGAACGATGCCTTTAGTTCAATGGTGGGTCAAACCGCAATTAAAGCACGCCAAGCTAATGCTGATTATCAAGCGAAGTTAGCCATGAACAAGCAAGCGCACGCAGCTCGCGATAATGTTAGTTCCGTAAACAGCGATGAAGAAGCGGCTAACCTAATGATGTTTGCTAATGCGCACAATGCCAACATGAAAGTGATCAGCACAGCAAATCAACTGCTCGATTCTATTCTGCAGTTATTCTAAGAGGAAAGTTTAGATGCGAATTAGTGACAATCAATTTAGTCAAATGATGTTGCACAGCTTGCAGAGCAATAGCGCGGGATTAGGCGAAGCTCTGCAACAGATGTCTACTGGCAAGCGCTTAACCAAGCTGTCTGACGATCCAATGGCTTCGATCAAGTTGCTTAACTTAGACCGAGAAACCAGTGCGATTGCTCAGTACAAAAACAACATTGAAAACGTAAAAACGACGCTATCGAGTCAAGAAACCCATTTAGATTCGATCAAAGAAAGCTTAAAAAGCATGCGAGACATCGCGCTTTGGGGTGCGAACGGCTCTCTTACTGACGAAAGTCGTGGCGGTATGATTACAGAGCTTAAGAGTTACCGTGATTCTATTGAGTCGTCTTTTAACGCGCAGGATGAAGAAGGGCACTACCTTTTCTCTGGTACTAAAACGGATACTGCGGCTGTAAGTAAAGCGAGCGGCAGCTACGTAATTGAAGGTAATAGTGACAAGCGCGTAGTAACAATTGCTAAAGGTGTCACGATGGATTCCAATATGACTGCAAAAGAAATATTGGACCTTGGGGGAGGCCATAACGTGCTTAACCAAATTGATGCGCTGATCAAAGAGTTTGAGAGCCCTACCGCCAACTTCAGAGCTGAAGTTGAGGCGAGTATCAGCGCTATCGATGATACTTTTTCAAACGTACTAGGGACCATGACTGAGATTGGTGGTCGACACAACAACTTAGATCTTGTTGGTGGCGCGCACAGTGAAAACAAGCTGTTCGTTGACAAAGTATCTGGAGACCTCTCTGCTCTGGACTATGGTGAAGCGTCGGTACGATTGAGTAATTACATGGCCGCTTTGCAAGCAACGCAAGCAAGCTATGTGAAGATCGATGGTTTGTCGCTGTTTGACCGTTTATAAGGTTAGGAAGTTCTTTTTATGGTAATGAGTACAGTAGAGGTTAGACCCCATAGCATACGCTTAGGTGGACAAGAACAAGCCTCTATCATGCCGACCCGTTCTGCAGACTCAAGTACGGCAATTAAACCGCGCCCGGCGCAAATTCAGGCTGACACTGCGTCAGCCTACTCTGTATCTGGTATTCAGCTTACGCAGGGTCAGCAGCAAGCCACGGCGGTTCAGATCGCGTCCAAATCGCTGCAGGTGATTGGCAAAGAGCTCACGCAAATTAAACGTGGTTTGACGCAAGCTATTAATCAAGGCGTACAAAATGTTCCTGGTTTGCAGGATATATTGGTTCGTTCTAAAGCCACCATCCAAAAAGTCGTTGAGCAAGCACGTTTCGATGGCCAGAAAGTCCTAAATAACGAACTGCACTTAAAACTGGATAAAGCGGACATTCGTCGCTTTTCTATTCCAGGTTTGAATGTTCATCGCTTAAGCGACAAGGCCGAGCAAATCCGTTTGGATTTTCCTCAAGGTCAAGCGGTGATGATTCAGTTTGATGGACAATCAGACGGTGAGCGAACGGTCAAAATGCTGGATCGCAGCTTGATTGCGTTAGGAATGCGAGCCTCGTTAGCCGATGATGGCAGCATTTTATTTGAAGCCAGAGACAACGCTTATCAACAAATGCAGCAAAAGGTGATGGTAACGGGGGAAGGGCACCGATTCCCTGCGGGACAGCCTAACGTTTTGAACTTAAAGTCTGAGCCAGATGGTATTGCGGAGCTCGGGTTTGATCTAGGCTCACGCGATGGCATCAAGCAGACGATTGCCAAAGTAAATCAGCATCTGAAACAAGTTCAAACGAGCTTGCAGGAAGCGAAAGCTTTTCATGGTGAACTGAATACTCAAATGCGTTCTATCCAAACCAAAACCGCACAGCTTTCAGTCAATGAAGTGAATGCAAAACTGGATGGATTCATGCAAAAGTCTGGCGAGTTTACTTCAACTTTTCAGGCATTGAATGCGCAAGCAAACGTGCGTCGTCATACCGTGGTCGCTTTACTGAAGTAACGAACACTCCAATGATTCCCGGCTTTACACTGTTATCGTCCCCCAATAACGAAAACAGCGCACTGTCGGGAATCTCTCTTTGACTCGTCTAGGGCTCGAGTGCTTTTGCCACCGAACGATTCAATTTCTGGAATAGCCATCCAAGTGCTATCAAAGACGCACCTAAGCCTAAGAAGCTTATTGCTCGCCAGAACCCATCCAGAGAGCTCACATCCCATAAGAATACTTTCAGTGCGACACAGGCAAGGACTACTAGACCGACACGCTGCATCATCAGCCCCTGTTGGGTCACGCCGCGCCAAGTCAGCAATCCACCTACGAGCAAGCCAGCCACTGAATAACTGAACAACTCTGCCATGCTGGTTGGCTGATACAGCATCATCGATGTGGTTTGCCAGAATTGACGGATAGACATCCCCAACCAAATGGCTGCAAGTAAAAAGCCTAGACTAGCAATCGCAAATCGATGAACTTGCAACGTATTCCAGCGCTTAAACGTTGCGATAAGCAGGATGCAAGCTGGTAACAGCCAGCCGATACTCAGCATGTTAAAGATGGGAAGTGCTTGTGCCGAGACGTTATCAGTCACCAACGGCGATTCTGCCGTATTAAGCAAAATAATCAATATAGCGAACGCGCACCAAAGCAAGTAACTATAGATTTCGTAGATACGGCTTAAGCGTTGCGCAAATTGGCTGCGGTAGCTGTATACCAAACCCATAACTAATGCTTGATTGGCAAAGACTGCCGCACTTGTGAAGTCGATGTGCCCCAAGTAACCATATTGCCCCGTTAACCAGTAGTTAGTTTGGGTGAACAATGCCATTAAGAATACATGTAAAAACGCCCCTTCAAACCAGTTGGTCAGTTCTCGGTCCACTTGTTTTAGTGTTGAACGAGCATAAGACAAGATGAAGAGAGAAGGCATATAACTCACAAGAACCCAAGCCCAATGCCCAGCTTCTACCGGTTGCCATTCGGGTATGAAAGGTAGCAGCGTGAGTCGGATAACCAGTATTCCCATTGCCACTTTAATCGCCCAACTCGCAGGTCGAAATAACCCGACTTGAGCCTGTAAGGCCATTATCGCAACTTGTATTGAGATTGCTGTTGTTAACCAAGTATCGCTCAACCAAACAAAAGCGATACCTACGATTAAAGCATGCATAACGGCAGAGCATTCTAATGCCAACGAACGTGCACGCTGACCAAGCACAACATAGTAAGTGGCCATCAATGCGCAGAAGGTAGTCCAATACCACAGGTAGCCTTGCATAAATTCGTCAACATAAAGCAACGTAATTAAGCTCATCGCGGGAGCCAGTACCAGCAGAAGCAGCCCACTGAGTTGCGAACGGTCACTAAGTGATTGGCAATATGTTCGATAGCCGATCAGTGCGATACTCACCGCCAATGCGAATAGAATGCTAGCTTCTCGCTCTAACATATACAGCGCATCAAAAGCGATGGTAAGAACAATCAGCGCGGTTGCTGAGACGAGAATAGATGGCAAAAATACACGTAATGACCAGCCTGTACGAAGTGCTGGTAGCCAGATGATCGCAACAAGCAGCGTATAACAGTACGCCATTTGTAGAGTGTTCAGCTCCGGCATTCTGGTGACGGCAGAAAAGGTCAATAAAGCAGTTGCGAGAGCGGTAGCGGTCGGCGAGTTTGTCCACTTGCTTTGATAGTGACGAAAGCGAGGATTGAGCCTCCAACCCATTCTCGGAACCGCGAAAATGAGATACAAAGTGATGGAGAGATAAATCGCGAGCCACGAGAACAACAGTTCTGTTGGTACACTCTCAATCAACAGCAACATCCAAATGACATGTGGAATCGCGATACTTGGCGTAATCCATGCCCTACGCACTTTTTGCATCAATAAGGTCGCCGCGAACGAAATTGCGCAGATGTATCCGGCTAACAAAAAGTAGTTGGGTTCACTACCTCCAATCCACAGTGGTGCTGTGTAGCCACCAATTAAGCCAAGCACGGCCATTAACGGCCCTTGTCGCAATGATAATGCTAAACTGAAAAATGCCGCTGAAGCCAAGATGATCAACGAGATACTCGGCGTTAGCATTTGATAAACCACAAAGGCAAAAATGACGGTGCAGTAAATGCCCGTTAATCCTGTACCGGTAACGGCAGCAGGAACATACGTAAAGCCTTGGGCTCGTGCTGCCCGTTGCGGATTCTGTTGTTCTTTACGGTGAAACCACTCGCCAACAAGCACCATAAGTAATGAGAGCACAAAGGCAAAGGATACTCGCATAAATGGCGAAAACTGGATGTGGCTACCAATCACCTGTACGAGATAACCTCCACCGATCAGCATGGCCAATGCGCCTACCCAAACCAACCAATTTTCTTGAATGTTGCTAAGCAGGCTCTGAACTTTACTCTGAAGGAATGACTCATTTTCTTGACTAAAAACATCCAGTTGCACTTCTCTTGTCTGTGCGTACCCTTGATTCGCAGCGCTCTGGTCCAAGTCTAGGTTGGCAGCTGGATCATGTTCCCCATAGGATGAGACATTTTTCTGTTGTGATTCTATGTGAGGTGGCGTCGCTACAGATGGTGTGTCTTTTTCGATGCTGGATTGTTGGTGCACTTGTGGGTTTGAGCCCCCATGGACACTGGCTCGTAGTGATGTGACTTCCTCACGAAGTTTGGCTAGTTCTTTTTCTAAAAGTGCAGCTCGGTTGGCGGCTTTCACTCCGATGAGGATGGCGAGACACGCCATGAACAGTGCTAGTATTACGTACAATCCATTTCTCCTTGCGTACGTCGCGTGACCCACGATTCTTAACTTTGAGCACTTACGCTAAAGCTTAGTTCATGCTCTATGCCTTAGCCTCATATAGTGCTAGGTTCCGCGCTTTCTTTAGAAATCATTCTACATAATGAAACTCAATGCGTAATGATGAATTCGACAAAGTCGCACACTTGTGTGCCACTTTAAGACCTGATGAACAAAAATGAGTCGTTAAGTCATTGGGGGTCAACTATATTCATAGTTCTGATGCGATCGCCAAATGACTTCAAACATGTGCGTTTCGTAGCGATGTCATCGAAGGTCAGTCGTTTGATTTGCACGTTCGGTAGTTTCTATCTGACCGTAAGGCTGAATGTATTCGGGTATAGCGCATTCACGCGAAAAAAGACAAAAACAGGTAATTATTGATGCAAGTGGGTAATGAAGCGCTGGTGCTGTCAGCGGTTGGGGTTATTGGTTTAGGTTGCCAATGGTTAGCTTGGCGATTGCGTTTGCCAGCGATTTTATTTTTGTTGTTGGCAGGGCTGATCGTCGGGCCATTTATGCAGTGGTTAAATCCTGATGAGATATTAGGTAATTTGCTCTTTCCGTTGGTCTCTTTGGCGGTGGCAGTGATTTTATTTGAAGGCAGTTTGACCTTAAATTTTAAAGAAATTCGTGGCGTGAGTGGTTCGGTATGGAGCATTGTTTCCATCGGGGCGATCATTTCGTGGGCAGCGACCAGTATCGCAACACACTATTTCCTCGGCTTTACTTGGGAGCTTGCCATGTTGTTCGGCAGCTTAACCGTAGTAACAGGGCCGACGGTCATCGTGCCACTTCTACGAACCGTAAGACCTAACAGTACGCTTGCTAACATTTTGCGCTGGGAAGGGATTTTGATTGACCCGCTCGGTGCGCTTTTTGTTGTGATGGTTTACGAGTTTATCGTATCTCACAGTGCGATAAATAGCGTCGAAGTGTTTGGGACGATCATTGCTGTCGGTGTCATGCTAGGTGCGGCCTCAGGCTATGCAGTTGCGACGATCATGCGTCGTTCTTGGCTACCGGAATATTTGCAGCCATTTGCGGTTTTGATGGTGGTTCTAGGTGTATTTTCGGTCTCTAACCACATTGAGTCTGAAGCTGGGTTACTAACCGTCACCGTAATGGGTATGTGGCTCGCAAACGCTAAAGACATCAATATTCAGCAAATTCTGCACTTTAAAGAGCATTTAACCATTTTACTGATCACCGGATTGTTCATCTTCCTTGCGGCTCGAATCAGTCTGGATGATTTTGCTGCGCTAGGTAGCGGTGCGTTATTGTTATTTGTATTTATGCAGTTAGTGTCGCGTCCGTTATCGATTTTTCTTTCAACCTTCCGCAGCAACTTGCGTCTCAAAGATAAGCTGTTTTTGTCTTGGGTTGCACCGCGCGGTATTGTTGCTGCTTCGATTTCGTCTCTTTTCGCGATCAAATTGACCGAATACGGCATTGATGAAGCGATTTTACTGGTCCCTATGACCTTCATGGTGATTATAGGAACGGTCGTGTTACAAAGTGCGACGGCACGTCCTGTAGCGCTGACGTTGGGCGTCGCAGAGCCAGCACCACGCGGCTTCTTGTTGATTGGTGCTAACCGAGTAGCAAGAGAAATAGGGCAGGCGCTGGCGCGTTATGACCGTCGCGTATTAATGACTGACTCAAACTGGGAGTACATCAGTCAGGTTCGTATGTTGGGATTGGATTACTATTACGGCAACCCTATTTCTAGTCACGCGGACGACAACTTGAACTTGATAGGAGTTGGACAAGTGGTTGCATTAACGCCCGATCAGCATTTCAACATTATGGCTTGCATGCAATTCGTCGACGAGTTTGGGGAAGATAAAGTTCACTGCTTACAAAAAGTGAAAACCAACGGCAATGGCAGCGAGAAGCACTCCGTGGCTCAGGAGTACCATGGTAAATTGCTGATGGGCGGCAATGTAAGCTATACCCAGCTAGCCAGTATGTTAAGTCGTGGTGCAGAGGTTAAGCACACGAAATTGAGCGATAACTTCACGTATCAAGATTATTTAGCGCATCACAAAGGTAGTTCAGTTGTACCGCTGTTCCATGTAGAAGAAAAAGGAAAAATTCAATTCTGTGATGATCCAGAGCAGTTTGAACCAACGACGACAAGTACTGTTGTGTCGCTAATTCTGTCGGACAGCGTAAAGTAAACTACAGAGCAATGTGATCCATTTTCATCATGGGTATCGTACGCTGATTATCTCAATTTGAAGAGAAACTTGCCGGCTTGTTTAAAACGGAAAGCGAGTTTCTTTTCTTATAATGTCAGGGGCAGTCGAGATTCATTACTCGTTTCGGAAAAGTAATCTGGCAAATTCACAAAATTCGCATTGACGTTACTGATAAGGATCGCAATACTGCGCGACTGTTTTACTTTAGGGTGACATTATGGCTCCGCAAACTAACCGAAAAGATTTACACCTAGATGCTGTTTTACATCATGATATGAGCATGAAGCATAAAACGGCGGGTTTTGAGTCTGTCGAGTTTGAACACTGTGCGCTGCCAGAATGTGACTTTCACGCGATCGATTTATCGACAGAGTTTCTTGGTCATCAATTAGCGCTACCGTTTTTGATTAGCTCGATGACTGGCGGAGCAAAAGACGCAGAAACGATCAATTGTCGTCTAGCTGAAGCAGCAAGTGAATTAGGTATTGCCATGGGTGTGGGCTCGCAACGGATTAGCTTAGAAGAAAGTCAGCATTCGGGCTTGGGTAAAACCATTCGTGAGTTGGCGAAAGAAGTACCGTTGTATTCCAATCTTGGAGCCGCTCAATTGCTCGATAAAGGTAAACTCGATAATGCGCAACGTGCGGTTGAGGCGATTCAAGCCGATGCCTTGTTTGTGCACGTTAATCCAATGCAGGAAGCGTTTCAGAAAAATGGCGACCACAATTGGGTTGGTGTTTTCCAGGCAATTGAGATGCTTAAATCTCGCGTGAAGGTTCCTATCATTATCAAAGAAGTCGGTTTTGGTATTAGCGGACACGTTGCGCAGCGATTAATTGATGCTGGTGTGGATGCAATTGACGTTGCGGGCGCGGGTGGCACAAGCTGGAGTGCGGTTGAAGGGTATTGCCAAGATAATCCGAAAATGCAGCGTGCAGCCGAGCTTTTCCGCGATTGGGGTGTCCCTACAGCAACATGTTTGGCTCAAATCCGCGCACTGCATCCTACATTACCGTTGATCGCCTCGGGAGGTGTTCATAACGGACTTGAAGCGGCGAAAGCCATTCATTTGGGTGCTAATCTCATTGGGCAAGCTGGTGCGGTATTAAAAGCTGCGACGATCAGCACGCAGTCTGTCGTCGATCACTTTGAACAAATGGCATTAGAGCTGCGTTTAGCGTGCTTTGGTACTGGCTCTTTTAAGGTTGGTGAGCTAACAAAAGCGCGCTGCCTATAGCTTTTAGAATGGCGCGCTTTACACAGAGTCGCTCAATAATTTTTCGGTGTCTTAACACGTAGACTGATAATTTCGTTATAGTTGATACAAAAGTCACTTCAGCTAGTGACGCCTTTATTCAGACACTTGAATGGGCATGTGTTGAAGAGATTGAGTTTAATTTTACTATTGTTTGCAACTGGAACCTTAAATTTATGAAAAAACTAGTCATGCTGATGTTGGCGGCTTCTGCTTTGACCGCTTGTAGTGATGAAGTGGGCACTGAAGGCTGGTGTAACGACATGCGCGATAAGCCAAAAACAGAATGGACAGCAGACAACGCGGTAGACTTTGCAAAGCATTGTGTTCTGCAAGATGGTGTCGGCAGCGAGCAATGGTGTGAAAACCTGAAAGATAAGCCGAAAGGTGACTGGACTGCAAACGAAGCGACCAGCTTTACTAAACACTGCATTTTTTAAGCACAGCGGAAAGCGCCTTTTCTGAGGCGACATTCTGTGAGGTAAACACCAAGCGTTATTGCTTGGTGTTTTTGTATCTAAAATAGCTCGATTTTTCACGTGTCGAGCGCACTTCCCTCTGAATGGAATGTTTTACATTTTCGTTTCATTTTTGAAAACCTGTATTGCCTGTCTTTAATTTTTCGTATTGCAGTGGCATGGTGTCGAGATAGCCATCTAATTCAATTAGATTCATAACAAAAAGGAATTCAAATGGAAGTACTGAAAGGCTCATGTCTGTGCGGCAAGGTAAAGTTGGAAGTGGCAGATGAATTCAAGTACATGGGAAATTGCCATTGCTCTGAATGCCGCAAGTTCACAGGTTCTGACTATTCATCTGCCGGTGGTATTGCGTTGGATAAACTGCTTATTATCCAAGGGAAAGAAGATATTCAAACTTATCAGAAAAGCGAAAATACCATGCTATGCTTTTGTCGCCACTGCGGATCAAGTCTGTATTCGAAAAAGAACAACGGGATCGTCAATATTCGCCTTGGTATCTTGGATGACACACCTTCTCACAAGCCTGATTTCCATATTTTTGTCGCGTCGAAAGCGCCGTGGCTCGAGATATCGGATAACCTGACTCAATTTGATGCAGGGCCCAGATAGTAGAGTTGTTGTAGATAAGTATTTAGAAACAGAGCGCGTTACAATACGCTTGCGACACGCTCTATGCTTTTACTTTGTATATTAGAACGGAGACGACTATCTGGCGTCTTGTAGTTCTTCTAAGCCACCTGCATTGTGCAGATTCGTAAAGCCTTGCGATTGTAAGTATTGATACGCTTTGTCTGAGCGGTTACCACTGCGGCAGTACAACACGATAGCTTGATCTTTATCGACGTCTTGAAAATGTTTATCAAGTTCAGATAAAGGGAAGTTGACGGCATTATCCAAATGCCCTTCAGAAAACTCTTGCGGCGTACGCACATCGACAATCATCGCGCCCTTGTCAATCAATTGCCACCCTTGTTCAGCGCGTTCAGAAGCCGACACGTTGGGTGAGAGGAAGCCAACGCACAACGTTGCAAGAAATAGAGATACGGCCTTTTTCATTGTTTGATTATCCTTTTTAAGAGTACGTAACCACTCTAGATTTGATTGAGCATATTTTCCATCATAAAGAGATGCTAAGTAGTTGTGAATGCGATAATTCGATAGAAAATTTTATTTAATTTAATAAAAAATTTTTATCAAATTCACCTCTTGAACTCTAATTTTTCGACCTTATTATTTTCATCGAAAGCGAGCTGTCGACTCGCAAATCCATCTTGATGTTTATTTTGTCTTTTATTTTTGGTTCCAAGTAGGAGGCACTTAAAAATGAAAATTCGTCCTTTAAATGACAAGCTAATTGTTGAAAGACAAGAGGTGGAAAATAAATCTGAAGGGGGAATCGTTTTAACTTCTCAGTCGGTGAAAAAATCAAACCGCGGGAAAGTCATTGCTGTTGGTTTAGGTAAACGTCTTGAAAATGGCGAACGCGCTGCGATGGAAGTCAAAGTGGGCGACCAAATCATTTTCAATGACGGTTACGGCGTGAAAACCGAGAAAATTGACGGCGCAGAATACTTAATTCTGTCCGAATCTGATGTGTTAGCAATCGTTGAGTAATTATTTTTGTAGTAGTTTTTTGAGGAGATAACCATGGCTGCAAAAGACGTATTATTTGCTAATGACGCACGTCAAAAAATGCTGAAAGGTGTGAACTTACTGGCGGACGCAGTAAAAGTGACACTAGGCCCGAAAGGCCGCAACGTTGTGCTTGATAAATCTTACGGCGCGCCAACCATCACCAAAGATGGCGTGTCTGTAGCGAAAGAAATCGAACTGAAAGATAAGTTCGAAAACATGGGCGCACAAATGGTGAAACAAGTGGCGTCCAAAGCGAATGATGAAGCGGGGGACGGTACAACGACGGCTACCGTACTGGCGCAATCTTTCATCAATGAAGGTCTTAAAGCGGTAGCCTCTGGCATGAACCCAATGGACCTAAAACGTGGTATCGACAAAGCCACTGAAGCGGCGGTTGAGAAACTACGTGAAATGTCTAAGCCATGCAGCGACAAAGAATCCATTACCCAAGTGGGTAGCATTTCTGCAAACAGCGATCGCGCGATCGGTGAAATCATTGCAGAAGCGATGGAAAAAGTGGGTCGCAATGGCGTGATTACGGTTGAAGAAGGCCAAGGTCTAAACAACGAATTGTCTGTGGTTGAAGGTATGCAATTCGACCGCGGTTACTTGTCGCCATACTTCATCACTAACCAAGAAAATGGCAGCGTCGAGCTAGACAACCCATACATCCTATTGGCGGACAAAAAAGTCAGCAGCATCCGCGAGCTATTGCCTGTACTAGAAGAAGTAGCGAAATCTTCTCGCTCGCTATTGATCATTGCTGAAGACATCGAAGGTGAAGCGTTAGCGACATTGGTTGTGAACAACATGCGCGGCATCGTGCGTGCGACCGCGGTGAAAGCGCCTGGCTTTGGTGACAACCGTAAAGCGATGATGGAAGACATTGCGGTACTAACTGCTGGTACGGTCATCTCTGAAGAAATCGGCCTAGAGCTCGAAAAAGCAACGTTAGAGCAACTAGGTAGTGCGAAGAAAGTGACCATCACCAAAGACACAACAACCATTGTGGGTGGTGCAGCAGAAGCAAGCGCGATTGCTGATCGTGTGGCTTCGATTGAAAAACAAATCGAAACAACCACCTCTCAATACGATAAAGACAAGCTTCAACAACGTGTTGCGAAGCTTTCTGGCGGCGTAGCGGTGATCAAGATCGGCGCTGCAACCGAAGTTGAGATGAAAGAGAAGAAAGACCGCGTGGACGATGCGCTACACGCTACCCGCGCAGCGGTTGAAGAAGGTATTGTTGCTGGTGGTGGTGTTGCCCTAACTAAGATCGCGAAAGAATTGGCGGATCTAAAAGGCGACAATGATGACCAAAACGTGGGTATCCGAGTTGCGCTACGTGCAATGGAAGAGCCTCTTCGTCAAATCGCAACTAACGCAGGTGACGAAGCTTCTGTTGTGGCGAACGCTGTCAAAGCTGGTGATTCCGATTACGGTTACAACGCTGCAACAGGTGAATACGGCAACATGATCGAAATGGGCATCTTGGACCCTGCGAAAGTAACACGCTCAGCGCTTCAATTCGCTGCGTCTGTTGCTGGCTTGATGATCACCACTGAAGCGATGATCACCAACCACGTTGAAGACAAAGAACTTGATATCTAACGTCATCAACCGTTAGTGATTAAGTAAGCGTTAAAATAACAATAACATTGCAAAACCTAAGCGGGCTCGCTTGAGCCCGCTAATCAGTCATTTGAGGTAAGTGTTATGACCCGTTTACCTGCGTTTTCTTTCTCAATATCTGAGCCGGGCGGTAATGAAGCTTCGTCAACGTGGCCGACTGCTATTCACTTCCCCCTCGTTCCAGCTGGGCCAGAGTTTTCGATCGAAAATGCTCTGCCTAAACGTCCGACAGTGACGATATTCACTATCGATCTGTCTCAGTTATTTAAAGGGGACGCTCGGGTCATCCATTAACTGTATCGAAACAGCCAGCGCACGTTGGCTGTTTTTTTCTAATTTAAAGTATTGATAATGTAGATTTTTATTTGATTACAGCCACTTGTTCAATGATCAATTTGAACTGGGGTAATCGGACCGCAAGCGTACTACACTTTTAAGCCCAGCATCGCGCCGAAAATGATTAATCCCGCCCCACATGCTTGATTGAGTCGATGCTTAATCTTCAACAAGAAAGCTTGTAGCTGGGGTGACATGAATAAAACAGCAACGATAGAAAACCAAATACCATGCAGCGCAATCATATAAATCCCGTAGAACAAGGCGATGTGTTGCTGACTAGAGTCGGGAGAAATCACTTGGCTAAAAATACTCAGAAAAAACAGCATCGTCTTGGGATTGAGTAAATTACACAGAAACCCCTGCATGAAAAATCGCCACATTGAATACTCGCTCTGTTGAACGGTTTCTGAGTTTGATGCAGGTTGCGAGGAGAATATTCCTTTAATCCCAAGGTAGACAAGATAAGCGGCCCCAAGATAGCGCACGAGATTAAACAACCATTCATTTTGTGAAATTAAGTAACTGATCCCCAGCATGGAGTAAGCGATGTGGATGCTTATCGCCATGCTGATACCAATCGCACTGTATACGCCTGCTTTTCGTCCTTGATTTAAGCTATTTCTTAATACCAAAACAAAGTCTGCGCCAGGGCTAATAACAATAAGCACACCTAATAACGCAAGAGTTACAAATTCCATATCGATTTCCTGTTTGAATGATGAAGTCTGGGATGTAGCGGAATTGTAGGCGTCTTTATTACTGACTATAATCGAAAAATATTCCCATATTGGTGAGAAAAACTCACAGATGCGTAACCTGAAATCTTTTTATGTCTTCCACGTTGCGGCGAGTTCTTCAAGCTACACTGAAGCGGCTGACAAACTGAACATTACTCACGGAGCCGTGAGTAAGCAGATCAAGCAACTTGAGCAATATCTGTCTCAACCTTTGTTCTTCAAAGAGGGCAGGAAAGTCGTGTTGACGGCGGAAGGCGAATTACTCAAGACATACACAGAAACGGCATTCCAAACGCTAGAAACAGGCGTGAATACGCTTATTCAAGAGAAGCATCAGCATCTTGAAGTGTCTTGTGAACCGACATTAACCATGCGCTGGTTGATGCCAAGGTTGGCCGCGTTTAATGATGAACACCGTGCTGATGTTCGTTTGTCGACGGCTGGTGGCCCGGTAACATTAGGATCAACTGGGCTTTCGATGGCGATTCGTCGAGACGATTTTGCGCAGCATCACGATTACGACAAAACCATTCTTGTGGAAGAGTGGGTGGGGCCGGTATTTTCTCCTGAGTATTGGCAATCCATTAAAGACAATTTGAAAGCAGCTCGATTGTTGAATAGCCAAACCAGACCGAATGCTTGGGCGGATTGGCAGCAATCAACACGTTGTGAAACTTTCAACGGCAACACTCAGCAATCATTCGCGCATTTTTATTTTTGCATACAAGCCGCAGTGGATGGCTTAGGCGTCGCAATGGGATCGTATCCTTTTGTCATGGACGATATTAAGCGTGGTAATTTGGTCGCACCATTTGGGTTTTCTCCATCAAGTTGCAATTACGTTTTATTGAGTCAAGATAAAAAGCGTACAGAACTCGAACATAAATTTATCACGTGGTTACAAACGCAAATGGCAGAGTGTGTGCCACTGTCATCACAGCAGATTACGCAAGGCGAATAGAAGGCATAGAGCGAGATTACGTCAGTCAGTTTTATGGAAAAAGGCTTAGGAAATTGGAAATGGAAAACCTCAATATTGTTGAAATCAAATCATTTGTTCCGGCGAAAGATTACGCGCTATCAAAACGCTTTTATGAGGCGATTGGCTTTGAAATGGCGTCGGACTTCGGTGATGTAGCATACTTCTCTCAAGGTAGCTGCGCGTTTCTTTTACAGAATTTTTATGAGCCAGAACACGGCAATAACTTCATGATGCACTTGCTCGTAGAAGACGCAAAAAGCTGGCATCAGCACTTATCCAAAGTGGGTCATGAAGAATTTGGTTCGCGTTTGACTGAGCTGGTCGAGCAACCTTGGGGCATGCGCGAATGTTGTTTGTTTGACCCTAGCGGCGTTTTATGGCGAATTGGTCAGAACATGAATACTGACTAACGCCAGTCTTATTTTCACCACATCTACGCGCAGGTATTGAGATCTCGATATCTGCGCGTTTTCTTTTTTACTTAGCCTTGCCAACGTTTGTAGCGCACTCACGCCTTTTTCGAGGTGGTGTGCGATGGGCTAACGCCAAAAAACTCCTCAAGCAGCATGGCTTTGAGTTCCGCTCTGACTTCTGCGCCACCGATTAACGCCAAAAGTGCGAGTCCTCCTGGAATAAGGATGACCATTAATATCGGTCTTAAAATATACGAAAAGCAGAAGATGGTCGGGAAGAAAATCAATCCTTGGCCTAGTTTGTTTAATACGTACATGAGCGATTCCTTTTGTTTTTATATAAAATGAGCATGCTCAATTTTATAAATGAGCGCGCTCAATTTGTCAATCTCAACCACGCAAGGTATGATCCTTTCAGGCTCATTAAGCAGACACATCAATGACGAAGCGACAACAAACCAGAGATAAAATTCTAAAAGCCGCATGGGCATCTTTTGCTCAAAATGGCTATGACATGACGACCACAAGGCAGATAGCGAGAGAAGCAGGAGTAGCCGATGGCACAGTGTTTAGCCATTTCCCGACTAAACTGTCGATTTTGCGCGAAGGGATGCTGGCGCAACTGCAACAGATCAGCCAAGAAACGCTAATCAGTGTGGAAGGTAAAACCGATATCGACATTGGTTTGGCGCTGACGGATAAATACTATCGCTACTATTTTTCGAACGTTGAGCTGAGCCGAGCTTTGTTGAAAGAAGTGATTTGGGATTTGGATTATTATCAGTCGTTTAACCAAGCTTTGTTTCAATCTGTAAACGGAAGCTCCGTCCTTGAGGGAAAAATACCGCTGATTTTTGACTGCTATTTTATGACGTTAATCTCGCACTTGAGCCGTGCAGAACCGGATGTTGAAGCGGCACTTGAAGAGCTTCATGCTAAGTTTCAGCAAATCATTGCGACTGCATAACATGGCCCCAACGCAGGATGTGAAAGAATATACTGCCTGTCATTTTATTTGCTGGACTCCCATTTTCTCGTTTCAGTTGGCGTCTCACCAAATAGCCGCTTGTAGCTTTGACTGAACTGCCCGAGATGGAAAAAACCAAAGTCAAAAGCGATTTCTGCAATTGTTCGATTATCTTCAGGGCTTTGTAGCACTCTACGTACTTGATTTAGGCGCATTCGATGTATGAACTGCTTTGGGGAAGTATTACAGCAATGTTCAAAGGTGTACTGTAGTGTGCGACGACTGACGTGTACTGCGTCACACAGTTCACTGACGGTTATTGGTGTATGGTAGTCTAGATCCTGTAGCTGTTGTTTTATACGCTGCATCACGTGTTGACGATGAGAGATTGATATCGGATGGCTCGTGTGCAGTGAACTGAGTGAGAACAACTCCAGCACAATATCTTTTAAGATTGCTTGATGTGTGGTTTCAGACCATCTTGGCTCGGCGGAACCAAGTAACGTGCCTAAGTAGTATTTAAGTTGTTGAATGTGTTTTTCCGTCAAACCCGTTAAGTGAAATATGTTGTTCTGGATACTCCCAAGCTCAAGTTGATTTTCTATGATGTGAACGAAGTTTTTGTCGAGCACTATTCCATAGATAGAAAACTGCTCCGGTGTCATTAACTCAAAATCAGCGCCACCTTGCCTAAGCAAAAGCTGGCTTGAATTAAACTGACTGTGATTTAGGTGTAGCGGCTTATTTTCCGCACTCAAACCCAACCAAATACCTCCCTCTTCAACCCTGCATTGCTGTCTTAGCGAGCGGTTACTGTCTTCACGAAACACATGGAAATTGGGAAATCGTCGTTCTCGAATTTGACCTAAAAATCGACCATCGCTGAGTTGGTCATATTCCTGTTGCCAGTTTATCAGACTCGCAGCTTGTTGGTTTGCATCCTTAGTGTGATGGATGCACAGCATTGGTGCAGTTTGGGGCATTTGGTTACTCATCCTTGTGATGCTCATTCCTTTTTTGTGAGTCATGTTGGAGCAGTATTTACATAACTCATTGTTTATTATTGGTTTATAAATGTTGCCAGTTTTTGATAACGCTACGGAACACATTTGGCAATACTTTCTTAAAGCTTATTGATAGTTCAGCAAAAAGCGAACCAAATAGTGAAGAGGAAGAGCAATGACGGCAACTTATCGTCGGCAACAAGGAAGTAAAGTCTATACCTTTAAGTCATTAGCTGACTTGATGGCGAAAGCGACACCGGAGCGCTCAGGCGATGCGTTAGCCGGGGTTTGTGCTCAGTCAGCGGCAGAACGTGTAGTCGCACAAATGGCGCTGTCTGAGTTACCACTTAAAACGTTTCTTAACGAGGCGGTTATTCCATACGAAAGCGACGATATCACTCGCCTAATTATCGATACGCATGACCTTGAAGCCTTTAAGCCGATTGAGCACTTGACGGTCGGAGATTTTCGAAATTGGCTGCTGAGTGAAGAAGCCGATGGTGAAACGTTGGCTAAAATTCGTCAAGGTTTAACACCAGAAATGGTGGCCGCAGTCAGTAAGATTATGCGCAACCAGGATTTGATTCTCGTTGCTAAAAAATGCCAAGTTGTCACGGCTTTTCGGAATACGATTGGTTTGCCGAGTCGCCTGTCTACTCGCTTACAGCCGAATCATCCCACTGATTCTCTCAACGGTATCGCAGCGACCATTTTTGATGGTCTGATGTACGGAAATGGCGATGCGGTTATCGGTATCAATCCGGCAACAGATAATGTACCTCAAGCTATTAAGTTAATGAACTTAATGGATGAGGTGATTCAACACTATCAAATACCGACTCAGTCTTGTGTGTTAACTCATGTCACGAACACGATCGAAGCCATTGAAATGGGTGCACCAGTCGATCTCGTTTTTCAGTCGATAGGCGGCACGCAAGGGACGAATGATACCTTCGGAATCGACTTGTCGATTTTGAAAGAGGCCCATGAAGCCGCGTTGTCTTTGAATCGAGGTAGCGTAGGAAACAATGTGATGTATTTTGAAACCGGACAAGGTACAGCGCTGTCTGCGAATGCATTTCATGGGGTCGATCAGCAGACTTGTGAAGCCCGCGCTTATGCTGTCGCGAAACAGTTCGATCCTTTGTTGGTTAATACTGTCGTTGGGTTTATTGGCCCTGAGTATCTGTTTGATGGCAAACAGATCATTCGTGCTGGGCTTGAAGATCATTTCTGTGGGAAGTTGCTTGGTTTACCTATGGGTTGCGATATCTGTTACACCAATCATGCCTATGCCGATCAGAATGACATGGATAACTTGCTGACACTATTAGGTGTGGCCGAGTGCTCGTTCATCATGGGTATTCCAGGGTCTGATGACATCATGCTCAACTATCAAACTACCTCATTTCACGATGCCCTTTACGCAAGAAAAGTACTCGGTTTGAAGCCAGCACCAGAGTTTGAAAAATGGTTAATGGAGATGCAGATTTTCGAGAGCGTGCAAGACGTTCGGTTAAGTGAGCAAATCTCTCGCTCGTTTTCGGGAGCAATTAACCAACTGAATAAGGGGTATTCTCATGGGTAAAGTAATCACCATTGCTCAGTCCCCACAAGATGAGTCTGGAGTTGTCACACACAACCCGTGGGGCAAGTTACGTGACTTCACCTCTGCTCGGATCGCTCTGGGTCGTAGCGGAAACAGTGTACCAACCAACGAGTTACTCTCATTTCAGCTGGATCATGCCCAAGCTATGGATGCAGTGCATTGCAGTTTGAATGTTGACTCTCTCGTTGCTGGTTTATCGGACTCTTACTCGATTCTTGAAAATACCTTAGAACCTCCAGTGGTAGTGAGCAGTCAAGTGAGTGACCGGCTTATGTACCTGCAAAGGCCCGATTTAGGAAGGCTGCTTGATGAATCTTCTTGGCAAACGCTCAACTTGATAGCAAATGAGCATAACACTGACATTGATCTTGCGATTGTTATTGCTGATGGACTTTCTTCCGTCGCAATTCAAAACCATGCCGTGCCTGTGGTTACTCGATTGATTTCTCTTTTAAGCGCTGATGATGAACATCAATGGAAATTCGCACCTATCACAATCGTAAAGCAAGGAAGAGTAGCGGTAGGGGATGATGTTGGTGAATGTTTTAACGCCAAGGCCGTGCTGGTTTTAATTGGAGAGAGGCCCGGGCTAACCTCTCCGGATAGCATGGGGATGTATCTCACTTGGGGGGCTAAACGAGGCTCTAAAGATTCCCAAAGAAACTGCATTTCCAATGTGCGCCCTCAGGGGCTCAACTATGACGATGCCTGTGAACGCGCATTTTACTTGCTCAAGGAAGCTCGAAAATTACAACTGTCAGGAGTGAATCTGAAAGATCGCTCAGATATCAATGAGCCAAGTGGCGCAAGCGTTGAAGATAAACACAGCGACAACTTTTTAATTTCATCAAAGTAGAAGGATTTACTATGTCTAAACATCAGGAGTACTTGGCCAAAAGGCAGCTAAAAAGAGGCACCGCAGGTTGGATTTTACTTGCTGGCTTAGGTGTCTCGTATGTTATATCTGGTGACTTCGCCGGTTGGAACTTTGGCATCGCTCAAGCAGGATGGGGAGGCTTTCTTATTGCTGCTATCGCGATGGCAGTAATGTATTTCACGCTAGTATTGTCTTTAGCTGAAATGTCTGCGGCTATTCCTGCTGCGGGTGGTGGTTACAGCTTCGCAAGACAGGCGATGGGGCCGACAGGCGGCTTTTTCACTGGCTTATCAGTTTTGATTGAATATACGCTCGCGCCTGCTGCGATAGTGATTTTTATTGGCTCAGCCGTGAATGAATTGGTTGGTATCGATGGCCCTGTTGTTTACGCACTTTTCTACGCCGTCTTTATCGCTATTCATATGGCAGGTGTTGGCGAAGCTCTCAAAGTGATGATGGTCATCAGCGGTTTGGCTGTGCTAGCTATTCTCATTACTGCTGCTGTGCTTATTGGTCACTTTGATGTTAATAACTTATTCGATATTGCTCCGGCGACGGCTCAGGCAACAGAAATCTTGCCGTTTGGGTGGTATGGCGTATGGGCTGCGTTGCCATTTGCAATGTGGTTGTTTCTTGCGGTTGAAGGTGTGCCTTTAGCGGCAGAGGAGGCAAAAAATCCGGCAAAAGATGTTCCCAAAGGCATCATTGGTGCGATGCTGTTTTTATTGCTAACCGCAACTCTCGTAGTCGTCCTTTTGGCTGGTGCGGTTGGCTCAAAGGTCATAGGCGATAGCGCGGTGCCATTAGTTGACGCCCTAAAGCTTACGGGCAATTCAACGGTAGCAATGGCCGTGAACTTACTTGGATTGGCTGGCCTTATCGCTTCTTTCTTTTCAATCATTTATGGTTACAGTCGCTTGGTGTTTGCGCTTTCCCGCGCGGGTTATTTACCGCAAACTTTGTCATTAACCAGTGACAAAAAAGTGCCTTCTCGTGCGCTTTTGGTTCCGGGCGTTTTTGGGTTCTTGGTTTCACTTACGGGTGAGGGGGACTTAATCTTGGCGATGGCTGTTGTCGGTGCGACTGTATCGTACGCATTAATGTCCTTGAGCCATATTTTATTGCGAATTAAACAGCCGGAATTAACTCGTCCATATAAAACGCCTGGTGGGATAATTACTTCGAGTATTTCTCTGGTGCTTTCTTTGATCGCAATGACAGGTGTTTATGCTTTTGATCCCTCAGCCTTTTTCATGACAATGGGATTGTTTCTTATCGGTGGTGTTTATTATGGGTTATACAGCCGCAACAAACTGGTGGCATCAACCGCCGAGGAAGAGTTTGCCATGCTGTCTGTAGCAGAGCTAGAGCTTGAATCAGATGTCGTACGATAGTCACTTTGATTCTTGTTATTCAGCATATTAAGGGAGCCATAGGCTCCCTTTGTCATTTCTATCAAAAGTGCATAGCGCACAAATGCATCACTTTAACTTTATAAGCGGTTAATCATGTGAAAGTCTAGTCTGGATAACGATGGCGCAGATCCATCACAGGTAAAGGTTAAGTTTTCAAGGAAAGAGCATGATGAACAAGGTATTTAATACACTTTTGGGAACAGAGTTACCGATTATTCAAGCGCCAATGGCCGGTGTGCAAGACAGCCAAATGACCATAGCCGTCAGTAATGTTGGCGGGCTTGGCTCGTTACCTTGTGGAATGCTGAACAAAGACGCCATCGTAAAAGAACTTCAACTTATCAAGCAGGCAACTAACCGACCGTTTAACCTCAATTTCTTTTGCCATGAAATGCCGGAGTATGACGGCAACAAGCACGAAAAGTGGCAAAAAACGCTGCAACCGTATTTTTCCGAGGTTGATGCAACCGTTCAGGCTCAGCCAAACGCTCCGACAAGGATGCCTTTCAATCATGATATTGCTGACGCGATTGAACCATTTGCACCGCCAGTGATCAGTTTCCACTTTGGTTTGCCAGACGATGATCTGTTAGCTCGAATTAGAGGGTGGGGAGGGAAGATCCTTTCGTCAGCGACCACGGTGGACGAAGCACTTTGGCTAGAAGCAAAAGGCGTTGACGGTATTATCGCCCAAGGCTTGGAGGCTGGTGGACACCGAGGTATGTTTTTATCGGATGATTTAACTACTCAATTAAGTTTGATTGCGTTATTACCACAAATCGCCAAACGGGTGAATTTGCCTGTTATTGCTGCAGGCGGAATCGCTGATAGAAGAGGGGTGGAAGCCGCGTTGAGATTAGGAGCGAGTGCCGTTCAAGTTGGCAGCGCCTATTTGTTGTGTGATGAGGCGAAAACATCGTCTTTACATCGATATGCCATTGCCAGTGAACGCGCGCAACATACCGCTGTGACCAATGTTTTCTCGGGCCGACCAGCGAGAGGCATTGTTAATCGCGCAATGTCGGAGCTAGGCTACATCAGTGAGTTTGCGCCGAAATTCCCATACGCCTCCATTGAAATGGCTCAACTAAGAGCGCTTATGGAAAAGCAAAACCGAGATGAATTCACACCGTTGTGGTGCGGACAAAACTCGTCGGGTTGTAAGGAAATATCGGCGGCAGAAATGACATTGTCATTAATGGAAGGCATCGATTTTAACTGATATGCATCTTGCCTTTTAAAGCGATGCTGACTGAATGGTTACGAGTTATCCCTGTATTTATGTAGTAAATCTAATGGGATGTGGCAGTAATCATTCGGAAAGTTTGTGAGTCTGTCTTGGTGCTCATCATCACTTGGTACATAATTTGTGAGTGGCAGTACTTCTACGGCGATCTTGTCGGCGTCCGGTCGTGCTGCGATAAACGCTTTCGCGATGGTGAGATGCTGTTCGTTTTGGCTATAAACACCAGTACGGTACTTCTCACCTACGTCTTCACCTTGCTTGTTAACGCTGTAAGGGTCGATTATCTCAAACAAATACCCCATTAAAGTTTCAACCGAAACTTGCTCAGGGTCGAACTGGGTTTTCACGCACTCTGCGTAGCCATCGTATTCGGATTGAGTGTTATCCGTTGTGCCATTTGCTCGCCCGGCTTCTGTGTTGATTACGCCCGGAAGGTGGCGCATAAATTCTTGCACGCCCCAAAGGCAGCCGCCTGCGAAGTAAATTTCTTCCATTACTTTTATCCTAGTCTCTATCGTTGTTGGGATGTAGGGAGTTAACCCCTCTTCTTCCATCCCATTTTCGTTGCCCTATTATCTGTTGATGGGAGCGATATTCGCAAGGTACAGCTTGGCTAATCAGACCACGCGTTTTTTCCTTTTTACTTTCAAGTTCTTTTCATATGAAACATCAGGTGAGTATACTGTAAGCTCATCAATAAGGAGCGAACCTGTGAACCCAAGACAAAATGAAATCCTGCAATTAGTGAACGACCGTAAACGCGTTCAAGTCACAGAGCTTTCTGACATCATTGGCGTGTCGGGTGTGACCATCAGACAGGATTTGAACTTTCTGGAGCAACAGGGCTACCTAAAGCGCGTTCACGGCGCAGCTACCGCGTTGCAAAGTGATGACATTGATGCCCGCCTAGAAGTACGTTTCGATATTAAACAATCGCTCGCAAACCAAGCTGCGGATTTGGTCGCATCGAATGAGACAGTGCTGATTGAAGGAGGCAGTGCCAATGCGTTGTTGGCTCGGACTTTGGCTGAGCGCGGCGATGTGACCATCATTACGCCATCGGCGTATATCGCCCATCTCATCCGTAACACTTCTGCCAACATTATCTTGCTTGGTGGCGTGTATCAGCACCAAGGCGAGAGCTTGGTCGGACCGCTGACTAAGTTGTGTATTGAGAACATTCATTTCAGCACGGCCTTCTTGGGTATTGACGGCTTCCATCAAGACACTGGCTTTACTAGCCGCGACATGATGCGCGCTGAGATCGCAGAAACCATCATTGCGAAAAAAAGGCGCAATATTGTTCTAACGGATTCTAGTAAATTTGGGCAAATTTATCCCTCATCAATTGGTAAGACTGACGAAATATCAGTGCTGCTGACTGACAAAGCCGCTCCGAAAAGCGACCTTGAACAAATCAAAAAGCGAGGTGTGGAAGTTATATTAGGCTGATTAAGCCACGCTTCGTTTTCGCTTCGCGAGCATTGCTGTTGGGGAGAAACCGGTGACTAGCATAGTGCCGCTAAGCACTAGAATTGTTCCTATGATGGTGTTAGAGCCGACGGGCTCATCTAGCACCAAGTAGCCCCATAAGATACCAAAAACAGGAACAAGAAAAGTGACAGTCAGTGCTGACGCTGGGCCGATATCAGAAACTAAGCGGAAATAGAGCAAATAAGCGAACCCTGTGCATACAACGCCGAGCGTGACAACAGAGCTCCATTCGAAATGACTTGGTTCTGCACGCATTGGTAAGAATGGTAGCAGCGGCAGTACCCAAATAACCGCCGCCCACATGCTGCCGTGAGCATTGTCAAAAGCAGGTACTTGTGGCGCATTTTTAGTGTAGTTGGTAGCAATGCCATAGCTGAAAGAAGCCATCAAACTGGCGGCAATAGGGAGCATGGCTTCTTCACCTATGGTTGAAGTATCTAAGCCGACCAAGACTGCAACGCCTCCAATGCCTATTAGCATACCGAGAACAGATTTCGCTGTGAGTGGGCTGCGGTACCAAACAAAGCCAACTAGTGCTCCCCATATTGGGGCGGTTGAGTTCAATATTGCTAAAGTTGATGCATTCAGTGTCTGGGCTGCGTACGCAAAGAGTAAAAATGGAACTGCGCTATTGAATAAGCCAATAATAAAGAAGTGTTTAGTATGCGCAGTTAACGTGAGTTTCTTCTTCAAATATACGGCGATCAATAACAAAGCGACGGCGGCAAATGTAACTCGAAATTCGATTAAGTAAGCCGGCCCGAATGTGTTGGCGGCGACTCGCATAAACAGAAACGAGCCACCCCAAATAGCAGCGAGGCAGAGTAAGCGAAAAAAACTGACGGCAGTCATTTGACATCCTTGGTCGAGGTATAGCGCCTCATCGATTAATTGTTGCGCTAACAGTGAATTAAACCAAGGATGAGGTCAACCAGAAATGTAATGCCAGTTCCGGATCTGGCTAGCTTGGGCTCACGTTGATGGTGTGTTGTTGATTTGTGATGACTTAATGGCTCTCTGACCATACTGCGAATTCATTTCCACTCGGTTCAGTGAAGTGGAATCGACAGCCGCCGGGGAATTCGAAAATAGGGCGGATAATTTTTCCACCATGCTGCTCTACTTTTGTCTGAGTGGCCTGAATGTCTGAGCTATAAAATACTAAAAGTGCGCCACCATTTGCGGTTTGGTTTATAAACTCAGATTTGAAGAATCCGCCATCCAACCCTTGTCCTGAAAATACAGAATATTCTGGACCATAATCGGTAAAGCTCCAGTCAAAAGCACGCTCAAAAAATTGTTTGGTCGCACTGACATTAGTGGAACCAAATTCAACGTAATTCAATTTTTCATGTTGATGCATGGTGAAATCCTTCTCGGTTACTATCGTTTCTAAGCGAACTTTTCTACGATGATGTCGTCCGCTTTTTCGACAAATAATGCGCCATTATCTCTGAGCTCTGTCAGCACATTCTCTACATTATCAGGCAGCACCGCACGAGTTGAAGCAAGATTAACTACCACATTGTAGCCAAGTTCCAGCGCTTGCATGACGGATTTTTTCACGCAAAAGTCTAAGGCAAGGCCACCGATAACTAAGGTATCAATCCCGTTGAACTTTAGAAATTCATGCGCACCTGTCGTTTTGGTGTCGGCAATATCATGGAAAAAAATACCGTAAGGGTGTGCGTCAGGATCCATACCTTTATTAACTTGAAAATCGTAGTCCAACACGGATGGTAAGCCATCTAGCAGCTCAGAACCTGTTGTGCCAAGCACACAGTGACGGTTCCACTTTATATCCACATTCGGTAAACCAACGGGCTCAAGCATATTGGCTGGCGATTCTGCATCCCATTTTGCTTTCGGTGGGTGCAAGTCACGACTGACCAGTTTTAATCGGCCTTTGGCATGATTGTTCAAAAGCTCCGGTACGATTTCCAACGCACCTGCAACGGGCAGTTCATTTGGACATAACTCACTAAAACCTTTCTCTGGATCAACGTCGATCACTGCTGTAGTTTGATAGTTTACTCGAACAGTCATGGCAGACTCCTTGTCTGTCTGATTGTCTGCGTTTATCCACGCAAACAGTTTTGAAAAAAGGTTACTTCGTCGCTAGTCAGCGTATATACCATTGCGGGTTTTCCACCTTTGCCTTTGTTGGTTGAAGCGACTTTATTAGTGGGTTTTAGTACGCCTGAATCTATCAAGCGGCGCTTAATCGTCATTCGGCTGATATCAATACCAAACTCTTGATAAGCAGAAATGATGTCCGCAACCAAAAACTCTTTGTCTAATGCAAACAAAAGAACCGATGTGTATTCAATGGATGCACGAAGCTTTTGCCACGCTTTTTCAATGGTTTTTTGATGATCAAATGCGAGGGTTTCTTCTCCATTGAGAATAGCCTGTAGCGAAAACCATTTAAGTTGGCATTCCGGTACACCTGCATTATTTATTTGCTCTACATTGTTACGATCGACTAAGGCGTAGTGCGTAATGTTTAAGCTCCAGTCTTCTGGATCTCGCTTTGGATCACCGTCGATAAACGCTTCGCTAAAATGGCGAGGGTAGGTATGGATTTTCTCACGGCAAATTCGGCGACGCGCCGCTTCAAAGTTTTCATCGGCCGGGCGTCCGCCTTCACTGGTTAAGTCTTTATCAAAGACAAATCCGCCCGGTAGTGCCCAGACTCCATGGTATGGCCGATTTGGATTTGAACGTTTAATCAACAACACTTCCAATCCCTTATCGGCACAGCCAGATAGCCTGAATGGAATAATGTCGACAGATACGATCATGGTTGGGTCCTAATATTGATTTGTAAGTAATCTAGCGCATAACAAGTGGTCAATCAATGGGTAAGTAACGAGTTGTTAGAAACGTTTTTGGTAGTGTTCGTAATACGGTTTGAGCATAAATTTACGGATGACTCTGACTTATTCACAATGCTTGCTCGAATTCTAGACAAAAAAACCTTATAAAAATGAGTGGTTAGTAACAAAAGTTGACAAACTATAGATGGGTGTTTATTGTTTACGCAAATTAGTTAGTAACAAAAAGTTATATACCCAGGAAGGGCATGTAGAAGGGCACCTAATGACCACCAAACTATTTTCTTCCCGCATCATTCAAAGCGCTTTGGATTTCGATGTCTACAAAGTCAATATGATGAGCGCTGTAACAGCGCTTTACCCTGATGCGATGGTGTCATATAAGTTTATCGTGCGCAGTGAGGAAGACCTCTCTGAGCTTTTGCCCGAGGTAAAAGCCGAAGTCCTTAAACTGCAAGATATTCAATTTACGCAAGAAGAAATTGAATATATTAAGCGTGTCGCGCCTTACCTGAACCCTGACTTTGTTGATGCACTGCGCCATTTCCGTTTCAACCCACAAAGTGATGTCTCTTTCCATAATAAAGCCATGGCTGATGGCTCAAGCCAGTTAAGAATTACCATTAACGGTTTGTGGCGAGATACCATCTTGTACGAAACGATCATCATGAGCATCGTGTCTGAAGTTCGTAGCCGTCAGCGTTGGTCAGATATCCCTGTTGTGCAATTTACCACTGTTTTAGAAGAGAAAGTTCGGCACCTAAAGTCGGAACTAAAACGTCGTAACATCACTAACTTTAAATTTTCTGACATGTCGACGCGTCGACGTTTTTCCTTCCAAGCTCAGCGCACTATGCTGGAATATTTGTGCCAGGAAGTGCCGGAATGTTTGACAGGAACAAGCAACTATCACTTAGCAAAAGAGCTAAACTTGACGCCTATCGGCACCGTTGCTCATGAATGGTTTATGGGACACCAAGCTCTGGTGAATGTGCGAGATTCGCAAAAAGTGGCGTTGCAACGTTGGCAAAAAATGTTTGATGGTGCACTAGGTATTGCGTTAACCGATACGATTGGTATCGATGCTTTCCTTAAAGACTTTGATGAAGAACTAAGTAACGCGTACTTCGGTGTACGTCACGATAGTGGTTGCCCTTATAGCTGGGGTGAAAAAATCATTGCACACTACCAGTCGCTGAATATAGACCCATTAACAAAAACACTGGTGTTTACCGACGGACTTAACTTCGAACAAGCGTTAGATATTTGCGAGTATTTCCAAGGACGTATTCAGGTGAGTTTTGGTATCGGTACTTTTCTTGCCAATGATATGGGTGATTATGTCAATAAAGATGGTGAAGCCTACCAGCCACTTTCTATCGTGATAAAAATGGTCACGTGCAATGGTTCACCGGTCGCCAAAATCAGTGACGAACCTGAGAAAGCCATGTGTGAAGATATCTTCTTTTTGATGAATCTCAAGCGCCGCTTTGAACAACCTCTTGATTTAAATGAGTGTCGTAAAATGATTGATCGTTTAGAAACTGAAGGTCAAAATTATCTCATCGACGCGTAGGCGTTATCTTCTCTCCATGATAAGCACCCTCTATCGTTACGACAAATTTATATAGGTAAACGTGGAGGGTGATTTCGTTATAGTAATATACAGAAGTAACCAGATACAGCGCAGGAAAGCACTCAAAAGTTGATGTGTTATCTGCCTTTGATAGGTGTAAATCGATACGTTACAGCATCGTGGACGGTGTATCTCATCCGACACTAAACTCAGTCTAATCACGTAGTTTATTCCCACGTACCATGAGCTCACTCGGGTATAGACGTCTATCTGCTTTTATGACTTTGGGCTTCACGTAGTTGCTTGAATCAGGAGTCAAAATGAACCTAGTAGTACATTTGCAAAAGAAAGCGATCCGAAAATATGGCTATGAGATGGCCACTCGCCAAGCATGGAGGTGTGGTATCAAGGCAAATCTTGTAAAGCGCGTGATTGGCCTTTTTAAAGGACAAATTGTTTGTGTGGTTGAAGGTTGCCGAGCAGAGTTTTCTTCTCCTCTTAATAACCCCCTTCACGAAGATGACAAGCAGGGGCGATATGTGTTTGTTGGCGGTGTATGCTGGGAACCAAATAACATTATAGCGCCTGGTTTCCCTGATTTTATGTTTATGCACGTGCGTAATCTAAGCCACCGTCATAAGTATTTAACGGATGACGAACTATTTTTGAGCTTGGCTTAAAAATAAATCTCATAGACTAGTCCAGCCCAATCATAATCAGTAGTGATACAGTTTTATCTCTGTTGACATTCTGCTGAGTGTTTCTTGACGTACCTCTTATAAAACAGTGTTTCTTTACTTGTTAATGACAGAGGGTTTGTTTTCGTCTGATGTGATTTCCCTTTTGCGATTTACCATAACGCTCATCAAAGCAAACCATACTGGGATGTAAATCATGAATATGAAATCTATCGCAATTGCAACGGCAGTTGTTGCTGTACTAGCAGGCTGTAAAGACAAAACGCCACCAGCTCCAACTCAAGCAAACATTACTTTGGTTGAAGCGGTGACTGAAACGGTGAAAAAGCCGCACCAAGTATGTAAAGACGTGGTAGTAACCGAGCAAGTTGCCCCTGCGGATGACAATAAAATTATTGGTACGATTGCTGGTGCACTGACAGGTCGTAAGATCCAGGAGAATGTGCAAAAAGGTGATGTAGTAACAACGACGAAAAAACAGTGTCATACAGAATATACGACATCTGATAAAGTAGTGGGTTACGACGTCACTTACGAAGTTTCAGGTGCACCAACGACGGTTCGTTTGGCGAGCAAGCCAGCGACAAAAACGTTCCCAATTCAAGATGGTAACGTTGTTCTACCACAATAGTTAGCGACTTAACCGAAGCGATTAACAAGCCCTTTTATCTTTGAGATGAAAGGGCTTTTTCACATAAGCGGCGTTTTCATCTATTTTTCCCATTGGAATGTGCGGCCAGAAATACCCGTTAATTTCCGCGTTCGATACAATCACTTTTCTTAAAGTACGAACGGAAAAAACATGGAAGATTTTTACCTGACCGAGCACGGTCTGGCTGGTTATTTCGAAGCGCAATGGTTCGACAAGTTCATTGAGGATCAACAGATTGAGATGATAACCAGTCGCTCAAAACAAGTCCCACTTTCTTTTTTGTCATCACCTCACTGCTCTCAAGTTGCTGATTTTATTGCGCAGGCGGTAATCGAAAGCAGCGTTCAGCCGTATTCCCTACTTGAGGTTGGGGCGGCGCTGGGAAGAAATTATTATGAGTTAGTGCAACGCTTACCTAACCTTAAAGAAGCGACGCTTGTGGAGCCTTCAAATAGGTTAATGGATGGCTTGAAGCAACTATTAATAGAAGAACAACGCGTCGAGCTTACTTACCTTCACGATGTGAACACCTTAAACACTTTAGAGGTAGAGAATAGAGATATCGTACAGAAATGTGCTCATGTTGATTTGACGCTAATTAACCAGCCTTTTGAGCTCGATACTCTCCAATCTCGCTTTGATTTAGTCGTATGTTTAAATGTGATTGATCAATGTGAGTCGCCACTTAGCGTGATCAATGCTCTAAAAAAAACCACCAAGGTGGGTGGGCTGATCGTTGTCTCTTGCACTTATCAGTGGAACGCGAAACACATCAAAAATAAAGAAGAGGCGGTTGATGATATCAAAGAATACTTTGCTGAAGGCTGGCGTCTAGTGTCGGAAGCCGAGCATGAATATCGCATCCGGTTTAATGATCGCTTTGCAAGGCAGTTTTTATCTCACGTAGTCGCTTACGTAAAAACCGATTAGAGCCACATAAAAAAACCGAGCACTTACGGCTCGGTTTTTTAGTCTTTGGGTTAGAGCACAACTTTAAGTAACGTGCGCTTCTTGTTGCTCTTGCAACTTTTTCTTGCGACGCTCTCGTTTAGAAAGCCAAACCAGAGGCACAACAATCATAATGGTTCCTATTGCCATAAATATATCAGGCACTTCTCCAAACCAAATCAATCCCACAAACACGGCACCAATTAAGCCACTGTATTCAGCGCTGGCAATTTTGTTGCTATCGATCGAGCGGTAAGCGATGACACATGTTGCTGCATAAATCATGATGAACAAACTTGAGCCAGCAGCAACAGGGAAAGCACTCCAGTCCCAAGGTTCTGCTTCGATCAGAACAAGCAAGAATGCTACTGGAATACCTGCCAAGTTTGTCATCAATAACGTTTGCATCACAGACTGATTTTTTGGCAGTTTTCGAATGAGCAAGTTATTGATTGCTAAAGTAATTGCAACAACTAAAGCTGAAATGGCTGCCCAATCGATTTGGTCTGGACGAATGATGACCAATACACCGGCAAAGCCCATTATCGCTGCGGCGACCGATTGCTTAGACAACTGTTCTCCAAAAAAGATTGCTGCAAGTGGCAACATGATCAATGGCGCGGCGTAAAAGATCGCGTTCGCAGTTGCGAGCGGTAAAGATGAGATCGCCAAAACCATGAATATTGCACCAAGTAACCATACGTGAGCGCGAACAGCATGCCACTTAAACCCTTCAAGAAAAGGCGCATTTTTTGTTAGCAGGTAGACTGGCAGCAGGAAAAGCACCGCTGATATTTGTCGGAAAAAGACAAATTGAAAAATAGGCACTTCATTTCCGACACTTTTAATTAAAGAGTCCGAAAGCACCGCAATGAGATTTCCAACAATTAATAGCAGCATCGCTGCTCCGACCGATGTAACTTTCACTTTTTCCTCTCCTCTTTCTTTGCCAAAGAGTAGGTGATGTCAT
The DNA here is from genome assembly GCF_033344395.1 of Vibrio sp. 1874. Classification (NCBI taxonomy): domain Bacteria; kingdom Pseudomonadati; phylum Pseudomonadota; class Gammaproteobacteria; order Vibrionales; family Vibrionaceae; genus Vibrio; species Vibrio sp. 1874. The sequence continues at coordinate 166,438 of NZ_JAWPOR010000002.1, forward strand.
AGGATGAAGTGAAGTGATATTTATTAGTTTAAGTATGAGATTTTTAGATAATGAAATTGCCACCACTCAGAGCGGTTCACTGTTTTGAATCTGTTGCCAGAAACTCTAGCTTTTCGCTTGCTGCTGAAGAACTCAATGTGACGCAAAGTGCCGTTAGCCACCAGATACGATTATTAGAAGATTACTTGGGTGAATCATTATTTATCCGCCAAGGCAGAAAGCTCTCTTTGTCCGATACGGGCACCCGCTATTTAGAGGATATTAGCCCAGCAATTAGCTCAATTGCGATGGCCAGCCAAAAGGTGCGAGAAGGGGACAAAGGCAGCATACGGTTGGCGATTTATAGCTCGCTCGCCGTAAAGTGGCTTATTCCGCGTTTGTCTGATTTTAAGCGCCTACATCCAGAAATCGATCTGACACTCAATATGGTCGTTGGTGATCCTGAACAGACAGACAGCGTTGGCGATTGTTTTATCACGGTAGAGAAGCCAAAGCGAAACTACATGTCGGTAAAGTTATACGCGGAGACGTTGTATCCGGTCTGCAGCCATAAAATTTGGAAAGAGTTGCAAGATCAACCGATTCCAGAAGCGCTTTGGCGATACCCTATTTTGTCGACAGACTCAATTTATCGAGAGAGAGGAAAAGATTGGGCTGAGTGGTGCAGAGCGGGCGGTTACACCTTGCCGAAAGATGTCGATGTTCAACATTTTAGTCATATGTTGTTGGCAATTGAGGCGGCGCGTTATGACCAAGGCATCGCATTTGCGAATGATTTTATGCTTAATGAAAGAGATAAAGCGCACGATTTGGTGTATATCCCTTCTCATGGATTGGAAACCGGCGACAGCTTCTATTTTATTCATAAAAAGAGTCGAGCCAAGCAAGCGGAAATCATCAAACTCACTAACTGGTTGAAGCAGCAATGCTTGTGAAATGACTAAATTGTCAAAATTAAGAAAGAAAGTGGCAAAGTTGTGTCTAAATATTTCATGTTTTATTGAGTTTTTATTCATTAACATCCACTTGGTTTTGAAACCAAGTGAAATGGATAGCATGGCATGCTTAAGGATGGGCAAAACACAACCTCAATAATTAACAGGCAGTGAAATACAATGTTTAAAAAAACATGGCTAATGACAGCCCTTCTAGCAACATGTTCTGTTGCAAACGCAGCTCCTTACGTTGGTGCATCTGTAGGTCAAGCATCGTTTGGTGATGTTAATGGCTCTATCAATGGTGGTGGTACTAACGCTAGCACTAAACTTAAACTTGAAGATGACTCAAGCCTTTCAGGCAAAGTATTCGGTGGTTACAAATTCAACGAATACATTTCTCTAGAAGCAGCCATTGGTGGCTACGATGCTTTAGACGGCAAAGTTGTTACTGTTGGTGATATGAAGTATCTATCGATTCAGCCAAAAGCGACTCTACCGATTGGCGATCGTTTCAACCTTTTTGCTAAAGCTGGTCTTTCTTACTTCAATGCTGAATTCAAAATTAGCAACTCTGTGATTGACGGTAGCGCAGGCCATACCACCATTTCTGACAGCACTGTAACAGGCATGTACGGTTTAGGCGCAGAGTTCGCTATTACTGAAAACTTTGCTCTACAAGTTGAATGGGAATACATGATGCCTGAGCTAGACATTGCGAAATTTGGCAATGAAAAAGTAACGGTTGATGCAGACATCAATGTGTTCTCTGTAGGTATGAGCTACCGTTTCTAAGAATACTTATTCAAGTTACCTCTTGGCTTAGTAAACGTTTTTGACTTCTGTTGGTCGAGCTGAGTCCAAGCTTTGAATTTGTTTAGATATAGCACAGGAAGTTTAGTTGCTAAGCGTCCTGTGCTATTTTTTTGCTTTGGAATAACTCTTAGGAATCTTTGTGAACGATGTCAATCTTAGGTATCTGGATCTACTGTTAAAGCACTTTGAACCTCACCAGTATCACCTTGTTACGCTTTCTGAGCTAGAAGCGGTGATTTGCACGTCGAGGCGCAATGTTTCTATTGTGATGAAAAAGCTTGCCACTTACGATTGGGTCGATTGGCAACCTGCGATTGGCCGAAGTAACGCTAGCCGTCTCAGTATCAATATTTCCCTCCAACAAGCGATGACCGAGTTTTTGGTTGAGGAGCTTGGCAGAGGAAGAATGAACTCAATAACGAAACTTATTGATTGGTTCGGTCAAACCGCGGTTAGAGCACTAACTATCGCATCTGAAAAAGTGAATCGATTGAATGAATCAAATAACGCTATTTTGATTTCTTCTTACCCTTGGGTATCCAAAATCGACCCTGCGAATACTTACCGTCACACTGAATTACACGTCGCGAAAAGCGTTTATGATGTATTGCTGACCCAAAATTCCAATGGTGGTATCGAGCCATCGTTAGCACACGAATGGAAAATGGAAGGCAAGGTAATGACGTTATGGTTGCGGCCAGGCATATATCGCCATGATGGCGAGCCCCTTAACATACAGGATGTGGTTTGGAGTATAGAAAGACTCAGGGAGATAAAAGGACCAGTTCACGAGCTCTGGCAATGCATTGATAGCGTGGTTGCAGAAACATCTAACTGCTTAAAAATCATATTGAAGCATCCGAACAAGTTGTTTCCATACATGCTAGCAACTCCTCATGCGTCTATTCTGTGTCGAGATGTCGTCTCTTTCGGTTCTAGTTATTCCTACCACATAGGGACTGGGCCATTTAAAATCAGCGGCTGGAACCAGGAGAGTATGACTCTTGAAGCGCACAAAGAGTATTTTTCAGCACGCGCATTGTTAGATCAAATAACGCTGTCTCATGGTGATGTTAAAACCTTAAATATGTTGAGCTTTAACCAAAGCTCCGATCACGTTGAAGTGGAAAAAATTAGCGCATTTTCATATCTGACCTACCGCGAACGCGCGGAATCCCAACTCACAAAAGAGACTTGGTATCAACTCGCTGATTACATCCATGTGCAAAAGCGAATTTATGATGCGCCAAGTGCCGTTGACAGCATTCAGTTAGAGACTCATGAGCAAGATTTATCAATAACAGATGGTGGTGTGATACCTAAACTGAAAGGTAAAGTGGTATTAGCTGAACCTGTCTGGACGATACCGAGTTTAATTCGTCATTCCGAATGGTTGCACAGTGTGATTCGTGCAACGGGATTGGAGTTGGAGATCGTCGTTATTGATGACATTAGTTTTCCTGAGGTAGTGTCTCACCAAGCAGATTTGCTCTTCATTGAGGAAGTCATGGAAGCACCATTTGAATATGGCATCTTCGAATGGCTGTCGATAGCAACTGGACTGCGTTTTAGTTTTGATCAAAGCCAGATGTTAAGCCACAGAGAAAAGGTTCGCAGGGCGATGGCTGATGATCACTCGCTGCAGTCTTTATTAAACCTAGAGAAAGCGCTGCGCGATCAGTACCTATATTTGCCTTTGTTTGTTGGCTACGAAGAAGTGACAAAAACACAGCAAGTGCGAGGTGTGCAGGTGAAGAATACAGGCTATAGCGACTTACATAGGTTATGGATTGCTCATTCACACTAACGTCTGTGTGCAAGATGATGCAAATGTCCAACGCATAAAGCCATCGAAATGATGGCTTTATAAGGGCGTGTCGGATTAGAAGTTGTACGACACACTTGCGCCAACAACCCATTGGTTTGCACTATCAACGATAGAAGAGTCGCTGATACCGCTGCCTAGGCGCGTGTATTGTGTCATTTGGCTTACTTGCCAGTTGTCGTTGATTGGCATAACAAGTTTGTAGCCCACACCATAGCTTACCGTTGAATCACCTTTGTATGCTTTGCGGTTTGCGTTTGCTTCGCGTTGTTTTACACCAAAGTAATAATCTACGTAGTCTTCACTTTGATAAGTTAGGTTAGCAAAAGGAACAAAATCAACACTACCGAATTTCATGATGTGGAAGTAAGTCGCGCCCGCTAAGTAACCTTTGTAAGCACCACTGATATCGTGCTGAAGGTACGTAGAAATGACGTTGTTTTGATCCAGTGTAAAGTCTGCGTTTAAACCTAGATCGACGGCGAAACGGCGTTTATCTGTGCCTTTTAGGCTTTTCGCTGTATCACCGTCGCGCATTACACCGCTACCTACAAGGTAGGCACTCATGTTGATTAACTCATTGGTGTTACCGAAGAAGCGGTAGTTAATGCCACTTAGGTCGGCATTAAAGTCGTCACCATGGTAACCACCGTTGAGAATTGGTGCTGTATTATGCTTTTGATCTTTGAAAAGATCGCTGCCTTGAGCCACACCAGCTTCTACGTTCCAACCGCCTTCGTTGTTGTAGATGTTACCGTTACGAATGTAAGTATCGCCAGCGAAAGCTGAGCCAGCAGCTGTCAAAGTAAGTAGTGCAATTAATGTTTTTTTCATCATTTTTCCGAGTTGTTCTGTTTTGTTTTGAACACTGTACAAAATGATGTTGTAAGCATCTATCGGCAAAGCGTATGGAAATGTAATGAACAATCAGGGTAAGAAGCAGAATGTTGCTTCAGAATAGAAAGGTTGCTGGAATAGCTTTCGTTAAAATAACGAAAAATCCGAGCTGGGGTGGCTCGGATTTGAGGTATTTATCAGGTATTGATACTAACTTCTTACTGTTTCGTTAAGTTGTATAGTGGTGCTAGGTCACCCGTTACTTTTTCGCCATTCATGTCTAGCTTCATAAGTACGTTTTCACCAACAAAGTATTGGTTTGGTGCATCTTCATTTGTCAACGTTACGATGCTGCCATTTGCGTCCCAAGTGAATTGACCTTCAGATTTTGATTGACCGTCTTCTTTGTCTTGGTAGCTTTCTTCAAGTACGTAAGTGCCATCTTGATTTAGTGTGATTGTCATATCGATACCAGCACAATCCGCGCAAGGTAGTGTTCCTTTGTAGGTGCCGTTCCAGTCCAGAGCACTTTGTGCGTTGTGTTCAGAGTCTACAAATGTCTCTTCAGTAATTACCTGTTCTTCTTCTACTGGTAACGTGTCAATTGTCTCAGTCGTAACGTCTGCACTGGTGGTGACTTCAGTTTCCGTTGCCTGAGGTACTTCAACTGCGCTTGTTTCGGCAGGTTTCTCATCTTGACAGCCTGCAAGAATGATTACCGCGCCTGTTAGTGCCAACATTGTCTTTTTCATTTTATCCCTCTTTAAATCAAGATTTTGTATGAGAGTAATAGTAGACATTTATCGAGGATTTGCGTCATCAAAAAGCAATAGAATGATCTAACTATGTCAATAAAACCGGATATGAGCATGAAATTGTCAGGAAAATCAGAACAATGTAAATGTTGCTTTGGGTATCAAGCTTGAGCCCACAGATAAATATCTAAAAAGGGGAGTGGGAGTGAGTTAATTGATAACAGCCCACATTGTTGTGAGCTGTATTATCAACATCATCTAAGAAACGTTATTGAAGCTTGAGCGTGAAGTGCCTCGTTTTGTGCTTCGTTGATCAGAAAACAGCTCCGCAATAACCTGACGATTTAATTCGCCTTTCAAATGGCCGTGCTCATCGATGACGGGCAGTGAATGTTCACACGACATGACTTCAGTCAGCACTTGCTCAATGGCTAAATGTGGAGAGATGATAGGCACCTCTTCATAGATATCATCACGCCAATCTGATATATGAGTTAACTTCGCTGCGTTTAGCAATCCTTGCTGTGTTATCACGCCTTGATAGCCTGCATTGGTCTCATGGTAGGCATAATCACGTTTAACACGTTTCATTTCACTCAGCGCATCTTCAATGGTTTCAGCGCGAACACAGTACGAAGGTGGCTGCATCAGCGTTTCGACCGTCAGTGCTCGCGCTCTATTGACGTCTTTTACAAAGGCTTCAACGTACTCATCGGCAGGATGCAGTAAGATTTCGTCCGGTGAACCTTGTTGGACAAGTTCACCGTCTTTAAGAATCGCGATGCGATCGCCAAGTCGAAGCGCTTCATCTAAATCATGAGTAATGAAAATAATGGTTTTGTGCAGCTTCTGTTGCAGCTCTACCAGCTGATCTTGCATTTCGCTCCGAATCAGAGGGTCCAATGCCGAGAAAGCCTCGTCCATCAACAGTATTTCGGCGTCGGTAGCCAGTGCCCGTGCAAGGCCCACACGCTGTTGCTGTCCACCCGATAGTTGAGCAGGATACTGGTGCTCATAACCCGTCAGTCCAACGGTTTCTAACCATTCATTTGCTTTTTCTAAGCGCGCCTCTTTATTCATTCCCTGAACTTCCAAACCATATGCGATGTTGTCGATAACAGTGCGATGAGGCAGCAAGCCAAAGCGTTGGAACACCATAGACATCTTGTGACGGCGAAACTGTTCAAGCTCTTTGTTAGAAAGTTGCATGACATCCACCCCTTCTACCAAAATCTGCCCCATGGTTGGATCGATTAATCGGTTGAAGTGGCGAATCATGGTGGATTTTCCAGAACCGGATAATCCCATAATGACAAAAATTTCACCCTTTTGAATTTGCAGGTTGATGTCTTTTAGTCCGACCGTGTGGCCCGTTTCCGCTAAAACCTGCTCTTTACTATGTCCCAACTTAACGCGCTCAATCACGCTATTGGGCTTGGGGCCGAAGATTTTATACAGACCGCTGATTTCGATAAGTGGACTAGTCATGTTTTGAGTCTCCTAAATGAGCTTGAGTGCGTTTCGCATACGCTTGCGAAGCACGATCAAAAAGGATTGCTAGGGCGACAATTGCTAAACCATTGAGAAGACCAAGAGTGAAATATTGATTGGTAATAGACTTTAGAACAGGCTGACCTAAACCTTTTACCCCAATCATTGATGCGATGACCACCATTGACAGTGCCATCATGATCGTTTGGTTAATTCCCGCCATGATGGTTGGCATTGCAAGCGGAAGCTGAACCCCAAAAAGCCGTTGCCGAGTGCTGGCACCAAATGCGGTTGCGGCTTCCAATACTTCTTTATCAACTAGACGAATGCCCAAATTGGTTAAACGAATAACCGGTGGAATCGCGTAGATCACTACTGCAATAAGGCCAGGAATTTTCCCGATGCCCAATAACATCACAACTGGAATGAGATACACAAATGCCGGCATGGTCTGCATGACGTCGAGTAATGGTGTTACCACCGACTGAATACGATTAGAGCGCGCCATAGCGATGCCGATAGGGATACCAAGTGCTATGGCAAGCATAGTACATACAGTGATGATACTGAGCGTGCGCATAGTGTCTTCCCACATTCCAAAATAGCCAATCAGAATCAGCGAACCAAAACATGCAGCGGCCAGTTTCCAAGAGCGGCTGGCGGCATAAACGAGAGTGGTGCAGACACCTAAAATAATGAACCAAGGTGTAGAAATCAGAAGTTTTTCAAACCAGACAAGAAAAGCAAGGAGCGGATCAAACAGAGACTCAATGAGTTCACCATACTCGCGAGAGAAATCTCTATAGGCGCCGTCGAGTGTTTTGCGAATCGCCCTGAGATCAGAGGCATCCATTTCCGGGAATTCGCTGAGCCAATTTGAGTCAGACATATGTACTTCCTTTTTCTGATATACCTAAGCGCTCTCAAGAAACTTAATTTGGCAAGAAGAGTAGGGCACCTAGGCCAAGTAATGGTCGTTCGACAGGTTCTGTATCGAAAGTATTACCCTTTAAGCTCAGGCCAATGTCGTCAAACTTCTCTTTTTCGTTCCTTAGGTATACATCCTTTTAAATAAAACAATCATTAGTGTTCAAACTAATGATTTGCTTGGATTATAGTTTTTCTTCTTCAATAAAATGAACACATTAGCGTGTATTTGTATGAAAAATCTGCGCAAACTAACGTTTTTATTATCCGGTTAATTAGAATTGATCTTTTTGTTCGTTTATCATCAAAATTCCTAAATTATTAGATGTCTAATTAATGCTGATGTATTACGTATTTGTCGTGTTGATTTTTGCAAACTTAGTTTATTGGCATATGCTAAAAATGTTATTGGCATATGCCAGTTTAAGGCGTAATTTGACTCTGTGTTTTTGAGGGACAATGATGGCAAGACCAAAGATAGAAAGACGAATATGCGGACGTGCGGCTCACCACTGCTTTAAGCCCAATGGCATTCCATTTAATCAGTTGGAGCAAGTCGCCATATTACCAGAAGAGTTAGAAGCGCTACGTTTAGCCGACTTAGAGGGGCTTAGCCAGCAGCAAGCTGCGGAGCAGATGGGCGTTTCTAGACAAACTTTTGGTAACACAGTAAAAAGTGCAAGATTGAAAGTCGCAAAAAGTTTAGTTGAAGGTCATGCATTAGTTTTTCCGAATGAGGAGTCAAACTTATGATTTATGCTATTCCTAATGATGGTGAGCGGGTGGCAAACCACTTTGTAAAAGCACCATACATCGCTATTTATTCTGATACTGACGGTATGCTAAAAAACTTAGCGAACATTGCTTCTATGCCACAAGCGGGTTGCAATGCGAAGTCTCAGTTGATTCAGTCTCTACAAGGGTACAATGTGGATGCTGTTCTTGTGCGAAATATTGGTGAACGTGTATTGGCAAAGCTACTTAGCAGTGGCACGCCAGTATTTAGGCTGTCTACTCGTAGTTCCTTGGAAGATGTGCTTGCGGTTCCAAGAGAGCCTTTGATTGAGCCCTCTCAAGGACGCCCATCAAACAATCATAAGAAAAGTGTTCACAAACAAAAAGGCGGCTGCGGCTCCTGTGGTTGTGGTGGCCAAAAATCAAAACCCTCCTTGTTGGCAAGACCTAAGGCGCTACTCAAAGCAACATCTAGCCCTGCTATACTTAAGCTAGAGTCGATGGCTAATAAGGCAGGTTAATATGGTTTGGTTATTTACCTTTCTTGGTTTTCTCGCAATCATTTTGTTGATGTCACTTGGCGTCATTTTTCATAACAAGCGTATTCAAGGAAGTTGCGGCGGTTTAAACAACGTCGGTGTTGATAAAGTATGCAACTGCGAAACCTCATGCGCAGAACCTGAAAGGCGTTTATATCAAATCTCAGAGCCTAACTCATCACCTGAGCGCTAAGGCTTTTGGCCCATTGCGGCAAGGTTCGTCGAAACCAGTCCAAATATTTGCTGGTCTGCGGATTTTTTCTGGAGACCAGTATGTTGACTACCTCGACGACGATCCACGCTTTTGCTAATCCGATATCGCGCGCCAATTCTGTTGTTTCACCTTTCTCGGCGCACTTTACATACTTGCCTGCCACCTTCAAGTAATCATCAAATGTGCCCATGCCCTCGATGAGCGGCGCTAAATCTATCGCGACATGCCCTGTAGAAAAGCGCTCCCAGTCGAACAGCACCAGCTCGCCATTTCTACGCTGTCCCCAGTTTCCTGCATTCGTGTCTCCGGAGATCAAGTTCTGCCCATCGAAAAGGTGCGCCGATCGTTGTTGTAGCTGGTGGAAGAACTGTTCTGTCTCTGAGCCCAGTTTAAGTGTAGTGAGTGCTTGTTGAGTCGCTTGTGGTGTCCACTGGTGGCGGTGATAAATACCATCTGATATTGGTGGAAGTTGGTGCAGTTTGACGAGTTGTTCAATGACTCGATCATCTTCAAGTAAGAATGCTTGCTCGACTGCGTGGGGAACGTATTCAATGTACAGAACGTTTTTCTGGTCGTCGAGTTGAATCAAGCGCGGTACGTGTATTCCAAGCGCGTTAAACTGCTCGGCATAGCGTTGATAAAACGCCACTTCTATTTGAGTAGGGTTACGTTTTTCTATTACTTGGACGCCATCTTTTTCGATGAGAAAAACTTTGGCACTGCCCATTTGGTTGAGTTCTTGTTGCGACACCGGACTTCCTGTCTTCATGTAGAGAGAGCTCACCTTAATCGCTGCACTCACGTTTGCCAATAGCCACGACAAAGTGCCTCAAAAATATTAAATGCAACTGTTTAAATATGATTTTGCTGTGAGTGTCTAAATTTTACACAGTCTCGCCTGTACTCCGATAAATTCGTTCTACGCTTACTATTCGTCTTAATAAAGGAGAACCAAAATGGCTGTAATGAAGCAGGATATTCCAAATCGTGTAACGGTTTACCATGACAATATCGATCAAGAACAAGAGCTGAAAAATGCGATGCTGCCAGAGAAACCGCGCTACTTTAACGGTGCTCCGACTTACAAAGCGAACAGCATCGAAGAGTTTGAAAGCAAAATCAGTCAGATAGGTTTGTCTCTCGATAAATAATTTTTCTTTTACCTAAAAGCGCCCTCAAAATGAGGGCGCTTTTTTGTTTATGTGATTGATTTGAATCGTAGGGAATTAACCTTGTTGTGCACTGCCTTGGCAGACCTGTTTTTGCACTGCTGGTGGCGCGGGCTCGTAATGGCTTAAAGTCATACTAAAACTGCCTTCACCACCCGTGATGGAGCGCAATCGACGAGCGTAATCTTGCAGCTCATTTACTGGTGACTTGGCTCTGAGTAAAGTGAAGCTGCTGTCTATTGGCTCGGAGCCTTCGATTAAGCCTCGGTTTCCAGATAAATCACCAGAAACATCGCCAACATTCGCGGTTGGGATGTGCAGTTCCATCTGGACAATGGGTTCTAGCACAATAGGAGCTGCGTTGTTAATCGCATTTAAAAACGCTTTCTTACCTGCGATGACAAACGCAATTTCTTTTGAATCGACGGAGTGATATTTACCGTCATAAACGGTGACTTCCACATCCTTAATTGGGTTGCCAGAAATCGCGCCTTCCTCTAACGCTTGCAAAATACCTTTTTCAACAGCAGGAATGAGCGCGGTTGGGATGGCGCCACCCACCACTTTGTTGATGAACTTAAATCCGGCACCACGTTCGAGTGGACGAACCTTCAATTGCACTTCACCAAACTGGCCTGCACCGCCACTTTGTTTTTTGTGTCGATAATGCCCTTCGGCAGGTTTGGTGATGGTTTCAAAGTATTCGACGCTTGGTTGGCAGGTTTCGACGTCCAGTTTGTACACGTTCGCCATCTTTTCTAATGCGACTTTGAGGTGAAACTCCCCTTGGCCGCTGATGATGGTTTCGTTGGTGCGAGCGCGATGTTCGATGCGCAGCGAAGGATCTTCACTGGCAATTTTATTCAGCACATCTCCTAATTTTTGCTCATCTCCACGCTTAAGAGGCTTCAAGCACAAAGAATACATGGAGTCAGGAAGGTCCAACGTCTTGAGTTGAACACCATCTTCTTCGTGAGAGTCATGAACGATTGAATCGAATTCGAGATCATCCAGTTTGGCTAAAACGCAGAAGTCGCCTGCAAGCGCGCGAGGGATCTCTGTTCTATCTTTGCCCTGCAGTTGATATAAGTGCCCAACTTTAAATGCCTTGTTGCTTTCGCCGATATAAAGCTGGCTGCCCGCATTGATTTTACCCTGATACACACGTAAGTAGGCAAGTTTTCCCATATATGGGTCGACGCTGACTTTGTACACGTGTGCGACGGTGTGTTCTAAGGTTTCGCAATTTACTTTGATTTTTTTGCCGTTCTTTTCCAGTAGAGGAGGGTTACCCTCGTTTGGCATGGGCATGATCTCCGACAAGGTACGTAGCAGCAGCTCGACGCCCGCCCCGGTTTGTGCTGAGACAAAACAGACCGGAATCACATGTCCAGTTCTTAGTGCTTCTTCAAACGGATCATGCAGTTGCTCTGCGGTGAGTTCAGAGCCTTGTTCCAGATACAGCTCCATTAGTTCTTCATCGACTTCGATAACTTGGTCAATCAAGGTCTCATGAGCTTCATCTACCGTCGTAAGTAAGGTTTCTCGTCCCAATTCTGGTTCGAAATAGCAGTCAACTACAGATTCCCCGTCAGTCGAAGGTAAGTTGATCGGCAAGCAGTGGTCACCAAAATGCTCAACGATGTTCTCCATCAATCTTTCTAACTGACTACCGTGGTTATCGAGCTTATTGATGATGATCATCTGACATTTTTGCTGCTCTTTAGCAAAGGTGAATAAGCGATCGGAAGTTTGGTTAAGTGGTGTTTGAGGGTCGATGACAAGGGCGGATGTTTCAACGGCAGGAAAAACGCTGATAGTACGGCCAAGTAACTCGTTTTGTCCCGGAGTGTCGATGATATTGAGCCGGTGTTTATTCCAGCGCAGTGCGACTGGCGTTGCTTCAATGCTGTGTTGATATTGGATGGATTGAGGGTCGAAGTCAGTAACAGTATCGCCTTTTTCTACGCTGCCTAAATGGTGGGTGGCATCGCAGGTGAAGAGCAGTTTTTCTATCAGTGTGGTTTTACCGGTCCCGGTTTGACCTACAAAAGCGATATTGCGTATTTTATTGATAGGAATAGAGCCTCCTTGCAAGATGGCGTGAAAAACCTACGAATTGCTAGGAAGTGGGTTGTTATAGAAACCCACGCACTGCATTGGAGTAGGGCGGGATTACCGCCTATTCGTTTTCCACGTCATTTTCCGGATGACTCGATGCATAAGACCACCTTCTTGGACTACTGGAATCTTAGCATGCCTCAATAACCATATAATTTATGTGACTTATTTCATGATGGGGCTGATTGTTTTTTAATCGAGATCATAAACTCAGAGGTTCTGACTTTTGGAGCAAAACCTCTGGATTGTTTAGGCTATTTGGAAAGAACGATTTCGCCGTCGCAATAAACCAAGCTTGGCGTTACATCTTGTCCGAGCAGCACCGGGCCATCAAGATCGACAACGCTTGCCTGAGCAGCAATGGGTAAGGCAGCACGCATCGCAAGCGACGTCCCCAACATACAACCGGACATGAGGCTAAAACCGAGTTTTTGGGCGTCGTCGGATAATAATAGTGCTTCAGTGAGCCCGCCAGTTTTATCTAGCTTAATGTTCACCATTTCATATTTGCCAACCAACTGATGCAATTGCTCTCTGGTGTGACAACTTTCATCGGCGCAAAGTGGAATGGGGTGCGGAATGCTGGCGAGTACGTCATCGCAGTCTTGTGGCAACGGTTGTTCGATCATGGTGATGTCTAGCGGTTCGAGTTGAGCAAATACCGTCGCGAGGTCGAGGCTTTGCCATGCTTCATTCGCATCTAAAACAATTTGCGCGTGCGGCGCGGCATCGCGTACTGCTGCAACGCGCTCAATCACGTTTTCACCATCCAGTTTTACCTTAAGCAGTTTTGCGCCTTGGCTAAGGTAAGCTTGTGCCTGTTTTGCCATCGCTTGCGGCTTGTCGATAGAAACCGTCATCGCCGTCACAATCGCCTCGGGTAACGTAAAGAGGTCGTGAACCTGCTGCTTGTGGCTCAAAAGCGCGCGAAGATGCCAAAGGGCGCAATCCAATGCATTTCTTGCCGCTCCTGCGGGCAATAACGATTGAAGCTGGCTTTTGAGAGCCATCACATCAGCTTCGCCTTTGGCGTACAAACTTTGCAGTTCATGCGCGGCGTGAGAAATCGCCTTAATCACAGATTCAACCGATTCACCATAACGTGGGTGTGGTGTGCATTCACCTTGGGCTGTCATGCCTCGATGTTCAATTGTCACGCGGACTACGTGGCACTCTGTCCGACTGCCGCGAGATATGCGAAATGGTGTCGCCATGGCAATCGTGACAGGTTCTACATGAATTTTCATCTCACTAGTTTTCCCTAAACCGCAGTTATTTTCTAAACCGTAAATGTTTCCTAAATCGTAAGGATCTTATCTGCAACCGCATCAACGCCAAAACGCACAGGGTCGGTGACGGGCACCTGATATTTGTCGCTCCAATCCTGGCATAACTGTGCCGCATCTTCTTCGCTGATCGCCGAAGTGTTTAAGCAAATACCCACTAATTGAGCTTTAGAATTTGTTAGGCGAGCAGCGGCCAGATTCGCTTCTATCGTTTGTTCAATGGTTGGCAAGCTCGCATGTGGTAAGTTGCGGATGTGCGGACGACCAATCTCATGGCACAGTACCAGAGCGTCCGCTTGTGCGCCGTGAAGTAAGCCCAAACTTACGCCAGCAAACGAAGGGTTAAATAACGAACCTTGCCCTTCGATGATGTCCCAATCGTGGTCAGTGAAGTCGGGGCTGATCGCTTCTACTGCGCCGGAGATAAAATCGGCAACTACGGCATCAATTGAAATGCCACAGCCTGCGATGAGAATTCCGGTTTGACCTGTTGCTTTGAACTCTGCGCGACAGTTTTTACGCTTTAATGCGTGTTCAATGGCGAGGGCAGAGTACATTTTGCCAACGGAGCAATCTGTTCCTACAGTAAGTACTCGCTTGCCTGCGCGAGCTTTGCCATTGCCGACCTTGAGCGGGGCATCATAATGGCGAACATCATACAGTTTGGTTAATCCGCGTTGTTCTAGATCGGCAAGAGGAGCAAATTCCGCCAAACGTTGGTGCATGCCCGATGCAATTTCAAATCCCATTTCTGCTGCTTCAAGTAAGGTTGCTTGCCAAGCTTCGGGAATGACGCCTCCTGGATTTGCCGTGCCGAGCACCAGCGTTTTTGCTCCTTGCTGCTGCGCTTGTTGTAGTGTCATGTCGGTTAAACCAAGCGATACGGTTTCTGGCGTCAGGCGGATTTGGCCAAGACAAATCTCAGGTCGCCATTGGTATATGCCACGCGCGGTTTTTGCTGCGAGTGGATCGGTTACATCGCCAAGAAAGAGTAGGTAAGGTTGAGCAATTTGCATGATGGTTCCCTTCGTCATCGTTATTGCTCATTAATGTAGCCAGACTGATTTAGGAAACCGAATGCTTATTTGTTAGGCAGGTATAACTTCAGGTTATACCTTTAACCCATCTGTTGTTTTAGGGCGGTGATAAATTGCTTTGTCGCAATGGATTGAGGTGTGTGCTCTGCGAATAAAATAGAGACGGAGAAGGACATATTTGGCTCCAAAGCATGCACGGAAACGGCATTATCTTGGCGATATTGTTTTGCAGTCCAAGGGTCTACAATCGCGAATCCTGCTTCGTTTTTCACCAGTTCAGCCGCCGCGGAGTAGCTGCGGACGGTAATGGCATGTTGATAATGCTCGTCACGCGCTGACAAGGTTTGATGTAACAGCAAGCCCAGAGGGTCTCGGCTATCTAAACCGATAATGGGTAAATCGTGACTGATGAGTTCTTCTAAAGTGACGGTTTTTTCTGTGGGTATCGCTGCGCTTTTAGGGGCAATTAGCGCCAAGTTTTCTTTTAATAACATGTGTCCCATGATCGCTGGTGGCGTTTCTTCACCGAACGCAATGGTGACATCCAGTTCATGTTTCAGTAAACCTGAGCACAGCTCATCGCGATTAGCCGTTGAGAGCTCAAAGGAGATGCCGTGCTCTTTCGACAGCAACGCGACAGTCGGCGCTAACAAGTGTGCGGCCAAAACAGGCGGAGCACCGACTCGTAAATGTTGAGTTCCCTGTTTGACTTTGTTGGTCAGAGAGCGAAATTGTCCGAGTTGTTGATAGACTTTTTCAGCCTCTGGCAATAAGGCTTTGGCTTCTTGAGTTGGAACGAGACGGCCCTTTACACGCTCAAATAAAGCGAAGCTCAGTTGTTGTTCTGTATGGGCGAGAACTCGAGTGACATTAGGTTGGGAAACGTGCAGTAAGCGAGCCGCGCCTGACACCGTTCCTGCTTGCATAATGGCGTAAAAGACTTCTAATTGCCTTAAGTTCACTGCGATTTCCCTCTGCTCATGTTGGTCACCTCAGAATACCCAACCTTGCTGATAAGCGATAGAGGTAAAAGTGCTGGCGTAAAAAATAGGAAGACGATGTTGGTTGCCTTCCTATCTCGCTTTTTCAATTTCTCAACTTCTCAATTTCTATGCTTCACTTTGCTGCTGCATGAAGGGGTAGGTCGTTAAACGGCTCGACGTCTCGACTGAGTAATCCCATCAAAATCACTGCTAACACCATGACAGCAGCCGCGATTGCAAAACCGTATTGTGTTAGTTCGTAATGACTCAATATTGCAATCAGGACGTAACTGAGAGATTGAATGGTGGTGGCAAACATGCTGATGCCGCCATCGACGCGACCTCGTTGATGAACCGCTACGGTGTGATGCATCCAGTTGACTCTCGCAATGCGATTTAGCGCGTTAAATACGCCAAACAGCGCCGTAAACAATAAGATGGTCAGCGGGCTCATCGCAAAACTCATCCCGATAAGCGCAAAAGAGACCATAACCATCGAAGCGAACATAATGTGGCTATGGGAGGCACGGCTTAGCACTTTGGTGACAATAAAGCCGGTTAGCAACGAGCCGAGGCCAAAACTGATGTTGAACCCTGCAAACCAATCGCCAGAGATGCCTTGTTCAGAAAACCAAATCGGCACCAGTTTGCTCAAATACGTCAATGCAGGATAAGAGAGGCAAGAGAGCAGAATAAAGCCATAAAATCGGGGTTCGAGACGGAATATTTGTTTGCTCTCTTTGAGTTGCGCGATGAAAGCAACGGATTTTGATGCCCTTAATTGTTGGGTATAAGGCGTCAGAATATAGAACATCGCTGCTAACGCAGAGGCGCTGGCCGCAAACAAAGCAAACTCTTTCATACCCCACATTTCAAGCAAAACAATACCCAACGCGCCAGCTCCGAGGGTCGTGGATTGCATTACAATTTCTTGCTGACCCGAAATTTTCGCATACTCATGGTGCTGATAATTTTCTTGGGTGAAGGCATTGTTGGTCGTCCATGCAAAATTACTCGAAACCCAATACACCAATTGCGCAAAAGCCAGCAACCAGTGTGACTCAAACCCTAACCAATAAGCAATGAACACCACCAAAGCCATACCCGATTGAATCCATTGATTGAGCACGAGTAGTACTTTGCGTGAATGTCGGTCAATTAAAGTGGAAAAGAAAGGCGTTGCTAGAAAAGCAATCGCGGTGCAGCTCAGAGAAACTAAAGCGACGAATGTACCCATGTTAGGTTCGGAAAGCATGACCCATGGCAGTGCCATCATGAACAAGCCAGAGGAGATACTGTCGAAGAAGCGGCCAGCTAAGTACGGCTGAGTTTTATTTTTCATTATGTTTGCCTCTAACTCCCGATGGATTTCAAAAGGTTGATGTCCAACTGTCTTGTGTTTAACAACCAAGTCGTTCGCGCTGAACACATTATCTTGAGATCGCCGGGGTTTAGCGTTAATTAAGATGGTGCAACTTTAAAACCTCAAGTAAACTTGAGGTAAAGCATTTTTTTAACAAAATTGATACACAGGGAGTCAAGGATGGAAATCAGCGTAGGAGAAGTGGCAAAACGTTCTGGAGTGAAAGTATCTGCCCTACATTTTTACGAGCAAAAAGGGCTGATTTCGAGTTGGAGAAATCAAGGTAATCAGCGTCGCTACCATCGCAGTGTGTTGCGCCGTGTTGCGGTGATCAAAGCAGCGCAGCAAGTTGGGTTGTCGTTAGAAGAAATTAAACATGCGTTAGATGAACTGCCGAAACACCAAGCCCCTAACAAAGCGCAATGGGAAGAAATGGCAAGCCATTGGCATGAACAGTTAGAACAAAAGATTCAAAAACTTAAAGCGTTGCAAAACGATTTAGGCGGATGCATTGGCTGCGGGTGCTTGTCGTTAGAAACCTGTGCACTGCGAAACCCAGAAGATGTATTAGGGAAAGACCACTCGGGGTCGAACTTAACGTTAGAAGAAGAGTAGCGATTATCTCTATTCTTTGTCGAAACTGTCGACTACGATCGCGCCCATCGAAGCAGGCATTGTGATGACGATAACGCGCTTTATCGCAACCAAAGGCTCATTCATGAGTGGCAGTTTATCAAGACAGAAAAGAACTAACGCTACCACAACGGCCGCAATGAGGTACGCGATAACCACACGAAAAATAAAGATGGATACGCGATTCTTGATGTGGCTTTGAAACACGCTTTGATACGCGAAAAAACTGAGGAAAATGACAGAAAGACTTAACAGCATGAGCAAGTTTGCCATTGGTAGGCTCTCACCCAATCGCCACGCTTCCTCCGAAAATGAGATCGGGACTGCTAGGGCAAAAGCACCAACCAATACTTGGCTAGCGTCTTCTAGATTAAAGTGGCTGCTCATGCTGTTTATTCCATTATTCGCTTGCTAGATGTAAGAGCTTTTCAAAACGCTCATTACCGTGCAGCAATTCGAGGTCTCGTTCTTCGGCAAGTAAATCACGAATGGATGGGCTGTATTCAATTGCGCGTTCCAAGTCTTCAATAGCTTGCTCTTCGATACCAAGGCGAGAGTATGCACACGCGCGTTGATACAATGCAGGGCCGTTGGTGTAATCGACTTCAAGTACGCGGTTACAAATGCTAAGTGCCCAATGGTATTCGTTGATTTCCATCGCTGCGTCGGCTTTGTAAGTCAACGCTTCTAAATCACCTGGACGAATTAATAAGATTTCATCATAGATTTCAATACGTTGTTCTGGAGTTTGAGAGCTTTGTGCACGTAGCCATAAGTTATGGATCTCGTTGATTTTCTCAATCTCTTTGTTGTTTTCGCTGATAATGCGAGTTTTGCGTTTTAAATCTCGCTCAAGGGCGACAAACTTTTTCTCATATTCTTGGGCGATCTTCTCCAATCGTTTATCAGCCATCTCTTTGGTGTTGTGTTTAAACTCGCGCAGAGATTGCCATCCGACAAAGGCAATCAGCGATGCGACACCAGCAATGATGTAGAAGAAGTATGTAACGGTCACGTTGGCATAGTTCAACGATTTATCTGCGACCGTTAGCTCGCGATCGGTGATCTCTGTGATCATTCGCTTTTCTAGGCTTTGATAGTCCTGACGCAGCGCTTTTAGTTCATCTAAAATATAGCGTTCCATTAATGGTCTATCTAACAGATCCGATTCTGAATACTTTTCCTCCGATGCCATTGTTGGCAAGGCAAGTATCAGCGAGAAAAAAATACCAATAAATAAGCGCATATAACGTCCTTTCACGAGAAGAGTACAGATAGACCATGCAACAATAGCAAATAGCACAAACGTTTAGCAAAGTTATTACAAAAGAAATAACAGTCGTCTTCGTAGAAGTCATATTCTTGTTGTTTTTCAGTTTGTTCCTGGTGGTTATTTGTTGTGATATCTTTTATCCTCCTTGCGAATTTATGATTAATGGAGTGAGCATGGACGCGCGAGCTAAGGATTACTTAGAACAATTCCTAGAATTATTATCACCAGAACAAAGGGAAGCTGTACCATCAGTCAGTGCTGACTATTATTGTGCCGACGAATACAACGCGAATGTATGCGCAGATTTGGTTCGTATTGGACAGAAAACTGCATCGTGCAGTTTGGAGCTTTGGTATCGAGAACATGGTGAAACCATGCCCCAAGTCGGTCATTTACAAGTAGTGACGAATTGGGATGGGGACCCGGTTTGCGTGATACGAATTACTGACGTAAGTACATGCAAATATGAGGATGTAACCGCAGAGTTTGCCTTCGCAGAAGGCGAAGGTGATAGAACCTTAAACTGGTGGCGTGATGCTCATACTGCATTTTTTAAAGCTGAATGCGATGAGTTGAACATCGATTGGCATGAGAAACGTACGCTGGTTTTAGAGCGTTTTGAAGTGGTGTATCCCGTCAATTAATCTCTGATAGCAGCACTGATTTGAAGTGCTGCTTTCTTTATCGAGAGACCATTTTTAGCGCTTTCGAGCGGTCACACTAAACATGTGCCAATGTTTTTGGCTTCCGACTACAGTGGTCCCGTCTTCATCTCTTTCATGCAATGAAATGAGGTCGTAACCTTCGAATAAGCTTTCCACTTCCTTTTTCGTTAATGCGGTAATGTTTGGATGCATTTCGGAGGTCACCCAGGAGTCTTTCACTCCCAAGAAATCGCCGCAGAAGATACCGCTCGGTTGTAATACGCTGTCTATTTTTGTCCAGACTTGTTTGAAGCCTTTGTCAGGGCAAAAGAACAAACTGGCATTTGCGATAACCAAGCTGCACTGAGGATAATTAAACTCAGTAAAACAGCACTGCGAAACCGAAAATCGTTTGTTACCTTCAAAGCGTGTTAAACAAGTTTTTACTGCATCTTCATTGCTATCACATGCGTGAACCTTAAATCCCTTTTCGAGGAGAAAGTGGCTGTCTCGACCTATTCCGCAGCCAATATCAAGAGCGACTTTGCCTTCTATCTTAAGTCGATTTACGGCATTTTCCACGCTTGGGCGGTGAGGTTGGCTTAAAATTTTCTGATAGTATTCATTCCATTGCGCTGGCATTGAGCTTCCTTATGTTGGTTGTGCCCCCCAGCCCCAAAACTAGCGTCCATTTTGTTTCGCTTTACTGGGTAGGTTTGCAGTATTGGCAACTGTTATAGCTGATCTTCAATTGGTAATATTCCGGAGAACCAAGCACCCATTTTTCGCCATACTCCTGCTTCTGGTTCGGACTTGTATTCTTCGCCTGTTTTTACGTCGGTCCAGACAATGTCCCCGTCGCGCAGAGTTAAGGCATAGGCGTTACTCGACAGTTGACTCGGCAGTTGTTCTAGAAACATTTGCACATATTCTGGCTGTTCGATAACAACGGCCATTTCGGTATTCAAAGCGGCCGAACGTGGGTCCCAGTTCATCGAACCAACGAAAAGTGTTTTGTTATCAATCGTCATTGCTTTAGCGTGTAAACTTGCTCTGCTACTCCCCGTGAGGCTCCACTTACTTTTGAGTTTCGCGCTCGCTTTTACTTCCCAAAGCTTTATTCCAGCTTCGAGTAATTCTTTTCGATATTTTGCGTACCAACCATGCACGGCAAACACATCGTTAGACGCGAGGCTATTGGTCACAATCGTGATATCAACGCCTCGCTTGGCCGCGTTACTTAATGCTTGAGTACCTACTTCAGTTGGAACGAAATAGGGAGAGATGAGCACAAATGAATCCTCAACACTTTTAACCAGTTCCGACAAATTATCAATAAGTTGGCTCTCTCGGGTTGCGACTTTATCGGGCAGATCAAACCATACTTTCGCTTCTCCCCAGTAGAGCTTGAGTTTGCCTTGTTTTAGATCTTGGTACATATCCAGTTGTGTGAAGTCATAGCGGCCGGTTGAAAACTTTTCCTCTAACCGGAGTTTATTGACCTGCTTTTGAATCGCTTGGTCGGTAATTTGCTGTGAATTCGGTGTAATCCATTCCATTGGTATCGCATAGGCGCTATTCCAGTAGAGGTCGAACTGATCGGCAGTTTGTTGTACCGCCTCACCATAGAGCAGAAGATCAAAATCACCAAACTCAACTTGCGATTCAAAAGAGAAGTATTCATTGCCGATATTTCTACCACCGACTATAGCGGAAACACTGTCTGCAATCAGAGACTTATTGTGCATACGACGATTAAGGCGTTCAAAATCGCTAGCAAGAGCGAACCAACGGGAGTCGCGATACTGATGCGGGTTAAATAAGCGGATTTCTATATTAGGATGTGCATTGAGGGCAGCCATCACATCGTCGTTTCGCTTTTGCATATCGTCAAGCAACAGCCTTACTCGAACACCACGCTTTGCCGCTTCATACAAGCGCCACGTTATTAGCTGACTCGTTTCGTCACCACGGTAAATATAGTATTGAAGATCAAGGCTTTTCTGGGCGGACTCGATCAAAGAGGTTCGAGCAAGAAGGGCATCGTGTCCCTGATTTAACGGTGCAAAGCCAGTTATGGACTTAGGGTCTCTCCCGTAAGCGTCAAAGTACTGCGCAAGAACAGAATCCTTTTGATAACCGAGCTGAAAGCTGGTGGACTTTTCACTGGCGTCATTCAACGATACGGATGAGCATGCCGATAAAAGAGTGAGCAGCGAGGGGAAGAGCAACTTGGCGAGTGTTTGTAACAAAGCACATTTCCTTGTCTTACAGAGTGTTACCTACTCCAAATTATAGACTTAAGCTGACGCCACATGCACCCAGAACCGTTTGATAACGAGCGATTAATCAATGAATTGCCATAGAGCCTGCACTAAGTTCAACTTTTAGAGCGCAGATAATCATTTATTTTAATTATCATTATGGCCGTATTGGTCATAATCACTAATATCTGGTGATTATGACCAATAGCACACTGGATAAAATAATGGTTTTTATATAACCATATGATTTTTAATAAATAAATGCTTGGCATGTCATTTGCTATTTAGAATACAAGTTAAGTCAGAGCAACTTGCGCAGTTGGTTAATTTTTTGTTAATTTTATTAACTTTGAATTGGCAATAACTATCTAGTTCGCTGCTTAAAAGACTAGGCAAGCGCCGCTTTGATGTTTATTCAAATTCAATTCTCTCACCACCATGCTTACCGGGAGCAATGGACTGAATAAAAGTGTGGTGTTGAAAACAACAATAAAAAAGGATTTTCGATGTTAGCAAAACCCATATTACGTTGGCTTTTACCCTTCGTCGTCGTTGGAGGCTCTTATGCAGGATATGCTGCAATTGCCGCAACTGCGCCGGAAAAAGAGTCAACCAAAGATGCAATTACAGAACCTACTGTTCAGGCTTCTTCTCTTTTTCCTACCGATCACAAAGTGGTGATTACCAGTCACGGTGAATTAGTCCCTTTTGAAAAAACACACCTTTCCGCGCAAGTTAGTGGTGAAGTTACGAGTTGGCACCCGAATTTTGTGACGGGTGGCATCGTAAAACGAGGAGAGGTTCTTTTCACAATTGAAAGTGACAATTACGAAGCGTCGGTTTTACAAGCTGAAGCCGATTTAGCTAGTGCACGCGCAAACTTGATTGAGGAACAAGCGAAAGCCGAAGTGGCAAAACGTCAGGCCAAGAGACTGAGCGATAAGCAAGTGACGGATCTGTATTTACGCAAACCTCACGTTTTGAGCGCACAAGCCCAAGTGAAGTCGGCTCAAGCGGCACTCAAACGAGCAAAAAGAGAGTTAGAAAATTGCAAAGTCGTTGCACCTTACGATGCGCTGGTTGTTGAGCGTGATATTGGTGTTGGTCAATTTGTTACATCTGGTTCTCGAGTTGCCACGTTAAACAACATCGAAGTGGCAGAGGTGCACGTACCCATTGCCGGTTTTGATAGTGCATTTTTACCCGAATCCATTGGTGAACTCACTGCGACAGTGACGCAGCAAGGTGTGTTTTCTACCACTAGAGAAGGTCGAGTAGTTCGTGATTTAGGCATGATTGATAGCGCTACCCGAATGATTAACATGGTCATTCAAATCGCGGACCCATACGGTGTCGATAACCAGCAGCCTCCAATTAAATTCGGCTCCTACGTTGAAGTGAGCTTCACTGGTAAGGAACTTAAGCATATCTACCGCTTGCCACAGGAATTAGTAAAAAATCGTACCGTGTGGGTAGTGAATGGCGATAATCAACTTCAACCCAGAACTGTCACGGTTTTGAGAGCAGAAGGTGAGTTTTTGCTGGTGGGCGAAGGTTTAGAGCAAAGTGATAAGTTGGTACTGACCTTGCCCGAGTACCCTCAAAAAGGCATGGCGGTACAAATCGCAAAAAAGAGTGACGACTCCGAAACCGTCGTACAGTAAGTAGGAGTTTGTCATGGAAGATACTAAACAAAAGGGCTTAATTGCCTATTTTGCGAATAACCCCGTCGCTGCCAACCTTTTGATGGTGTTCATCATTATCATGGGTGTGGTGAGCTTTCTCTTTATTCAAAGGCAGATGTTTCCAAATATTGAGGTGAACTACATTGATGTTCGTGCGACTTATCCTGGCGCTTCTCCTCAAGAGATAGAAGAGAGTATTCTCGTTAAGGTCGAGGAATCGATTAAAGACGTCACCGGGATTAAAAAAGCAGTCTCAACGGCCTCTAGAGGTAGCGCGTATGTTTCTATCGAGGTAGACGTTAATGCCGATATCAAGCGTGTCTTAGATGATGTAAATCAACGTATTGATACCTTGTCTAACTTACCAGCGGGTATGGAACCAATCAATGTTTACCAAGTTGAATGGCGCCAAGATGTAATCGAAATGGGATTAGTCGGGGACCGACCGCTCGAGGAGCTTAAACCGATTGCTAAGCAAATCGAAGATGAATTACTTCAGTTAGAAAACGTCATGCTGGTGTATCTGAGTGCGCCAGAAGAAGAAATAGCGATTGAAGTTGACCCACTTGTTCTTCGTAAATACGACCTGACGTTGAGCGATATCAGCAGCGCGATCAGCCGTTACTCAGCCAACTTTTCTGCGGGCGAAGTAAAAACAAACTCAGGGATGATTGCAGTAAGGATTGAAAACCAATACTACCGTGGTGATGAGTTTAGAAATATTCCTGTAAAGCTTGGCGCAAATGGTGCAAAGGTTCTGTTGCAAGATATTGCCACAATAAAAGATGGCTTTACGGAAGAAGAGCGCTACTTTGAATACTCAGGTCAGAATGCGATCTACATGTCTGTTGAAGCAACTCGTGACCAGAACATTATCCCTGTTGCACAGTCCGTTCGTAATTATATTGAAGCAAAAAACAAGACATTACCGCAGGATGTTAAGCTCAAAGTCTTAGTTGATACGACTTATTATTTAAATGGGCGTCTCGACATGATGTTGAAAAACTTGCTGCAAGGCGCTGCATTAGTCGCGATTATGCTGACCATTTTCCTACGTTTCCGCTTGGCTATGTGGGTAATGATTGGGCTACCTGTCTGTTTTCTCGGTGCCGTAATGATGATGCCTGCATTAGGGATCACGGTAAACATCGTGTCTCTTTTTGCCTTCATTATGGTGCTCGGTATTGTAGTTGATGACGCCATCGTGATGGGAGAGAGCGCTTACAGCGAAATTGAAGAAAAAGGCGGTGGCGTCGAAAACGTGGTTCGTGGTGTAAAACGTGTTGCCACACCAGCCACTTTCGGTGTGTTAACCACAATTGCTGTGTTTGCCCCTTTCTTGTTGTCTAGCGGTATTGATAGTGCCTTCTTTTATGGTATCGCGGGGGTCGTGATTCTTTGTTTGATCTTCAGTTTGATTGAATCGAAGCTGATCCTTCCTGCACACCTTGCGCATACTCATTTTAAGCCAGTTAAACCAGGTGGTTGGCGTGACCGATTTAACCAACGTTTTTTTGGTTTTGTAAATGGTCCATATCGGAACTTTGTAACAACATGCACCCATTGGCGCTGGACAGTGTTTGCGGTGTTCTGTGGTTTACTGCTGATCAGCGCGGCTTTGATCAACGCGAATTATGTTCGGGTGATCCCTAACCCTAAAGTGCCGACTGACTATCCTGCGATCACTATTGAAATGAATGATACCGTTTCAAGTGAGCAGACAATCAGTGCACTCAAGACTATTGAACGTGTCATGCAAAAGATCGAATCTGAGACCATTGCAGAACATGGTCAAGGAATGATTCGTGATGTGCTGTCGTACAACAGAAGCCGCACCGAAGGTCGTGTATTAGTACCTCTGGTTGATGAAGAGTTACGCCCGTTCAATACATTTGAACTGGCTCGACGTTGGCGTGAAGCTATGCCTGTTATTCCAGGTATGAAGAGCATCAAAATCCGTGAGCAGAGTGCGGGTGGTGGTGACAGAGATGAGTTTGGTTACTTGTTGTTTGGTTCTAACATCAATGAGCTCAACGAGGCTGGGCGTTACTTGATAGAGCGTTTACAGCAGGAAGAAGGGTTATATGATATTTCATCTTCTATTGATTCTGGAAGCAAAGAAGTACTCCTGTCTCTTGCGCCTGTAGCGTACGATCTCGGTCTGGATCTCACCATGATCGCAGAGCAAGTTGGTGGCAGCTTTTATGGTGGCGAAGCACAGCGCATTATTCGTGATGGTGAAGAAATTAAAGTTATGGTGCGTTACCCGCAATTGACGCGTGAAGCATTCTCATCATTGCGTTACGCTGTGATTACCACACCAGCAGGTAAGAAGGTCATGCTAGGTGATGTGGTGAAGATCAACGAGCAGCCGGGCGTGAGTAGCATTCGACGTGAAGGCGGGTATCAAACCGTTTATGTCTATGGTTCGATAGACGAAGAATTGGTTGAACCTCAAGAAATCGTGAAGGTCATTGACGACAATATCTTACCGGATATGAAGCAAGCGTTCTCGAGTGTGAAAACAGAATTGGGTGGTGATATTGAAGAGCAGGCTGCGCAGCGTAATGAACAGATTTTGTTCTTTATTGCAGGCATGATCATCGTCTACATCTTGTTAGCTGTACCGTTAAAAAGTTATACCCAACCTTTGATTGTAATGTCCGTCATTCCGTTTAGTCTGACGGGGGCGATTTGGGGCCATTTCTGGCTAGGTTTAGACATCAGTATGATGTCGACATTTGGTTTGATCGCCGCTGCTGGCGTGGTTATCAACGACTCTCTGGTTATGACAGATTACGTAAACCAAGTGAGAGAAAAGGGTATGAACATCAAACAAGCGGTTGTTGAGGCGGGTTGTGCTCGTTTTCGAGCTATCACGCTCACCTCAATAACGACGTTTGCGGGTGTATTGCCGATAATGTTTGAAACGAGTTTGCAGGCGCGTTTTGTCATACCGATGGCTGTCGCTTTGGGCTTTGCGGTGTTGTACGCAACGGTTCTGACTTTAGTGTTGGTGCCTTGTTTGTATTTAATGCTTGAAGATATTAAAAATATTTTCAGATCGATTAAGAGGTTTATCCATCGTTTGATTAATCGTTTCAGAAAGTCGCCAGTGACGTCGAGCGTTGAAGCAAGCGTATCGAGTTAACAAGCTTGATGTTAACGATTAGGAGCAGCCTTCGGGCTGCTTTTTTGTTTCCGCATTTTGATTCAAAGTGATTTTTTAGTGGGCAGTTACGTAATTATCTGATGAGAAAACTGCCTGACAAAGCATTTCTAATATATATGTTTCTAATGTTTTAAATTCGCATGGTTAATTTGACACTTGGTTAGCGAAATTTACCAGACGAAGATAACGTTGAATATGAGTTTTTATTTAAGTTGTTGAAAAATAACAAAATAAAAGTTGGCATCATATGTGCAATATATGAATTGTAATTAAAATTAACTGCTAATCCTCAAGGAGCTTATTATGAAAAGCGTATTTCTATCTACTCTAAGTCTTATTGCTGTAATGTCATCACCAATCGCTGCTGCTAACACTTTAGACAAAGAGGAGTGGAGCTCAGATTTACGTCAGGACTTTTCTGAAATGAAACATGAAGCTATAGCAGATATTCAGCAAATGAACATGGATGCCATTCACGCACGTGATGAGCGTATCGTGAAAAACATTAAAGATGAGCAAGAACAGTTAGTAAAGGTAACGTGCCACAAAGAGAAAGCAAGCAAGTCATAAACGCCGATAAAAGAGACTAACAGACGAAAATGAATCCAATACGAGTTCGGTGTTAGTTAGCAGTAAGCACTGACCTTGTTGCTCTACTTGCCAGCCTTTTAAGGCTGGCTTTTTTGTTTCTCATTTCATGGGTAGGGATCAGATCCTCAAGCTCATTATCAATAGTTGGCGTGTTTGATGAGCTATTGCTGGATGGAGCGGATGTAACTTTTAAAAGTGTAGATTTCAGTAAAGTGGAGGTGATGTTAGATATTTAAAATTTAGAAAAGATCCGATCTCCTTTTTGACCTTCATAATACCTTAGTATGTGGCTTACCTTTACTTGAATTAGAACTCATATTGCAGGCTCTCGTTTAAAGGTATTGATGCATATTTGAAGAGTAAGAGATAGACATATGAGTTTTATTAAAATGTGTAAAGATGGTTTTAGAGGAAAGCCGGATTTCTCTGACTTATTACATAATGCGTTCCAGATAGATGACTTAGTGCTGTTATTTGAGTGTCCGAACAACATATATGAAGGACATGTATACCAGGATCTTGTTAATTTAGAACAGTTCGATGTTGAATCAAAAATAGAGAGGCATGAAAGGTTTGTAAAGTTAGCTACGGTATATTTTTTGTTTCAGAAGAAAATATTAAACCCTTTGCTTCCTATTAACAAACAAGGTGGATTATATATTAGGCTACGGGTTAAATCTACTGGAGAAGATATTGATAATATTAGTCAATTGTCCTCATTTTTAGAGAGAGAATATTATGATTTTTATCATGCCCCGGAGCAAAGTGAAGGCTCTATGAGGGGGTATCATACAGACTTGATGAAAGAATTGACTAAGCGTGCGAATAAACAATGGGGAGAAATTCCAGAAAGTGAAAACCGAAAAAGAGAAAAAGAAGAATATTTAATTAGAGGTTTCTTAAGTGGTTATCCACCAATAAAGTGTGAGATAGTTGAAGTTGGAAAAAACAAATACTCAAAATACTCAGAAGGTAATCTTAAGTATAAGAGTGAATTACGAAGAGTATACAATTTACCCATAAAAAATGAATTCTACCTGAGCATCGAGTTTTGGTATAAGTACGAATCGATGTTTGCTAAGCAGAAGTTTTTAGATTGGGTGAGAAGTGCGGATGAAACCTTTGAAAAAAAAGTATTGGAATTACTGGATTTGTCTCCGCTCATCGACTCGTATACAGCCAAAGCAGTAAAGGGATTGAACGAAAAAACTAAGGCTGAGTAACACAGCGTCAGTGTCAAGAAAAGCTAGCAAAGTATGTAACCATGAGAGAAAAATGAATCAAATTGGATGTCTATTTACCTTTGTACGCCATGGCGCATATAAAGCCAATGGATTTAGTATAGAGCTTATCACAAATATCAATACATATTTAAATAACAAGAGATATGAATATGAATTTTATCAAAATCTTTAAAGATGGGTTTAGAGGGAAACCAGATTTTGCACACTTGTTACATAATGTATTCCAGATAGATGACTTAGTACTATCATTTGAATGTCCGAACAATATATATGGAGGTCATGTATACCAAGATTTTATTGAATTACAACGATTCAATATTGATTCAAAAGTAGAGCGGCATGAAAAGTTTATAAACTTTGCCACGATTTATTTCTCTTTTCAAAATAAAATAATAAATCCACTGTTACCAATCAATAAACAAGGTGGTTTATATATTCGGTTAAGGATTAAATCTTCAGATAAATATATTACTAGTGTTAATGAACTATCTTCATTTATAGAGAAAGAGTACGTGGATTTTTATCATGCTGTAGAGTCACCTGACGGCTCTCGAAAAGGTGATCATACAGAGTTGATGAATGATGCCATTGCGTACGCAAATCATCGTTGGGGAATGGACCCGATTAACGAAGAAAAAAAGAGAGCGAAAGAAGAGTTCCTTGTAGGAGAGTTTCTTCGTGGTTACCCTCCAATCAAATGCCAAGATATCAAGATTGGTGAAAATACATTTTCAAAATATGTAGAAGGAAATTTGGAATATAAAAAAGACTATCGAAGAGTGTACAATTTGCCTATCAAAAATGAGTTTTACTTTAGTATTGAATTTTTATATGAAATCGAGCCTATGTTTGCTCAAAAAAAGTTTTTAGATTGGGTAAGACACGCGGATGAAATCTTTGAAAAAAATGTTTTAGAGTTGCTAGCACTGTCTCCGCTTATTGATTCACATACTACCTCCAAATCCGAAAGGTTGACAAAAAAAAGTTGATCCAGAGCGTTCATACTTAACTTAAAGAAAAAAGCCCGCGAAGAATGCTTTCACGGGCGAAAAAAGGGCACCAAATTGGGTGTCTATTCATTTTGGAGGTGGTCGAACGTCCATATAAAACTGACAATAGGCTTGGTGAGAGGCTTACCACCAGCGCGACCAACGAGGCTAAAGTTAACATTGTTGTAATGATTGTTAAAATGTTAATTCTTCAATCAATGTTTTCATTATCGTGAGTTTAAATTGTGAATGTGTTGCCTACGTGTATTTTTACTCTGTGAAATGCCGTTTTTGACAATAAAACATATTATAAATCTTGTGTTGGTTATTTGATTCGGTTATATAAAACTCAACATACTTAATTCTTAACTGTTCATATTCACACTTAATGCGATACAATAACCCTCTGTTTGTTAAGTGATTGTGTGTTTTTTAACGTATTGGTATTGAACAAAAAGCGATCTAAGCCGCTCTTGTTCATTTTGATAAGTTTACTTATCAGTCGTTTTAGATTTCTTCGTGTTTATGAACTAGGCCGAAGTCAGCTAAAATGGCATACGCAGCAGGGATCATAAACAACACCAGCAGAGTGGATGCGAAAATACCAAACACGATGGAGATAACCAGTGGTTGGATAACCTGTGCTTGCAAACTGGTTTCAGTCAGTAACGGAAGCAAACCTGCTGCAGTGGTCATTGATGTTAGGAATACTGCTCTAAAGCGTTCCCGACTGGCTTTGACTACTGAGTCATGTACATTATCCCCTTCATCCACATGATGGCGTATGTACTGAACTAACAGAATCGAGTCATTCACCACAATCCCTGCTAATGAGACGAAGCCCATCATACTTGGCATACTTAATGAGTGACCGAGTAGGATGTGTCCCCATACCACGCCAATAAAGGCGAGGGGAATCGCAAGCATGACCACGAATGGTTCCAAATAACTGCGGAATTGGTAACTCAGAATCGCAAACACGCCAAACAAACCAAGCAAGAAGCCTTTACCCATTGATGCCCCAGTTTCAGCGGTATCTTTGGCTTCGCCTTCAAAATCAAAGCGAAGACCAGGATACTTTTGCATAAGCTTTGGCGCTTCATCTTGTTGGAACTGACGAATAATGGCGGTTGAGTTGGCTTTCGTATTATCGATATCGCCAAATACGCTCACAGTCCGCAAGCCATCAATGCGTTGGATTCTTACGTAATTACGTTGGAAATCCAAAGTCGCAATGGTCGCGAGGGGGATTTGACTGCCGTCGGACAAGATAATTGGGAAGTTTGCCAATTGCTGTAAGTCACCGGCTTGCGCTTTATCGAGGCGAACTTCGATGGAAATGTTTTCTACCCCAACTTGGATTTCGTCTGCGGTTTGGCCAAAGAAAGCCGCACGCAATTGATTGGCGATGAGCTGGCCGTTAATCCCATACGCTTCCGCACCCGGACGCAGTTTAACCAAGACTTCTTCTTTACCCATGCGCATGTCATCCAACACGCCATGGACACCGTCAAACTCATTCAAGTATTGCTGAATGTCGATAGAGGCTGCTTTGAGCGCATCCAGATCATCATGTTTCGCTCGAATTTCAATCGCTCGTCCACCCGGCCCCATGGTCGGTTGTTTAAATACCAGCGAGATAGGATCGGCAAGTTCACCAATGTCTTCGCGCCATGCATCGATAAATTCATCGATGAGTGTGTTACGACTCTCGGCGCCCAGCAAATCCAGACGTACCGTGGCAATGTGAGGGCCAGATTCGTTCGCGTCGGCGTTAGCATTGAATTGACTGGTGATGTGCAGAACCAATGGATTGCCGTCTTCCACTTTCTCTGTCCATTCTTTATCTAGCTTTTGAGCGGAAGCGACGATCTTATCGACGACGGCTTCCGTTTGAGACAGAGAAGAACCCGGAGGAAGAATAATGCGCGCTTCTGCAATGTCGCCATCCAACTCAGGGAAGGGTTGGAACTTGAGTAAACCACCTACTAACGTGGCTGCGGAGATAAGAAGTAATGCAACCACACCACCCATAAAGGCATAGCGATACTCGACCACCTTATCGACTGCGTTAACCAAGGTGGTGTTGCGGAAGTTTTCAAAAGAAGCGAGCAGCTTTTGTTTGAACTTCGGTGTCTTTCGCTCTTGCTTTTGTTTATGCAGTGAATGAGAAAGGTGGTTAGGTAGGATCAAGAAGGCTTCCACCAAACTCAAACTCAGTACGAGGATCAGAACTTGAGGTACCGCTTTAAGTACCGCACCCATTTCACCTTGCAAAAATAACAAGCTACCGAAAATACACACCGTAGTTAAAAAGGAAGAGATGACCCCTGGCAGTACCTTTTTCACGCCTTTGATAACGGCATCATCGATCTCTTCTCCTCGGTCGAGGTGAGCGGCAATCGATTCGGCAATAACGATGGCATCATCCATCATGATACCGATGGCCATGAGTAACCCGACCAAAGACATGATGTTGATGGACAGGTCAAGTTGCGCCATCAAAAATAAGCCACCTAAGAAGGCTACGGGCAAACCAGCTGCGACCCAAAAAGAGTAGCGAAAACTAAAGAACAACCACATGGTGGCGAAAACCAGAATGATACCTTGCCAACCGTTTTTGACCATCATGGTCAGGCGATCCCAAAGCACAGATGAAAGGTCATTGGTCATTTGTAGCATCACACCGTCTGGCGCGATAGCTTGTTGTTCTTCGACAAATTGAGCAACCCGTTCCTTGATACGCAGTGCGTCATCTTCTTTGTTTTTGCTGACTTTTAGTAGGGCAGAAGGGTGACCATCGAAGAGGACTTTCTGTTCGTCCAATTCAAACCGGTCGGTAATCGTCGCAATATCTCTTAGACGGATGATTGAGCCATTTGTACCAGAGCCCACGACGATAGTCTCAAGCTCTTCCGGCGTCACGCGTCGTTCGTCAAAGCGGATCAGAAAGTTCTTATCTGGCGTTTCGACATTACCACTTGGCAACTTGACGTTTTGACGACCAATCTGCTCCGCAATATCACCAACACTCAAACCAAGTTGTCGGATAGCTTGAGTGTCTAACTCTACTCGGTATTGGTGGTCAGAGAAGCCAGCAACTTCAACCAAAGAGACATCGTAATCGATTTTTAACGTGCGTTTAAGCTGTTCGGCATACGCTTTTAGCTCTGGCCATGTGGTATCTGCGGTGATCGCGACATCCACAACTGGCTCGTTCCAATCGAGCTCTTGTACCACAGGAGATTCAATCTCTTGCGGGAAGTCATTAATCGAGTTGATCTGAGTTTGAACGTCGACCAGCATGCGCCCGATGTCGGCTTCTTCATTTAGTTTTAAGATAAGACGCGCAGAGCCTTCAATCGCTTCACATTGCGTTTCTTCAATGTTAGCAAGGCCATCAACAGCATCTTCCATTCGGACACAGATACTCTCTTCGACTTCTTGCGGGGAAGCGCCGGGGTAAACCACACCAGCTAGGATGTAGGGCGGATCAAACTCAGGAAAAGTTTCACGCTTAATCGTGGAAAGTGAAGAAATCCCCAATATCAGCAGCGTTAGCATCAGCAAGTTGGCTGCTGTTGGATGCTTGGCGAAGAATCGGATCATGAATCAGACTCCTCAATAGCCGTTTCTGACTGGTCAGGTGACTCTTTCAATAGCATGCCGTTAATCGCAGGGAGCAAATCGTTGATGATCAGCTTCTGACCTTGCTCTAGTTCACCATCGATCACCACTTGGTTATTGCGGCGATATAACACTTCAACCGTGACGACTTGCAGACGGTTGTCATCTCCCATCAGGTAAATCTTATCGCCATGAAGCGCACGCTCTGGGATGACCCAACTCGGGTTCTCTTGTCCCTCAATCAAGGCACGCACAAACATGCCGTTCACCAATGGAGGCGCAGACGTTGGGTTTAATGCACGGTAGTCTTGTTCAATTTCCAGAATCACACCGGCAGTCGCTTGGCTTGGATCAACCGTTTCACTGATGCGTGCAACTTTCGCAGGCCAGCTTGCAGAGAGGTTACCGCTGCTGAGTTCAATGTTGGCATGAATTGCATTCATATCAGGTTGTGGAATACCAGATTCATCGCGGACAAACTCACCGATGCTCGCCGCCAAAGTTTGCATGTCATGAATGGATAGTTGAGCTTCCACTTCCATGACATCAATACCATGTCCTGTCACCATGGTTTGTTGGAGGTTAACCACTTGCTTTTTCTCAATTTCTACGTCAGCAATACGCAAATCGTAAGGAAGCGTGATGATGGTTTTATCAAGCGAGCGTTCGGCCTCATCCACTTTTGATGCATTAACTTTAACTAGGGCTTCCGCGACTCGTTTCTCATCCGGCATCAAACCAATTTGATTTTCAATATCCAGTACTAACTTACGTTGAGAGAGCGCGCTTTGCTCTTGCTGATCTACATCCGATTGCGAGGTTAAGCCTTTCTTACGTAGGTTTTGTTTACGGTCTAACTCTTTGTTGGCGATAACCAGACGGTTGGCTTCTATCTTGAGTGTGCTTTTGAGATTCGCTTCTTCTTGGTTCAGCTTAGCCAGAGAGGTTTGGGCAGATTTGAGATCGGCTTGAGCTTGAACCAGTTTCAGTTCGTAATCGAGTGGGTCGATTCGCAAGATTTCTGTCCCTGCTTGCAACACTTGTCCTTTTTCCAGCTGCGGATGGCGGTAGACCACTTTCCCCGTCACTTCGGCTATCGCTTTCCATTCCACTTTTGGGGCGATCTTGCCAAACCCTATGGCTACTGGAGCAATGGCTTTGAGCTCAAGTGGAATCGTCTCGACCAACCGTGCACGATCTCCAGCGGGTTTTACGGGCAAATCTGGTTTGAGGCTAATCGCCAAAAACAGAATGACGACCCCCACCGCAAGAGCAGGAAAGAACAGCAGCTTTTTATTTATCTTCATATTGGTCGCCCGAGTCTAAAAATCCATGTTTCATCAGTTGTATGTTGTGTTCGAATAATCGGTTCAAGAAGGCTTCAGAAAGTTCAATGCCATGAATGGCGAGCAGTGCTGGTGGTGCCATAAAAGGAAATACCATCAAGCTGATGTAAGAGACGCGACAAAGTTGAGGGTCGGCGTCTTTTCGTAAAACGCCACTGTCGATCAACTTATCAAAGATCACGCCTTGCATTGGCTTGCTGATATCTGCGAAGACTTTTTCGAGCAGTTTGCGTTGGGTTTCCGATGGGGGCATATTCATAACTTGGGCAACTAAGCGTGGGAACTGTGGTACCTTGATCATTTCGCGGTAGTAGGTGCGCATTAGATCGAGAAAGTTTTGCTCGTTACTGTTGGATACCAACGTCTGCATCTGCTTTTGCATCGGTGACAGTGTTTCGCGCAACATGGTCTCGAACAAGCCTTCTTTGTTGCCAAAGTAGTAACGAATCATCGCCACGTTCACGCCTGCTTTCTGCGCGACTAGGCGAGTAGAGACCTTGTCATAAGCCATAATGGTGAAGAGTTCGCGCGCGTGGAAAATCAGTTTTTCCCGTGCGTCGATATTATCTGTGGGTCTTCCCGCCCTTCGATGCGCTTCCGTCACAATCTTCTCTCAAAATATTAAACATTTGATTAATTATAAGACGCTGATTTCTCATGCGACATGTGAAAAATTAATCAGTATTTAATCAAGTGATTAATTTGTGATGAAGAGAAGTAAAAAAGAGCAGAAAGAACTGCTCTTTGAACAAATAGAAAAGTATTTACTTAGGAAGAACGGCCTTTTGAGGCTAGATCACCCCCAACTTAACACACTCCAATTCGGTCTGTTGGCGTGTTCTTTTAGTTGTGGGCATGGATTTACCAGATAAGCGTAGTTCGCGTATTCACAAAGCGGTAAATCGTTGATTGAATCGGTATAGAAATGGATTTCGGAATAAGGCTCAGGCTGATTTTCTAGCCACTGTTTTAATCGCGTGACTTTGCCTTCACGATAACTCGGAATACCGTCGATTTCAGCAGTATAACGGTTGTTTTTCTCGATTAAATCAATTCCGAGTGCGGTTGGAATATTAAGACGGCGACCAACGGCTTCCACCAAAAAAGTGACGCTGGCAGAGATGATAACCATATCTATACCATCACGAGACAGTTGCTCAATCAGGGTTTTGGCTTGAGGAAACTGTTTAGCCAGAATATGGCTTTCAACACATTCTTCAACCAAGGCGTTTACTTCTTCAATCGGCATGTTTTCTAGTGGCTTCATGGAGAACGCTAGGTAATCTTCCATGTCCATTTTGCCTTCAGAGTACAAGGCCATTAGACGCTGATCTTCCATAATAAATAAAGGATCAGTCGCGATGCCTCTATCAACCATAAACTCGTTCCAAATCATTGCGCAGTCAGCGTTTATTAGGGTTTCATCCATATCAAAAACATACAAAGGTTTGGACATGTTTAGGCTCTCACTGGTTGAATTTCGTTTAGGTTAAAGAGTAGCTCTAGTTGGCTGCCATTCGCTAGTAAGCGTTCTGAAGAGCGGTTAAGCAAGTCAACAGTGAGCTCACACTCTTCAACGTTCACTTGATAGCGAATAACATTACCTAGAAGCTGGTGGTTGGTGATCGTACCTACTTGTGGCGCTGAGATGTGGCTATCATATTGACGACCTTGCTCTTTTACATATATAGACTCTGGGCGAATCGCTACTTTCCATTCGGTATCAATGTTGAAGAGTTGCTTGGCTTTATTGGCCTCTACAAGGTTGTAGTGCCCCATGAAACCGGCCACAAACTCGTTAGCAGGATGAGTATAAATTTCTTCAGGTGTTCCTGCTTGAACAATTTCCCCTTTACTCATTAGGAAGATACGATCAGACATAATCATCGCCTCTTCTTGGTCATGAGTTACGAAGATAGTGGTGAGATTCATCTCTTTCTGAATGTCTCGGATTTGCTGACGAAGGTGTTTGCGGATTTTGGCATCAAGCGCAGAAAGTGGCTCATCAAGCAATAATATGCGAGGTTTCACCACCAACGCTCGAGCGAGTGCGACACGCTGGCGCTGACCGCCAGAAAGTTGATGCGGATAGTGTTTTTCTTTACCTGCCAGATCCACCAGTTTGATGACTTTAGCCACTTCACGTCGAATATCATCATTCGCAAGCTTTTTCATTTTTAAGCCAAATGCAATGTTGCCTTCGACGGTCATATTGGGAAACAGCGCATACGATTGAAAGACCATCCCAATACCACGCTCTTGCGGGACTTGATGCGTGATATCTTCTCCGTTTACCCAAATCTCGCCTCCATCGACAGGGTTAAGCCCAGCAAGGCTGCGAAGTAGTGTCGATTTACCACAACCGCTAGGGCCCAAAAGCGTAATGAATTCACCTTGCTCGATGTTAAAGTGAATGTCCTCAAATACGGTGTTATCACCAAAACGTTTAGTCAGATTTTTCGCTGTTACGTAGCTCATTGTTTGACTCCTCGGCTGAAACGACTTGCCAACCAAGTCAGTAAAAAAATAAATAGGAAGTAGGTCATCACTAAGGCAGACGTAAAGTGGCCGCTCGTCTGACGCATGTTATACAAGTAGATTTGCAGGGTTTCATAACGTGTGCCGACTAAAATATTGGCGAACACAAACTCTCCCAATAGAAATGAAAATGAAAGGAAAAGCGATGCCATCAGTCCTTTTTTGAGGTTAGGTAAAATGACCATCAAAAACGCTTTGGTTGTGCTTGCTCCTAGCAAGTGTGCAGCGTCCATTAAATCGTTAAGGTTAATTGCTTCGAAGCTATTAGAAATCGCACGATACATGAACGGTAACGCGATGGTGAAGTAAGTACCTACTAGAATCCAAGGAGTACCGATAAGGGAGATTTCACTGTCAGCATAAAGTTGAAGCAAGCCGACGGAGGACACCACTGGTGGTACAGCGAATGGTAGCAAAATCAATACGTTCATGAGCTTATCGAGCTTCGGAAAGTAGTAAAACACCACGAATATCGCTGGCAGAACCAGAATCACACTGAGGGTTAGCGAAGCAATACAAATAAACAGCGAACGCCCAAACGCTTGCAAAAAGCGTGGGTCGGTCAGCAATTTAACGTACCAATCAAAAGTGAAACCATCTGGAAGCACCGTGGCGCCCCAGCGTGATGAAAGCGAATAGACAAAGGTCGCTAAAATCGGGATGAGCATGATCCCAACAATGGAATAAACCACTGTTTTATGGAATCGAGTATTAACGTTGTGCATGACTACTTCCTACCTGCATAGCTTTTCGAAATGAGCCATTGGTTAATCAATGTGATAAAGGCAAGTAACACCATTAGAATCACCGAAATTGCAGCGGCGAGATTAGGTTCAAGGAACAGGTCTCCCGATACCAGACTCGCAATTCGAATGGTGATGACGTTATAGTTACCGGAGGTCAACGCATAAACACTCGCATATGCGCCGATTGCGTTGGCTATTAAGATAATAAAGGTACCGAATAAGGCTGGTGAGAGCACTGGCAGCGCGATTTTCGCCCAATACTGTGATGTTTTGGCTCCCAGTAGCGCAGCAGCTGTTTGCCAATCATCACTCAACGCATCGAACGCAGGGTAGAGCAACAACACCGCCAGCGGGATTTGGAAGTAGATGTAAATGGCCAGCAGACCCCATTTACCATAAAGGTCGAAATCACCGAGTAAGCCATACTGCTTGAGCAAAAGGGTAATCGCCCCATTGGTGCCCAAAATAATGATAAAAGCGAATGACAGAGGTACGCCTGCAAAGTTGCTGCTCATGTTCGTAAACGCAATCACACCGTCGCGGACTTTAGAATCGACTCTGCGTAGAGAAGAGACCAACAGAGTCGCAATGGCTAAGCCAAAAATGCTCGACCATACAGCTAACCACAAACTGTTGCCAAACGCCTGCATCATAAAGGCGGAGTCGAGCACTTCAATGTAGTTATCGAAGGCAAACTCGCCATCGTAGATAAAGCTGTTTAACAGTACCCAAATCATCGGTGCGAGTTGAAATAGGTAGAAAAACAGCGCGAAAGGCACCAACCAAATGGCTGGCTTAAAGCGCTTTAACCAAGTACTTGCCAAATTTGAGCGTGATTCGCTGGAGCTTGGGGAGAGGACTGAACTGCTCATAGTGCTAACAATTCCTGAGTGTATGGCTTCGTGTGGTCAAGGTTTAGCAATTGACAAACGGTGCCACAAATATCAGTTTGCTTAATATGACAATCTTGATGGGTAAACTTATCACCAATGACAAACAGGGGAACTTCTCGCTCTTCAGGTAAAA
Organism: Vibrio sp. 1874; assembly: GCF_033344395.1. Taxonomy (NCBI): domain Bacteria; kingdom Pseudomonadati; phylum Pseudomonadota; class Gammaproteobacteria; order Vibrionales; family Vibrionaceae; genus Vibrio; species Vibrio sp. 1874. The sequence continues at coordinate 205,249 of NZ_JAWPOR010000002.1, forward strand.
TCCCACCGTGAGAAAGATCGTTGTTCATGCCATGATCGCTAGTCACAATGATTTGATACCCATCAGCAAGCCATTGATCGATGTAGTTGGAAAGAATAATGTCTGCACCTCGCGCACAATTGCGGTATTGGCGAGAGTCTAGGCCAAACTTATGTCCTGTATCGTCGATATTCATCGGATGGATCAGTAAGAAATCAGGTTGATAGTTGCGGCGTAAATACTCTGCGTCCAGGAACAAGGCTTCATCAGGATAATGATCCCAATGGTAAAAGCAGCCGTGCTGGATATTCAGGGTTTCATCATGCGTGAAACGATCGCGAACAGGTTCAAACGGCGCGCGATTATAAAGCTCACTTACCCAGTGGTAGGCAGCCGCAGCGGTCACTTTTCCTTGGGCTTTTGCCAAACTGAAAATGGAATCGTGTTTGGATAGACGAACGATATTGTTGTTTACGATGCCGCTTTCTACAGGGCGAACGCCCGTTAAAATGCACTCATAAAGTGGGCGAGACATAGAGGGCAGCTCACACTGCACAGGATAAAGCGTTGCGCGAGTTTCTTGTTGGGAACGACTTTGTTCTAGAAGACCATTGAGGTAGCCCATGCAATCACGGGCTACCTGATAGTTCAGTCCATCTAGAACAACAAGGATGACCTTATTGCTCATAACGACTTACTCTTATTGCTGGTGGATTAAGACACTTTCTTGCCATTGACGTGGCAGCTTACGTGCGGACTTTTCCCAAGCTGAGAAGTCAGTCACTGGGTGAACATTGCTGTATTGGTCATTAGCAATTAGCTTGTCTTGCACTGCTTGAGGCAGTGTGATGTTGGTGCGGATTGGACGCGCATAACCTTCTGCTAAGTTGATTTGCCCTTGATCGCTGAAGATGTATTCACGAGCAAGCTTTGCTGCATTAGGGTTCTTCGCGTATTTATTGATTATGGTTGTATAACCAGAAATCACAGAGCCATCTTGAGGAATGCTCACTGTAAAGCGGTCGCGGTCAATTTTGTCGCGGTAGTTCAATGCATTGAAGTCCCACATGATCGCCACTTCCACTTCGCCTTTTTCTAGGTTGGCGATGTTCGGATCGGTAAATGAAAGACGACCTTGCTTCGCGAGTTCAGAAAAGAATTTGAGCGCAGGCTTGAGGTTGGATTCGTCCCCACCGTTGGCGAACGCTGCGGCGAGAACCGCGTTGTTTGCCTGTGCTGCTACGCCTACGTCACCTACGGTCACTTTGTAGTCGCCTTTTAATAGGTCATCCCACGTTTTTGGCGCGTCTTTTACGAGGTTATTGTTGGAGATAAAAGAAATAGTGCCAGTGTAAGCAAGTGCCCAATGACCATCTTCGTCTTTTGCCCAATCTGGGATGTCATTCCAAGTTGTTGGTTTATATGGCTGAGTGACGCCTTTTTTAACCGCTACACGTGCGAAGGCAAAGCCTACGTCACCAATGTCTGCGGTCGCGTTTTTTTTCTCAGCTTCGAATTTTGCGATTTCTTGAGCCGAGCTCATATCCGTGTCTTGGTGCTTAAGGTTGTAATTTGACTTTAAATCAGCCCAAGTGTCTTTCCAGTTTGCCCAACTGTCAGGCATACCCACACTGTAAACCGCCCCTTCTTTTTGTGCTGCTGCTACCAAAGATTCAATATCGGCTTCTTTCGCTACTGTTGGCGTAGCGAGCGTTACCGCAATGATTGCCGCTGGTGCGGTAATTGAACGACTTAGCAAAGTTTTCATTGTCTCCATCCTTCTGGACTAGGTCAGTAAGTTCGCTTTGTATGCTATGGATGGAATGTGACGATTTAGCGCAAGTAATTTGACAGTTTTGCTGATTTTATATGGCACTTATATTTCATACGTTCAGTATGTGTTCTGTTGATTAATGTCATATTTTTGTTACGTAAACGCCTTATGTTATTCGTCAAATTATCCTTGGACTAGATCAGAATGAGAGCGACAGGCACCGGACAATTTGGTACCCAATTAGGAAAAATTAGAAGCAGCTTAAAACAGCAGATTCTTTCCGGCATCATGTCGGAAGGACAAAAACTGCCGTCAGAGAGAGAGCTCAGTGAGCTGTTTTCTACAACTCGAATCACTATCAAAGATGCGTTGGTGTCTTTAGAAACGGAAGGTCTTATTTATCGAGAAGAGCGCCGGGGTTGGTATGTATCTCCTGAGCGTATCTGTTACAACCCGTTGTCTCGTTCTCACTTCCATCAGATGATTCGAGAGCAGCATCGTATTGCAGAAACTAAGTTACTCAACGTGCGAAGTGAAATGGCCGCAGGTGAGTATGCCAAATCGTTAGAGGTGGAGCGAATTACCCCAATTTATGTAATTGAACGGTTACGTTTTATTGATGGGCGAGCGGTATTGTTTGTTGAGAACGTGCTCAAAGCGGCACTGTTTGAGGGTATATTGTCTGAGAACCTCACCATGTCCCTGACGGGCATTTATCGTGAGAAGTATGGTTACGAGACAAAGCGCTCTCGTTTTGATGTGATTCCCACGTCAGCTCCTGCTCATGTCGCTAAGGCGTTGAACCTAGTTGAAGGACAACCCGTTCTGAAAATTCGGCGGGTAAACTACAAACAAGATGGGCATTTAATGGACTGCGAATTCGAGTATTGGCGTCCAGACGCAGTGATGATTCGCATTGATAGCGTAGGATAAAGCGCAGAATTAAAAAGAGCCCAATGAAGGGCTCTTTTTCGCATATTGGTTAGAGAGGCGGTTTAAACGAGGCCTTGCTCTTTCGCCATTCTGCTTGCAATGCCGGGTGCTTTCCAAATGCTTGGCAGCAAAATGAAAGACACAGGTACGGCGGTAATCACAATGAAAGACTGCAATGCAGAAATACCACCAGAGCCCATTGAGATAAGCGCAATAGCGACAATACCCATAATCAGCCCCCAGAACGAGCGAATCACTGCGTTTGGTTCTGTTGAGCCCGTCATCACTACACTGATTGTGTAAGTCATCGAGTCACCCGTCGTCACGATAAATGTTGTCGTTAAGATCAGGAAAAGAACCGAAATGATCATTGGGTAAGGTAATTCACCAGTAATCGCTAGCAGTGCTGCAGGCAAGTTAAAGCCTTCAAACGCAGATGAAATCAAACCAGGGTTATCAAGTTCAAACGCAAGGCCACTGCCACCAACGATACTAAACCAGAAGCAAGTAATCAGCGGTGCCGCGATGCTAATAGACATGATTAATTGGCGAATTGTACGACCACGAGAGATACGAGCAATAAAGATCGCCATCATTGGGCCATAACCGATAAACCAACCCCAGAAGAATACTGTCCACCAACTTAGCCAGCCCGTATCACCACGGTAAAGTGCCATAGGGAAGAAGTTATCCACCATACGACCAACGCCTTGCACGTAGCCATCAACGATAAAGCTTGTCGGCCCGAAGAACAGGATGTAACCAATTAATAGTACAGACAAAATGATGTTGTAACGACTGACGATTTGAATACCCTTGCTCAAACCGCTCAGTGCGGAAAGGGTATACATCAGGATCGCCGCCATAATAACCATACTTTGCGTTACGAACGTATCTGGCAGGCCAAACAATGAGTTTAGCGCGTAGCTAATTTGTAAACCTAAGAAGCCGATAGGACCGATGGTTCCTGCTGCTACTGCAATGATGCTACATGCGTCAGCAACATCACCAATCCAGCCTTTAATGGCTTTATCACCAAACACAGGGTAAAGCAGAGTACGCGGCTTAAGAGGCAGGCCTTTATCGTAATGCAAGTGCATTAAGACAATGGAAGATAGACCACCAAGGATCGCCCAAGCTAAGAAGCCCCAGTGCATAAAAGACTGAGATAGGGCATTGATTGCGGCAGTTTTCGGTGAGGCTTCCCCGTATAGAGGCGGAGCAGTCACAAAGTGCGCGATAGGCTCAGCTGCGGCCCAGAACACACCACCACCTGCAAGTAGAGTACAGAGTACGATTGACAACCACTTAAAGTTATCAATATCAGGTTTCGCTAGACCACCTAGGCGCACATAACCAGTGCGACCAAACGCAAGAGCCAAACCAATTAGGAAATTCAGAAGAAGCAGTACTTGCCAGTAAGCTCCGAAATATTTAGTAGCAAAGCCGAAGCCGGTGTTAACCATTGCGGTTAGAGAGTCGGTATTCGTTAGAGCAAGTAAAACGAATAGAGTGAGGAAGCTACCACTTAACCAAAAGACAGGATTGGTGAGTTCGAGGCGCTTGAGTAAAGATGGGGGATGAATAGCAGAATAGTCAGCATCCTGAATAGGCGCTGTGTGGGAGGCGGCATTCGTCATATTTGACATAATTACTTCGCTTTTTAGGGCTATGAAGCCGTGCATTTCCCCTCACATCGTTTCAACGAAAAGTGTGAGGATGTTCAAAAAGCCGATGATGTTAACATGTCGAAGTTGCAAATATAACCTTAGATTTCGATTAATTTTTAACAGGTTAGTCAAGTTGCTGATTTTTGGGTAGAGATCAAAAGAAAGAGTTTTTACGTGAAATGCACCGCATTTCGTATGTAATTAACATTTCCCTTATTTTTGCATGGGATTATCAGGATTACATTGAGAAAACATGTTTTTCCCAAGCTAAGGTTTAACTCAATGGCTCACTTCGAACTTAACGGGCAGTGGATGCTTACCTCGCCACAGCGTCCCGATCTTGAAATTCCGATGTTTATTCCGGGCGATAATGTGTCGGCGCTTTTACAAGCAGAGCAGATTCCAGATCCTTATTTTGCCGATAATGAAAACAAAGTTCGATGGATTGAAGAGTGTGAGTGGCATATCTCACGTGAGTTTGAAGTCGACGCGTTTACGTTGTCTGCCAAGCAAATTTGGATGACGCTAACTCGTCTCGATACCTTGGCAACCTTCTATGTTAATGGTGAGTTAGCACTAACTTGCAGCAACATGTTTACCCAGCAACGTGTGGATATTAAACCGCATTTAAAGCAAGGTACTAACACGATTCGGGTTGAGTTTGCTCGGGTGGATTTAGAAGGTATCGCAAGAGCAAAAAAATTGCCATTTCCTATTCCATCGGCAATGGGCAACAACCAAATTCCACACATGAACTTGATCCGCAAAACACAATGCCATTCCGGATGGGACTGGGGCATTTGCTTGATGGTATCGGGTATTTACGACCCCATTCAAATCGACATTGTGAATGAGCTTTGGCTCAAAGGCTTCTCGACAGAGCAGCAATGGCAAGCCGATGGGAGTGTGTTTCTTGATGTAGTAGTTGAAGTGGAAACGGACAGTCAACGCCATGAAATGATGGTTGAATTTAATGGTGAGCGTCAATGTATTCAAACAAAAGGAAGTGGTCACTATCATTGCCAGTTCCACATTTTGGAGCCTCAACGCTGGTGGCCATCGGGTTATGGCGAAGCGTATCTCTATCCCATTACCATTTCTTGCAGAGAGCAAAAGTTAACGCACAACATTGGTTTGCGTCAGTTAACCCTAAATAACCAAGCTGATGAGCACGGCTCTGCAATGGAATTTATCGTCAATGGCGTACCGATTAATGCTAAAGGTGCCAACTGGATCCCTATTGACGCAATGCCGGGGCGAGAGTACGAAACACGTTATCGCAACCTTTTGCAAAGTGCGGTTGACGCCAACATGAACATGATTCGCGTATGGGGCGGTGGTCAGTACGAGAGTGAAACCTTTTATAACCTTTGTGATGAACTTGGCTTGTTGGTGTGGCAAGACATGATGTTCGCCTGCTCGTTGTACCCATCAAACGACGAGTTTTTAAAAGAGGTAGAAGAAGAACTTAGATTCCAAATCCCGAGGCTCAAGGAGCACCCATCAATCGCACTTTGGTGTGGTGACAATGAAGTGATTGGAGCTATTGGTTGGTATGACGAATCTAAGCGCAGTAAAGTCAAATACACGGTTAACTACGATCGCCTCAACCGCATGATTGAGAAGGAGATTACCGAGCAAGATAGCACTCGCCGTTTCTGGCCAAGTTCCCCATGTAATGGTGAACTGGATTTCGGTGATGCGTGGCATGATGATAGTAAAGGCGATATGCACTTTTGGGACGTTTGGCATTCAGGAAAATCATTCAGTGCCTACCTTGACGTGAATCCTCGTTTTTGCTCTGAGTTTGGTTTTCAATCTTGGCCATCTTTTGCTGAAGTTAAGCGGTTTGTCCCTGAGCAAGACTGGAATATTACATCCCCAACTTTCGAACAACATCAGAAGAACCTTCGAGGTAATAGTATTATCACAGAGATGTTCACGCGCTATTTTCGTTTTCCCTCTGGATTCGAGAGCATGCTGTATTTAAGTCAAGTTCAGCAGGCAATCGCGATCAAAACTGCATGCGATCATTGGCGTGCCATTTCTCCAGTTTGTCGCGGCATGCTGTACTGGCAACTCAACGACAATTGGCCTGTCAGTTCTTGGTCTAGTTTGGAATACAGTGGTCGATGGAAGCAGTTGCACTACCATGCGAAGCGATTTTTTGCGCCACAGTATTTGGTATTTTCCGAGCATACAGGCAAGTTGAGCCTACATTTGCTCAATGATGCCAAAGAGTCCGCAAGCGTCAACGTACTGCTTAAGTGGGTAGATTGGCAAGGGGAAGAAAAGCAATGTTGGAGCTTAGAACAAACAGTCATAGCAGACAGCAATACGATTTTGTGGCAATTGGATGAATCGATCGAGAAGGACGAACTTACGTCAGGCTTCTTCTATGTTGAAGCGCAAATCGGTGAAGACAGAATAAGCAACACATGGTTTAGTACTCACGAGCTAAAAACCTTGCCGATAGCGAAAGCCAATATAGGTGTCTCTATTGAAGGGAGGAAAATTACATTGATTGCGGATAAGCCTGCGTTTTTTGTTCATTTGGAGAGTGATGCTGATGGAAGATTCAGTGACTCCAGTTTTACTCTGTTGGTCAACGTTCCAATGACGGTTGAGTATTTAGGTGATGATGTTTCAGGTATGCAGCAGTCGTTGAGGGTATGCCACCTTAATGATTAAAGCGGGCATAGAACATCTACATGCTGATAACTAAAAAGGGAGCGTTTGCTCCCTTTTTAGTTACCAAGTATCCGTTATTAAGCTCAGGTTGAGACAGAAGACTATTTAAGTTTCTGATGGACCCGATAGCTAACGACAAAGCCAATGTAGAATAGTGCAGCAAGAGTAATCACTGCCGTCGCGTACGCCAGCAGGCTGTTTAACCCTAAACCAAAAGCCAAAGTGAAGGCGATACCATGAATGGCTTCCGCAGGGATTCGGTACCAAGCAGCGTGGACGGAAGATCCGAAGAGGATAAAGGTACTAAGTAAGACAATCGTGCCGCCTATAAAGCCGACCCATCTGCTGTTGTTCATGTTGCAGTCTCAGGGGTTACCTAGGTAACGTAACAAAATATTTCAGGTTCGTATTATACAACCGATCATCGCGAAAAGCGCTAGAGAAATTTCGCGGATAAAACAGAGTGTTTTAATTCGAACAAAAGAATACGACCATAGCCAACTTAATACAGGAATAACAAAACATGTTGAGATTTATACAACGTCGCCGCATTAAGAAAGTGATTAAACTAATGAGTACCAGATTGGTGGTGGGATACGGCAGTCGTGACTACTTTTCGGTTGGTCAGGTAAAGACGAGCACCAGCGAGTTAAGCGCGTGCCAACAAAAAATTGCGTTGGCATTATATGCGGATCCGCAAGATCTTGATTTGGAAAACCAACCAGAGTTGCAAGCAATACGCTCAGACGTGGCGCATGACTTCTTCGCTGGTGTCGATTATACCGCTCAAGATGTGCTTAATTTACTCGGTTCTGGTGGCTGGAAAGGTGGCCGAATGGAAGATGGAATGTCTCATCATTTTGGTATGCACAGTCGCTATTAAAAACATGCGTTAATTTTATAAATTCGATAAATATTTTTGCTGTTAAAGATTAATTAAATTTTCTTTCAATTGGGTAACAATTACCTAATTATGCACCCGAATCCCAGCGCGTCGCTGGACTGGTTGGATTGCATACCATGAAATTAATCATCAAAGGATTGGGGCTGAGTGCTCTTGTGCTCAGCATGTTTGCTCATGCAGATAGCAAAACGTTGAACGTTTATGCATGGGGTGGCTATTTGCCGGAAGCATCGTTAAAAGCGTTTGAAAAACAAGAAGGCATTACGATTAATTATTCGACTTTTGAGAATAATGAATCAATGTACACCAAGCTAAAATTGCTAAAAGGTTCTGGCTACGATGTGGTTTTTGCTTCTGCGTACTTCATTGAAAAAATGGGGCGAGAAGGGCTGCTTTCGAAAATAGATCACGCTCAAGTGCCAAACATGCAAGACACAATGGACGGTTTACTTGGCCAAGCGCACGATCCTAAAAATGATTACTCGCTGCCTTATATTTGGGGCATTACCGGGATCAGCTACAACGAATCCATGGTTGAGCAACCAGTGACCAAATGGGCAGACTTATGGGAGTCTCAATACGAACAACAAGTCATGCTGATTGATGACGTTCGCGATGTGTTCGGTATGGCGCTGAAGAAAAATGGCCATAGCGTGAACACAAAAGACGAAGCAGAAATCGAGCAGGCTTTTGATTCTCTAGTCGCGCTGAAAAACAACGTATTACTGTACAACTCAGATGCGCCGCAAGTCCCTTACGTGTCCGGTGAAACATCGGTCGGCATGCAATGGAACGGCAACGCATTCCAAGGACAGGTTGAAATGCCTGAGCTGAAGTTCGTGATGCCGGAAGAGGGCGCGGTATTGTGGATGGACAACTTCACTATTCCGTCTGGCAGTAAAAACAAAGCATTGGCGCATAAATTTATTAACTTCATGTACCAATCAGAGAACCAAGCGGAAATCGTGACCAGTTTGGGTTATGCGTCGGCAACGAACGCTGGGCGTGACAAATTGCCAGAAGAGTTGAAAAACAACCGTACTATTTTCCCTTCATCAGAAGACTTGAAAAAAGGCGAGTTTATTAATGATGTTGGCGCAGAAACGTTAGCGATTTACGAAAAGTACTGGCAACGTTTAAGAACGCAATAAGCAACGTCTTTGCCTATTGTTAGGCTTAAAATCGTTCAAATTTGGATTCCCCTCATCACGAAAGTGGTGAGGGGAATTTTTTTATAGGTTTTGTACTGCGAGTGTTGCTACGCGGCACGCTTTACGAGGCAGAAGTGCTTTTTACCGCGTTGCAGTAACCAATATTGATCAAACAGTGGGAAGCTTAAACTCGGGTTATCAGCCGCCACTTTTTCACCGTTTACACTGATGGCGTTGTTGCTGATGTGTTCGCGTGCAACACGCTTCGAACTTGCTAAGCCCGACTCAATCAACAGCTCAACCAAATCTTGTTGTGTGCTCTCAATGCTTGGTAAACCATCCAACTCCAACTGTTTTAATTCACCCAAACTCAGTTGTTGCACATTACCGCTGAATAAAGCTTGAGTGATACGCTCGGCACTGGCTAGGCCTTCTTCGCCATGAACAAATCGCGTCATTTCTTCAGCGAGAATACGTTGTGCTTGTGGCTTACCTTGGCTTGCTTGGCCTTGCGCTTCAATGCTGGCAATTTCTTCGCAGCTCAAGAATGTGTAGTAACGCAAGAAGTGGTAAACGTCGGCGTCTTCTGCGCCAAGCCAGAACTGGTAGAACGCGTAAGGAGAGGTTTTGCTAGGATCTAGCCATACTGCACCGCCTTCGGTTTTGCCAAATTTGGTGCCATCGGATTTGGTGATCAGCGGCAGAGTTAAGCCAAATACTTGCTCACCATTTTGACGGCGAGTTAAATCGATCCCGCTGACGATGTTTCCCCATTGGTCATTGCCACCGATTTGCAAACGGCAACCGTATCGACGGTTTAGCTCGGCAAAATCGTACGATTGCAGTAGGGCGTAGCTAAATTCGGTGAAGGAGATACCTTGGTCAGGTCGTTGCAGGCGTTGTTTTACCGATTCTCGGTTGACCATAGTATTGATTGAGAAGTGCTTACCCACATCGCGGAAGAAGTCGATCACATTGATCGCTTTCATCCAGTCAGCGTTGTTTACCATGATCATCGGCTTGGCCAGTTGGTGATTCATCAACTGCTGAATTTGATTAGAAAGATCGTTAACCCAGCCTGAGACGATTTCCTCTGAGTTCAGACTGCGCTCAGTCGCTTTAAAGCTTGGGTCGCCAATCATGCCCGTTGCACCGCCAATCAAGGCAACAGCTTGGTGTCCGGCATCTTGAAAGCGCTTAAGCATAATCAAAGGCACGAGGTGGCCGATATGTAAGCTGCCAGCTGTAGGATCGAAGCCGCAGTAAACGGTTTGTGGCTGTGAGAGAAGTGTCTGAATTTCTTCCAAATCGCTGGCTTGTGCAATCAAGCCGCGATCTTGTATATCTTGCAGTAATGGTGTCGTCATTCTTTTTGTCTGTTTTAGTGGTTGTTACATTCAGACTAAAACGCGACACCTTTTCTCGATATATCCCTTAAGGGACAGTTTTTTATCTTGAATGGAGAATGAGGTGATTGAGGAAAAGCTGGAATAACTCACTCAATGAAGACACATTTAATTGCGAGTAAATTCGCTTTCGATGATTTTTGACCGTGCCTTGAACTAAGTGTAACCGCGCGGCAATTTCTTTGGTGTCAAACCCTTGAGCGAGAAGCGAAGCCACCTCTTGTTCGCGACGGGTGAGTGATTCTACGCCAAACGTTGCTAAAGCTTGCTCAATGGCTAATCGCATACTGCCAGAATAAGCACTCTGTGCAAAAACAGGCTCAGAAAAGGTAAATTCCGTTTGTTTCCAATGCTGCTGACAAAGCGACTGAATTATCGGGAAATAGGGCTTTAGCTTATTGATTTGTTGCTGAGAAAAGTATTTTCCATCATTCATATACCCGAAGTACAGCATGACCCAACGGCCAGATTCAACTTCGACTAGCATGCTCAGTTCGTCTTTCCACCCGGTCTGATGGTAGAACTGTTCGCAGTAGGAAGTAAAATCAACGCCTTTACGCGCCACGTCTTTGAGCGTAAATACGCCTTGTTGCTTTGTCTCGTTTAGTTTGAGAAAAAAAGGGTCATTTTGAAATGAGTCAGTAAGGTAGCGTTGAAAAAGTAACTCTCGCTCGTTCTCAATTGAGTCGTAGAGATAAATAGGATGTTTACCTTCTCGGTAACCTAAAATAACTGCGCAATCAAAATGAAAAAGAGTGCGAATGACACGCATAAGTTTAGGAGTAAAGTTAGGCGTGTTAAGAGCAGAAATTGCTTCTGCTAGCAGATTATTAAAGTTATTGTCAGGCATGGGATACCGAATTGCAGGTGGTTTTGCGCAAGCATAACCAAAAGCAATCCAACGAGAAAGGGAAGTCGCCATCTTCTGGTGACTTCCATAGAGAAAGTTGCGTAAGTGCTCAGTTTTGAGGAATCATATCCCCGTTAACTTATTGATAAGGGTGCATAACAACGGTTTTATTTAAGCGATTAGTTGCTATGCATTACTGCGAGTTAGTGAGCTCTTCGTTAACCCAATATTTAGAACCAGACACGTTAGCATCGATGAGCAAACCTTTAGCGTTCAACTGATAGACGGCGACGCCGCTGTTAAATTGTTTTGAAAGTTGCTCTGAATCTTCGCCCGCAACAGCAGAGGCTTCACTTGTGGCCTCCCATCCTTCGTTGACGAACGTATCAAAGTCTTCTTTGCTCTCAAACAGAACCACTTGTTGGTAAAATTTGCCGCCAGCCCCAAGTGCAACGCCCAAACCAAACATATTCATATAAGTGCGTTCTTCTGTTTCCTTATTCACTGCGACTCCTGACCCTGAGTTGGTGTGAAACAGCAAAGATAATTTACGAGAATCAAAGACCGCGTAGCCGTACGCGTTGTCGTAAATAGCTTTTGCCTCCGGCTTTTCATTAAATAACTTGAGCAAAGCGCTATCTGCCATTAAGTCCACGGCTTGGCGAGCTTCTTCTGGCGTATCGCCTTCCATCAGCTCATCAATTTTTTTGTCGGCAGCATCTATCCATTCTTTGCTTTTCTCGATGCTGGCTTCTGTCCATTCGCCTGCGGTATTGATCGCTTCCTCGGACCAGTTCGTGAAATCTTGCCACGCTTGTTTTGAAAACGCTTTGGTGTCGTCCCAAGCATCTTGTGCAGTATCAGAAACTGCGTCGCCAAGCTCAGACATTTTATTGGAAATTTCATCCCAATCGGCATAAGCAGGGGATGCCAGGAGCATCAATGTAGTAAGGAGTGCGATAGGCTTTTTCATCAAATTCTCTCTGGAGTTATCGATATACCATTCATTTTAGGTCATCAGACTTTGATAATGAAATTGACTAAATGACGAACTTGAGAGAGGAATCACGAACTGATTGTGAAATGACGTGTGAATAACAAAGCCCTCACAAGTGGAGTGTGAGGGCTAGAGTTTATCGTGTGTTACTTGCTGCTAACTTTACCGAGTTTTAACCAAGTATCGATAACCGTATCTGGGTTTAGTGATACAGAGCTAATACCTTGATCCATTAGCCATTCCGCTAAGTCGTCGTGGTCTGATGGGCCTTGACCACAAATACCAACGTATTTGCCTGCTTTTGTTGCCGCATCAATCGCCATCTGAAGCATCACCTTAACCGCTGGGTTGCGCTCATCAAATAGATGTGCAACATCGCCAGAGTCACGATCAAGTCCAAGCGTTAGCTGAGTCATGTCGTTTGAGCCAATCGAGAAGCCATCAAAGTACTTCAAGAACTCATCGGCAAGGACCGCGTTGGATGGCAGTTCGCACATCATGATGACTTTAAGACCCTGATCGCCACGGCGCAGATCAAACTTCGCTAGCAAATCAATCACTGATGCTGCTTCGCTTGGTGTACGAACAAATGGGATCATGATTTCAACGTTTTTCAGACCCATTTCGTTACGAACGCGTTTGATTGCTTGAGTTTCTAGCTCGAAGCAGTCTTCAAACACTGGAGAAATGTAACGAGACGCGCCACGGAAGCCAAGCATTGGGTTTTCTTCATGCGGTTCGTATGCTTTACCGCCAACCAAGTTGCTGTATTCGTTAGACTTAAAGTCAGACATACGAACAATAACGCGTTTCGGCCAAAATGCCGCAGCAATGGTTGCGATACCTTCTGTCAGCTTGCTTACGTAGAAATCGATAGGATCTTTGTAACCACGAATACGCTGAGTGATTTCTGCTTTTAGCTCATCGCTTTGTGCATCAAAGTTAAGTAATGCTTTCGGGTGGATACCAATCATCTTATTGATGATGAATTCAAGACGAGCAAGACCAACACCTTCATTTGGAATTTGTGCGAAGTCAAACGCGCGATCAGGGTTACCCACGTTCATCATCACTTTTGTTGGTAGCAGTGGCAGTTCATCAACAGAAGAGCGTTTTACGTCAAACTCAAGTTCACCTTGGTAAACGTAGCCCGTTTCACCTTCTGAACAAGATACGGTCACGGTTGCGCCATCGGTTAACTTGCTTGTCGCATCGCCACAGCCAACGATTGCAGGAATACCAAGCTCACGAGCGATGATGGCAGCGTGGCAAGTACGGCCACCACGGTTGGTTACGATTGCAGATGCTTTTTTCATCACTGGTTCCCAATCTGGGTCAGTCATGTCTGTAACTAGCACGTCACCTTCTTGGACTAATGACATTTGGTCCAGAGAGTCAACCAAGCGAACCACGCCTTTACCGATGCGCTGACCGATTGCACGACCTTCAACCAAAACATCCGCTTTGTTTTGTAGCTCGTAGCGCTCAATCACGTTTTGTTCCGTTTGTGAACATACGGTTTCAGGACGCGCTTGAACAATGTACAGCTTGCCATCAATGCCATCTTTTGCCCATTCAATGTCCATTGGACGCTGATAGTGCTTTTCGATGATCATTGCTTGTTTTGCGAGCTCTTTGATCTCGTCGTCGTTCAATGAGAACGTGTTGCGCTCTTCATCAGAAGTATCAACGATATCAACTTGTTTGCCGATTTCTTGGTTATCTGAGTAGATCATTTTGATCAACTTAGAACCAAATGTTTTCTTAACGATTGGGTGTTCGCCTGCTTCAAGCATTGGCTTGTGAACGTAGAACTCGTCAGGGTTTACTGCACCTTGAACGACCATCTCGCCTAGACCCCATGAAGAGGTGATGAAGACAACTTGGTCGAAACCCGATTCAGTGTCTAGTGTAAACATAACACCCGACGAGGCTTTATCTGAACGCACCATACGTTGGATACCCGCAGATAGCGAGATGCCACGGTGGTCGAACCCTTGGTGAACGCGGTAAGAAATCGCACGGTCGTTAAATAGAGAAGCGTAAACGTGCTTAGTTGCTTCTAGTACTGCGTCGATGCCTTTCACGTTCAAAAACGTTTCTTGCTGACCAGCAAAAGAAGCATCAGGTAGGTCTTCTGCCGTAGCAGATGAACGAACTGCGACTGAAAGCTCAGGATTGCCTTCGATCAGTTCTTGGTAATTTTCACGAATTTCTTGTTCAAGGTCCGCAGGGAAAGGGGCCTCTAATACCCATTGACGAATGTTTGCACCTGTCTTACGCAGAGCTTCTACATCTTCAACGTCTAGTTCATCGAGTAATTGGTGAATACGCTCATCCAAACCTTCGTGGTCAAGGAATTGGTTAAACGCGTATGAGGTTGTCGCAAAACCATTTGGTACAGAAACGCCTGCGTTTGCTAGGTTAGAAACCATTTCGCCAAGTGAAGCATTCTTACCGCCGACTTTGTCGACATCATCCATGGATAGGCCATTGAACCAGAGGGTGTTCTTTTGCATGTCTTTCTCCAGAAACATTGCAGCTTAGTAGGGGGACTTAAATCGATCTAAACAATCGCATGTTGGCTGTTATTACACGTTGACCATACATTGCTTCATTTAGATTGATATCAAAGGCAAACGATTACGTTCTGGCTGAAAAAAATTCAAAAGAATTTTTAAAGCTGTGGTGAACCTAACTGAAAGCCAAACTGATTTATTAATATTATGTGTACCATCCTACTCAAAAGATTTTGAAAAATTAAACAGAAATGCAAATAAATAACCAAAGTCGTGATGTATTCTATGTTTCTGACGGTACGGCGATAACATGTGAGACATTAGGGCATGTTGTTCTCGGTCAATTTCCGTTCATTCCTAACGAAAAAACCTTTCCGTTTGTAGAAAGCCAGGACAAAGCTATTGACGTAGTCAAAGAAATTGAAACTTCCTACCAGCGCAATGGCGTCAAACCTCTGGTCTTTTTCTCAATTGTCGTTCCAGAAGTACGTGAAATGCTGCTTGAAGCGCCGGCATACAGTTACGATGTGTTGGAGAGTATTGTGCTGAAAGTGCAAGACGACATTCAGATGGCACCAAAGCCTAAGTTGCAGCGTTCTCGCAGCGTGGGGAAAGATTCCGATACCTATTTCGACCGTATTGCGGCCATTGAATATACATTGGCGCATGATGATGGCATTACGCTAAAAGGGTTGGAGCAAGCTGATATCATCTTACTTGGCGTGTCGCGCAGTGGAAAAACGCCGACTAGCTTGTATATGGCGATGCAATTTGGTTTACGTGTTGTGAACTATCCGTTTATTGCGGAAGATGTGAAGATGATGCGTTTGTTACCTGAGTTTGAGATCCATCGTCATAAGTTGTTTGGGCTGACTATTGATCACGAGCGCTTGACTGAAATCCGTGAGAATCGTTTGTCTGGAAGTGATTACGCTAGCACAGAGCAGTGCAAGCTGGAGCTAGACACTGTTGAGGCGTTGTTTAGAAGAGAGGCGATCCCATATATCAATACGTCCTCTCTGTCTGTTGAGGAAATTACTACGCGTATTCTGGAAAAAGCAGGAATGAAGCGTCGCTTGTTTGGCTAACAAGAGACGCTCATGTCGCTATGTGTAAGAGGAGGTAAGGTGTGTACCTCCTCTATCAAATGAACCTTAGACAGAATTAATAGTATTGGAACATCTTTTGGATGTCTTGATAGTTTTTGGTCTGAGTCAGTGACAGCATCAGTAAGATACGTGCTTTTTGCGGGTTCAATGTACCAGCGGCAACAAAGCCATATTTTTCGTCATCAATTTCAGCATCCAAAGTGGTTGAGCCGCTAGGCGTTCGGGAGCTTCTTACAACAACAACGCCATCTTTACTCGCTTTCTCTAGCTCATCAAACACAGTGTGGTACAAGTTACCATTACCGACACCAGCACTTACGATGCCGTCAAACTTCGCATCCACAAAGGCTTTCACTGGCAAATTGGAGGCATTTGCATAGTTATAAACAATACCGACCTTAGGCAACTTAGTAAGCTTTGATACATCGAATGGGGTTTCTGTCGTATGTTTACGCTCTGGGCTTCGTTGATATTTGGCATCGCTATTATGAATGTAGCCGATAGCACCAAAGTTGGGTGACTGGAAAGTGCTGACGGAGGTTGTATTGGTTTTTGTCACATCTCGCGCATCGAAAATCGTGTCATTTATTGCGACTAGCACGCCACGTCCTTCTGAATCTTCATCGGTGGCTGTTACGACTGCATTGTATAAGTTGACTGGTCCATCAGCACTCATTGCGGTGGAAGGACGCATTGCACCGACGATCACGACAGGCTTTTTGCTCTTGACGGTCAGATCAAGGAAGTAAGCGGTTTCCTCTAACGTATCCGTACCATGAGTAATGACGATGCCGTCAACATCATCTTGAGCGAGTAGCTCATTAACTCTTTTCGATAATTTTAGCCACACTTCATCATTCATATCTTGTGAACCGATACTGACCACTTGCTCTCCAGAAATATCGGCAATCTTGGTCATACTCGGCACCGCAGAAATCAATGATTCAACGCCGACTTTACCTGCTGTGTAGTTTGATTCTGTTGCAGATTGACCTGCGCCTGCTATGGTGCCGCCAGTGGCAAGAATTTTAATGTTCGGAAGATCGGATTGCGCGAAAGACAAAGAACTAAGGCACAAACCAAGGGTTATCGTACTGAGGCGGAAAAGATTTTTCGTCATGGGAATCACCTGCTGTTAGGTTGGATGTTGGGGAACTCATCTATCCTAAAAACAGCGGGTTAGATTTTTTGAGTACTAGTTCAACAAATTGCAGATGAAGATCGTGATCAACTAATCACTTAAAGAATATCAAATCAACCAGTTAACCTAATTGACGTGCTTCTTTAACAAGTGAGATGTGCTAGTAACGTGCACAACGTGTTAAGTCCTATAATTTATTGATTTATAAATAAAGGAGGTAGGAGTCTCGTGATGAGGTTATTAAACATGAATTCAGCCGTGCAATTTTCCAAAGTTTACAGTGTAAAAAAAAGCGGCTTTACCCCGGAACAGATAAAAGCCGCTTGCCAATGATGTGTTAATTCACATCTTATCGCATAATCATTTGTTCACGACCAGGACCCACAGACACCATTTTTACTGGTACGCCCATGAGTTCCTCAATGCGTAGAACGTATTTCTGTGCTGCTACTGGAAGCTCTTCAAACTTACGACAACCTGTGATGTCCTCGCTCCAGCTTTCCATCTTCTCGTAGATTGGCGCAAGAGAGGCAGTTTGAGGCCAGATTGGGTTTTTGCTGTGGTCGCCTTCGTAGCCAACACAGATTTTCAGATCGTTAAGGCCAGTCAAACAGTCTACTTTCGTTAGTGCAATTTCAGTTGCGGCTTGCAGTTCAACGCCATTCTTCGTAGCGACTGCGTCGAAGTAGCCCATGTCGCGTGGACGACCCGTAGTTGCACCGAACTCGCCAGCAAGTTCGCGGAAAGCGTCTTGCTCTTCCATTGCAGTGATCAACGTACCAGTACCTACTGATGAGCTGAATGCTTTTGCAACCGCAATAACGCGTTCAGGACGAAGTGCCGGAAGGCCACTACCGATACCCGCGTACATTGATACAACGTTAGAAGATGTTGTCCAAGGGTACTCACCGTAAACAAGGTCACGACCCGCGCCAAGCTGCGCTTCGAACAATAGAGTTTTGTCTTTCGCTTGTAGTTCTTTTAGAGGAAGCGTTACGTTGCAAATTGAATCGCGCCAAGGTGCAGAGACTTCTAGCAGCCAGTTCGCCAGTTCTTCAGCGGTTTGTTCAAACTCGAACGTCGGGTAAAGTGCACGCAGTTGCGGCAGTTTCCAATCCATCATGAATTGAAGGCGTTCAACCAATACTTCTGGTTGCTTCAACCAACCAACTAGGATGCCTTTCTTCATTACGCGGTCACCATACGCAGGTGCAATACCTTGACGAGTTGAACCGTATGCTTTGTCGCCTAAACGTTGTTCTTCTAGCGTATCTTCTAGTGCGTGTAGAGGTAGACACAGTGTTGCGCGATCAGAGATGCACATATTCACTTTTACGCCCGCTTCTTCAACTTCCGCAATCTCCTGAGACAGCAACGCAGGGCTGATGACCATACCCGGACCTAACACTGCCAAACAGTCTGGGTTGAATACGCCACTTGGTAGCTGGTGCAGCTTAAACGTACCTAGATCGTTAACCACGGTGTGACCCGCGTTGTTACCACCTTGGAAACGAATGCTCGCAGAAGCTTGCTCTGCCAAAAAGTCAACGATGCGGCCTTTGCCTTCATCACCCCAGTTTGCACCCACAACAACGATAGACGACATAATTTAATCTCCAAAAACAGATGCAAAAATCTTAAGACGTTCGCCATAATAAGAGAAATTAATTATACTCATTAACTTGATAAGAATCTCATATCGGAATTGGCAATGTTAGATTTGAACTGGCTGCGAACCTTCGTCACTCTTGCAGAGGTAAAACACTTTGGTAAAACAGCGACGGAACTGCACATGACGCAGCCGAACGTAAGTTTGCATATCAAGCAGTTGGAGCAAGCCACGCGCACGAAATTGATTGAGCGAAATCCCGTGCAGTTGACGCAAGCGGGGAAGCGTTTGTTAGCTACGGCGCAGCGGATGCTCAATGAGCTGCAAATTTGTCAGTCAGATCTCAATGCCATCAACGATCTTACGCAGGGGACGCTTTCTATTGCGGCGAGCGATATTGTTTCACGTTTACTGCTTATCAAACCATTTCAGCAATTCAAAAGTGAATATCCGGGGATCGACTTGGCATTGTTCAACACCACATCTTCTCAAGCGGTGGATTTGGTGAAAAGTGCGCGTGCCGATATCGGCTTTGTTATCGCACAAAAAGAGAGTCAACCGCTGCATTTCACGCCTCTCACGCAAATTCACTGGTGTGCGTTTGGCGATAACATTTTTGAGTGGCAAGACAATCGAAAAGAGAGCCAGACGCTAATCCTGCTAGGGCACGATACTCGAACCCGAGAGCTGATTGATGCGTCTTTACCTGAGCTAAATCTGCCTAAGCATCGCGTGATGGAAGTGGGCAGTGTAGAAGCACAAATCGACTGGGCGGAAGCGGGGTTTGGGACTGCTATTGTGCCGGATTTCTCGCTCGATCCGAGATTAAAGCTTTCTCGTGAAGTTACGCCTTTGCCAAGTTTTCCAAACACTGATTTCGGCTACATCGTGCGTCAAAATCAGGTGTTATCCAAAGCGGCAAAACAGTTGTTGGCTTGGGTTGGCGAGAATGTGTCGGTGGTTGAGGGCTAAGACGATGAAAGAAAAGGCCATGAAAGAGACGAAGATTACGATTTCGCTCCCATCCTTGATTCACCGTATTGGGGGCGACCATGCCAAGCGAGCGAAAACACTCGCAGCAGAAAAACAGTGCGATCTTAAGCGAATTAGACGATCTCGTCACTGGCAAATCTCGGGCGAGGCTTTGGATGTAAAAGCGTTTTTAGAGCATCTCAAAAACGAAGAAGCAGAGACGATGCGATTTGCGATCAACAAAATCGAACAAGCTCTACTTGCTCACCAAGACAAATTGGAACCTTTGGACGTGAAGTTGATACGTTTGGTGAGACAAAACCCAAACATCACCTTAGCGGAGCTGATGGCTGAAACGAACTGCACGTTAGTTCAAGCTCGCACGGCACGATTTGATGCTGAGTTGCTTTAAGATCGGTTTGTGGTTTACTCACTTTATTAACAGATGTTAGGGTACCGATCAAAATCACTCACTAAGACCATTTTATTATGGATATTTGGCAGCTTCTCCTTTTTATTCCTGCTTGCTTTGCTCTAAATATGGCTCCAGGCCCAAACAATTTATTGGCAATGAATAATGCTCGTTGTTACGGCTTTAGGGCCGCGTTTACGGCCAGTTTAGGTAGAATTGCTGCTTTTTCAGCGATGATTGCGTTGTCTGCATCAGGTCTGGCTGTGATTTTGTATACGTCAGAAATGCTATTTTTGGCAATAAAGCTGGTAGGGGCGCTGTATCTACTGTGGATTGCGTTTAACCTTTGGCGCTCAGAGTCCAGCCCGATCTCTGACTTAGACAATTCGCGCAACTACGCAGGACTTGCGAAGCAAGAATTTACGCTTGCTGCTGGCAACCCGAAAGCGATTCTTATTTTTACTGCATTCTTGCCGCAATTTGTTGATGCCAGTGCCAACGTTCAAGAGCAGTTTTTTGCCCTTGGCTCGACGTTTTTGATATTAGAAATGGTCGCCATTTCAATTTATGCCATCTTTGGTTTGTACTTGAGACACTGGTTTTCAAATCCAAAAATGGCGAAACGTTTCAATCGCGGATGTTCGTTGTTTTTAGCCGCATCAGGTGCGAATTTGCTACTAAGTAAGCAATAACAACACATCATCTCTGTAGATTATTTTTCTATAAAAAGCCGCTGATGTTACATCAGCGGCTCTTTTCGTTGATGCATCGATTAATTTATTGTTACCACATCAAATCGTCAGGCACGACGAAATCTGCGTATGGATCGTCTTCTGCTGGAATGTCAGATTCTGCTTCTTTTTGTTCGATGATGACGGACTCATCACGTTGAGCAATTTTATTCGCTACTCCACGTGGAATGACAACATAGCTTTCACCAACAATTGCGATTGCCAAAATACCTTTGATCAACTGCTCGCGGATAAGTGAATCTACATAAAGAGATTTCACTAGCGTACCGTGAGTGAAGTTGTATTTGATGTCGCCATCTTTTAAGTCGATCTTGTTCATCTCAATCAATTGATTGATCTGCGCTTTGATCTCTTTGTTTAATCGCTCAGCATTTTGCTGCTCGCTCAATTGTTTATCACGCTCTAACTGTTGGCGTTTATTCTCTTCAACCGCCGCTTTTACTTCGCGTGCTTGAACGCGTGATTTTTTAGAGCCTTTCTTCGCTTTCTTTAGTTTCTTTTCATTAACTAAGCCAGCTTTCAGCATTTGTTCTTGAAGGGTAAGTTTTGCCATGTTTTATCCAGTTAGTGCGCAATTTTGGGCATTTTACCCACTATTGCCACTTGTAGTAAATAATAGTGCTTTCTATGGGTCTAAAATGTTTGGTTGGCTTGTTATCTCTTTAATGGAAAGTGCAAAGCGGACCTTCTCCAAAGCCCGCGAGCATTACTGAAATCTAGGTGGGTTATGGCTGCCACTGTTTAGATGTGACGAGGTTATCTATCACTTTGTTTACCGCTTGATGCGCTTTGTCGACAATGGTGTCTATATCGTTGCGATTCGCGATAAGCGGTGGAGCAAAACCGAGGATGTCACCATGTGGCATAGCGCGAGCGATTAAGCCTTGCTCTAAACAGGCCGCCGCGATTTGCGGGCCTACTTTCAAGTTTGGATCAAAGTGTGCTCGGCGAAGCTTGTCTGAAGAAAACTCCAACGCATGCAACAAGCCAACGCCACGAGTATCACCGACTAATGGATGATCGTTAAACGTCTCTGCCATACGTTGCTGCAAGTAAGCGCCGACTTCGGCCGCGTTTTGCACTAAGCCTTCACGTTCAATGATATCGAGGTTGCAGTTCGCGGCTGCCGCTCCCATTGGGTGACCAGAGTAGGTATAACCGTGTCCGATAGCGCCCCATTGGTCGGTGCCGTTTTCTAGCACACTCCAAACTCGTTCACCGACGATCACGCCAGACAGCGGTTGATACGCTGAGGTTAACCCTTTCGCTACCGTGATGAGATCTGGTTTCATGTCGTAGTGGAGTGAGCCAAAATCGGAGCCGAGGCGACCAAAGCCACACACCACTTCATCCGCAATCAAGAGTACGTCGTATTTGTCGAGTACTTTGCGAATCGCCTGCCAGTACCCTGCTGGTGGTGGCACAATACCGCCAGTACCGAGCACTGGTTCCGCAATCATTGCTGCCACCGTTTCTGGGCCTTCTTCCAAGATCATCGTTTCGAGTTGAACTGCGCAATATTGAGAGAATTCAAGCTCAGACATACTCTCGTCTTCACGGCGATAATAATATGGCGCGATGGTGTGTTTGATACGCTCAAGTGGTAAATCAAAATGGGCGTGGAACAGCGGTAAACCTGTCATTGAACCGGACGCGATACTTGAACCATGGTAGCCGCGGTCACGCGAAATGATTTTTTTCTTCTCTGGTAGACCACGAGCATTGTTGTAATACCACACCAACTTAAGTTGAGTTTCGTTCGCGTCGCTGCCTGACATGCCGTAGTAAACTTTGCTCATGCCTTCAGGTGCCATTTTGATGATGCGATCTGACAGTGTCACGAGCGCTTCGTTCGTATGACCGACGTAAGTGTGGTAGTACGCCAGTTCTTTAGCTTGCTCATAAATCGCATCGGCCATTTCGGTCCTGCCATAGCCAATGTTTACACAATACAACCCGGCAAAGCCGTCTATCAGCTCGATGCCTTCTGAATCGGTGATGCGTATTCCGTTTCCGCTCGAGATAATTCTTCCCGAAAGCTCCCCGGCCGAATACTGCTTCAGGTGGGTTGAGGCATGAAATACTCTCTGACGATCGATCTCTAAAAGTTGTTGGGTTTTGTTACTCATGATCCTTCTCCTCGAATAATTGGATATCCATATTTCGTGTCTCAACTGCCACTGACGGTTGGTAAAGCGCCTAAGCAGCAGTATTTGATTTCGCTGTATTCTTCAAATCCGTGACGGCTTCCTTCTCGTCCAAGACCAGACTGTTTCACGCCGCCGAATGGGATAGGGTGCCCTGTCATTTTGACGGAGTTCACGCTCACCATGCCAAACTCCAAACCGCGCATGCAGTGCCAAATTTGGTGAATATCGTGACCATAAACATAGGCAGCTAAGCCGTATTCAGTGTCGTTGCTCATTTCAATCACGGTATCTAAGTCTTGGTAAGGCAATACGCCTGCCACAGGACAAAAATTCTCTTCGCGATACACCGCCATTTCAGGGGTTACATCGGCTAGCAATGTCGGCGCGAAGAAGTTTTCGCCTGGTACGGGCTGGTGGTATCCCGCTACCAATCGCGCGCCTTTGTCGAGCGCGTCACGCACCAAATCATGCGCTTTATCCACCGCAGTGCGATTAATAAGTGGTCCCATGGTGGTTTTTTCGTCTAAGCCATTGCCCAAAACGATGTGGCTCATTTCTTTGGCAAACGCTTCCAAAAACGCTTCGTACTTATCGTCAGGGACGAAAATACGGTTTGCGGCCAAGCAGTCTTGTCCTGCGGTTTGAAACTTCGCATCCACGGCGGCTTTGGCTGCTTGCTCGACATCCATATCTGGCAGCACGATGAAAGGGGCGTTACCACCGAGCTCCATACTGCACTTCTTCACGGTTTGTGCCGCGTCGCGTAGCAACAGTTTGCCTACTCGAGTTGAGCCTGTGAACGAGAGCGCTTTGACTTTATCGGAGTGGCACAAGGTTTGTGACACCATCACCGCATCGCCAGTGATCACGTTAAATACACCAGGTGGAAAGCCAGCTCGGTCTGCTAACTCTGCCAACGCTAACGCAGAAAAAGGCGTTTCACTGGCGGGCTTAATGAGCACCGGACAGCCTATTGCTAGTGCGGCTGCGGCTTTGCGTGTGATCATGGCATTAGGAAAGTTCCATGGCGTAATCAGTGCTGCGACACCAATTGGCTCGCGCACCGTTGATAGCTGCGCATTCGGAATATGACTTGGGATGGTTTCGCCATAACAGCGGCGTGCTTCTTCGGCAAACCAACGAACAAAGGATGCGCCGTAGTCAATCTCACCTACAGCATCACCTAGTGTTTTTCCTTGCTCCATTACCATCAAATGAGCAAGATCTTGCTTTGATTCTAGAATCAGGTCGTACCAACGCATGAGAATTTCAGCGCGTTCTTCTGCTTGCATTTTTCGCCATTGACGAAAGGCTTGGTCGGCTTCATCAATCGCTTGATAGAGTTGTTGCTGAGATAGCTTAGTGATGTAACCGATGACCGTGCCATCTGCTGGATTATCCACCGGATGAAATTGATCACCACTTACCCATTTGCCATTCACGTACGCTAAACCTCTCACCAAACGTACGTCTTTCATTATCGCCATCATGTCGTGCGAGGCTTTTAATTCTTCAGCGTGTAAGCTGTGCAGTGCTGCCATGAGTCCTTCTCCCAGCATCGTTGTCCATAATGAAACTGTAATGGAGAAGTGACCGAAATAATTTCTGATACCGAGGTTTAAAACGTCAGAACTTTCTTTTTAGTGCCGTTAAATATGGTGTTTTTTCTGTTCACGCCTGATACGCATTTTCCCTTTTATAACAAAGCGTTTTGGTTTACTTCGAATGTGCCCGCATCACGTTTGATTGTTTTTGTCACAATGTAAGTAAAGTAGCGCTCAATGCCCACATCTGAGTCTAACCAGTTGTCGATAAGCCGCTGATATTGGTCGATATCTTCTGACTGAATTTTAAGGATGTAATCGATACCACCGCCCGTGGCATAGCAATCAGTGACTTCTGGTGAATGTTGAACCAGTTGCTCGAAGCGTTTGAACGCTTGGGCGTTGTGTTCTTTGAGCGTAACTTCAACCATAACCGACGTTCGTTTGAACAAAATATCGGTATTTACTTTTGCTCCGTAACCTTCAATGATGCCTGCTTCTTCCAGTTTTTTGACGCGCTCCCAGCAAGGGCTCACGGATAGGTTGATGGCCTCGGCAAGGTGAGATTTGGTGATACGACCATTATCATGAAGTATTTGTAGAATTTTTACGTCGTAGCGATCGAGGCGCATAATGAGTCTCCCTGTAGAATACTAATCATTTCATGAAAGGCTGATGACTGGTCGTTGTTATAAGGTGCTTTCCAGTTTGCTTCTGGTATGCCATTTGTTTTGATTTCTTTAGTTGGCTTTTCAATCAGCCTATCTCGCCGCAGTCTTCGGCTATAACTGCGATAGTGTCACCGATATTCACCATAGCAGGAAAACGACGTGCCGCGAAAATACCATTGCGCTGTGACTTGTACTCAACGGGGGCGGTACCTGTGCGCTCGGTCGAGAAGATTCTCACTAATACATCGCCCTTTTTGACGGTATCGCCAAGATCAAATAAGTATTCTGTGATGCCGTGGTGTTGGCTTTGCACATAACAACTTGCATCAGGCATATCTAATAACTTAGTTGGTTGGGTTGGTTGTTCGTAGTCACCGGGCAAGTTGCCTGAGAAGCGTAAGAAGTTGCGAATGCCACGGTCGGAATAAGCGATGGTTTCTGGAGTGCTGGTTCCGCCTCCTCTTAGTTCGGTGGTAACAAAGATTTTTCCCTGAGACTCCACGGCAGTGTCATACAGGCTGGTGGCGTCCATTTCGAGCAAGATCATGGTGTAAGGCGCGCCAAACAGTTTTGCACCTAATATGCAGGCTTCTTCTTGATCGAGATTGTTGAGACGATGGGCAGCGGCGAACGGAACGATATCTAACGTTTTACCACCTGAGTGAATGTCTAACGCAAAATCGCACTTAGGAACTAGGTAACGAGTAAAATAATCCGCAATTTTCTCGGTCACTGTGCCTATGGGGTTGCCGGGAAAGCTGCGATTTAAATTCCCTTTATCGATAAACGACGTACGTGAGGCATTTTGTACCGCAGGTAAGTTCATCATGGGTACAATAATGACACGACCTTGGATTTGATCTGCCTGAAGCGAGTTCGTCAATTTTAGCAGGCTGGTGATGCCTTCGTATTCGTCTCCGTGATTACCGCCAGTAAGCAGTGCGGTTGGTCCGTGACCATTTTTGATCACGGTGATAGGTATCATAATACTTCCCCAAGCGGAGTCGTCATGTGAATAGGGCAGCGTTAAAAAGCCGTGCTGTACACCTTCTCGGTCAAAGTCTATGGTGGCTGTGATCGAGCTTTTTTGCATATCAAGTCCTTTTAGTTCTCAGACCTAGCTCAACAGAGCTTGAGGTTTGAAAAATTAGTGTTTAACAAATAAGTGGCGTGGAAAGTCGCACAGCGTTTTTGCTCCATCATGGGTAATGACGATACTTTCCGTTGTTTCTAACCCCCAATCTTTGAACCACAGCCCCGGCATAAAATGGAATGTCATGCCTTCTCTCAAGATGGTTTTATCGGTGTCTCGCAAACTCATGGTTCGTTCCCCCCAATCTGGCGGGTAGCTCAAACCTATTGGATAGCCACAACGGGCGCCTTCGCGTGAGAATCCCGCTTTATCGAGAACCTGGTTTAGTGCATTGGCGATGTCGGCGCAGGTATTTCCGGGCTTTGCCACTTTTAGGCCTGCTTCAAGTCCTAAAGTTAGGGCTTCGTCGGCTCGTTTGAACTTGTCGTCAGGCTCGCCAAGAAAAATAGTGCGTGAGAGTGGGCAATGGTAACGGCGGTGCGCCCCTGCGATTTCAAAAAACGTCCCTTCACCTTTCTTGAAGGGTCTGTCATCCCAAGTCAGGTGAGGTGCGGAAGCATCAGAACCTGATGGCAAAAGCGGCACAATCGCGGTGTAATCGCCAAAGTGGTCTTCATGCCCGAGCACGGCTTGGCGGTTAATCTCGGCAACAAGGTGGTGTTTCGGTAATCCTGGTTCAATCATGTCGAACGCGACGCGGTGCATATTTTCAACAATGCGAGCGGCACGGTACATGTACGCCAGTTCTTGATCGGATTTAACGGCGCGGCACCAGTTGACTAGTCCAGTTGCATCGAGAAGTTGAGCATTCGGTAGGTGCGTAGTGAGTGATTCGTAAGCGGTGGCGCTAAAGTAATAGTTATCTTTTTCTACGCCGATGCGACCACGATCCCAAAGGCGCGGAGCCAGTACGGCTTCGACCAGGAAATCCATCGGGTGTAGCGGCGGATTCATTACATAATGGTCTGGATAGTAGGTGATGTTTTCTGCCGACATATACGCAGTCCTGTATGCTCCGTTGGCATCTTGGCAGCGTCCAAACCAAACGGGTTCATCAGATGGACCAACAACGACACATTGTGGCACGTAAAAAGACCACCCATCATAGCCTGTCAGCCACGCCATGTTAGAAGGGTCATGAATGATAAGGACATCCAATTCTCTTTCTTCCATCGATTGCCGAACTTTCGTTAACCGATCCTGGAACTCATCCAGTGTAAAATGCAAAGCAACGCCTCTCATATTTTCTCCTTGTTAGAAATCCGACGCCTTATGGGCCTTCGGAGACGCTGAGGTATTTCTACCTTCTACCAGCTAGCCAGATCTGCGTTAAAAATGATTGCAATTTACCTCTGGGGTTGTATTTGGATTTAACGATGCTGTTTAACATGTTTGTTTAACCCATACATTTCATGTCAATCATTACAATTGTGGTTTATTTTTGTGCATTTCACCTCGTTTTGTGAGTTAAAGTTCGCCATTTGTTAAATGGAAGTTACAATGAGCATTAAAAATGAATCAATTAAAATATTGTGTCATGACAATTTCTTTGAACCCGATCATTCGGCCAGGCACCGCTAAATACATCTCCATTGGTAACTATCTTGTCGAATGTGTCCGCAGTGGTTATCTAAAACCGGGAACTCGATTACCCACACATCGTGAGTTTGCAGAACAAATTGGCGTCAGCGTACAAACGGTGAGCCATGCATATGGTTATGCAGAGAAAAAAGGGGCGATCGAGTCTTGGGTTGGGAATGGTACTTTTGTCAAATCAGGTTTTGTGGATGAAAGTACGGACACGGAGTTCATGCTGACACAAGAGATGAAAGAAACGCCGGATGAAATTGATATGTCGATTGCACATCCAGTGGTGACCGATCGCCACATTACGCTTTTTAATCAGGCGTTAATGGAGATTGCTGGGCAAACAAACAATCGTGGTTTGATCAGTAAAGCAAAGCCGGTAACTGGTCAGCCTCATCATATTGAGTCAGGGGCACGATTTCTAAGTAGCCAAGGGCTGGATGTGGGTGCCGATCAAATATTACTCACAAATGGTGCATGCCATGGTTTAACGTTGGCTTTAAGCACAGTTGTTGAACACGGTGATTTAGTTGCTTGTGGTCACTTGGTTGATCATGGCTTGATCTCTCGCTCGAGAATGCTTGGATTTAAGTTGCAACCACTTGAAATGGATGAGTTTGGTATAACGCCGGATGCATTTGAATGGGCATGTAAACACAAACCAATCAAGGTATTGTGTTGCACACCGAGCATGGCTAACCCGACTAGTGCGCATATGGATGTTGAACGCCGAGAGGCGATAGCGAATATTGCGCAGCAATACGACATCTATGTCATTGAAGATGACGTGTATGGAGCACTAGAACCTAACCGTGTCCCACCCCTTGCCACATTGTTACCCGAACAAGCTTTCTATGTCACCAGTTTAACCAAAGTTGTAGCGCCAGGCATGCGCACTGGCTATCTGACGGTCCCACGTCATTTTTTGCAGCACGCGATTGGTCGTTTAGCGGCAACGAGTTGGTCCGCGACTCCATTACCATTTGAAGTCGCTCATTTGTGGATCGAGAACGGTACGTTAAATCGACTTATTCGCTTTCAAGTCAATGAGTTTGCTAAGCGACAGCGAATAGCAAAAGCCGCTTTAGAAGGGCATGTTTATAGCTCGCACCCGAATGGACAGCACATTTGGTTGAGACTACCCGAGCAGTGGAATAGCGATGACCTGGTTGCTTCGGCAAAGCGTTCAGGGGTGCAGATCACGGGATATAAACCGTTTGTTCTCGATACAAATCAGCCAATGCCTTACGTGCGAATCAGCTTGGGAGCAGAAACAAACCGAGGCTACATCAAACACGGGTTATCTGTGATTGCTGAAATTCTCGATACCAACCCTCCCACCTCACACTTTTTGGTCTGAGCGATAGGTTATTTATGCTTTTATCTGATGGGCTTAAACGTTTGTAACTGAGTTTTTTCTTGTCGCCATTGTCTCGGCGATTTCCCCGTCCAACGGCGAAAGTGGCGGCTGAAGACCGCAGTTTCTGCATAGCCCAGTTGCAACGCGATATCGGTAATACTCTGGATATTCTCATGCAATCGCTGTTCGGCGAAATCCTGACGCACTTGTTGTAAAAGCTGCCGATAATTTGTGCCCTGTTGTTTCAGCTTGTTTTGCAGCATTCTCGGATGCAGGTCCAATGCTCTTGCAACGCGCTCAACGCTGCATTCTCCGGTTGAGAGCAGACGGCCAATCATGTTTGCTGCTTGGTCACTGAGATTGTTGGGGTAACGGGTTTGCAGCTCTTTGAGGTGCTGTTGAAAATGGCGCTCTAGTGCGTCTTCATCTTGGTGGTTCCTAGCGTTAAGCAGAGTCGCTTTAAGTAGGATACCGTCAAACTTATCGCCGAAACGCAGTTTGCTCTGCTGGGCAAATTCGCTCTGTTCTGTCTCGAAGCTCGCGTGTTGGGTGAGGTGTAAAGAGAAGTGACTTGCTTCAATATCAAGCAGACTGGCAATAAACATCGCCAGATGCGACACACTGAGCTGCATCAACTGCGCGATACCTCGTTCGCTGTGCACATCAATATTGAGCGACAACCGTACCCAATCATCTTGTGGCGTCATGTTGAGAGTTACCCCTGACGAATGTAGATAGAGAAAATCATTCACCCGCGCCAAGGCATCACCAACCGTTTCCGCGCGAGAAACCAGCATTGGTAAGTCCCCCAAGCTTTGTAGGTTTTGACGCTCAGCGAGTAACGCACCAAACAACGGTTGCTGACAACGAGCAGCCGCTTCCTCCAGCAATTCAGCCAGCCTAGGGTAGGCGAGATACGTATCGGGATTGCGAAACTGCGCCGCAGACAGCCCGACGGCAGCCATAATCTCAACCGGATTCTGCCCCAGTTCGGAAACCAAGCTATCAAATTTATCGGCAGCGCCACTTCGTACGATATACATGTCTCGATTTTTAAATGTTAACAGGTTGTAAATCGCAATGTGTCAAATTTACTTCGCAAAAGGTCAAGTGAGTGTCAGTGAGTTGATCTAGGTTACATTTTGATAACAAAAA
Source organism: Vibrio sp. 1874 (assembly GCF_033344395.1). NCBI lineage: Bacteria > Pseudomonadati > Pseudomonadota > Gammaproteobacteria > Vibrionales > Vibrionaceae > Vibrio > Vibrio sp. 1874. The sequence continues at coordinate 235,678 of NZ_JAWPOR010000002.1, forward strand.
CGCATGAATGAGAAGGTGTATGGAACTTATCAATAAAACGGCCATCGTGACTGACGCTGCGGGTGGAATTGGGCAAGCTATTATTGCAAAGCTAAGAGAGCAAGGAGCCAAAGTGCTTGCTGTAGATATTTCAGAGCAATCACTGCAAATGTACGCAAGTTTTGGCCCTAAGCAGTTGGAAACCTTTGTTGCGGACGTCACCGATTACCAACAAGTCGAAGCCATGGTGAAGTACGCGGTCGAACTATTTGGCTCACTTGACATCATGGTCAACAACGCGGGCATCGGTGCACCGAAACCTCTGCTTGACCACGACCCAATTGCTGATTTTGAGCCGATCTCAAAGGTCAACCAAAATGGTGTCTACTACGGAATTCTCGCCGCTGGGCGACAATTCCAAGCGCAAGGCACGCCGGGCGTGATCCTCAATACTTCTTCTGTTTACGCACGAATGGCGTCTGAGATGACCTTTACCTACAACGTCAGTAAAGCCGCAGTCGATATGATGACCAAATGCGCCGCATTAGAACTCGCACCATTGGGTATTCGTGTTTGCGCTGTCGCTCCGGGACGCGTTGATACTCCGATGTTAAGGCAATACGAAGAGATTGGCCTGTGGGACCACATCCGCAAAGAACAGATGCGTCAAAACTTCACACAACCAGAAGAGATTGCTGATGTGGTGGCGTTTCTGGTCAGCGAGAAAGCCAACTGTATCAACGGTTGTACCATCAGCGCATCTGACGGTTTCGAGAATTTTAAGTACCCACTTATGGGATAGGCGAGTACGCCACATTACAGCAACAGCGAGGATGTAAGTTATGTCATTACCAGAAGTTATTCAGCACCAAGATTTCTTATTAACTCTTAATACCAATGAAGAGTCGATCATCAAAGACGCATTACCGGGTGTGGATGTTTACCCGTTGTTTCTTGACCCAGAAAACGGAACTTGGGTGATACGCGCCAAGTTCAAACCGGGCGTGACTTTACCTAAGCACTTCCACACTGGTGTGGTGCATTTCTATACACTGAGTGGCGCTTGGCACTACATTGAATACCCAAACCAAGTCCAAACCGCTGGTAGTTATTTGTATGAGCCAGGTGGTTCGATTCATACCTTTCACTGTCCAGAAGAGTCGGGTGGTGCAGATGGCTTTATGGTGATCCAAGGTGCGAACATTAACTTTGACGACGAGGGTAACTTCATCAACATCATGGATGCAGGTTGGATTGAGCAAGTTGTTATTGCAACAGCGAAAGCACAAGGCTTCACTGCGCGCTACATCAAACCGGGTGCGATTGCTGGCCTAAGCGATGAGCTAGCGGAGTAACCCCATGCAACAGATGAACAGTATCATAATGCAGGATGGTAGTGTCCGCCTGAAGCAAGTCGAAATCCCCAAACCTGCAGCGGGACAAGTGTTGGTTCGTAGTCTAGCTTGTGGCATTTGTGGCTCCGACCTTCACATTACTCGACACGCGGATGAGGTATTTGATGTATTCCACCAGCTCGGGTTGATGCCTGATGAAGCCGGTGAGCACGCTCAAGTGATGTTGGGGCATGAGTTCTGCGCGGAAATTATCGAATACGGTGCCGATACGCAGCAAACGTTGTCCGTTGGTAGCCGAGTCACCTCAGTGCCGATGTTGCTCAGCCAAAATGGCGCGGGCGTTGGTGTTACTCCGGGTACTTATGGCGCTTACTCTGAGTATTTCCTGCTTGATGAAGCGTTATTGCTACCTGTGCCAGACGGAATGCCGTCTGAGGCGGCGGCATTAACCGAACCACTAGCGGTCGGTTTGCACGCGGTCAACCGCAGTGAAATCGAAACGGAAGAAACAGCGCTGGTTGTCGGTTGCGGCCCTATAGGGCTGGCGGTGATTGCTGCACTGAAACAACGTGGCGTCAGCAATATTCTTGCGGTCGATCTTCAGGAAGAAAAGCTGCAACTTGCCAGCGAGTTTGGCGCAAATCGATTGATCAACCCGACCAAGGAAGACGAGATCGCCGTCGGGGCACAGTACGCGATGAATTCACGCTTGGTCATTTATGAGTGTGTTGGCAAGCATACCTTGATTGACGATTTTCTGCGCCGCGCTCCTGCCCGAGCGCGAATCGTCATCTCGGGTATCCATACGACACCCGCAATCATTAACTACGCGTACGCGACGGTAAAAGAGCTCGACTTGAGATTCTCTTACTACTACCAACCGCACGAGTTTGAGCAATGCCTACAAGCGATTGCCGAACATAAGTTGCCTTGGCAGAAAATGCTCACTGCCAAAGTAGGGATCGATGGTGTGGAAGATGCGTTTAGACAGTTAATGACTCCCAATGACCACATCAAAGTGGTTATCGAACCTTGGCGCAGCGGCGCGTTAGAAGTGATTTAACTCTTAGCCAGATTAAGCTAGCTAAAACCAATTTTAGTTTGGTGACAGCCCCAACCGTAGCAGCTAGGTTGGGGCTTTTTTGTTAGGCCTGTTCTGCGCATTCCTGTTGCAGAGCAGGGTAATCGGTGTAGCCTCGTTCGTTTCCGCCAAACAACGTTGAGCCATCGAGTTCTGCCAACGGATGGTGATGTTGCAAGCGAGAGACTAAGTCTGGGTTTGCTACGAATGGCCGTCCGAATGCGACAAGATCCGCGTAGCCTTTCTCTAATACTTCGTTTGCTCGTTGAGGATCGTAGCGACCGGCAACAATAATAGCGTTGCGAAAGCGCTTTCTAAGTTCGATTCGAAACGTCTCAGGAATCGTTGGTGCATCGGCCCAATCGGCCTCGGACAAGTGCAAGTAGGCAATGTCGCGCTCCTGTAGCTGTTTTGATGCTTCCAAGATTGTTGGAACGATATCTGGGCAGTCCATATCTTTAAACGTAATGAATGGTGCCAGTCTCACTCCAACTCGATGCGCACCAATAGCGGCGATAACTGCATCCACTACTTCGATAAGAAAACGGATACGATTTTCTCGTGAACCGCCGTAGTTGTCTATTCGATGGTTTGAGTTGGTTCTTAAGAACTGATCGATCAGATACCCATTCCCGCCGTGGATTTCTACACCATCAAAACCCGATTCAATAGCGCGTTTGGCTGCGTTCGCGAAATCACCGACAACTCGGTTGATATCCGCTTGTGTCATGGCGCGTGGCTCAACACAATCGACCATATTGCCGTTGCCTTGTTCATCTGCAATCCAAACTTGCGTCTCTACCGGAGCGAGCGCAGATGGCGCGATAGGCTGTTCACCATTTTGGAATGTTGGGTGAGACACTCTGCCCACATGCCATAGCTGACAAAACATCGCTGCGCCTTGTGACTTGACCGCTTGGGTCACACCCTGCCAGCCCGCCACTTGCGCATCGGTGTAAACGCCAGGGGTGAACGAATAGCCTTGAGAATCGTCCGAAATTTGTGTGGCTTCGGAAATGATCAGCCCGGCAGAAGCGCGCTGTTGATAATACGTTGCCATCATCTCATTCGGGATGTTGCCCGGCTGAGTGGTGCGTGCGCGAGTCATTGGTGCCATGACAATGCGGTTTTGTAGTGACAACGCTTTCAGTTGAGCTGGTTCAAACAGCTTATTTGTTCTTTGTTTCATGATGCGCTCCTTAGATAAGTACTGGCACGTTGGTCGCTTTACGAGCGGTTGCCATCCAGTGAAGTACGGCTGGATCCCATTGCACTTCGGGCGCACTGAAAAAGCCGCGTAGAATGGAAAACATAATGGCTTGATCAACCAGTGACGTTTGCTTTTCTGAACTTAGGTTGAGCAAGGGTTTAGTTTGTTCTATCAAAGCGGCGACTTCTTTCGCAATCGCAGGTGTATCGTTAATCAAAGCTTCAAAATTTAACGCTTCGGTTTCTTTTTTTGCACGCCATGCTTGTTTAGCGGTTTCTGTTGCAAATTCCGGTAACGTCATGTTTGACCAACGCGGATACCCGACTTTTTGTAGCGGTAAAAATGCTTGTTTTTGCCAGTCTAAAACCGGTGTTGAGGGTTGGCTGTTTTCGCTGGAAGATGCCAATTCAAGGAAGTAGTTGATGATGTCTAAGCTTTCCGCCATGGCTTCACCATCGTCTTTGATCAAAAGAGGAACTTGTTTTGCGCCGATGAGGTTTGTGGTGGTGCTCTCGTCGTCATAAGCAATGTTGATGACGTCGAGCTGAATATTCAGCATGCCTGCAACAAAACGGACGCGGGCGCTAAAGGGGCAATGTTCATAAATGTACAGTTTCATTTTTGTTTCCTATCTCTTGGCTGGGCAGGGCGTGTTGTTGTGCGTTGAACAGCGTTACGGCGTTTAACTTTGCCCTGTCACATAACGTTCTGGGTCTAAACAATGTCGATAGGGTCAGTATATGGATTCGATTTAATTTGATAATTGAGTAATATCTGAATTGATTATTCAGTTTTTTCAAATAATAAGGGCGCGAAGATGGATAAGTTTTCGGATATGACGTTGTTTGTCAGCATCGTTAAACATCAAGGTCTGGCAGCGGCGGGAAGGGAGTTAGGTTTGTCTCCGGCGACGGTAACGGCAAGGCTGCAAGCGATAGAAGAACGCTATGGCGTAAAGCTGCTCAACCGAAGCACACGCCACGTATCACTGACAGACGCAGGGGCAATGTACCATCAAGCTTGTCTGAACATCATTGATAGCGTGAAAGAGACGGAAAACTTACTGCAAACGGGTATTTCGGAAGTGCGCGGAACGTTGAAAATTTCAGCTCCACGAGATATTGGCAAACAAATTATTTCGCCGATGGTGTCGGCTTTTTCTGAGCAATATCCGGATGTGACGCCTTATCTTTATCTTAATGACAATTTATCGAACTTGGCTGAATCGGGGCTCGATTTGGTGATTCGTTACGGCGAGTTAGCGGACAGCAATCTCATCTCGCGCAAGCTCGCGTCGAGTCAACGCGTGCTGTGCGCGTCACCTGATTACTTGGCGAAGCAAGGTGTCCCAAACTGCCCACAAGATCTCGCGGATCATCGCTGCTTAGCCATGGTGCGCAGCAATGAAGAATTAAAAACGTGGCACTTTAAAGATGAAGAGTCTCACCAAACGATCACGGTCACGCCAAAGCGCTTTTCTGATGATGGTGAAGTGATTCGACAATGGGCGTTGGAGGGGGCGGGGATTGCGTTGAAATCGATTTTAGATATTCAGCAAGACCTCAAACAGCAACGTTTAGTAACGGTTTTGGATGGGTATATGAAAAACTTCAGCGCCTTTTCGCAAGGCGCTGAAGCGGATCTGCATGTCATTTATCAAAGCCGTCAATATCAACCGAAAAGAGTTCGCCTGTTTTTGGACTTTCTAGTTGAGCAATTTAGCGCGCTGAGTGATGCCAGCAATCAGATCTAGATGCGATTCCGAGGTTTCTCGGCGGTGGCGATAAATCCCGACGGTGCCAGGGTTTGGTTCGTTTTCCATGGTTAAGCATCGTAAGCCAAAGGATTCCAAATACGGTTGCAGATGGCGGGTATAAGACATCACCGCGACGCTTTCTTTCAGTACATCAATGCTGGCGAGCAGAGAATCCACTTCGTAAGTCGGTCTGTCATCCAGTTGCTGCCTTTCGCGTTCATTTTGTTTCGGGATTGGGTTGTCGATGACGTGAGCGAATTTCTTAGCGTCATAAGTGACCGAAAGAGCGGGGTATTCGTGCAGCATTTCTTCGGTGACGGTTTTCCCTAGCAGTGGATGGTTTGAGGAAACAAAATAGGCATCAACCGTTTGAAATAGCGGAATAAACGTAACATCGCATTTAGACGACAAGCCGACAATCTCGTGGCCGATGAAGAATTCAATCTGTTCGTTGATTAATGAATCCATCAAGCCTAAGTGGTTGCCAAATTCGACGTGTGTAGATGCCGATGGCTGCTTGGTCAGATGTTCATTGAGTGCTTGTTTGACGAACAGCGGCCACCACGCATCGCCAGTACCCATTTTAATTTTTCCGACTTGATACTGTTTCCGTTCATCAATGCTTTGCATCATTTGGTTGTATTCATGCTGCATCGCGTTGCTATGGCGATAGAGGATGCGTCCGTATTCGGTCAACACCATGCCATTAGGATGACGTTCAAACAGCGTCACGCCGAGATTCTCTTCCAGCTTCTTTAAATTGCTTGTTACCGTTGGCTGGCTTAACCCTGCCATTCTTGCCGCAGCACTGATGCTTTGGCAGCGTGCAACCAGTAAAAATTGCTGCAGAGATTTGTCCATTTTCTTTCCCCTCTAAGAACGAGGGGTATTTTGCACAATTTCATTTATAAATCACAAATCTGTAATCTCATTTGATTGAAATTATGCGCATTTCATAGATCTACATCACTGTTGGGGTTTGACGTATAGATGTTATCTATAGCTCGCTCCTGACTTCCTATTTTCCCCTCAAAAAGGTGTTCTTTAGACTGTCGCCAAAATAACAATCTAAGGGATGAACATGAAACCGAGTTTTATTGCGCTTGCTGTCGCGTCTTGTATTGGTCTTGCTGGGTGTGGGTCAGATTCTTCTGATGCGCCAATGCCGGTCGACAAACCAATTATTTCAGCCGACTTATATTTACGCGGTTTAAATGGGGATTGGGGCACGGCAGAGCATGCCAAGCTAAACTATTTGGGTAATAACGAGTACGAAACCGTACTGCGCGTCGCTCGAGGTAGCAATCAGTTCAAGATTGCTGATCCGGGTTGGCAGATCCAATACACCTATTTTGAGGAGCCCGCGGCGTTCGATAAAGCTCAAGAGTACCTGCCAAAACCAGACACGAATGAAGCGTGTATGAACGATGATTGCAACTCTGAGATCACGTTTGAAGACAAAGGGTATTACAAGTTTTCTGTGAGCTTTGCCGATGAAAGTCGCGCGACAATGACTGTGACGAAAGCAACGCAAGAAGAAGCGGAAAAATACTACTCTGATGCGATTCTCGACCCTGCAATGGTGCATCAAGGGCATCAGGATAAAGAAGTGAAACTGTTCGCCAATTACGATGACTCGAGTGATACCGTGATTTTTTCGGTGAAAGATCCTAAAGCTGAACTGCGTGAATTTGGTATTTCAACGACGACAGAATTGCGTGATGCGCTCGACCAAGGCTTAGTGATTAATGAACAAACAGGGCCGCGAGTGGTGTCGGGCGATGTCGCGTTTGACGCGTTGTTTGCGTTGACGATGAAAGAGCTAGACCAGCTTGCCGTTTCTGAAATCAAAGACGGCAATTACAACTACAACAACCCAATCAAAGCGGAAGTTTTTGAGACGGGCGCGAAGTGGCATTACGTATGGACGCGTGATTTGGCGTACGCAGCAGACCTTTCGCTTGCATTGATGAATCCAACTCGCGTGCAAAATGGTTTGAATTTCAAATTGTCCGCTTTCCGCGATACGACCGATCAGCAATACGATGGCGAGCAGATTGTGCAAGATACGGGCACGGGCGGTAGCTGGCCAATCAGTACCGACCGCACGACTTGGGCGCTTGGTGCAGAACGCTTACTTTCGGCATTGGATGGGGAAGAGTACAACCAATTTGCCGAGCGCGCTTACAAAGCGATCAGTAATACACTTGAAGCCGATCGCCTGGCGGCTTTTGATGCGAAATCTGGTTTATACACCGGTGAGCAATCATTCCTTGATTGGCGTGAGCAAACGTATTCAACGTGGACGCCAAACGATGTCAATGCGATTGGTAGCAGCAAAGCGTTATCGACAAACGTGGTTCACTACCGCGCGATTCAGCTCGCGGCTAAGTTGGCAGAGAAGTACGATTCAACCAACGCGGTCAAATACACCGAGTGGGCTGCACAGCTAAAAACCGCTATCAACGAGCAGTTTTGGAATGCCGAACGCGGTATGTACGTAAGTTATTTGTTTGATAATGGCAAAGACATCGCGGTCGACAAATATGACATGTTGGGCGAAGCACTTGCGATCATCAGTGGTGTGGCAAGTGATGCGCAGGCGAAACAAATCATGGCCAATTACCCACACAGTGAGTTTGGCGTGCCGGTTTACTTCCCTCAACAACCGGACGTGCCTGTGTACCATAATCGCGCAATTTGGCCATTTGTTACCGCGTACAGCTTGCGCGCCGCGCATCAAACACAAAATGTGGCAGCAGCGAACAATGCCATTCAATCGTTGGTTCGTGGTACGGCAACTAATTTATCCAACATGGAAAACTTAGAGTGGCTTTCTGGTAAGTCATTCATCATCCATAGTGATCATGGTGAAGATCCAAGCATGGATGGCCCAGTTATTAACTCTCAGCGTCAGCTTTGGTCTGTGGGTGGCTACTTGAACATGGTGGTAGAGACCCTATTCGGCATCCATACCGAAACGGGCAAGTTGGAAGTGAAGCCGTTTATCACAAGTTGGGTGCGCAATAACTTGTTGGCTCAGTCTGAACAAATCACGTTGGAAAACTTTGCCTTCAAAGGAAAGAACTACTCGGTAACGATTGACTTGCCTGAAGTAAGCAAAGATGACACAGGTTACTACCCAGTTGAAAATGTCACGATGGACGATGAGGGGCATTTCCACGTGACATTGGGCGCGCTTGTGAATGTAGATAGCAGCATTACTTTAGTTTCTGGTGTGAAACCGTACGCAAGTGAAGATAGTCGCGTTTATTCTCCGCAAGAGCCAACATTGGTGGTAAAAAGCGTTGATAATTCGGTTTCGATTGACGTGACGAGTAAGTACAACGTGAACTTGTATCGCAATGGCGAGCTGATTCAAAAGAACGTGATTGCTCAATCTTATTCCGATACGCCAATAGGTTTTGCTTGTTATTTGGCTGAAAGCATTAACGATAAAGGCTTCCGTTCTAACCCAAGCCAACCTGTTTGTGTCGGTGAAGAGATCCGCATCAAACTCGATGGCGAATATCAGCCACTCAAAGACAATGTCTCAGTGGTTACGGTGAGTAAAGACAGTGGCATCGTAAAAGGTACAGAGTCGTTTACAGCGCCTGTAACGAGCACTTACCAGTTCGATGCTTGGTACAACAATAACCTAGGGCAACTTAATACTGGCATCACGAACACCGCGAAATTGTTAGAGGTATTGGATGATGCAGGTAAGGTGGTTGGCCAAGGTTACTTGCAGATGGGCCATATTGGTGAAAACCAAGGTATGCGTTACTCAACGCCAATTGAAGTAGCGTTGGAGCAGGGAAAAACCTATCAGATCGCGCTGAAGGACCACTTCAATATGAGTTACCTCAAATCGAATGAAACCTACATTTACGCTGGTGGTATTGAGGGTGAAAAGAACGAAGCGCAAATCGCAGATATTCGAATCACACCTTTAATGTAGACTGTTTTAACAAAGCTGTATTCTAAAAAACTGTGTTTTAAGAAAAAAAGCCGCTGAGATTATCAGCGGCTTTGTTGTATTTGCTATCGGTGGCCGTTTACAGGTTAGTTTGCAGCTTGCGGACGAGGCTTACGGCGCTGACCTGACGGTTTGTTTCCTGCAGGCTTAGCATTGTTTGGCTTGCGGTTACCAGACGGTTTACCAGCGTTGCCACTCTTATTACCGTTTGGTTTATTTCCATTCGGTTTATTACCATTTGGCTTGTTGCCGTTAGGTTTGCGGTCATCTGGTTTACTGTTTGCACGACTTTGGCCTTCACGGTTGCCTTTAGGCTTGCCTGCACCGCCTTGGTTGGTGCTGTTTTTGTTGCCGTTGCTACCACCGTTGAAGCGACGTTTGGGTTTGTTTGCACCATTGCCTGCTTTCTTTTCGGCTGCTGGGGCATTTTCACTTGCAGCATTTGGCGCTTTTGGTTTTTTCGGCTTCTTAGGTTTTTTCGGTTTGATTGGGCGCGTATCCAGTTTAGATTCTGGCACCACATTGGTTGGCGCAAAACCTTCCAACTTTTTACGTGGTAGTACTTCTTGAATCAAACGTTCAATCGCAAACAATTCAGATGCTTCTAGCGCACACACCAGTGAAATCGCTTCACCTACTTCGCCCGCGCGGCCAGTACGACCAATACGGTGAACGTAGTCTTCTGCCACTTTCGGTAGCTCAAAGTTCACCACTTGCGGTAATTGCGGAATATCGATACCGCGCGCAGCAATGTCCGTCGCGACCAACACACGAATTTCACCCGATTTAAAATCCGCCAGTGCTTTGGTACGCGCGCCTTGGCTCTTGTTGCCGTGGATGGCAGCAGCCGGTAGATTTTGTTCGATCAGGAACTTCGCCAGACGGTTTGCGCCGTGTTTCGTTTTCGTAAACACCAGCACTTGCTTCCAATCGCCGTCTTTGATCAATTTAACCAACATCGGTGCTTTCTTCTTCACGTCTGCTGGGTAGATGCTTTGCTCAACCGTTCTCGCCGTCGAGTTTTCCGGGTTAACGGAAATCTCAACCGGGTTGTTCACCAAGCCTTTCGCAAGGTCGCGGATTTCATCCGAGAAAGTTGCAGAGAAAAGTAGGTTCTGACGCTGTTTAGGTAGCAGAGCTAGGATCTTACGAATGTCACGGATAAAGCCCATATCTAGCATGCGGTCTGCTTCATCGAGCACTAGCACTTCCAGTTGGTCGAACTTCACCGCATTTTGGTTGTACAAATCCATCAGGCGCCCTGGTGTCGCGACCAACACATCCGCACCTTTGCGAAGACGCTGCATTTGCGGGTTGATCTTCACACCACCAAAAACCACCGTACTGCTTAGTGGAAGGTGACGGCCGTACATAAACACGTTTTCTTGCACCTGAGCCGCAAGTTCACGCGTTGGCGTCAGGATAAGTGCACGAACTTGGTTAGCACGAACGCGAGGGCCGTTCGATAAACGCTCAAGAATCGGTAGCGTAAAGCCTGCGGTTTTACCTGTACCAGTCTGCGCTGCTGCCATTACGTCTTTCCCTTCCAAAATAGCAGGAATTGCTTTTGCCTGAATTGGCGAAGGGGTGTCGTAGCCTTTTTCTTGAATAGCTTTAAGGATTGGAGCAGATAGACCTAACGAGGTAAAACCCATATGTATGATTCTCAATTGTAGAGTTAGATAACAACGCGCCGAAAACAAATCGGTGCGAAAAGTGCGACATTCTGAGGCTTTTACGCGCAGGCTTCAACTAATTCCGTCATGGATAAATATTTGAACTGGATCTCATTTCTTTTTGGCAGGCAAAACTGATAACTGGTTTGATCGATCGATTGAATGGTTTTACGTTGGCGATGCCCATTCTTACATCGCTATCACGGCATGCAGTTTGAGTTTATCGAATGCTTTTCGGAGCAAGGGGGAGGCTTGATCCTTTCATTACTCCGCTTTTGCATGCGTTAAAAACGCACTCGTCAATTGCTGAAAGAGCGAATCTACCGATGGGCGGTCGGATACATGATGGAAGAGCGGTGTGTGGACATCACCACGAATATCATCGCTGTGACCGCAAAGCTGATTACACATTCGTACTGGTTCGACAATCTTCTCGACGTCGGCATCAATCAGAATGCATGCTTGTGACAATACCACTTGTCCGCCGCCTTTTTTAAGTAAAACACGCTGCGCGGTTCCCACGACTTTTTGCCCGCCAATGTTGAGGTTGTACTCGCCATCGCAGTAGGAATAAGGCGTAGCATGAACATCCACTTTCACGCCGAGCTGTTTAAAGAAAACCGTTAATATCGCACATAAATCGAGATACGCTTTTTTGATGTTGTAAGGCTCGCCTTCTGGCCAGTGGTAAATGTGGGATAGATTGATAATACCTGGCACCTGAGGGACTGGGGCACCACCGGTTTTACGAGAAAAGAGCTTCCAGCCAGACGTATTTAACGCATGTTCTAACTCATTAGACACTGGCCATTTCTTACCCGCGGGAAGCACGAGCGTTGGACTTTTTACTTGCCAAAGCAATAGCACTTGCGAGAGTTGGTTGGACTGAACTTGTTTAATGAGCTCATCTTCTTTGTCAAATGCATCAGCGACTTCCGTAGCTGTGTAGCGAATTAGCTTATTTTTAGCAACCAAACTCTATCCCTCGCGGCTATTTAATCATTACTGTTGTATCTCAGATACAGCTTTATTGCTAGGTCTGTGATTATTAGGTTTTTGCTCGCTAGCTGCATGATCACCTTTTGGATCTTTTCCGTTGTCCATTAATTCTGCTTGAACACGCGATAAAAAGTTTTTGCTAGTCATCACATCAGCCATTCATAAAATCTGCCATCTATGAAAAATTTTGGCGATATAAGTATGAAAAAGCGAGTGATGACTCTCGCGTTAGCGGCATCATTAACGGGATGTGTGACGTTCCCAACTCAAGAATCTGAGCAAGTACAGGTGCTTTGGGACAATGTGAATGCGATTGAAAACTGTGAACTAATGGGTACCGTGATCGGCTCAGAAGGCCACTTTTACGACTATTGGCTTCACGCAGATAAAGACATGGTTTGGGGTACGCTAAACCAAATGCGCATCAAGGCGGCGGATTTAGACGCAGATACCCTGTACTTATATCAACCATTGAGCTTTTCTACGTCAGTAACGATGTTTGCAAATGCTTACAAGTGCAAACAGTAGCTATAGGCTTGAAGACAGGCGCTGCTCTCCTGTCTTTGATGCGTTCTACAAATACTGGCTACCTTGCGTTAATTGACGTTTGCTGTCGCCACCGCTGATGTATCAGAGAACGACAATGTAAAGTCTCGCTCGGTATTAAGCACTTTGGCTGGAAACTCTAAGCTCAACTGCGTATGTGGCGCGACTTCTGAAGCAATGCTAGTAACGAATTTTCGGGTTTCTCCAGGAGAGATCGATATGTCACTTCCACCTTGTGATGAGAGCTCAGCGATACCCATTGTTTCAAGTGTGTTACCTGCAGTATCCGCCAGGTGTAGTAAAGATTCTGACTTGTAGATTAATTCTCCACTTTCTGTGCGATATGCATTAAACGTGTTGAAATTTGGTTGTAATGATCCTTGTGAACCAATGTTAGTAACGGAAAATGTCACATTAGCGCCATCAAAGTTCTCGACTCTTACGAGTACGTTACCGTCTTGGTAACGAGCGGCTGCTGCCGCGGTTGCTTGTTGTTTCTGCCGCTGTTTTTCTTTTTCAATGTCGCTTAACTGTTTCTGCTCATTAGCGATTCGATTCTTTGCCATGGAGTACGACTGATCGACCATTGCTATTAAAGCGGGGATTGAATACAAAGTGAGGCCTTCCAAATGGTCAAAGTCGATTTTGGCATGTTGAGTACGTTTATGATTAGAAAATTGGCAGTAACCATCAATCAAACTGATGAAAGCCACTTCAAAAGTGCCCTGTAATCGGCTTACTTCCTGTGCTGCTTTCTCTAGATTTGAGCGGACTTTCCGAATCTCTTCCAAACTCTTTTGTGAAAGACGACCGTTTGGCGATACGTCGTTAGAAACCGAAACCAGTTCTTCGGTCACAAATGGATTGTTTTCGGCTGGAATCACCGTAGTTATACGGTTGGATTTGGTGATGTCTTCGCCCAATAAAACCATCATTTTTTGCGATGCGGCGGTTGTGTTGCCCGCTAATACGTCACTACAGTTTGGCGACGTATTGGCATACACGGCGAATGCGGTAAAAAGTGAAAGTGTAACGGACCAGCCGATGGTGACGAGTCCTGTCGTGGTTCGAGTATTCATCCTGATAACCCCTCTGTCATTTGGTGCGATTCACTGACGTAATTGCCAATCAAAAGATTGGCTCGCGACATTCAGAATGGTTCTGGTCAACCCTTCGTAGTGGGTCTGCCCACAGATGCTTTTTTAGTCGTTTATCAACCGCTAAGCCACGATTGATAAAGTGTCTGAAATTGAGAGCATTAACGCTGCGAAGTTGATGTCTTTGACTGAAAGATAGACGTAACTTTTCTAACCATCAAATACGTGATTGAGTTCTCATTTTTATATGAGTGAGAGGTTCAAGAGAAAACAGGCACTTACTGTAGAGAGTTGATTTGAAGGAAAAATATAAATTTTTTTGGGGAACTTTTTTGATGCTGCCTTTGAGACTTTTTTTGAATCTCAAAGGCAGGTTCTTACACTCGCGTTCAATTACAACGTGTTGAGGACATCCGCGAGTCGAGAGACAGCGGTCGTCAGTTCTTCTGGTGTAGCATTGGTAAAGTTAAGACGCAGAGCGGCTTTTACCTTTGAACCTTCTGGATAAAAGACCGGGCTAGGCACTACAGCAACCCAGTTTGCGAGAAGGTTTTTCGCCAGTTCGAAGGTGTCGCATTCTGGAATCTCGACCCAAACGAACATACCACCATCGACGGGTTTGAGTACGCAACTTTCTGGCAGCTGTTTTTGCAGTTCAGCAAACATGACATCGTAACGTGATTTGTAAAGCGCACAGATGGTTGAAATGTGCGTTTCGAAGTTGTCATGTTGCAGTAGACCATGCAGCAAAGCTTGCATAGGAATACTAGAGTGCAGATCGGCACCTTGTTTAATTTTGATGAGTGGCTCAAGGTAGCTACTCTTGCCCGTAACTACACCAATACGCAAGCCTGGTGAAGCTATTTTGGAGAAAGAGCGCAATACGATGGAGTGCTGTGGGCAGAAGTCCGAAACCAGTGGAAGCGCTTCACCAGAAAAACGCAGCTCGCGGTATGGTGCGTCTTCAATGAACGCCACGTCGTATTGTATACAAAGCTCGGCAACTTTTTGGCGAGTCTCTAGCGCCCAGCATACGCCCGTTGGGTTGTGAAAATCGGGTACGGCGTAGAACATTTTTGGTTGCTGCGTGGCAAAGCACTGTTCGAGTTCTTCAAGGTTTGGGCCACACTCGGTTTGTGAAACGGTCACGATGTTGGCTTGCACTAGACCGAATACTTGCATAGCACCAAGGTAGCTCGGTGCTTCCATCACCACTTTATCGCCCGGATTTACGTACGCACGCGCAATCAAATCTAGCCCTTGCTGAGAGCCCGTTGTGATCATAGCCAAATGAGATTCCGGCAGCTGGTAATAATCGGTCAAAAAGTTAAGTAGCGGGGCGTAGCCTGCTGTTGCGCCATATTGAAACACCTCTGGCATATTAGCGAGGTTTTCGAGCGTCGGTTTCATTAAGTCGATCGGGAAGGTTTTTTCGTCCGGCAAGCCACCTGCAAGAGAAATGACGTTCTTATCGCTCGCTGCTGCGAGGATCTCTCGGATGTAGGATGACTTAGTTTGTTGTAATGACTGTGCGATTTCCATGTGCTGTGCTTCTCGTAATTGTCTTTTTTTATGTCAGAAATAGTATAGGTAAATTGCCAAGCTTGGTGTGTCCATTTATGCTGTTAAACATGTCCATTTATGCTATTTAAGCGAAAGTTTACTCCGTGAGCCATCAACAAGTTTCCAGAATCAATGACGTGCTGTTTTACATTCACCAGGACATTAGCAGAGATTTATCGGCTAAAGAGCTAGCAGATGTAGCAGCCTATTCTGAACAGCACTTCCATCGTATTTTTAAAGATGTGGTAGGGGAGTCTGTCCATCAATATATCCGTCGAACAAGAATGGAATACGCCGCCAATCAACTGATGTTTGATACCAGCTCATCGGTGTTAGACATTGCTAACAAGTGCGGCTTTAGCTCGGTATCTTCTTTTAGCCGAGCGTTTAAAGCAACGTTCGCTATGTCTCCTGGCGCGTGGCGAAAGCATGATTTACAAGTCGCAGAAAAGCCGTATCTAAAAGATCCGGAAGTGGCTGCGGGTTATCATCGGGTTGCTAAACGCGAGTTGCCAGAACCTAAAATTATGGAGGTTCCACAACGCTTTGCGGCTTATGTGCGGCATGAGGGTTATAGCCGTTCCATTCGCAATGCGTGGCTAATTTTGAAGGCGTGGGCAAGCTCTGAGAATCGGGACTTTTCGGTTCAATACGGTTTGCATCACTCCAACCCCGCTTGGGTCGAGCTCGATAAGTGTCGCTATGTGGCTTGTATGGCGATTGATAAGCCGCTTAAAGTACGCGGTGTCGTGAATCAAATGACGATTCCGGGTGGTTTACATGCTGTTTTTCGCTTAACAGGCGTATATGGAGAGCTTCTTCCTCAATTGAGTATGGTGTTAGAGAAGTGGTTGCCGAATTCAGGCTTTAAGCAGCGTTCTACTCCCGCTTATGTTCACTATCATAAAAACCATTTCCTCAGCCATGATGAGGCGTTTGAGCTGGACTTCTATCTTCCCATCAGTTTTTTCTAACCGGAGTACTTATTTACTATCCATAAGGAAGAAAATGCTAAGCTCTATATGGTGATTTTTTACAAATAATTGAAAATTAAATGAACATCGATCATGTAAAGCTATTTGTCCGTTTGGCTTCGACACACAACATCAGCATGGCTGGTCAGGAGCTTGGACTTTCTCCTGCTGTCGCTAGTGCGCACATCAACAAACTTGAGGACAGCTTAGGAGTTCGTTTAGTTCATCGCACCACACGCAAAGTTTCCTTAACTGAAGAAGGGCAGGCTTTTTTACCTCACGCGGAGGAGGTCCTTGCAACAGTGGAGGCAGCAAGGGGAGCTGTTGGCTCAGGGCAGAGCGCGCCAACGGGAGTATTACGTATAACCGCCTCTGCAACTTTTGGTCGCTTGCATATTGTGCCCGCATTAAAAGGTTTTATGGCGCGTTACCCAGGGTTAACCGTGGACTGCCGATTTTCTGATTCCATTATTGATCTGGTTGAGGGAGGTTTCGATGTCGCCATTCGTGTCGCTGAGTTGAAAGATTCTTCATTGGTCGCAAGAAAGCTTGCGCCAGATCGTCGTATTATCGTTGCATCACCAGATTATATTGAACAATTTGGGAGGCCTAACAAGCCCCAAGACTTGACGAATCATCAATGTATTAACTTAGTTGGAATGAATAATTGGTCATTCAATACAAAAGATGGAATGGTCAATGTAAGAACTTCTGGTCGTTTTAAAACTGATAATGGTGATGCGATGAGAGACGCGACGGTAAACGGGTTAGGTATTTCTATCAACTCGGTTTGGAGTGTTTATCAAGAATTACAAAGTGGTCAGCTAGTGGAAGTACTCGAAGATCACCCTTTAGCGATGGATGCTGGGATTTGGGCTGTGTACCCAAGCTCTCGTTTAATTGCGCCTAAGGTGCGTGCCTTTATTGATTACTTTGCTGAATACTATGGCACGCCACCTTATTGGGAGTTTGCGGAAAAGTGATAATAAGTTTCAATTATCGAATACATTGTTTTTAAGGTCCGAATAAAAACGAACCTCAAGATAATTCTTAATTGTTATTAATAGAGTTTGCTTAGGATTAATTCAATACTATCAATTATCTGCTGTGTTTTGCTTTGATCTAATGCATCAGGGTGTGGGGGCGCGAATGCTTCAATGTCATTATCGAAGTACATACCATGCGCTTGAGCAAACTCTTCTGATAGCGCAGCGCGAGTTAGAATATCTGCTCCTAAGCGGATATCACCACCAGCAACCCCATAAGCATCTTTAACCATCTTACTACCTAGGAATGATTTTGGGTTTACTGATACCAACATAGGGCCAGTGTTCTTAAGCTTTAGTCCGATTGCTCGTGACCACATCGTTAATGCCAATTTGCTTTGGGCATATGCTTCGCCATCTGACAATGGTTTATTACCGACTAAAGCGCTAGTGTTTACTGTTGTTTGTGCAGCTGAAGACAAATTAACCACACGACCCGTATCACCGAGCAACGGCAATAGCTCTCTAGTGAGTAAGTAGGGAGCAATGGTGTTGACTGCGAAGCGTACATCAAGACCCTCTTTAGTTCTTGGATTTGGTGTTGCGTACACACCAGCATTGTTAATGATGACGTCTAAACGATTGAACCGTTCTGTTATCTCCATCACTATCTGTTTTACCGCATTGGGAGAGGATAAATCAGCAACAAGGCTTTCAACTTTACCACTTTTCATCTCCCTCAAACTTTGCTCAACTTGTTGAATTTTATCTATATTCCGGCCATGGATTATTACGTGTTGTTCACGGTTAATTAACATTTTCGCGGTTTCTAAACCAATACCGTCAGTAGATCCAGTAACTAGAATTGTCTTTCGCATGATCGCTCTCATTGTTGAGGGTTATTATAGAACGATCATAGTGGCATCTTTTGCATTCGACTATTGAGACTAAAAAGAAAACACTTTCTAGGAAAAATTGAAAATAACTTTGTTGTTCTTTTTGTGGACGGTGCGACGAATTAACGTCTCATTAGATGCTACGGTTATACATGTGGTGCTCAAAAATTAGGCACTGTTTTGTACTCAAATAATAGCCAAGAGGTCTCTATGTTAGGTGAAAATCACTCATTAACTCATGAATTCCCAGAACATTTGGATACCATTACTCAGCTTACCGAAAACGATGCATCATTTGCTGAAACCGTTAAAAACTACAATGCTTTAGATAAGGAAATCCGCGTACTAGAACTTCAAGGAAGCCCGATTGATGATCACGAAATGAACGTGTTAAAACATAACCGGGCTGAGCTCAAAGACTGGCTCCACTCGCGAATAATGGGTTCTTAGTGACGAAATGATCATCGGCTCGTAAATTGCGGGCCGATTTTAGTTCCAATGGACGATGCCAAGTGTGCAAACATTAGGAGTGCTGAGCAGGAGCTTGGAGCGGCAGGTGACCAGTTTTTACCCAAATGATCGTTTCTTGCTCTACAAAAGGAAAATGCTCGCTCATATGTGGGCTTCGAATCCAAGAGAGAGCGGGATAGGTACCTAGCTCGTCTCTAAACTCTCCTGACAATACGAAAATTTCTTCACCACCAAAGTGACGGTGTGGTTGAAACTTCTCACCTTTTGGCCATTTAACCAACGCGACATGTTCGTGCTCAAAATTATGCAGCGGCATGACTTGCAACCCACCGACACCACTCTGCCAGCTCGCTTGGTTTGTATTAATGCGAACTGTTTCAAGATCCTCAGATTCGAACTGATTTAGTTTAACTAAAATCACACAGCCTTCTTTGCTAAATGGTGCGTGTTGACTTCCTGGAGGGTTACGAAGGTAAGTGCCGGCAGGGTAGTCACCGTATTCGTCAGAGAATACTCCCTCGAGCACCAATATTTCTTCTCCTTGAGGGTGAGGATGAGTCGAAAACTGCGAATTTGGCTCGTATTTAACGACGCTGGTGGTATGCCCTGATTCTTTGGCTTCTCGTTCCAAAGGTTTGCGCCACACACCTTTGGAAGGGCTGGCGATCCACTCCTGTTGAGCAGTATCTATCACGATTCTTTTTGAAAAATCCATATTCAACATATTGAAATTCCGTTACTTATTTAATTACTAATTCTCATTAGTATACGTATAAAAAACATCAATTGATTCATTTGTTGATAGCCCAATTCATGGATTGAGTACGAACATGAAATCGGAGCCTAATTTAAATTTCTGCTTGTGTAATGAGAATTGTTATATTATAACATCGCAAAATTAAATGTTATAACATAACAAAAAGGAAAAAGTAGTGAATAAGAAATTAGTGTCTCTCGTGATCGGTAGCATTTTTGCATCCCCTGTTTTTGCCGACACACTATCGAACCCACAGATTGGTGTTGTTGTTGATGGCTACTACCAAGATGGCCAACGTCATAATTCTGAGCGCGAAGAAGGCTTTGGTCTAGGCCATACGGAATTAAACTTCTCATCAAATATCGACGACAAGTTTTACGGCGCATTGACCGCGGTTCTTGAAAGTCATGGTGATGAGACAGAATTAGAGCTTGAAGAGGCATTCATCGAAACTTTGGCATTGCCATATGGTGTAAACGTGCGCGCTGGCCGATTCCTATCTGACTTTGGTTACCTGAACAACCAACACATGCACACCGATAGCTTTGTTGAGCGTCCAATTGCTTATCGTACTTTCCTTGGCTCGCACTACTACGATGATGGTGTACGTGCAAACATCGTGTTGCCAACCGACCTTTATGTAAAACTTGGTGTAGAAGCGCTCAGTGGTAGCAAAATGTCTTCTGTTGAAGATGGTTCTGAAGTTGGCGTGTACACCACGACGCTGAAGCTTGGTAGTGACTTCTCCGAATCTTCAAGTTGGCAGTTTGGTTTAAGTTACCTGCGTAACGAAAACGGCAAGGTTAAAGAATTCGAAGATCACGACCACGGTCATGAAGAAGAGCATGAGCACGATCACCATCATGGCGCAGCAGTGACAGGTGCGAACCTTTACGGTGCTGATTTTGTTTGGAAATGGGCACCAGACGGTAATTACAAATACAGCAACTTCACGCTATCGGCTGAATACATGCTGTTAGACGGTGTGGTAGATAGCAAATATAAAAACGATGCAGAGTCACCAGACAACTTAAGCGCTTACTATGTTTCGGGTGTTTATCGCTTCAACCCAAGCTGGTCAGCAGGTCTACGTTACGGCGAAGCAGAAAGCTACGATGGTCATGCACATGGCGACCACATGCATTTTACTGAGCTGAATGATAAAGAAATGGATGCGATGATCGCATGGGATTCTTCTCACTTCGGTACTATCCGTGCGCAATACACTCGCATTGATAACCAAGACAGTGAGACAGACAACGTGTTCACTCTGCAATACGTGATGACATTTGGAGCGCACGGTGCTCATGCGTTCTAAGCTGACATTAAATAAATGCAGTTTGGTGATGATGGCGGCAGGAGCTGCCATCATTGCTTCGCCTGCTTCGGCTCTAAACATTTTCGTTTGTGAGCCAGAATGGAAAGCCTTTCTTGAAAGCCACGCGCCAGATGCCAGTATTTATTCAGCGACAACGGCTAAGCAAGACCCACATTACGTACAAGCTCGTCCTTCTTTGATTGCGAAGATGCGCCAAGCGGACATGGCAATGTGTTCGGGCGCAGAGCTAGAGGTGGGGTGGTTACCTATGCTGCAAGTTCGTAGCAGCAATGCGGCGGTGCAAAATGGTGCGCCGAGCATGATCTACGCGACGGACTTCGTGCGCATGTTAGATACTCATGCTCACGTTGACCGTAGCATGGGAGATATACACGCTCACGGTAACCCACATGTTCAATTTGCGGCAAATGACATGATTCCATTATCTCGTAAAGTCACGGAGCGCCTAAAAGCGATTGATCCCGACAACGCACAAAGTTACCAAGTGAATGGTATGAAGTTTCGTGCTCATTGGCGTAAAAAGCTTAAAGAATGGAATGAGAAAGGGGCTGCTTTAAAGGGTAAGCAAGTTGTCGGTTATCACGCGACGTATCGTTATTTGTACGATTGGCTCGGAATGAAGCAGATTGCCGATCTCGAACCTAAACCGGGCATTTCACCGACCACATCTCACCTGCAATCACTCACCAAGTTAAATGCCGACAGTTTTGATGCGATTGTTTACTCCTCTCATCAGGATCAGCGTCCAGCGAACTGGTTGCAAGATCATACTGACAAACCTGTGATTCAACTGCCATTGACCGTTTCTGAGGGTGAAAGCTTGGATGAGATGTACGATCAGGTCATTGATGATTTACTGGATGTGTTAGTGCCGCCCGTTCCTGTGAGGATCTAAGTATGGCGGATTATGCATGGCTTTTACCTGCGGTTTTGTGTGGTTTAATTGCGTTGGTCGGCAACATCGTTCTGGGGCAACAAGTTCTTAATCGTCAGATCATCTTTATAGATTTGGCGGTGGCGCAAGTTGCGGCATTGGGGGCAGCACTAAGCCACTACTGGTTGAGCCAATACGCGCTGTTCTCAGGCTCATTCTTTGGCGAAATGATTGGCCCTTGGGTGATGTCTTTGATGCTTTGCGGTTTGATTGCCTTAATGGAGAAACGATACCAGCAACATTTAGAGCCCATGATTGGCAGCTTGTTTGTCGTGTCTGCATCGCTGGCGATCCTGCTGGTGAGTAAAGACCCACACGGCGGAGACTTTATTCAAGGCATTCTTAATGGGCAATTGTTATGGGCGACTTGGGCAGACGTTTGGCCTCTGGCACTCATTACCGCTGCGATGTTGCTATTGGTTTGGTTAAAACCTGCGTTTATGCGCGGTAGTGGTTTTTATCTGATCTTTGCAATCCTGATGCCCATTACGGTCAAGTTAACCGGCATTTATTTAGAATTTGCTTTGTTGGTTATTCCAGCTTTATGTGCGGCAGCATTGAAGGGAACTCGATTCTTTGTCGCTAGTATCAGCATTGGTATTGTTGGGATCTTATCGGGTATTGCCGCATCGGCTCGCTATGACTTACCGAGTGGTGCGAGTATTGTGATCACCCTGTTTATTGCTGGCATGTTGTTTAATCTCTTGCTTCAGCCTTTTCTGGTGATAATAACAAAACCAGCTTTTGTAAGAGATTAAGAGACAAGTAATATTGGTCTGATGAAGTAGTATTTGATTAATCAGACCAATACTTTTCTATCCAAGTCCTCCAATCGTGTAACTTTGCGCCTTCCAACACACTTTCTTACGTTGATCTTGCCATAGTCATCAAGTTGCCTTGATTAGTTCACATTCGACTCCCAGACTGTTTCTATAGTTTTTATAAGATATAAAAGACCCTGCGTATGAGAAGCGCAGCTGTAACGCGACTAGGCATAAAAACAAAAAACGCTAGGGATACAAGCGAATTTGTAATCTCAACATTTAAGGAAGACCAAGATGAAACCGGAAAAAGTAGCAGTAGTCACTGGTGCGGCTCGTGGTATTGGCCAAGCGATTTGTGAGCAATTACTGGAGGATGGATTCCACGTAATCGGGCTAGACATATCGCCCGTGGAATGGAGCCAGTCGGCGCAGCTAAGCAGTTATCAAGTCAACTTGTGTGATGCCGAAGCTGTCAGTGAAGTGGTAGAAAGTGTTGTAGAGCAGCACGGAAGAATCGATGCTCTGGTTAACAACGCGGGCATCACTCGAGATGCACTGTTGCCAGACATGTTAGAGCAAGACTGGGACAGCGTGATCGACGTGAACCTAAAAGCGGTGTTCTTACTCACCCAACGTGTTGCTCCTGTCATGCTAGAGCAGGGCACAGGCAGTATTGTTAGCATTTCTTCTATAGTGGGAACGGATGGTAATATCGGCCAGAGCAACTACGGCGCAAGTAAAGGCGGCGTCATCTCAATGAGCAAAGGCTGGGCGAAAGAACTTTCAAGAAAGGGTGCACAGATACGCGTCAACTGTGTCGCGCCAGGCTTTATCGCCACCGACATGACCAAGAACCTGCCAGAGAAAGTCATTCAAATGATGAAAGGCAAAACCCCATTAGGGCGCATGGGCTCAGTTCAAGATATTGCCAATGGCGTCTCTTTCCTAACCTCAGACAAGAGCGCCTACATCACAGGCCAAGTGCTCAAGATTGACGGTGGGCTGGTGTTATAGCTCGCTAATCAAAACGTCAAATAACAAACGCCCTTTATTTATGTGAAGGGGGTTTTTGTTTGAGGAACATTAATTGACCTGCTGGTATTTTTTTGCTCTTAAATGATTCAGTGGAATCAGTCAATAGTACGTGATGGAAGGTATAATTGCTTACTTTTATTAGCGAAGAAACTGATTGTATTGAGTGTTTTGTAGCCACTTGTTTTCTGGTAGCTTACAGCTCTTATTAAAGCTGTTGTGCCAGTCACATCTAATTGACCAAACATACAAGGAAGGAATTGTGAAGTATACGCCAAAGCCTATTCGACCTAGCAACCCATCTGCATTAGAGTTGGTTATTTATTACTACGAATGTCAAGCGGCCTGAATATCACGACAAAAAGAATAGTGTTGCGCTTAACAATGAATCTAAAGAAGCTTGCAAGCAGCGTACTGATGCTTTGGAAAAGGATTGGGCACACCTTCAGCATGAGCGAAAAAAGATCACTTCTCAGGTGATGCTACAGCAGGATCTTGAAACATGCCGTGCTGAAAACAAGTTGAAAGATGAAGATGAGTTGTTCGAGGAGGCTCATCATCCGACTTGTGTGCTGGCTCGTAATCTCACTGCAGTTGGTGAACCTAAGCCGAGTAGCATCCATGACCCACATCATATCATTCCGGGTAAAGGGCGGTTTCAGCAGGTTAGACTTGTTGTGACACGATTAGCTCTTCATGCTCACGGTATTGGAATCAATGACCCGTTGAATGGCGCTTGGCTACCTCGCTATAAAAATGACAAAGGTCACTGGGCAGGCAGTGAAGCACCAGCTCATCGAGAGATACATCGGTATAACTATGAATCATGGATTGTGAATACGTTTAGTTCTCCAATGCTGCCTGAGCAGGCAATGATTAGTCGCTTACAAAGAGTAAAGCACAAACTTCTGCATGGTGGATATCCGCAGAAAATTATTGAAAAGAAAGACACTAGCTGGAGCGGTCAATCATGAAAATCTACCAGTTAAAGCAACGCCCTGAGGAGTTTAAAACTCTAACTCTGGATATTATGAATCTTGCTAATCAGCTTGGTAATAAAAAGCTAGTAAGGCAACTCCGACTGCAGCCTTCTACTAATGAGCCTTTACTACCAATTTGGAAAGATGGTGTGGTTGGCGATTTTGAGGATGTTTTAGGAAAAAACTCTACGATGCCGGACATATCAACATGGTATAGCACATATCTAGCGCTAACTGCAGGTGCATGCGATAAGCTAGAATCGGTACTAGCGTCTGAGGGGGAGTTCTTGCCTATAAACGTTGGTGACGAAACCATATATGCTTTTAATTGCCTTAGTTTTGGCGCTGAAGATGAGTCTATGTGCCTTAAGAAACATACCGATGGTTTTGAAGATGGTCTGGAAACCATTGAATTTGATGAAGAGGATATCGAACCACGCTATGTATTCAAATCTCGCTTACAAGGCTGTACAGTGCTCTATGCTACAGAATCTTTCAAGCTTTTGTGCGAAGAGCATGGACTAGAAGGACTTAAGTTTGATGAAGATTTGCTGGATCCGTTTTAGTAGTTGACCAATGGGGTTAATGAATCCAACCACTACACTAGAAATTTGCAATACCTAAGCTAATGTTAGTGGGTTAATCGGGTCGTGGTTTTTCACAGTAGAGCCAAATTAGAAGTTGCATTTATTGCTAGTTCTGTCTTTTCTTTAGTAACAGTAGAATATGAAATCATGCAGTCGAGGCGTTAGGTGGCGGGATTGCAAAGCAGTCTTTATCTCTAGTATCAAAGAGGACGGGGAGCCGCTTTTTACAGGCGACTATATCGAATACACTAATTAGCGCAGTTTTAATAAGCGTAATGAAAATGAGAAGCTGAGAAAGCCCGAGAAGAACTATTAAGTCGAGATTCCTTTCTAATATGTAGTGAGTGGGTTGATTTGGCCAACCGACAAAAGGATTTGTAACATCTATAATTGTCCATTAAATGCTAATTTAGCAAAATCTATAACTCAATTTTCCAAAAATGAGTTTCGTTAGCTTGAATTAGAATAGCAAAGCGCTCTTCACGAAAGTTAAGGGCGTTAACAGCCTTTCATGTTGTTTGAACCAAGGTATCGAGATCCGCTTCGCTCTTAGTTACGTTCAACCTTAGCTGCTACTTTTCATCAATAAATAGAGATGAGTTACCATCAAGTAGCATAGGGAAGCGAGGGAGTATTCTCTCAAATGAACATTAAACTCCTTCTTTGTAGCCTGTCACCTTCAAACTACTTCCTCTAGCGCTAACAATTAATTCAAATGTGCGCTGGTTAATGATTTTTCTGTAAGTAACACTATTGAACGTGATAGAAGTAACAAAATGGCCTCTTAACGGTAACGTTCCCGAAAAGTTTATATATTATCGCCCTCATTGATATAAGTAGTAGAGACGCTCTGAGTACGAGCGCTCTGAAATTCAGGCTTTAGATGGACATTTAAAGTCACCATAAGTTTGCGATTTTTCTTGGGAACGTTTGCAATATGCCTAAGTATAAATTTACGTGAGACTATGGAAATGAAACTACACACTTTGACGATGGCAGTAGCGCTTGGACTGGTTACTGCACCTGTATTCGCAGCAACAGATGTTGACGCTCTTGAAAAGCGAATTAATGAATTAGAACAGAGACTTGAGCAGACAGAAAAAGCATCCACAGAAGCAAATGAGAAAGCCTCAAGCTTTGAGTTTCATGGCTACGCTCGTTCCGGGCTGCTCATTAATGATGATCTGAATGGTGCAGTGGGTACTGGTCCTTACATGACGGCAGCTGGTGCTATTGGCGCGCCAATTGGACGATTAGGGGTTGAGGATGATCATTATGTGGAAGCAAACCTTATTCACAAACGCTTTGCAGATGATGGTTCCAGCGCATTGTTCCGAATCATGTTGGCAGATAGTACGGAAACCAATAACGAATGGACAGCGAGTGAGAGTCAATTAAACGTTCGTCAGATATATGCTGAGCTAAACAAGTTGAGCATGTTCTCTGAATCAAGTGCGTTTGCTGACGCAACGTTTTGGGCAGGTAAACGATTTGACCGTGATAACTTTGACATTCACTTCTTTGACTCGGATATTGTTTTCTTATCTGGTACTGGTGCTGGTGTGTATGACGTCCAAATGAGCGATTCGTGGAAAGCAAACTTCTCGATCTATGGTCGTGATTTTGGTGAGATTGATAGCTCGTCAACAGATGTTGAAAACTATATCGCGACAATGAACAACCGCTTCGGTAATTGGCAATTGATGCTGAGCGGCATGACGTCTGCTGATAACAATGATCGCGTAGAAGGCGGAGCGGACAAAGGTTTACATGCGATGTTTGCTTACCATGGCGATAACTTCTTTGGCATGAGTGAAGGCTTCTCTAAAACCGGTATTTTGATGGGTGATGGACTGGGTGCGGAACTTAAAGGCATCGGTTCAAACGGAGATTTGTTAGAAGACGCAAAAGCCGTACGCTTGTTCAGCTATGGTGTAACACGCATCGGCGACAACTGGCGTGTAGCACCTGCGTTGCTAGCAGAACACAGCCAAGATCGCTTTGCTAAAAATGATGAATTTACGTGGGCATCGTTCAACATCCGCTTAGCGCAAGAGTTTACGCAGAACTTTGAGATGGTTTATGAAGGCTCATACCAATACATGGACCTAGACAATGCGATTGATAAAGCAAGTGGCAGTTTTTACAAAGCGACAATTGCACCAACGCTTAAGATGTCTACCGCTGCAGGTTTCTTTGACCGTCCGGAGCTACGTTTTGCAGTTAGCTACGTTGATTGGAGCGAAGACTTGAATGGCTACTCGATTAGCCAGGATGCGGGTGCTGCAACGATGGGTGATGGTGGTGAAGTTCTGTTTGCACTGCAAATGGAAACTTGGTTCTAAAGGGATCTAACCGACAAAGAGTAATAAGAAAAGCGCCAACTGATTTCAGTTGGCGCTTTTTCATTAACAGGACTGACGCTCAATTGTTTTGAATGTTAGTACCATCTTACTCATTTCAAAACTTCTGTTGGCAATTCTATCTAGTAGCAGTTTCGCACCATTTTCACCCGCTTTATCAAATGCATAGTTAAATGTTGATAAGGTTGGGGTGCACACTGATGCGAGCTCATCATCACCAACTCCTAGAACTAAAACGTCTTTACCCGGTGTTAACCCGAGCTCTTGAATCGCTCTCATCGCACCGATAGCAATACGGTCTGTCGCACAGAACAAGCCATCTAGCTTAGGGTTCTTTGTTAAGTGTTGTTTTGCCAATGAATAGCCAGAATCGATGGTAAAGTCACCACGAGCATGGAAGGCGATCTCAAAACCATGATGCTGTAGCGCTTGAACAAATCCTTCAGAGCGTTGCTTATCTACCGCGATATCGTCACCTTGCACACCAATAAAACCCATGGTTTGGCAACCTTTTGCAACCAGTCTATTTCCCGCTTCAAACCCTACTCGTGCGTCATCATGAATGATGCTTGGAATATTAAACATGGAACCATCTTGACCGACGAGCACAACTGGAACGGCTGAGTTTTGAATTGCTTTTACCAGTTTGGAATCGAGGTGGGTGGCGTAAAGAATGATCCCTTCAACCCGTTTTTGGTTAAAGATCTGAATGTACTCCAGTTCTTTTTCGTGGGCTTGGTGAGTGCTAGCAAGTAAGACATGTTTCCCGGCTTTTTCAAGGACATCGGTTAATCCATCGACACCTTGGGATGTGGCATGAGAGGAAACCCGAGGAACAATGACACCAACCAGATTGGTCTTTTGAGATTTTAGATCTTTAGCGACTTGGTTCGGCACATAGCCACACTCCGCTACTGCTTGGCGGACCTTCTGTTTTGTCGCTTCTTTTACGCCATACTCATCGTTTATAACCCGTGACACTGTTGATTTTGATACGCCAGCCAGACGGGCGACATCATGCAGACTCGCCATTGTTCCTATCCATTCTGTTTTTCGTTTTTGGGATTGTTTGCAAAGAGAAGATGAAAAGCTCTTTGATAAGTAGCGATTCTAACCTCCTATACTGCTCTTAGGGAGAGAATTTGACGATCATTCTCACATTCTCTCTGCTTTATCTTTGATCATTTGGTTTTATTGAGCAAAAATCTGTTTTGCAAACGTTCCCGAAAATTTCGCAAGCTCAGATAATAATCCAATGGGGTATGAAATGAATTATCCGGCAGTAGCAAAAGAGTTGTTAACTCTATTAGGTGGTAAAAGCAACATCACCGCACTTGCGCATTGTGCGACACGCTTACGCCTTGCCGTTGCAGATGAGCAAAAAATAGATGAACAAGCGATTGATAACCTTGAAGGGGTCAAAGGGCAGTTCAAAGTTGCGGGTCAGTACCAAATCATTTTTGGATCAGGCATCGTAAACCAAGTTTATGCAGAAATGGCGAAGTTGACGGGTATGAGTGAAATGTCCACCAACGACGTTGCGTCTGCTGGCGCAGAGAAACAAAACATCGTTCAGCGCGCGGTGAAAGGGCTGTCTGATATTTTCGTCCCAATCATTCCCGCAATCGTCGCTGGTGGTTTGTTGATGGGTATCTATAACCTATTGACTGCCCAAGGCTTGTTCATTGATGGCAAATCTTTGATTGATGCCAACCCAGGACTGACAGACTTGGCGAACATGATCAACACGTTTGCAAACGCGCCGTTTGTTTACCTGCCTATCCTGTTGGCATTTTCAGCCAGCAAGAAGTTTGGCGGCAACCCATATTTAGGGGCAGCGCTAGGTATGTTGATGGTTCACCCTGACTTGCTGAATGGTTGGGGATTCGGCGGCGCATCTGTGTCTGGCAACATTCCGGTTTGGAATATTCTTGGTTTTGAAATCCAAAAAGTGGGTTACCAAGGTTCAGTGTTACCGGTTTTGGTATCGGCATTCATTCTTGCGAAGGTTGAGCTAGGCTTACGTAAAGTCATACCTTCTGTTTTAGACAACCTTTTAACGCCATTACTGGCGATTTTCATAGCGGGTTTGCTGACGTTTACTGTCGTCGGTCCGTTCACGCGTGATATCGGTTTCCTATTGGGTGATGGTCTGAACTGGCTATACAACACTGCTGGCTTTGTTGGTGGTGCGGTATTTGGTCTTATTTATGCGCCGTTTGTTATTACTGGTATGCATCACAGCTTCATTGCTATTGAAACTCAACTTCTTGCGGATATTGCGACGACGGGCGGCACCTTTATCTTTCCTATTGCGGCGATGTCTAACGTTTCTCAAGGAGCGGCTGCGTTGGCGGTGGGCGTGATGAGCAAAGATAAGAAGATGAAAGGTATTGCGATTCCATCTGGTGTTACGGGTTTGCTGGGTATTACAGAACCGGCTATGTTTGGTGTTAACTTAAAACTACGTTACCCATTTATTGCGGCAGTTTGCGCTGCGGCGTTATCAAGTGCGTTCATCACAATGTTTAATGTGAAAGCTCAGGCATTGGGCGCAGCTGGTCTTCCAGGCATCATTTCCATTACGCCAGAGAAGATTGGGTACTACATCGCGGGTATGGTGATCGCGTTCTTGACCGCATTTGTTCTCACCATTGTTCTTGGTATGCGTGACCGCGCTAAAGTCGGTAGAAAAGCAGCGGCTTAATCTGAACTCCTTAGGGGTGGAGTCCCCCAAAATCCACTTCTTTTCCTAAATGTTTGGGATGCTAGCCAAGCACTAATGGCTTGGCTAGCCTTTTTCAATTTTTACTTGGTAGTGAAGGTGTTCAACACGTTGGACTATCAGGGCTTTAATTTCAAGGTAAGCAAGATGAATCAAGTATGGGTAACTGGTGATGCAGTTGTCGATCTAATACCGGAATCTGAGACTTCTTTACTCAAATGTCCCGGTGGTGCACCAGCGAATGTCGCCGTAGCAATTGCTCGTCTATCTGGTAAGAGTGCGTTTTTTGGACGTGTAGGTGATGACCCATTTGGTCGCTTCATGCAATCAACGCTCGATCAAGAGGGCGTGAGCACGGAGTTTCTCGTTAAAGACCCTGAGCAAAGAACATCAACAGTGGTGGTAGATTTAGACGATCAAGGGGAACGCAGCTTTACATTTATGGTAAAACCGAGCGCTGATCAGTTTATGTCTGTTGAAGACATCCCAAACTTTAAGCAAGGTGACTGGCTACACGTTTGCTCAATTTCACTGGCAAATGAGCCAAGTAGAAGCAGCACATTTGAGGCGATCAAAAGAGCAAAAGCCGCTGGTGGTTTCATTAGCTTTGACCCTAACTTGCGTGATGAAGTGTGGCAAGATCAATCAGAAATCCAAGCTGTCGTGATGAAGGCTGTAGCGATGGCCGATGTGGTTAAGTTCTCTGAAGAAGAGCTTTTGTTCTTGACTGACTCAACGTCGATGGCGCAAGGTTTACAACAAATAGCCTCTTTGAATATTGCTTTGGTCTTGGTGACACAAGGTGCGAAAGGTGTTTGGCGCGTCTTTGAAAGTCAGAGTGAACTGATCACAGGTCAAGTCGTTAGTCCGATTGACACCACAGGTGCGGGTGATGCTTTTGTCGGAGGGCTACTGGCATGCCTGTCTCGGCATGACGATTGGAAAAATCATCCTGTTGTTAGCTCTGCGATTCAATGGGCAAATGGCAGTGGTGCATTAGCGACGACGCAAAAAGGCGCAATGACCGCGCTTCCGACCCAGACAGAGTTGCTGCAATTTATTGGGCAATGATCTTCAGATCCAATTTCAGTTGAGAAAAATTATGAGCTTAAACAACCGTTGGACTGTAGAGCAAAGATATCGTCGACTTGAGCAAATCCCTCAGTGTGATATCGAAGAAATGACACTTTCACGTCAGCAAGATAAAGGCTTTCCTAGTTTTCATATCGCCCCTAGATTTGGGCTGTTAAATGACCCAAATGGGTTGTGCTATTTCAATGGTGAGCACCACATCTTTTACCAGTGGACGCCTGTGGGACCAGTCCATGGAATGAAGTATTGGTACCACCTTTCTACTAAAGACTTCATCCATTTTAAAGATCATGGCGTGGGTCTTCATCCCGACCAAGACTACGATTCACATGGTGTCTATTCGGGCGGTGCTTTGGTGGAAAACAACAAGGCTTTGCTGTTTTTTACTGGTAATAAGCGTGACCAAAACTGGAATCGAATTCCAACACAATGTTTTGCCACTATGGATTCGGAAGGCAACATTGAAAAAAATGGAGTGGTCATCGAAAATGAACATTACACGGAGCACTTTCGTGACCCAAAAGTTTGGAAGAAAGGCGACGACTATTTGATGGTGGTGGGTGCTCAAACCAAAACCGAGCATGGTTCTATGGCGCTCTATCAAAGCAAAGATTTGAAAACGTGGCAGCATAAAGGTCCTATCAAGACCAAGTTCTCTGACCTTGGGTACATGTGGGAGTGTCCTGATTTATTTGAGATTAATGGTCAATCGGTGATGCTGTTTTCTCCACAGGGCGTGAGCAGTAGTAATCCTTATGATTTCAAAAACATCTATTCTGTCGCGTATATCGTGGGTGATCAGTTGAACCTAGAGTCGATGACTTTAGAAAACCACCAAGATATTTTACAGCCAGATTATGGGTTTGATTTCTACGCCCCACAAACCTATTTAGATGAGAATGGGCGTCGCATTCTTATTGCATGGATAGGGTTGCCAGAAATCGACACGCCATCGGTCACACACCAGTGGGCAGGAATGTTGTCTCTTCCTAGAGAACTAACGTTGAAAGATGGTTTTCTTGTTCAAACTCCACTCCCTGAATTGGAGAGTTTAAGAAAAGAAGAGGTGGTCTTTGCACAGTCTCATACACTGGAAAGCACAAGTTGTTTGATCCAATTAGACCTTGAGGGCGATGGCTTTGAACTTGAGCTGAGTAACCTCAAAGGTGACAACATCGTCTTTAGTGCGACAAAGCACGAGTTTATGCTGGACCGTCGTCACATGTCTCATTTGTACGCAGAAGAATTTGGTGGTATTCGAAAAGCACCAAGATTGGACGCTAAGCAGACGATTGAGATGTATATCGACAATTCTGTCATCGAGATTTTCATTAATGGCGGCAAACACACGATGACCAGTCGTTTCTTTATTGATGACCTCAATACGGTAACGTTGAGAGGGTTGGAGCAAGCAAGGCTTTTCCCTTTGAAAGGTATTTCTGGTTTGTTTGAATCAGCTAAGTAACGGTTTCGAATACATTAAAACGCCCTTCATTGATTTAGTGAAGGGCGTTTTTCTTTCTAACTATCTAACTTAACTGCCTATCACGCACGTAAGTTGTTTGAACTAAGGTATCCAGAACAACTTCATTCTTGGTGACTTTGAAGTTTAGCGGTTGTTCTAAATCCCCAAATAGTGGCGCGCCGCCGCCAAGTAGGATAGGGAAGCGCGTGATCACCATTTCATCGATAAGATCTTCTTTCAGGAAGTTCTGAATCGTCACTCCGCCGTCGATGTAAAGATCGTTAAAGCCTTTTGCGTTTAGCTCCGCAAGCACATCTTTTTGCTCGCCTTTTACTAGAAAGACTTTGTCTTCGTAGCCTTGTGGCACTTCTGTCATGGTATTGCTGAGTACAAACACAGGTTTGCTGTATGGCCAATCGCAATCAAAGCTCAGTACGACATCTAGGGTGTTGCGCCCCATTACCAAGCCATCAATACGCTCCATCAGTGAGAAGAAACCAGTATCAATGTTGTCTGGATTTGGTACTGAATGTAGCCAGTCGAGTTTGCCCTGCTTATCTGCGATGTAACCGTCCAGACTGGTTGCAATAAATACGATATTTGCCATGAGTACCTCATCAAAATGGTGATGCTTGAGCCAAGCTAAAGTATGGTTTAAAATTAATTCTACAATGTAGAATAAGTATGAGTTTATCGAGAAGATCAAATGTCTGTCAACGAAAAGAAACGCGGGAGACCAGCCGCTAAGCAGTCGCAGTTAAGCGCAGAAAGCATCCTAGATACAGCTAAGTCATTGATGAAAAAGGATAGCAAGGTACCAAGTATTCGCTCGTTAGCGACGCAATTAAATGTGGATCCTATGGCGATCTATTACTACTTCAAAAACAAGAATGCGTTGCTTGAAGCGTTGACCACATCGCTGGTGGAGGAAATTTATCAACCGAAAGTGAATGAAGATTGGCAAGGCGAACTCAAAAATTTGTGTATTAGCTACATTGAACTGCTGCGTGAGTACAACGGGTTATTGCAAACCATGCTGAGCATGACATCGTATGGCCCTGCTCAAGTGTTTACCGAGCGCTATCAAATCATTGTTCAGCCTTTGGCACCGTCTCCGCAAGTGGAGAAAGACAGTTTGGATCTATTGGCAGATTACCTACACGGGTTCGCTTTCTCGATCAGTTGTTGCCACGATACGAGTTTGATTCAGACGGAGATGATGGATGGGCCGTTGAATCTGATCTGTTCTTCGTTATTGGCATCTCGAACCTAGTTCACATTATCGCGACGTTTTTACTTATAGCGTGAAAGAAAATCCCATAACCAAAGGTTCTAACTAAAAGAGATTGCAGGACTTTTATTTAGCGAATTCGACCTAATATCTTGAGTATGCCTAATCGCAGTTGGCGAAGAGGTGATGTTAATAATGCTTGCTGGCGCGTAAGACCCGTCAGTTTGAAGATGCATTCAAACACAATAAGGGAAAACAATGGCTAACGAATACATTCCACCAAAAGTTTGGACAAACGATAATGAAAACGGCGGTCAGTGGGCGAGCATCAACCGTCCGGATTCTGGCGCACGTCATGAGCAAGAGCTTCCAGTTGGTGAGCACCCATTCCAACTTTACTCAATGGGTACCCCAAATGGTCAGAAAGTGACGATCATGTTTGAAGAGCTTTTGGCGGCTGGCGTAACGGCAGCAGAATACGATGCATACCTGATTAAGATTGGCGATGGCGACCAGTTTGGCTCTGGCTTTGTGGCTGTTAACCCAAACTCTAAAATTCCGGCATTGGTTGACCGTTCGGGTTCTGAGCCAGTGAACGTGTTTGAATCTGGCAACATCTTGTTTTATCTAGCAGAGAAGTTTGATCATTTCTTACCAAAAGAAGGCGCTAAGCGTGCTGAGGTAATGAACTGGTTATTCTGGCTGCAAGGTTCTGCGCCATATCTAGGCGGTGGTTTTGGTCACTTCTACGCGTACGCACCAGAGAAGTTCGAGTACCCAATCAACCGCTTTACAATGGAAGCAAAACGTCAGTTAGATGTATTAGACAAGCGTCTTGCGAACAATGAATTCCTAGGTGGCGATGAGTACAGCATCGCTGATATCGCAACATGGCCATGGTACGGCAACCTTGTGTTGGGTCGTGCTTACGATGCGGCTGAATTCTTAGACGTAGAAAGCTACAAAAACGTTGTGCGTTGGGCAAAAGTAATTGATGAGCGTGAAGCGGTAAAACGTGGTCGAATTGTGAACCGTTCATGGGGTGAAGAATGGGAGCAGTTACCTGAGCGCCACAGCGCAGAAGATATTGATAAAGTATTGAAACTTAAACCATAAGCAATCTTGGCCTAGCTACGTCAAATGAGTTTAGTTTTATCTATGCTTATACAGTGACCTTAATCAAATCTATAGCGCACCATATACGGTGCGCTATTTTTATTCTCATTTAGTCTCGAAATGCTAATTTATATCACCTCTTGAAGAGCATTTAGTTCGTAGATGAATCTTTAATGTATTTATATATTATGATGCAAAACAAAGCTCATATTTCCATGTTAAATATGGACTGGTCATACTGCTTTCTAATAATTAAATTATTTAAAAATTATAAACTGATTTTATATCCATTATAAATAAAATTAATGATAATTAATATTTGACATAACCAATAAATTTATGTGGAATATGCGGGTTGATTTGTTTTGAAGAAATAAAATTAATTTCTAGTACTTTTATTTAAGACAAGCTTAGCTTTTAGCGATGTTTAATTATTAATGCTTATATCATGAAAGAGGATATGTATGATGTCGTCGTTTGAGTCGTACTGGGTTGGGATACGTCAAAGAATAGCCGCACAAACCGAAGGTAACCGCAGTTTAAAGTCTCTAGTCATTAAAAAGCAGCGTGTGAACTTAAATAACAGTGGGTTATCCTTTCGCGCTAAGTCCGGATGCCTTATCCCTCACTGTTATACCAAGTTCTCTGATGAGATAAACCTAAAAACATCGAAAAAATCGTCTCTTAGTTTTAAGAAAGGAAAGCTGTATTTTTCTCCGATTTAATAATAAATTAAATTTACATAAATTATAATCTGAGGTTTTTAAATTTATCGATAATTAATTGCGATTTTATGATGCGTTTTCAATATGTTTTCTTGGTAAGTAATTAACTGGGCTTATTGTTGGTTGTTTTTGTTGTTTCCTATTTAGATATGGATAAAAGCTCAACTACTTTTCCTATACCAACTTACTCCCTGAATTGACTTGTGCGCTTTTTCTCTCCTCTCAAAAAACATAGCGTTACGGAATTATTTTCGCTCCTGTTTCATTCTTCAAGACGAAAGCTCTACCTACCTCTCATTATTTTCGACAAACATTGAGTAAAAGTAACCAATCGTAACAAGGTGGCTGTAACTGAGCGCCGTTTCAATATACTCGTTTTTTAACTAGGTAATCCCGCGCTTTGAATTCATTCGGGTACCGTTTGTAAGCCTTAAATGCTACTAAGATAAGATGTCATGATGAGAAAAAGTACTATATTACACACAGTGTTAATTACAGGGTTCGCTGCTGTATCCTCGTTGGCTTATGCTGCGCCTTCAGTTGTGCCAAATGCGCCAGAACTCAGTGCTCGTGGTTATGTTTTGATGGACTTCCATACGGGGAAAGTACTGGTTGAACGTGATGCCCACAAACGTTTAAACCCTGCGAGTTTAACGAAGTTGATGACTGCTTATGTAGCTGGTCAAGAAATTAATACAGGCAATATTACGTTGAATGATGAGGTTGTCATCAGCAGAAATGCTTGGGCAAAAAATTTCCCAGATTCTTCAAAAATGTTTATTGAAGTCAATACTTCCGTTTCTTTGTCTGACTTATACCGTGGTCTGATTGTTCAATCTGGTAACGATGCCAGTGTCGCTATTGCTGAGCATGTTGCGGGAAGTGAATCAGGGTTTGTGAGTTTGATGAATAGTTGGGCCGCCAAGCTTGAATTGTCTAACACGGCATTCACCAACCCTCACGGCCTAGACAGTGACGGTTTATATTCGACACCTTATGATATTGCCAAGTTGGGACAAGCGATTATTCGTGACTTACCTGATATCTATCCGCTGTATAGCGAAACCTCTTTTACTTACAATGGCATCACTCAATACAACCGTAATGGCTTGCTTCGTGATCGTAGTATGAATGTCGATGGCATGAAAACTGGTTATACAAGCGGTGCGGGTTATAGTCTAGCGACTTCTGCAACACAAGGTGATATGCGTTTGATTGCCGTAGTGATGGGAGCGAAGAGTGAGAATGTTCGTGAATCAGAAAGCAAGCAGCTGTTAAGTTATGGCTTCCGCTTTTACGATACGGTAATGCCGACTGAGGCGGGTGCGGAACTTGCGAAAGCTCGAGTGTGGATGGGCGAAAAAGACGAGCTTACTGTTGGCGTAGCTAATGATGTTTATCTCACTTTGCCAAAAGGAGATGTAAAAAAACTGCAAGCGGAAGTTGAATACAACGGTGATTTAGTTGCGCCAATTTCTGAGCGACAAGTGGTTGGTAAAGTGCTTTACAAAGTCGAAGGTAAGGTCGTAAATGAAGCCG
Organism: Vibrio sp. 1874; assembly: GCF_033344395.1. Lineage (NCBI taxonomy): Bacteria > Pseudomonadati > Pseudomonadota > Gammaproteobacteria > Vibrionales > Vibrionaceae > Vibrio > Vibrio sp. 1874. The sequence goes on from NZ_JAWPOR010000002.1 coordinate 272,895, forward strand.
AGCTCGTTGCATTGGAGTCCGTGGAGGAAGGCAGTTTATTCAAGCGAATTTTAGACTGGTTTAAGCAATTGGTCGCTAGCTGGTTCTAAACAGTAGCGAACTTCTGTCTTTATCACTCTATCTTGTTAATGTTCTATTAAATCAATTTACTAAGGTGACCAACGTGGTCGCCTTACGTTTTTGGAATACTCGTTGCGTTAAAACGCAGGCCTTCTTGTAAGGGTGTGTTTTACCTGACCAAGAGCGTTTTGTGTTTTTGGGTGCGAGAGAAAAGAAACTAGAACAAGAATGGAGTGACACGTGCACAAGATTTTATCTTTGACATTGATTTTATCGCTCATGGGCTGCGCTATGCCTTACCAGCAGGAGGTCGATAGCGGCCAATGTGTTGGAGTCATGACCTCTCAGGATGCATATGGTTATTTAAACCCAAACCATTACACGATGCAGGTACTCGCGCTAAAGCAAGAAAAAGATGTGAAAGATTATATTCGCTATATCGATCCTAAGCATCCGGTTTGGGTTAACTGGAAAAACAGCCGAGGCACGCGTTGGTACACGGTAACTGTTGGTGATTTTAAAACGAAACAGGATGCCTACAATGCGCTTTCTTCATTACCAAGCCGTGTAAAGCAGTCATCCCCGTTTGTGCTGACTTTTGCGGAAATGCAGCGTAAGCAACAAACGAGTGTTGTGAGAATGCGTTAGCCAACAAAAAACGGAAGCGATGGCTTCCGTTTTTGTATTTAGGAGTAAGCTTATAGCGCCGCTAAAATCGTTTCTGCTTTGCTTGCTTCAAACTCTTTTGGCTCTTCAACGTTTAGCTTAGTCACTGTGCCGTTTTCAATGATCATTGCGTAACGTTGTGAGCGAATACCACCAAAGCCGCCTGTATCCATTTCAAGACCTAATGCTTTAGTAAAGCTAGCGTCGCCATCACCCAACATCAGAATCTCAGAAGCGTTTTGAGCTTCGCCCCACGCTTGCATCACAAATGCATCGTTTACAGAAACGCAAGCAATTAAATCAACACCTTTTGCCTTTAGCTCATCAGCTAATACCACATAGCCTGGTAGATGAGCTTCTGAACAGGTAGGGGTGAATGCGCCAGGTACAGCAAAGAGTACGACTTTCTTGTTCGCAAACAGTTCTGTAACGTCGTGGTTCACCATACCATCGGCAGTCAACTCACTTAGAGTTGCAACTGGTAGAGCTTGGCCTTGTTGAATCATGATTCTATTCCTTTTTGTGTGCTAGTTTAGCTTTCTCAGTCTAGCGTTTATAAATGCGGTTAACCACAGAGTTTTTGTAGGGTTTTAATACCTACGCGTTTGACCTAAGGAGTGGCACTGATGCCTTTATTGCAACGCTTCGTGCTGGTTTACGTATTGGCTAACAAGGTGACGATATTTCGCCTTTAACTCGTTATCGATAAAGCTGGCATCAATCGCGTTCATTGTAAATTGGGCAAGTTCACTCTTACTCATTGGATGTGCGTTGTTGACGGCCAGAAAGTTATCCGTCATGTAGCCACCAAAGTACACAGGATCGTCTGAGTTAATCGTTACGGCGACACCTTTTCGTAGCAAATCCACAATATTGTGATCTTTCATATCGTCGAATACACATAGCTTAAGATTCGATAACGGACACACTGTCAGTGGCATTTGGCTTTCGATTAAGGATTCAACTAATGCTTCATCATCAACACAGCGAACACCGTGATCCACACGGCTCACGTAAAGCATTTCAATTGCATCGCTAATATTTTGTGCGGGGCCTTCTTCACCTGCGTGAGCAACGGTAAGTAAGCCTTCTTCTACTGCTTGTTTAAATACGCGCTTGAATTTAGCTGGCGGATGACCTTGTTCTGAAGAATCTAGTCCAACACCAATGATCTTATCACGGTGTTTCAGAATAGCCTGTAGGGTCTCTATGGCGCTCTCTTCTGAAAGGTGACGGAGAAAACACGCAATAATTTGCGAGGTAATGCCAAGTTTTTCGTGACCATCTTTTAGCGCGCGAGCGATTCCATTGATAACAGTGTCAAAGTCTATGCCGCGTTCTGTGTGTGTTTGAGGGTCAAAAAAGATTTCGGTATGAACAACGTTGTCTTCTTTACAGTGCAGTAAGTATTCCCAAGTGAGATCGTAAAAATCTTGCTCCGTACGCAGAACTCCCGCTCCTTGGTAATAGAGGTCGAGAAATGATTGTAAGTCTGTGAACTGATATGCGCTGCGTAGTTCACTCGGAGAAGAGTAAGGGATCTCGATGCCGTTTCGTTTTGCTAATTTGAATAAGAGTTCCGGCTCAAGTGAACCTTCGATATGTAAGTGCAGCTCTACTTTTGGAAGACCTTGAATAAATGCGTTCATATTCCACCTTATGTGTATTGTGGATGCAGTTACTCTAAGAATAGGTATAGATAGAAATAAATCGAACGCTATCACAAAGAGTAAGACCCACGATGATCTCAACTCTTCGTAATCAGCACTTTGCGGGAACTGGTAGAGACCCCCAAACCATATCATTGGGGTTATACGAAGCAAACGAGAGGGATTATACGCAAAAATATCGCTTTGGCTATACGCAAATAACCTAACTGTCATTAGTCACGGGTTTTCCTGTGAGCGAAACGACTATTTGCAAGTCACTTGAGTATAGAGGAGCCAGTTGTTTTTGCGTGTGTGAGAGGCACGTGTAATTAGAAGAGTAGTCTAAAAGAGTGGAGATTCGTTTGAGCAAAGGTAGGTGGCGGTACCTTGCACAACGATAAAGGCAGAGAAAGCACTAGAGAGCATTTATAGATCGAATAACTTATCAAATTCTCTTTGTTCCATAATGTCTTCTATGCGGCGTCGAGTTTTCTGCTTTACCGCCGCCGCGTTTTGTTCAGACTCTTTTTTGTCTTTTTCTGACTGCTTCTTACTTTTTCTAGCCATTGGATACCTTCCAAATTAGTTGCATTATCCATTAATGCATGAAAACTGAATCAGTTAACAGTAAAACTTCCTAACTTTGAACCTGAATCACAGAGAATAGTTCCAGATTGCGTTTTCTCACAATATTCAAAATCGATCATGAAGCTATGAGAAAGAAGTTTCGGTAATACGTGCCTTCGTAAAATATCACCATTTAATTGATGTATTTTAGCGTTCCAAGAGGTTTGAGGTTGTTCTAAATTAAATTCAATTTCTAACATTTATTCTCCTGTTTTTTAGTGATTTTCTCTTTGTTAAGTAATTGATACCAATGCCTTTGACGGCCAGTTCTTTTTGAGGACATGATTTTTCCTATAAATAATAAATTAAGCAGTACTATTCAGTTTATTTTAGATAGCACAAAGCAATGCCTAAAATTAGGCTGAGTGATTGATGAAAGAATATTTTTGAAGGAGAGAGGTTTGGTGCAGCATGGGCATGCTACACCAAGAAAAGCAGTCTTATAGAGGAGTTACTTCAGTCGCTTGAGGACCTTTTTTACCTTGCTCTACATTGAAGCTTACTTTCTGACCTTCAGTCAGTGTTTTGAAACCGTCAGAAACGATAGCGTTAAAGTGTACGAATACATCTTGGCCGCCGTTGTCTTGAGATAGAAAACCGAAGCCTTTAGTTTCGTTAAACCATTTTACTGAACCAGTTACTTTAGACATAAAAATACCTTTGAATTAAACATAAAAATTATGATTTGTTTTGTGGATCTTTTCTAAGCTATTGAATGTTCAATCAAGAGGAAGTTGTACGCAGGTGTCTGAATTGGGGATTCAAGATTTTACTGAGAGGAAACTTAAACTAAATGTTGCATTAACAGCTCTCTTCTAAGAGCCAAGGCACACTATACACCTTGTTTAGAAAATAGCTACATTTATTTTAGATAAATTAAATGTGCTCATTATTAACTCGATAAATTGTATTGTTCGAAAAAGTTGAATAAGTAGAACGAATAGTATGGCTCATAATTTTAGCTCATCAACCTAAAATAGAACCTTATCGATAGCTATAGATTGAACATGCGATTTGCAAGCGGTCACAAAGATAAACTAGGAGAACTAGTATGAGTACATTCAGAGACATTCGTCAGCTTATTCCTGCGCAAGCTACTGCTGATGGTGATGGAGTGAAAATTCGCCGAGTAGCGGGTTTCAATCATGCTAGCTTTTCTCCATTTTTGATGATGGATGAACTCAAATCAGAAGACCGTGCTGACTATATCGGCGGTTTCCCTCCGCATCCGCACCGCGGTATCGAGACGCTTACTTATATGTTGAAAGGTCATTTCCAGCATCGTGATCATATGGATAATGTTGGCGAGCTTCGTTCCGGTGGTGCACAGTGGATGGCGGCAGGAAGAGGCGTCATCCATAGCGAAATGCCTATTATGAAGGAAGGCGAACTGCATGGTTTCCAAATTTGGATTAACCAGCCTGCGAAAAATAAGATGCAGCCAGCTCAATATCATGACTTTCAACCTGAAACGATCACTGAGTTTGATACTCCGAATACGGGGGTTGTACGTTTGATTGCGGGTCATATGACTATAAACAACGAACGAATTCAGGGGCCGCTAACAGAGACAGGTGTTTCTGCCACGGTAGCCGATTGGAGAGCGATGGGTGGTCAAGCTTTGAATTTGAACACGGAGCAAGACAACAACATGATGCTCTATGTCTATAAAGGTCGTATTCAATTAAAAGGTCGTGAGATCAATCAAGGCGAAATGGCCATTTTATCGAAAGGTGAATGGGTTGAATTGCAGGCCGAAAAAGAGAGTGGTGCACTGATCTTTATTGGTGAGCCAATTAATGAACCCGTGGTGCATTATGGCCCTTTTGTCATGAATAGCATGGAAGAGATAGAACAAGCCATCCAAGACTACAACTCTGGGTTGTTTGAAACTTACTAGTTTTGACAGCCTACTCGCTTTTTCAGTTAGCGAGCAAATTAAAACAGTTTTGAGCCTGAATATTGGGCTCGACCAGAAGCAAATACGATAATCCACTGCCATCGAATTTGCGTTAGCCACGTTTAATCCACGTGGCTTTTTTCTACTTCTGACTCCATCGTATGATGGCTTCCTTTCCTGCTTCAATTCCTAACTCATAAGCATGACGCAGTGGTGCTGGCGATCGACTCAGCCGTTTCAACTTGAATGTTTCAGGAGGACACACTTGAATGATTTTGATACCAGGTGGTGGGTTGTTGATCAGCGCTAAGGTCTGATTGTAGCGAACTTCACGTGTCAACATCGGTTCAATTAATCCGGGCGTTTCTTTCAACATCCTCCTAGTTAGGGCGCTGAATCTTCCTCTTGGCTTTTGATAGCTTGCGGGCTGGCTGCGTAAAATCATAATCTTTTTGGCTCCTCGCTTTATTGCTTCTGCAACAGGAAGTGCGTCTGAGACGCCACCATCAACGTATCTAATTCCGTTCAGTGATACGCCATTTCGGTAAAGTACAGGCAGTGCGCTGCTGGCTTTCATTGTTTCTGCCAAGTCGTCGACATCAGGAAGGTGGTACTCCGCTTGCCCATTGTCTTGACGCGTCACGCCTAAAAAGAAAGGTCGTGAATCAGCTTTGAGCGCAGATTTATCGATGCCAAGTTCTTCGAGGGTGACATTCCACATCCAGTCTAAGTTCATCATATCACCACCACGTAGAAGTTGAGATGGAGAGATAAATTCTTTTCTTAAGCTGTAATCGAGGTAGATTTTTAAGTTACGTCCGGGCATTTTAGCTAAGTAGGCAGCCAAGTTGCTAGCACCCGCAGACACTCCCCAAAAGCTATCAAATGGAGAGAACTCGCTAGCAAGAAAATGATCGAGTATGCCGCATGAAAATACGCCTCGCATGGCTCCACCTTCGACAATCAATGCTCGAGAGCCTACTTTTTCCATCACTTCGCTCCACTCTTTATCAATCGGATAATAGCGTGCAGCTTAACGCATAATGGTTTTATACCCAAGTGGGCCAAAGGTCTAGGTTGCGTTCCTTTGAATAAAAAGGGCATCAACGGATGCCCTTGTCACTTTTAGCCTATGGAATTGCGGGTAATTGAGTCGCTAATTTAGTGAAGGAGACCGAGCCAATTAGCCCCCTTACATAGAGCCATACCTGTAGTCCCATACAGATCGTTGTTGGAATAGTTTGATGATCACTTGTTAAATAGGCATACAAACACTATCCAGAGCGTTGTAAGAAAAAGTAATGGGGTGAATACTTTCTGGATAGAAGCGCCATCAGTTAAATTGTAAATTTTGATGGATTCATTATAGAACGCTCGTTTGAATTCTTTGAAGCTAATGTCGCTCTTCGCATGCGACTGTTCATAGTGCTGGTGCGCAGCGTCCGATAGCTGGTATTCCAAGTCTTGGAGCTCGTACTCCTTGTTAAAAAACGCATCCCAAGCCGAAAGGCGGGCTATCGTTTTAGGAGATGGATCCCCATTTAGTTTCTCTAGACGTTTAGCATAAGCTGCTTGATATTTATCCACGGTATATTCCTGTCTGAATAGACGTTGAGTTAGAACATATGTAAAAAAGAAAAATAAGTAATAAAAGGTTTTTTACGTTCTATACCTGTGATAAATGCTAAAAATTTCAATGCTCTAGCACTCCGATGTCGCAAATGATATTGATGGAATTGCTCTGCGACAAATAAAATAATTACTCTAGATAACAACGAATTTTTGTTGTTTTTTTTTAAAAACTGATCATGAGATTGAGTGGGGGTTTTTACCGAGAAGAATTTCGCTACTGTAACTGTCTATATTTACTCAAAAAGAGAAAATCTTAGAAGCTTTCTTTGATTGATGTGAGATATTTTAGGTCGAAAAGCATTAATTTTGGCTATGCTTATAGTTCGTCTTTTTTGTTGTTGAACTCTACTTCGAGGGGGAAAGAACCCATATTTCGAGCATAGGATAGCTCGCTTTTTCGTTACTTCGTTCTTGGAGTTTGAATCAGTGACGACGCTATGAGTCTAGCATCTTGAACTCACTTGGGTGTATTGATTAATTATAAAAGTAAAGCAGTGCTGAGCTAGGATAAACTTCAACGTAAAGGTGACGGTATGAATATACAATCAGCCATTATTGAATATGCGATAGCGATTATAGGCTTACTTTTGACGGGCGTTACCCTCTGAGCATGACTGCCCAGAGGATAGAAAGCGCATTAGCTTTTTGCTAACGATTGATGTTGTATCGAGCCATTGCAGCTTCTTCTGACGATACAACCGTTTTACCAATTGGTGCGAGTGAAATAACCGCTAGCTTGAGGTGTTGGAGCGCAAACGGAATGCCGATTATGGTGACAAAGCATGCTGCGGCAGAAAGTACGTGACCGATAGCTAACCAAAGGCCTGCAAATACAAACCAAAGGACGTTACCAATAACGCCGAGCGGACTCGTGCCAATGTCCATTTCATTGGTCAATTCATCGCGTGAGATGGCCTCTTTACCGAATGGGAAAAAGGAAAAATTACCCATAACGATACACGCACGCCCCCAAGGTATTCCGATGATGCTAATAAAGGCCAAAATACCAAAAAACCACCATAGCAACCCCATAAATACGCCACCAAATACAAACCAAATGATGTTACCAAGTGTTCTCATTCTATTTCCTTTATTCTTGAATGTGATGATTCAGATACCTGAGAGCACCGTAAAACAAATCTAAACCGTCTGTTTTGTCGATGTGTGCTTTTGTGCCCTCATTCACCTGATTGATAGAATAATCGCCGTAGTCTTAACAGAGAATGAATGCCTTCCTTCAGGCAAGTCTTTTTAGTATAGAGCGTAATACTCGATTAAGCACATAGCCAAGAATTAAGCTACCTAGAGGTAACTTTCTCGATATATTGACAAATTTGCTCTGCTAACTGATGGCTAGCAATGTTGCGTTTCACTACTTCATCAGCAATATTTCCAGACTCAACGACGCCAAACCAATCGAGCAACATCGAATGGAAACCTTTACTCGTCAGCATTGGCGTCCAGTCTTTCAAATTGATTTTTTGCTCTTGGTTAGCTTGCCATAGTTTGCCTTCAACGAAGGAGTCGAACTCAACTGCCTTGTTTGCATAACAAGCTTGAACGCGCTCTGTAGTGATACCGAAGTGGCGATTCATCGAGGCGTGGAGCAAAGTATCTCCATGTTGCCACTGAATATCTAAACGCGCCAACTGACCACCTTCAAGTTGATGAGTTACATAAGCATCTTTTAGATCGGCTTTGGCTGTGACGTTAACGCTGTCTAATGGGTGAATAAAATCATCAAATATAAAGGCACGAACATCCCCCGGTAGTTGGTGACGGTTCTTTTCCCAGCGTAGCGACTTTAAGTCAGATATGTTGCCTTGCTGCACTTGTGGCATATGTTGGTTGTAAAGTGGAATGTGACGACGGTTAAAGCCCACATAGAGTGGCTGTCTCTCTTTTTCGGCAATGTCGTACAGCTTTTCCACGTCATCAGCACTGTTCGCTAATGGTTTGTCGACAAAGGTTGGAATTCCATGCTGCAGAAAAAATGCCGCTATTTGAGGGTGTACGCTTGTTGCCGCATGAATCATGACGGCATCGACGCCAAAGTGTAGAAGTTGCTGGTAGTCTTGGCAGATCTCTGAGATTCGATACTGCTTAGCCAGGCTCTCAAGTGTGTTTGGGTTGCGGGTACAAAATACAAGTTCGATATTTGGAAGCTGAGTGATAACAGGAAGGTATGCTTTCTGAGCGATATCCCCTAGACCAATAATACCAATTTTCATCCTAGTCCTTATCTCGATGTATGGATCGCGGACTGTCAGTATAACGCTTGGCGCGGCGACGAGTTTAAATACCTTGTTAGAAAAAGCCTGATTCACACTTTGAGCCAGGCTTTATTGAATGATTCAGGAAACGGCTCGGCAGGCTTTGAATATATCTAACTTGCTATCGTAGGCTTGAGTTTGTACATCCATAATGCCTAATAAAGAGTGGAATACGTTATCATGTGAGTATTGGCCTGCATTCTGTGCTTGTTTATACAAACAGTCGGTATTGATCTGCTTCGCTTGTTTAAAGCCCGAAGACAGCCACATGATCAAAGGAACGCGTTTTTGGAAATCTGGTGCAAGGCCATAAGGCATACCATGTAAGAACAATCCATTTTCGCCTAGTGACTCACCGTGATCCGATATATAAATTAGCGCGGTATTATACTCAGACTCTAACGCTTTAAGTTTTTTGATGGTTTCTGCCAATACAAGATCGGTGTAGCGTATTGTATTGTCATATGTGTTCCCTATTTGTTCGATGCTACAGTTTTCGATGTCTGCACGTGGACAGTCTGGTTTAAAGAAGGCGTTGTCTCTTGGGTAACGCTGAAAGTAGGTCGGACCGTGGCTTCCTATAAGGTGCATGGCGACCACTCGGTTACCGTGCATATCCGCGACTTCCTGATCAAAATGATCTAATAGCGCCATGTCGTAACAAGTTTGGCCATTACACATAGGGCTTACTTGCTTTCGATCCACTTCAATTTTCTTGATCTTGTGGGCTACTTCTTTATCCCCACCGTCATTTTCTTTCCAAATGAGGTCAACCCCGGCGCGCTGCATTATATCGAGAGCATTGTCCTGGTTATCCGCTTTGGTGCGTTCAAACTCGTTTCGCGTGAGCTGTGAAAACATACAAGGCACAGATACAGCAGTCGCGGTGCCACAAGACGCGACGTCTTGAAATGAGATAACATCCAGTTGACTAGTATAAGGGTTTGTCTCTCGTGTATAGCCATTGAGTTGGTAGTTCTGAGTTCGAGCGGTTTCTCCTACGACAAAAACCAGTAGTGTTGGTTTGCTCTGTGCTTGCTGTACGGCGCTATTTGACTGCTTTGCATCTGTGCCGATTTCTCGATATGGCTCTGGCGTGGTGAAATATTTTTCCTTCACATACCCGGTCGCGCTATAAACGAACTGGGTGGGTATGATGATTTTTTTCAGGTGGCTATTGTTGCGCCCTACAGATGCGTAGTCTTGATAGTACACACTGGCAATGACGGCGATGACAGCTAGCGACGACAGCATCGATACTAATTTGGTAACAGAGAAGTACAGTAATTGGTGGCGTTGAGATTGCAGCTTGACCCTAAAGACAATTATCGCTGGGATAACTCCCATAATCAGCGTCCAAATTACAGAGTGAGCACTCAGGTAAGAACTCGCCTCGCTCGAATCGGTTTCAACAATATTGGCAATCATTCCAGAATCGAAAAGTGTGCCATAGTTATAGCTTGCGTAGCTCACCATACTTGAAACAATGATTAAAATTATAAAGAACGGCTTGCCGATCCAAGGCCAACTAAATAAATTAAAAAGGAAATTGAGCGCGGCAAGAAAGAAAATTGGTATTGTGATAATAAATCCAATCTTGACATTATCTAAGTGTGTAAAGATGCCGATCAGTTCTTTATAAATAGGGATATTTACGACGAGAGCGAAATACAGCGCCAACAGGAAAGTAAAGGTAACGTAAGAGATACCTCTCTGTTGTAAATCATGTGTCTTCATAATGAGTGTCTTGAATAAAAATTAGAGCAAGAACGAAGCCCAAATAAAAAGGGCAAGAGTTAACGCAACAAATACTGCTGCTGAGCCAATATCTTTGGCTCTACCACTGAGTTCGTGCCAGTCATCGCTAACACGGTCGACAACCGCTTCTACGGCGGAATTAATGAGTTCGACGATCAATACCAAGAACAGGCTACTGATCATCAGCACTCTTTCGTATGTGGTGACAGGAAGGAAAAAAGCACAGACGGAAAGCACCAAGGCGAGAATCAATTCTTGTCTAAAAGCGGCTTCGTGTGTCCATGCGGCTTTCAATCCTTGAAATGAATAGCCGGTCGCATCCATGACACGGCGTATACCTGTTTTACCTGGCTTCAAAATATGACCTTACTATTTAAGCATTGGGATGGAACACATATCCCAGAGAGGTAACGAGATTAATCGTTACAGCGTGAAACATTTGTGAATAGAATCCATCGCGCGATAATTTAAGAAAAGTGCTTATTTAATCAAGATCGTAGACGGTATAGCCTTTGTGCTGGAGGCATTTACGCAATACGAGAGATTGGGTTTTGGTTGAATCATTTGTTCCACCCAAAGCACCAGCTCCTACAGCTCCGCCGGCAGCAGCACCGACAGCCGCTCCACCTAATCCGTCTTCTAGCGCACCAGCAGCTGCGCCGATCAATGCGCCTGTAACTGCCCCATTAGTGGCTTCAGATTTCGCTGCCTCTGATTTGTCGACATTTTCTGCATAGCCTTGGCAGTAAAGAAAGTCTTGTTCATATGTACTAGGGTCAACATTGGTCATGTCGACGACAGGTTTTTGGTTGTAGGCGCAAGCTGTAAGCGTAGAAGTAAGCGCCATAATCAGGATAAAAGATTTATACATGAGTACTATCCATTTAGTGTGTGAATCTTATGGATTAAATGTACACTGTTTTATTGTTGGGCTCTGTCGTTTGAGTGTATTGAAGTGTCGTCTTCTGTAAACGGGGTAGGAAGGTTAAGTTAACTGTCTGATTTTTTGAGGCTAAGTGTGAAGCAAGCTCCTCCAAGTGGGCTATGGCAAATCGAAACTTCTCCACGTTGAAGCTCCATTATCTGTCTGACAATCGCCAAACCGAGCCCAAACCCGCTCGTCTTTTTGTTGCGAGATTCATCCGCGCTGTAAAATGGTTCGAATAGATGAGGCCAATGCTTTTCTTCAATACCTATGCCATCATCATGAACATTGATGAAGCAGCGGTGCTGATCGTGTTTTATCTCTACTAAAATCTGCTTATCCGCGTACCGCATTGCATTGCGCAGCAAATTATCTAAGGCTCGCTTTAACAATTTTGGGTCAGCAAACGCGAGAACGTTTTCTGAGTTTACTTCTTGAAGCGAGATAGCGAGCGTAGTCTCTTTTTGCCATCTCTGTCGTAATTCTTTGACTAAGTTGAATAGGACGACTTCTTCTTGAGTTTGTAAGGCTGTGTCAGGACGCTCCATCTTTGCGTAGTAAAGCAATTCTTCAACCATTTCTTCCATCTCGTCAATGTCTTCGACGATACTGTAAACATACTTTTTCTGTTGTTCAGTTAAGGTTGAATCCGATAACAAATCTGCTTGCCATTGTAAGCGGAAGATTGGGGTACGCAATTCATGTGCAACGGCGTTAGTTAGCATTTTATTGCTAGTGATCAAGCGAGATACTTTATCGGCCATCGTGTTAAAGCTTTTGTTTAACGTCCCAACAGACTTAGCGCTTGAGGTACTAGCTCGAGCCTTGAAGTTACCTGAGGCAAACTCAACGGTCACTCTCTCTAGCTCTCGAATCCGACGGCTTAAGAACCAGATCAACAATATGCAATACAGAGCAAATCCAGCTAAAAAGAACAACCAAACGATATTGTCATCAAAGTTGGCTGCTTTAACCACAGGACTATTCGGATTATCGCTCATTTTAAAGATAGGCGTGCTCGCATCTAGGCGGAACCAGATATCCCTTTCTTCATCGTAAGCGACGTTAACGGAGGTATCACTTTCAAACGCCTTTTTGATGTCTGTTGGAAGCTCTTCAAGCGTATGAGGCACCAACAAACGATGGCTTGATGTGGCAAATTGTTCCAACTGTTGTTGAGTATATTCTAATCCGTGTTCTTTATAGATAGGGTAGAGCAGATCGTGAAAAGCTTGACCCTCATGCTCTTGTAATAGGTAGTCATAATCTGTGTTGATCTCATAAACTAAGAACTCGTATCCCCACAAGCTAGCCATAAACAGAATGATAAGGCCAACAAAGCTTTCCAGATAAATCCGTCTCATTATTCATTCCATGCATCAGGCATAAATAGGTAGCCTTTGCCGCGAACGGTAATGATTTTTTGTGGTGAGCAAGAAGCATCGCCTAGCTTCTTTCTCAGTGTCACTATGCGATTATCAATGGTGCGGTCTGTTCCATCGTATTCAATACCACGTAGTGTTTTGGTCAGCCACTCACGTGATAGTGTTTTTTCAGCATGCGTAGCAAGAACCCACAACAAATCGAACTCGCCGTCTGTCAGCGCAATTTCTTCTTGGTTCATTACGCACGATTTACGTAATCGGTTTAAACACAGAACACCAATTTGTAGGCCGTTTTCGGACTCGGTAGGCGCCGCCTCTTTTCTTCTTAACAGCATGCGAATACGAGCCAGTAATACGCGAGGTTTGATGGGTTTAGTAACAAAGTCATCTGCGCCTATTTCTAATGCGGCGACATGATCGAAGTCATCATCACTTGCTGTTAGCATCAACACTTTGCCTTTGTAGCATTCTCGGATTTGACGACATACACTCAGACCATCTTGCCCGGGTAGCATCAAATCTAACAGCACCACGTCTGGTTGTGTGTCAATAATCGCATTGGGTGCGTCCGTCCCATTGTCGATACATTTGACCTGAAAACCTTGTTCAACAAAATACTCACCCAACATAGTTTGTAATTTGGGATCGTCTTCCACAATGATTAGAGATGGTTTGATTTGTTGTGCGTTCATTTAAGTGATGTATACAATATTTAATATCAATGGAACTTAAACAAATTTACGAATTATTTCAAATAAAGCTTTCTCAGAATAAGGTTATCGGATGAGTTAATTGGATAAAATTGCCAATTAATGATTTAAATCTAATCACCTATCACATTTAGAGAGATGCAAAAAGGCGCAACGTTTGCGCCTAGGTATGGAATCTTAAAGCGAAATTACCGCTTATTCGGTGGTACACACGACGCTGTTGTCGCTGCCAAATGCATTTGGAACGTAAGCATCAGCTTGTGGGTCATTTTCCCACTTCGCGTCATCGAGCAAGTAGCGGAACTGAACATTCTGCGCTTTAGGTAAGCGGGTTTTAAATTTAAACTGACGACTTTTCTTCACTAATTTCATCGGTTCTGGCTGCCAGTTGTTGAAGTCTCCAGCAATTTGGACAGAGTCCCATTGATCTTTATCTAGCTCGAACGTGACTTCGACTTCATCTTTTGTCTTAAAGAATCTTTTTTTAAGCATTGATCTTTCCTTGTTCGTACAAAAACCGTTCTAACTATTACTCGTGTTTCATAATGATTTCAAGTTTTATCGAATTGTTGCTGGTATCTGATGAGGGGAGTATCCGAACGGTGAATAGCTCGTTGTGCTGGTTTCGTGTACTGAGGGAGCGTTAGAGAGAAAAGTCACTAGCCTAAAATGGTCAAAGAACAGAGTTTGTTAGCGAGCCGAGAGTCCGTATCTTGAAGTCAAACCGTTATCATGTATTATCTTAAATCACCATTTTCCTTGATGTAGCTATGTTGAAGTTTAACCGTACATTGTTGACTGCGATAGTTTGCTTAGTTGCTATGCTTTTGAGTAGTGTCGCTCCTGTGGCGCAGGCTTCCGCTCCGATGAAAACAATTGAAGTACGCGATCTTATTGTTCAACAGGCTGCTCTGCACAAACAACTTGGCGTCAATGACGACTGCGTAGAATCACATCACGATGAGTCAGCCATCAATAAGGCACAACAATCTCACACGAGTTGTAGCTCTTCCTGCATGGTCAAAATTCCCGCCAACTTATCTCAAAACGACTTACTGCTTCTTCCTTATAGCCTTGCTTTGATTGATAGGCCTCTAGTCGAAAAAGTAGTGACAGTGATCACCAAGCTTTATCGTCCTCCGATTGTTTAATTCCTCATCTCAAATTACTTGGGGTTTACCCCTTCTTACCAAATGAAATGATTTGGCATTTGAATGCCACAAGGAAATAAACAATGAAAAAACTACTTGCCTTATGTAGTGCACTTTTACTGACTTTTACCGCTCATGCAGCGCAATTTGAAGAAGGGAAGCACTACAAAGTTCTGGATGTTAAGAAAGCATCGAAACCTGTTGTGACGGAATTCTTTTCTTTTTATTGCCCACATTGCTACAAGTTTGAGTCGCTTATTGAGCGTTTAAAACCTGCTCTGCCAAAAGAGGCAAAGTTTGAAAAGGTACATGTGGGGTTCATGGGCGGAGATATGGCGATTCCGATGGCCAAGTCCTACGCGACGATGGTGTCGCTAGGAGTTGAAGATACAATGATTCCTGCCATGTTTGCCCAAATTCATCAAAAGCGACAAGCGCCAAAAGACGAAGCTGAGCTGAAACAACTCTTCGTTGATAATGGCGTAGAAGGTAAGAAGTTTGATGCGGCTTACAACAGTTTCGCCGTAAACTCAATGCAGAAAGGTTTTGATAAGCAATTCTCTGCCAGCACGTTAAGAGGGGTTCCGGGTGTGGTTGTGAACAATAAATACATTGTTTTGGCCAACGAAATTCGTACTTACGACGAGTACAATCAATTAGTTAATTACTTATTGACGCTGTAACTGTAAATAGCATTGATGCTTAAAAATGGCGACGGTAGAGTCGCCATTTTTTATGCTTATCACACTCGTATTATCTAAGAACGCTTGTACATGCTTGAGTCGGAACACTAGTCATAAATATGGCATGCGGATAAAACAAGCTAGCAGCAGTGATTGCAACATTACATGGCTGAGCAATCGTGGTTTTAATCACATTGGTAAGCACAGCACCTGTATTATTTACTGTTTGAGCGGCGGCTTGTTGTGCCTGGTAAGACACGCAACCTGTCGTTGCATTGATCATCGCAGTGCTAAACAAAAGTTTGCGAAAAAACATATTCATATCCTTTGTGAATGCTTTGAATTACTTATATGTGGATTGATTCATAAATGAAACAAAACAGTGTTCAAAATATGTGTGCATTCACGAAATGAACATTGTTTTATAAAAAGACGTTTTTTTGTGATCTTAGTACTGGACAGACCAGGTTATGAAACTAAAGCCAATCCGTGCATTACGATTACGCCGAAGGTCAGTTTGCTCCTCATTCCTTGATATCCCTTGGGCTCGGCGTCTTGTTCGACTTTCCTCACGAGCTTTTCTGCATACCAAACAGCAAGATACCCAATTGCTAAGAGTAGGGTTGCGACTGCGTAATGTTTGTGGCCCTGCAGTAATGCGCCCCAAGCCAGTAAGACAAAAAGGTTGCTGAGAATTAATACATTTCGGCTAAGGCGATGGTAGTAATGCTCAATGCCATTACCCCAAAGGATGCCGGATAAAAAACTTAATATAACGGCGCTATATGCGATGAAAAATTGCTGACCACTTAAATTGAAGAGTGAGATGTCAGTGAAAATCAGCCCTAAACTAAACACAAATGGAACCAGGCCTAAGTAACCGAGTTGTAGCATGGTTGAGCGTGTTGTCATGGTCGTCACCTTATAATTGTTGCTCTATCATATTGGTAAGCGTAGTACTTGTCGGTGATGTGGAGCTTGGAAAAGTAGCAATAACTTTACCTTCAGAGCTAATTAGAAACTTGTAGAAGTTCCATTTTGGTTTTATGCCTGCTTGGTTAGTAATCTGGTTGAAGACTGGGTTCGCATCTACACCTAATACTGAAGAGCGAGCCATCATTGGAAAGGTTACCCCGTAATCGAGATAACAGACTTTCGCTGTGTTTGTTTCGCTTCCTCTATCTTGTCGAAAGTCATTGCTCGGGAAACCGATAACGGTGAAGTTTTGGTTTTTGTAAGTTTGATAGAGGGTTTCTAACTGTTCGAACTGAGGAGTGAAGCCGCACTGGCTTGCTGTATTGACGATTAGTAGTGTCTTTCCCTTAAAGCTTTCGCATAGATCGACTTCTTCCGTTGAGTTTAACAACCTTTGCTTACCTTGAAGAATATCAGGGCACTCAGATGCAAGAGCAAGCGAATTCATGGAGAGAAAGCTAACGAGAGCGGCGAGTTTCAGTAATCCTTTCATGGTGTTGTTCCCCTTGTTTTCAATAAGTATAACTACTCAAGTGCAAAGAGGATCGATCAAAAAAGCCGCACAAATGCGCGGCTTTTTTCAAGAGCTGAGATCTGACTATGCCAGTTTCAACTCGAACTGGTTCAGGTACATTACCATGTCTTCAATCGTCAGTACCGGCATGTTGTGCAGGCGACCGAATGCTACGATCTCCGGTGCCTTTGCCATCGTGCCATCTGGATTGGTCACTTCACACAGTACGCCAGCGGGTTGAAGCCCTGCCATTTGCATCAGATCAATCGTACCTTCTGTGTGACCACGGCGAGTCATTACACCACCTGGACGTGCACGCAGAGGGAATACGTGACCCGGGCGAGCAAGATCTTCCGGTTTTGCGTGCGGGTTTGCCGCCGTTTTAATGGTCGTTACGCGGTCTGCTGCTGAAACACCCGTTGTTACACCAACTTTCGCTTCAATAGAAACCGTAAATGCGGTTTGGTTTGCGCTGTTGTTGTTTACCACCATTGGAGGCAGTTCCAGTTTGTCTGCTTGAACATCTGTTAAGCACAAACAAACGATGCCGCTACATTCGCGGATCATCAATGCCATTTGCTCGTTAGTGAGGTGCTCGACTGAATAAATGATATCGCCTTCGTTTTCGCGATCTTCATCATCAAGAAGCAGTACGCCACGGCCTTCTTTTAAAGCGATAAGTGCGTTTTCAACGCGAGTAATTGGGTCGCCGAATTCGGCAAGTAGTGATGACTGATTCATGGTTAACTCCTAAATTTCACCAGAATCAGGGCGGTATGAGAGATCGCCGTAAAATACGATCAAAAAGAAGTGCACCAGCATTCTTAGCGATCTGACTCGCTATGCTGGTGTATTCTTATTCTCTTTCATCCGGACTATAACCGTCGGCTCTGGCATCTCACCAGATCTGCTGACCTCGACGAATCGAGCGCTCGCGGGCTCACTTGAAAAAGTATACCGCCGGTGGGGAATTTCGCCCCGCCCTGAGAACAATTAAAAATGTACCACTTCATCCAAGTTGTGAAGAAGTGGAGCTAGGATAGTACTGCGAACTGAATAGCTTGGAAAGTCGATTCCATCTGTATGATGGAAAAGTGTGCTATCGACGGAAATAATCTGTGCGAATAAAGTGATCAATCTGCTGCGGCACGAAGGTGTTGTAAATCAGGCTCGTATGCGTTTGCTTCACTTCGATATGATCTTGCATACCGTCCAGTCTTGTCTCTTCCACGGTAACGGTACCGTCCGACATGGTGTTGTCATTACGGATCAACAATGGGCGAGCACCAATCGGCATCGTTCCTGCGATACTGCCGAGTTTTTGAGGGAGATCCCAAGCGTCATCATGTTTGTTTAATCCGTGGTGTGGCGAATTGCCTAAAATTGCACCCAACCCGAGATCTTGAATTCGGCCTACAATGGACGCGCCTTTAAGAGGCGAACCGATAGCGACAACATGAGAGATTAAGTTAGTGCTCGGTTTTCTGTTGGCGAGATAGCGCTTAATCATCAAGCCTCCCAAGCTGTGTCCCACGAGGACGTTTGTGGTCAGTGGATTAAGCGAGTGATCAATAGAATCAAACAGTGAAGACTCATCGATAGCAACAGTGTTATAGCTGAGTACTTGCGTTTCGTATCCGAGTTTTCTCAGCTTTTGGCTAAGAGGCTGCATGACCAGCCCATGCATATAAAGACCATGTAAGATGATGATTTTCATAATACCTCCTAGATTTATGACGTCGTAGATATCCTACTCTAATTAACAAAGAACTACTTGTGCTTTGTGGTGCATATTTACGTTTTGCTGCAAAGTTTGACTGCTGTAGCAAGCGACTCAGCCCAGTAAATCCTGTACTTGTTGTTGCAATTGATGACGATTTAAAGACGCAGGACTTAACACTTCACCGATAACAACATCCACTTTTGACCAAAAACGAGTCGGTCGTTTTGTGAGAGCATGTCCGCCTTTGTGGCTGAAAAAAGAACCCCAAAGCCCTTTTAACGCCATAGGGATGACAGGAACAGGGTTACGTTCAAGGATTTTCTCTACACCAGGGCGAAACTCACCCAATTGACCGTTAGACGTTAAACGACCCTCAGGGAAGATACAGACAACCTCACCGTCGTTAAGTGCTTGTTCAATCTGCTCAAATGCTCGTCGGTAAGTGTCGGCACACTTACGTGGAGAACAGATCGGGATAACACCTGCATGACGGAATACATATTTAAGAACAGGTAGCTCGCTGATGGACTTGTCCATCACAAAACGAACCGGGCGAGTAGAGGTTCCCATCAAAATCAATGCATCGACATAGCTAACATGGTTAGCCACGATTAACGCAGCACCTTGTTCAGGAATATGTTGGCGCCCCTTTACGGACACACGATACATACAATGGCTGAGTAAATAACTGATAAAGCGTTGTGTGAATTCCGGTACTTGACGATAGACATAGATTGCCACGAAGAAGTTACCTATTGCCATCATGACAAACAGTTCCACAATAGAAAGCTCTAGTACGCTGAGTACAACGATCGAAACCAAAGCAGACACCACCATAAACAACGCATTCATGATGTTGTTAGCAGCAATGGCACGTGCACATTCCCCTTTGTTTGAACGCGATTGGATGAACGCATAAAGAGGAACAATAAAGACACCGCCGCTTACACCAACAAGGAACAGGTCAATCATGACGCGTAGATGTTTTGATTCAGCAACGAAGTTTTGCACATCATAAAAGTGCACCGGAAGTGATAGATAACTTGGGACTGCCCATAGCAAGTCGACGCCAAAGACTGTCAGACCAAGGATACCGAATGGCAAAATACCAAGCTCAACGTGGTTGAAAGAAAGTTTTTCACACAACCAAGAGCCTGTCGCGATACCAATGGAAAACAATGCCAACAGTAAAGAAACGACAGTGCTATCTGCGAACAAATGTTCGCGTGCGAAGTTAGGGAATTGAGTTAGGTAAGTCGCACCCATGAACCAGAACCAACTGATGGCAAGAATAGACATCCAGATGCCTCTCTGTTTTTTTGCCACTTTTAACGTGTTCTTTAAACCAGAAATCGGTTCAAATTTCGCTTTGTCATTCGATTGGCTAGGCATCGTTGGAATATTCACGCTGCTCATGAACCCAAGCAAAGACAAGGCAATCACGGTACAAGAAGCAATCAAGGTACCATTAGGAATGGCTAGCAGCAGGCCTGCGCTAAGCGTACCTATAAGAATCGAAAGAAACGTGCCCATTTCAACCCAAGCATTTCCTTTAACAAGCTCATTTGGTTTGAGCGCTTGTGGTAGCAAGGCGTATTTCACGGGACCAAAATAGGCCGATTGAGTGCCTGTCATAAACAGCAGAACCAGCATCAGCATGGCACTTTGGGTGGCAATAGCGGTTGCTGCGCAAGACATGATAGCTAGTTCGATGAGCTTTAGACGTCGGATTAATTTGGCTTTGTCCATGCTGTCAGCGACGGCACCAGCATGCGCTGAGAATAGAAAGAAAGGTAGGATGAATAAGCCTGCCGCCAAATTAACGAATAGATTGACAGATATTGGTAGGTTATCAATTTGGCTGTATGTCACCATCAATAACAGAACGTTTTTGTAGATGTTGTCATTGAGTGCGCCAAGGCATTGCGTCACAAAGTAAGGAAAAAAGCGTTTTGAGAAAAACATACGGGCCCCGATTAAACAAAGTCGAATGAGATGGGAGCACTTTATGCTCAATGAACGATTAAACCAGCTTTCTCTTTCTAGTGACGTTGTATGCCACCAAAAGTAACGAAATTCGTTACTTTTATTTCCATTTGTTTATTGAGTTACTAATTGCGAGACTTATTGGTGAGTTTTCTTTCCCATGGTTCAAATAAAGGGAACGTCCAGCGACGCATCGCAATAATCAGAGAGGTGCCGTGTTTTTCGTCCATATCGAGAGAGCTATCACTTTGGCAAGCCTGATAAAACTCATCGATGACCTTTTGCAGTTTCTGTTGTAGCTTCTTGTTGGTTGGTACACTCATCAATCCTGTTGCCATGGAGAACTTTTCATCTTCACCAGAAAAGTAGCTTTGGAAAAAGGCGTCTTGAACTTGCTGTTGGAAGAACCGTTGAATAGGGCCGCCCATCTGCCACTTAAATGTCGGAGATATACGCAAACGAATTTTGTTATTTGGCTGCAAGTCGATGATGTTCAGCCGATCCAAATGAGCAAGCTTTTGCACCAGTTCCAACTCATTGAAGGTATATTGCTGAACGATTTGTTCAAACTGATAGCCATTTACAACACAGATCGCCACGAGCAGCAGGGCTTTATCGTCAACCAGCTGCTTTTCTTGCTCTAACGTTAGCGACTCTAGACCTTTATTGTGCGCAGCCGCGAGCTTAAATAGTTCCGCCATTTCTAAACCAATCAATTGGCAAATTCGTTCTAAGCGCTCAAGGCTAATGTGCTGACCTTCAGCGAGTAAACGTTTGACGCTTCCTTCACTTAAATTAAGGTGTTGTGCAACATCCGCATAATGCAGCCCAGCTAACTTTAGTTGGCGTTTAAGCTCTTTAATTAACGTATAGCTTTCTGACATTTACGCTGTTACCTCGTCGTGTAACTGCTCTAGGTACGTTTGCATAAAGGTTTTGCGTTTTTGCGCTTCGCGTCTCGCTGACTCCGTGTTCATGGTTTCAGCGATTTTGAATAACTTGGTTTGAAAGTGATCCAGAGTGAATTGTTTATCGTTAAGTTCACGTTCTTCGGCAAATATATCGCTGTCGTTGTAAAGTTGCGCGTTAAATTGAGTGCTGACTTGAATGCATCGCGTCACGCCAATTGCGCCTAAAGCGTCCAGACGGTCGGCATCTTGGACGATTTTGGCTTCCAACGTATTTGGCCTGATGTTTGCGCTAAAGCTGTGTGCCTCTATCGCATGAGCAATGGCATCATGATATTGCTGCGGATAATCGATACTCTCTAAAAATGCGACCGCTTTTTTGGCTGCGATGATTGAGCTCTCTTTGCGATTTGGGTGATCTTTCGGGTAAGTAAAGCAATCATGCAAATAGGCAGCCGGTAATACAATCGCGATGTCTGCATTTTCTTCTTTGCAGAGCTGTTTCGCTGTTTTGACCACGCGTTTTACGTGTTTAAGATCATGAGCTGCATCTACTTGCATCTCTTGCTGCATAAATTCCAAAAATTGCGGTTCTATCTGGCTTAATGGCGTCATGGTTCATATCTACAACTAAAATGAAGTCAGAAGTATGCCCAACGCTTAGAATAATTTCCAAGTGCGATGGTGTAATTGAGATTCAGCCACCAGAACCTTGTGCAACGTTTGGTACTGAGCCGTTTTATATGGCCTTTCAATGTGTTCAGTGGTTTATGAGACAAGAATAGACAGAGCGAGCAGTGATGTTTACCAGTAGAAAAAAGGCCTGACGATGTCGTCAGGCCTTTTTCGTTTCGCCGATCTTTTTAGCGTTTGAACGTTACTTGCTCTGCTTGTTCAAGATGAATATGAGTTGTCGCAGGCTGTGTTTCTGCAATCACTTTACCGTGACGAACAGAGTAACGAACCGGCACTTGGCGACGTACTGCGTCAAAACCATTTTCTGCGGGAAGAATCAGTAAACTACCTGGTTTGCCTTCTTCAATGCCGTGCTTGTCTTGAATGTTCAGTGTACGTGCTGAATTGTTGCTGATCAGATCCAGTGAGTTGTTGATTTGGTCGTAACCCATCACCTGACACACGTGCAGACCCATATGCAGTACTTGCAGCATGTTTGCAGTGCCTAGTGGGTACCAAGGGTCAAATACATCATCGTGTCCAAAGCAGACGTTGATGTTGGCATTCAGCATCTCTTTCACTCGTGTTACGCCGCGACGTTTTGGGTAATCATCAAAACGTCCTTGTAAGTGAATGTTCACCAATGGATTTGCCACGAAGTTGATACCGGACATGCGTAATAAACGGAACAGGCGAGATGCGTATGCACCGTTGTAGGAACCCATCGCTGTGGTGTGACTGGCCGTGACTTTATTCCCCATATCAAACTTGTGCGCTAATGCTGCCAGTGTTTCAACGAACCGAGATTGTTCGTCATCGATTTCATCACAATGCACGTCGATCAGGCGGTCGTATTTTTTCGCTAACTCGAATACGTAGTGCAGCGATTCAATGCCATATTCGCGTGTGAATTCAAAGTGTGGAATCGCGCCAATCACGTCCGCACCTAATTTGACGGCTTCTTCTAGCAGCTCTTTGCCATTTGGGTAAGAGAGAATTCCTTCCTGCGGGAAGGCGACGATTTGGATATCTACCCATTCTTTCATCTCTTCACGCACTTCTACCATCGCTTTTAGGGCAATTAGGGTAGGGTCTGAAACATCGACGTGGGTACGAACGTGTTGTACGCCGTTTGCTATCTGCCATTTTAAGGTTTGTTTTGCGCGCGCTTTCACGTCTTCAATCGACAGCATTTCTTTGCGCTCAGCCCAACGTTCAATACCCTCAAACAATGTGCCAGAGATGTTCCAGCTTGGCTCGCCTGCGGTTTGAGTTGTATCTAAGTGAATGTGTGGCTCGCAGAAAGGCGCAACCGCCATACCGCCTTCAGCATCGATGATGTCACCGTTATGACTAAGCTCCACATCGTTGCTTTCAATGTGCTTGAATTGACCATCTTCAATCAAAATTTGCTGCAGACCTTCTTGTCCTTTTAGCGTTACGTTTTTGATCAGTAGTGTTGTCATGATGGTTCCTTACGCTGGCTGTGTAGCCAGTGCTTTTTTGTTAAGAATAGGATTAAGAATCAGGAAGCTAATTGCGCCGCCAAGTACAGCGTTAATCGGCACTACGCCAGGCAGGAAGTGTCCCGCACCAACGCCAATCACGACAGCGATAATGCCAGCCCAGTTAACGTTTTGGAATTGGGCGGCTTCAAAGTTTGCGTAGCGTTTACGGTTCGTGAAGAAGTCAGCGATGATCACACCGCCAATCGGTGGAATTGCCAAAGATAAGAAGGTCAGCCAGCCAACAAAGTTATTGTAGAGCCAGAGAGCGCAAAGTGTGCCAACAAGACCGTTCGCCATTGAGATGTATTTACTTGGTAAGCCTGTGATGTTGGAAAATCCAAGACCCGATGCGTAGAGCGCGTTGTCGTTGGTCGTCCAGATGTTCAAGCCAAGAACGATGATAGCTGGAATAAGAAGACCTTGCGCGATCATCACTTCAGAAATGTCTGATTGACCCGTCACCGACGCACCTGCCGCGCCAAAGATAAACATTAACGAGTTACCGATGAAAAATGCCACCATGGTGATCATCACGGCGCTGCGCGGCTTTTTACCAAAGCGTACGAAATCCGCCGTTAATGTACCAGCACTGACAAAAGAGCCGACAACCATCGCGAGAGCTATTGAAAAATCGAGTGGCTCGGTTGGTTGAACTTGTTGTAGTTCGCCAATACCACCAACGCTATTTACTGCCTCGATGACAGAGTAGCCGCCAAGTAGCGCAATGGCAGGAACGGCAATTGCTGACAACACCATCAGTGCGGAGATGCCAAAGTAAACGGTCGCGGTCATGAGCAAACCGGATACAAGGATCAACGTGTTGGTATCGATGCCCGTTGCTTTATGCACCGGAATCGCAAACATCGCGACACCAACTCCAAACCACCCAACTTGAGTACCGCCAAGAAGAGCGGAAGGAAGCCAAGAGCCTTTAGAACCAAAAGAGAAACGAGCAAGAAGGTGAGTAGAGAGACCAGTAGAAGCGCCGATGTAACCGAGGAAAGAAGTGTAAATACCGAGGATTAGGTTACCGATGAGAACAGCGAGGAAAAAATCATTGAAGGAGAGCCCAGTACCGAGAGAACCCCCAGTCCACATACTTGCGGAGAAAAAAGTGAGTCCTAACATCACCATTGTAAGTGATGCCACGCCTTTTCTGGCAGTGTTGGGAACTGGTCCAAGACTGTAATTATTGTCTCCAGCCATTATTACCTCCGCACATTGAAATATTTAATTATAGCACCTGGTTTTCAGGCAAACGGCGCGTATTATCGTGATGTAAATTTAATAGTCAATGATAAAATTGAAATTTAAACGTTTGCTTGGTTTTTGGTTTGTATTTTTTCCTTTAATAACAATGGTTTAATTTTTAAATTATAAAATTGAAAAATTTATTTTTACGTATTTTCTATGATTTATAGACAGGTTTTCTATGTGAAATTAGTGTTTTGAATTGCCATTTGTTTTTATGGATTAAATTTATCTATAACTCTGGGTTGTTCAGTCGATTTCTATGAAAAGAAAACGATTTCATGATGAGATTTTTGGTTTGGACGTTATTTGTTCTTTTTTTGGGTGTGTTTTCTTGGTTTTATTTTATGTAGGTGATTTATTTTTGTTGAAGCTGGTATTTCTAATGGTTTAGTGGGCGAATATTTGAATTTTATAAACAGTAAACAATCTGTTGTGGGTAAGAAAAGTACAACCGAGTTCGGTCAGAGGATAAGAGGGCAATAGCCACATAAAAAAATAGCCAACCGCAAAGAGTGCGATTGGCTTATATACATGTGAACAAAATCAAGTTCACTAACAACGTCAGTTGGCTAGGTGACCCTCGGCTTAAGAAGGGTCGATTTATATAATGCAGTTACTGTGCCAACTTTAATATGCCCTAAAATACGTAGTTTCTGTGACATGCGTTGCTTAAAGTTTGAGTATGTTTGCAATTTGCAACTGCGTTATGCAATTTGACTCTATTATGCTAATGATTGATTAATAAACAATGAACCTTTTAAAGCATGACTAAACTCGCCGTTCCTAAAAAGGCGAAAAAACCAACTACATCTGTCACTGTTGTTAGAATCACCGAGCCAGCCAAAGCGGGGTCCAATTTAAACTTATCCAGAATAATGGGAATCAGCACACCAAATAAAGCTGCGGTAATAATATTGACGATAATGGCCAGCGCGATGGTTCCCCCAAGAACCGGAGATTGAAACCACAATCCGGCGAGCCCGCCGATGATTAACGCCCAAGCAATGCCGTTCAGAGAGCCAATACCCAACTCATTTTTCAAAAGCTTGAAGCGGTTACCTGGGGTGATCTGATTAAGCGCCATCGCACGAATCATTAGAGTGAGCGTTTGGCTGCCAGCAATGCCCCCCATGGATGCAACAATTGGCATGAGCACCGCCAAAGCCACCACCTGCGCAATTACATCTTCAAATAGTCCGATAGTGACAGACGCCAAAATCGCAGTAAGCAGATTGATGCCTAACCAAACACCGCGCTTTTGCGAGCTTTTTAATACTGGCGCAAACAAGTCATCGCCTTCATCCATACCTGTACCGGCCATCAAACGTGCTTCGTAGATTTCACGCTGTGTACTCAATGCAAACTGCCAATCGACTTCACCGATCAGTGTTTGGTCTGCATCAGTTACAGGGAGAGCGGGCAGTGTGCTGTGTTCTAATGCCTCTACCGCTTCAGGAAGCATCATTTTACTGTCTAGCACCGTCACAGCCTCAATAACGAGTGTTTTTAAGCGAGTATCGGGGTCACCACGTAAGATATCGAAGTAGTTGACCGTTCCACGATACTGTTTATTACGATTAATCAGATACACCTGTTGAGGCGTGTCGTAGCTATAGCGCTCCATTAACTGCTTAGCTGTCCCAATCGTAATGTTGAAGGGCAGGGTGATGATCTTACGTTCAGCCCAGTGGCCGAGTTCTTCATCAGCATACTCGTTTGCTTGATCGTAAAGTTCCAACTCATCTTTTTCTATCAACGAGAGCGCTTCGTTGATGATCGACTCTGGCAACGAATCGGCCCATTCGATGAGCGACAAGTTGTCGAGTTTAGCGAGAGTTAGCTTTAGCTCGACTTCAGATAACGCATTGATGATAGAGAAACGTACGTCCGCACGCATTTCCGTTAACACGTCGATATGTAGCTCTAGTGGTAAAGCTCGCCATAAGCGAACACGATCGTCGATTGGAAAGGCTTCTAGAATCAGGGCAACCGCGCCGGGCTCGAGGCCCGCTTCAATAGATTCATTGAGCGTTGCGACTTGATCCGCTTCTTCGGCTTGGCCAATTTGCTGGATTAGAGTGGAGAGATCTTGAAACTTGCTCACCGAGTACCCCGATAGTTAATTCGTTTTATGGAAGTATGGCATGTTATTGAGATGCACAACTATGCATCTTAACCTTGCTCAAGGTACTTGAAAGTAACAGAAAAACAATAGGCTATTCGCTGTTGATGGTGAGATATGGCTGTACCAATTGGCGAATGTTCACTTTTGCGCCAATACGGGCTGCCAGCAAGTACATTCCGCCGATTTTTCTGTGCAAAAATAGGGCATCTGCTGGTGGAGTATGCCAGTATTCTTGCTCCATGCTTAGAATGGTGCCAGCCTCGCGAAGCTTTTGTGCTAAGCCGCTGGCTTTAAAGTCATAAGGCTCATCGACCAACATAGGTTCACATGCCATTTTCACTAGATCGAGAATCGCTTGGCGTTGGTCTGGAAGGATGGTTTGGCTGAAGAAGCCTATTTGTTCAAGCGCATCATTCAAGCCTTGTTCGTCATTGTTAACGACAGATGCGAAAGCTTGGCGATAGCCGGTACTGAACCGTTCGCTGTATTCGCGGGTCGCACCAAAGTCTAGCAAGCCGATTTGACGAGTGTTTTCGATATATAAGTAGTTGGCGAAGTTGGGATCGGTTTGCACCATCTTAAATTCGAACAGCTCTCGAAACAGTAATTCGAGTAGGCTGTGCATGACAAAATCTCGCGTACTCTGATCATAATGTTCGATTTGCTCAATCGGGCTACCATCAATGAATTCCATCGCGAGAACGGAGTCTGAGCAACTTTCAGTATGAATCTTGGGCACCACAAAATGAGGGTGCTCCTTCAAAGCGTCATGATAACGAATGGCAAATTGTGCCTCTCGTGCGTAATCGGCCTCGTCATGTAGCTGCTTTTTCGCTTCTTCGAGCAATCCTTTGTAGTCGACAGACTCGGGAATCAACCCAACGACCTTGAGCAGTGTACCGACATTATCGACGTCGCTATCGATACTTTTCCGTATGCCCGGATATTGCACTTTGACGGCTAGGTTATCGCCCGCATCGCTGTAGGCTTGGTGCACTTGTCCTATTGATGCACTGGCGATTGGTTTGAAGTTAAATGACAGAAACTCAGCTTTCCAATTCGTTCCTAGCGAACTTTCCATTACTGCGTTGAGTTGTTTTGCAGGCATTGGGTCTGCGTTGGAACGAAGACGGGAAAGAATATCGGCGAGTTGAGGTTCTAAAACATCACCAGCATCCATTGATAGCATTTGTCCAAGCTTCATTGCAGCGCCACGTAGATGAGCAAGTTGGTCGGTTAAACGCGCGATGTTCTGTGGCGTCAGCAAGAGGTCTTTCGCTTTTGGTTTGTTGCCTTTGGCTATCTGCTTCGTGCCTTCTGCAATCACATTGCCTGCGACACGGGTAGCAAGTGAAGCGAACTTGCTGAATCTTGAGATGCGATGGGTAGGTAGGCTTCTTTCCTTTGCCGACATGAATCTTCTCCGCTATTTACTAACTAATTGTTATACGGGAAAAGGATATGTTTGGATACAAATGAAAAGAAAACCGCCAGCGTAACTGGCGGTTTGCGAGTTTAGATAGAGTAGAAGAAGTACAGTTGAGACTTCATTCGGATGATGATCCCGCGAATCACATCTAAGAAGGCCATAAAGCCTATCGGTTTTTCACCGCTGACCCATGCGAGGCCAACAGAGCCAACAGGGATGTCGTAGCCTTCTGGCTCATCAATCTTAAGACGAACAAAGTGGTGTTTGTTCTGTAAGTTCTTTCCAGTGGTGACACGTACGGAATCATCGAAACCCAGTAGATTACCTTGTGACTCACCTGTTGCTTCAACAATGCCTTCGACGGTCGCTGAGAAGATCTTACCTGGGTAAACGGACGAAGAGAATTCCGCTGGCTGACCCGGTTTGATGTTACGAATCGCCTGGTGGTTGACTCGCATCAGCACGTACTTCTCGTTAGTGTACATGTTGATACGCGGCATCATCGATACACGCTGACCTTCACGCAGGATAAAGTTGGTGACAAAGCCATCTGTTGGGGCATGAACTTTTGTGCTATTCAAATCCCATTGCGCTTTTGCAATTTGCTCTTCAGCTTGGCGCAGTTCGGCTTGTTTAGTTTCAACTGCAAGTTCCGCTTTATGAATCGCCAGTTTTGCACGGGAAATATCGACTTGTTTCTTCTTGATTTGAGACTCAAGGGTCAACACGTTGTGACGTGCCATATCAACCGCACTCGATTGTTTGTCGATATCGCTTTCCGTGATGGTGTTGTGCACTACTCGGTTTTGCTCAACATAACGATCTAGCATTTTTTTCTGCAATTTGTAGTCAACTTTCGCCGCTTCCAACTGGCTCTTTGATGTTTCTAGATCTTGCACTAGCGCTTCGTGGTTAGCTTCTTCAATCTCGATGTCGCCTTTTGCTGTAGCTAATGCAACGCGAGCAGAATCAGCGGATACGTTCGCTTGATTTAATGCGATTTTGTATTGCGTTGGGTCAAGTTCATAAATGAGCTGACCTTCTTTAACTTGCTGATTCGGCTCAATGTAAATGTGGTCAACTTTACCTTTTACATTGGTTGAATCTGGACGCAATTGGATGTGTGGTGACTGCACGACAGAACCGCCGGATAAATCCATCGGGGTGAAGTTAATCAAACCTACCCAGACGAACATTAGCCAACCCAAGCCGCCAAGATAAGCGAACGATTTGGTTGCTTTGTTCCAAGGCATGCCAACCAAACGCAACAGATAGATGAAGAGTGCCCATACCGCTAAACCTTCTAACATTATGCTTCCTCTTTTGGCTGTGTTTCTGTTTGCGGTTTACTTTTCCATGTATCACGCAGATTGATGATGGCTTTTTCCATATCAACAAATGCAAAGATCACGGCTAGCACCCAAACCCAGTGCCAGATAAACCCTATCCAGGTCAGCGCAGTGATGAGCCCTATCTGATGATGATCTTTGCTGTGTGCTTTATTGATAGGTAATTCATGGATTTTCCAAAAGCCGTAACACGCGCCCGCGACACTCGCGATTAAAACGACAGCAGCAACAACATGTAACGCTGTATCTGCGCCTGTACCGACAAATGGGACACTCAGTAAACTCATTAAACGCTCCTCTATCAAACTGTTGGCGTATTGTGTTCTGAATTTGATTTGCGGCTTTCTTTGTGACAGATTCAATCACTACAGGATTAAATTTGATGTGATTGGTTATGAAAACGGTTCGGTTTATTCGCGCGATGGGCATTCTAAACATGCATAACCTCGCGTTATCTAAATACAATTTGGACTCGGATGAGTTAGGGATCCCAGCATCGGTGTTTCGTAATCCAATGACACTGATCCCGCTAAAAGCCGTTGCGGAATGGTACCGTTGTGTTGAACAAGCCAGTGGTGACCCGGATGTGGTGTTGAGTCTCAGCCGAGGTATTGAACTGCAAAAGCTAGGGCCAGTGGGACGCTGGTTATTCTCCGGCAATGATTTAGCCAGTACCATTCGGCGAGTGAATTATGGTGTGAGCAACCTACAATCAGGGGCGTTTTTTGCTGGCGAACAGTCGGGTAAAATCATCAAATGGACTTACCACAACCCGTTTATAGAAACGTCAGTAAAGGTGCACGATAGTATCCGCTGTGCGGTATTTATGATTAAGGTGTTACGCGAATTTCTTGGCAAAGATTACCAGCCTTTACGTGTCAAGGTTTCAGGCTCGAGAAAAAATACTGAGAGATACCGGGAATATTTCGGCTGCGAGGTGGAATGGAGTCAGCCAAAAACAGAGATATGGATCCCGGGAGATGACCGACTAGCTTCTCGCCAAGTGAGCCATCGAGAAGACAACCGTCTAGCGATGAGTTTTTCCGATTTGGATGATTTGCTTAATATGCCCGACCCAGAAGATGAGTTGAAAGTGATTTATGAAGTGGTGAATTACAGCAGCCATTATGGATTGCCAACGTTAGAGCGCGTTTCTTCTCTGCTTGATTTATCTGAACAGCAGTTTCAACGTCGTTTGCATAAATTAGGACTCAATTTTTCGACGGTTTCTGGCTATGTATTGAGTAATATTGCAGCTGGTTTGTTGAGTAAGCGCGTGAGTATTGATGACATTGCCACGCGCCTTGGTTACACCAATGTGGCGAGCTTCAATCGTATGTTTAAGAAACATCGTGGATTAACGCCCAAGCAGTATACGGGAAGATTAGAGAAGTAGTGCTCCACTTATCTCTATGAGTACAAGCAATAAAAGCCCTCAAAGTTGAGGGCTTTGTTATTTTTTTGTGTCGTTTTATGTGGTGGCTATTTCTTAGGACGCCAACTTAGTGCACTTGCAACAGCGCCGATGGCAATTACATCCTTTTTTTGTTCGCTAAGTTCAGGGAGCATCTGTACCGCAATGGTACCGTTCGTCTGCACTGCGGCAATTTCTTGTGTGCCTTCCTTAAAGCTATAACCCAATGGAATGTCTACCGCCATCATGGCGTCAGGACTAGTATGTACAGTTTCTACATTAAAGTGGGTGCTACCAATACGCACTACGCCTGTCTCTTTTTTCTCAAAGCTGATGTCGATGAGAGCGGATTTTGGCTCCATCGCAAACTCACCGACTTTTTTACCATCTTGAGTAATGTCACAGGTGTAAGGATCATTCCCACCAAAATCGACGCCCATGTAGTTAACCGACATACCGCCTCCAGTGCAGTTCAAAAGCCAAGTTTCCCCGCTGTCGATACGAGTCACTTCTGCGCCCATTGAACCTTCTTTGAAAGAGATACGGTTAAACCAACTTGAGTTAGAAGCACTGCGTGAATACTTGCCTTTGTACTTACCAGCAAAATCAAAATGGCCATCCGCACCGAATCCCCAAAAATCACCGTCGGTTTTGATCAGCATTTCTGGTTGTGCTTTTACGGCATCAGTACGATCCATGACGGCTAGGCCACCACAACCAGCAAGGAGCAAGGGAGCGAATAGAATAAGTTTCTTCATGTTTTTCATTTTTTATAGCTTGGTTACATCTAGGGTTTGGTCGGTGAATTGGATGTTCTGAATGTCGTACAACTCGTCAGTGCCTGTACTCGGGCACTCAACAGAAACGCTCTTTGCTTTGATAACAGTACATTCCGCCAGTTTGTGTGGCACTATATAGGTGTTGATACCGCCTTCACCATAAATGCTGTTGTCTTTGCTGTTGCCTTCAAAAGTATTGTTTTGATCATTACCGATCACATTCATCGCGTCGCCGCCAATGATCTTCACTTTTGTTAGCCACTGAGATTTGTAGGTGTACGCTTCTATCAAACCGTCTTTGTTGGGAGCCATACGGAAGGTAGGTACTGTGCCTGGACTTGTCTTTTCTGTGTAGAGCTTGACGCCCGCAGAGTCGATATTCGCGGTATATTGCAAGTATCCGTGGAATAAGCCACTGATCCAATCAACGGCTTGTGGATCTTGGGTTTGCATTTCTTCACGCGTTAACGCTTGGTAGCCATCTAAACCATGTCCGTTTGCTTTTGCTACACCCATGTAAGCTTCAAAAGCGGCAGCAAAATATTCGTGAGAATATGAAGGGCCCGTTTGTTTCACACTTTCAGGATCGAAGTCGTCCGATTTCCAATCGTCCCAGTCATACTGAGTAG
Organism: Vibrio sp. 1874; assembly: GCF_033344395.1. Classification (NCBI taxonomy): domain Bacteria; kingdom Pseudomonadati; phylum Pseudomonadota; class Gammaproteobacteria; order Vibrionales; family Vibrionaceae; genus Vibrio; species Vibrio sp. 1874. Next base: position 305,582 of record NZ_JAWPOR010000002.1, read on the forward strand.
GGCGCCACACCGTCGGTTTGCCCGATTGAATATCGTTATAGATGCTTAACGCATGAGCTTGAATGTCATTTTGCAGTGCCGCAGTCGCCGTGTTAGGTGCAATACCTTGCGCTTGGACCAAGTGTAAAATTTCTTCAAAAGCGGCGTCTCGTTCGGCTTTTTTACCAAGATTGGCGCAGTAATCGGCAAAATTACTCATGTAATGGCAATCGCCTTCAACTGTCAGTTCTCGATACATTAAAGATTGGCTATTCCTTAGCCAGTTTGGTGTTTCTTTACTAGTTACTAATGTTGACGCGATAGATGTGACAAGTGTATCCATATCATCTTCGTTAAGTACCATCATGCTTACAACAAACTTTTCTAGAGAACTCGTATCAAAAGAGTGTGCTAAGCCCGAGCTTGTAACTGCATCGTTCAATTTGCCTTGGCGAATCAGTTCGTTGATAAAGATTTTGGTTAGCATCTCATCATTCTGTTCGTCGTTTTCGGTCAGCATTAGTGTGGCATCACGCTCGGCTAATGTCTTAGCGATACGAGACTTGTCAGCACCGTACTTAGAGTCTGGTTGGTTTGTGAGAAGGTGTTGGATGATTTTGGCTGCACGAAAGATTTTTTCATTATTCGCACCGTCATCAACAGCCACAATGTGAAATGTATCGTTGTTGTTTGCTTCGGAAAGGGAGATTTTCACATAGTGAGTGAAGCCAGCATCAGCAGCCACTTTTAACTTGGCCGGAAACTCTGTAGAAACGACAGTTGGGATTGTGACAGTGCTCAATGTTGGCATTGGTGGTGTTGGAGGTGTCGTTGTCGATGGTTTCGAATTAGATTCACTGCCGCCACAAGCAGTTAGACTTATCGCGCAAAATATGGCTAAAGGTGTTAATTTGGAATATCTCATTTCATGTTACTCGTAGACTTTATTAGAGCAGGAAACTTAGAAGCAACATAAAGTCCTGTCTATATAAGAAAACTAAGTCATATATGTTGATATTGTTTTTTGGTAAGACCTATTATTCGATATATTTAAAAATATAGTGGATTTTTATTCCGAATTTTATTTTCTATGTGAAGCTATATTCTGATAATGAATAAAACCTCAGGTTATTGCATGGTTTTAGGGGTATAGAATGATTAGGATTATCGTATATGTATGGTTTGTAAGCGTATGTAAGCCTGCGTTTTATTAAAATTATCATTTAAGTAGGTTGCGCAGTATAGGACGAGCGATATACTCCCTCCATCATATTGGTGGAGTAAATGATTCATGGTGGGTAATACAATCTTACTGGTAGAAGACGACTCAGAGATTGCTCGATTAACCAAAATGTACCTCGAAGCCGAAGGATATACGGTAACTGTCATCGATAACGGTCAAAATGCATTAGAAACGATTAAGGGGCTCAAGCCGGACCTAGTGCTGTTAGATTTGATGTTACCAGGAAAAAATGGCGCAGAAATATGCCAAGAGGCGCGTAAGTTTTATCATGGTATTATCATTGTTTTGACTGCGACCGATGATGAAATGAGCGAGGTGAGCTTATTTAAGTTCGGTGCTGATGATTACCTTACCAAACCGATAAAAGGTAATATTTTGCTCGCCCGTATTGAAGCAGCGTTGCGTCGCTATTGTCGTCAAGTTGATATCGTTGAAGAAGAAAAGCTGAGCCGATATGGCATTAGTCTTTGTCTTCGTCGCTCCCAAGCATTTTATTTGCAAAAAGATATTGGTTTAACGAGTTCTGAGTTTGAAATTTTAGAGCTCCTGATGCTGAATGTCGATAAGCCAGTATCTCGTGAATCATGTTGCCGTCTTGCCCGAGGCATTGAATACTGTATTACTGATCGTTCGATTGATATGCGTATATCCTCACTAAGGAAGAAATTCTCCAAGGCTCATATCCATACGGCTACCATTAAAACCATACGTCACCACGGCTACATGCTGACAGGTAAATGACGCATGTTTTCCCTGTTTACTCGTCTATATGTGGGGTTAGTAACTGGCCTTGCGCTGACTGTTGCTTTGTTTCTCTTTATGGGGGAAGAGTACATGCGCAAAACAGAAGTCGGTGTTTTTTTGAGTGACGGTGCTTATTTTGTCGATCAATACATTGAGCAACGAGGCACTCCGGATTCTCTCTACAAGAAGTTAACCGAAAACGGCAAGCAAGATTTCTTTATCTTTGATTTAACATTGGTTGAAAACTGGGACGGATCACCGCCTTGTCGAGATTGTAATCTGCTGTACCGTATGCAAGGGATACCTGTTTATCTTATTGATGGCAGTACCTATGCTGCGGTATTCCCTTTGCCTAACACTTCGAAGAGTTTAGTTTTCAAAGAAAAAACGGATTTCTTTAGCCCACACGTTGATTGGAATGAAGATTCTGAGATTGTATTTATACTTACTCTACTTTTGGTTGTTGTATGCAGTTTAGGCATTATGGTTTACATACCTGTACGACGTCTTGACCGCCAAATTCGGCAACTAACGGCTGCGCAACAACAATTTGGTTCTGGTGAGTTGAATACGCGAGTCGAGCTAAAGCAATTTTCGCAACCCGTGAAAGAGCTCGCCCAAGGCTTCAACTGCATGTCTGAAGAGATTGAGAGACGAGTGCGCCAAACACACATCTTTACTCAAGCTATTCCTCATGAAGTGCGCACTCCGCTGAGTCGTATTCAGCTAGCGACGGATTTAGCTCGACGCACGAGTGGTGAAATGCAGGCAGAGTTACATGACGATATTGAACGATACGTTGATGTCGTGACGGATTTAACGTCCGACATTGTCATGCTGTCTCGCTTGAGTGTGAAAAACCACTCATGGATCGATTCTGTTGAAACCATGGAACTGCCACTTTGGTGTAAAAGCCGCATGAATTACCTAGGCTTAGAGTCCGCCATGTTGAGAGCAGAAAATAAACTCGCGAACCAATTGATTCACTTTCAGCCTACTTTGGGTAACCTTGTCCTCGATAATTTACTGCAAAACGCCAAGCGTTATGGTGAGTCCTGCGTTGAGGTGACGATTCGAACGGTAGCGGATTGCTGGAGCATCGATATTGAGGACGATGGTCCGGGCATCCCTGAGGCGATGCGAGAAGAAGTATTTATGCCATTTTCGCGCTTAGACAAAAGCCGCAACGCCGACATGAAAGGCTTTGGTTTAGGGCTTGCCATCGCTACCAGTGCAGCGCGGCAACTGGGGTGGGAGCTTTCTGTCGGCGAGAGTCACTTAGGCGGCGCACGTTTTACGGTGCTTATTCCTGCCAACGGTTAGAGTAGGCACTGCGGTAGTCTGGCTCTGCGATACCTTCATACAAATCGTCACAAGCTTGCAGTGGACCTACGACGGTTCGGTAGGGTAGGACACCTGCCCAAACAGGGATGTCCATGTCTTCCGCATCGTCGTTGACGCCAAAATTGCTGATTTTCACTGATGCCTCCGTGAGCGGGATACGCAGTAGCATGGTGGCTTTGAGTTCTTTTTCATTACTCAAACGGACTTGTTCTGTTCTCCCCGGAGCGATCTGTTCAATAAAGTGATTCAGCAACCTGTCTTTCTCTTGGTTATCTTCCACCATCTCAAACTGGCCAAAGACCACAACACTGCGATAATGCGCACTGTGGTGAAACGCACTTCGAGCCAATACCCAACCATCAAACAAAGTAAAGGTTAAGCACGTTTGCACTCCTTGTTTGAGTGAGCGTAACAGTCGACTGTTGTTGGCGCCATGGATATACACGTAATCATCGACACGCCATGCCAGCATAGGGATGACCACAGGGCCTGACTCGTTGGTTATCGCAATATGAGCGATTAGGCTTTCATCTATGATGGCGTGCAGTTTGCTAACATCAGAGACGGCTTTATGTGCGCCTTTCTTAATTTCCGTTCTATTGGTGTTGGATAGCATTTTCTCTCCTTGTTTGCTCACGATTACGAGCGATTGATCCTCATTCTTTGATTGCAATGTAGCGTTTAACTGGTAGCTTAAAGAGAGCCACTTTTAACTAATGGATGGATCCAGTTTGTCTTTGATTGATATCGGTGACCTGCATTTAAAAGACAGTGATGGAACGCGTCAGCAAGCGTTGTTTTTTGCTATTCGCAAGAAAATTGTTCAAGGACTGTGGATGAAGAATGGGAAGCTGCCTTCTACGCGGAAGCTTTCACAAGAGCTTAATCTAAGTAGGAATACCGTGATTTCTGCCTACGAACAGTTAGTGGCGGAAGGGTACTTGAACAGCCAAAAAGGTTCTGGTTTTTATGTTGCCGTAGAACTGCCAGAGCAGTACTTGCCTGAACCTAGTTCAGTTCAGAGAGACTCATCACCGAAAGCTCACTTTGATATCAACCGCGCATTTGCACCGGGTGTACCGGATTTGGACGCATTTCCGATGGCGCAATGGCAAAAGTTACTCACTCGCCATATGTCTCGTACTTGCTTGTTGGGGAATCAAGATATTCAGGGTAGTTGGGCATTGCGCTGTGCTTTAGCTGACTACCTCGCATCAAGCCGTTCAGTGAATTGTTATCCAGAGCGCATTATTATTACCTCTGGGGCGCAGCAAGCGTTGTCAATTGCGACGATGGTAGTGCTCAAACAAGGTGATAAGGTTCTGATGGAGCAACCAGGTTACGCGCAAATGCGGAAGTTGATTCAGTTCCAAAACTATCAATTTGAGCCTTTGTTCGTAACAGAGAAATTAGGTTTTGATGTGGAAGCGGTGACCTCAAGCGATGCCGATGCGCTGTATATTACACCAAGTAATCAATATCCGATGGGCACCACACTCAATACCGAGCAAAGAGGAAAGATCATCAACTGGGCGGTCGAACAATCAAGTTGGATCATCGAGGATGATTATGACAGCGAATTTCAGTTTGCTCATCGTCCCTATACCAGCTTACAGGGGCTAGCGGCTCAAATGGGTCGAGATGAGCGTGTGTTGTATGTGGGTTCCTTCAGTAAAGTGATGTTTAACGGATTGCGGCTTGGCTACCTTGTAGCTCCTGAACGTTTAGTAGAGCAATGCTTGGTGGTTAAGGATGCGTTAAGTGGTGATTCGCCGACGCATACACAAGAAGCATTGGCAGATTTTATTACTGAAGGTGGGTTATTACGTCATATTCGAAAAATGCGTCGGCTGTACAAAACTAAGCATGAACAGATGCATTTATCCATTCAACAGCATTTTGGCGACCGTGTTTGCGTCGTTAGCCAAGCGGCGGGGCTTCATATTACGTTGAAATGGCAAGACGGTATGGATGAGCAGCGTTTTACGAAACTAGCAGAGCATGAAGGGATCATCTTGCGACCTTTGAGCTATTATGAACACCCAGATTTTCAAGCACGTCACTGGCATGGTGCCGTGCTTGGTTACGGCAATATCGCGTTAGAGAACATAGACGCTGGTATCCAACGTTTAGCTCACATATTTCGAAATGGGAAGCGATGACTATTCAACTACACGTGTTTGTCGCTTATGTCGCCACTGTTTCCAAGGCAGTAAAAGTAGAGTAAAAATGCCAAGTGCATAAAACATTGACCAGCCTAAACATATAAAAACACCGGTACAAAGCAGTAGGGACAGTCCCGCAAGTGTTTTACCAAATCCTCGAAGCAATTTGAAAGCGGCTAACATCGCCAACATGTAAACCAGAACGAATACACTGTTTGCGAGTTTTAGGAAAAACTCCAGATCGAGCTGTGATAGGGTTCCTATCACACAAGATATCAATAATATGCCGCCAACTAATATGGTGGCTGAGAAAGGGACACCACGACGTGAAATCTTGGCTAGTGGACTAGAAGGACGATGTTCACGAGCTTGAGCCCAGACCATTCGCGCTAGGCTCTGTGTGTATAAGTTAACGCTCGCGAAACAAGCGGAGAAACCTATCAAGCTGATTATCCATTTGGCTCCATCGCCTAGTAGTTGGGCACTAAGCCAGGGGATGGATGCGTTATCAAATTGAGCGTTACCATACGCGCCAAATTTTAAAATAACGACAGAGCATGCCCAATAGGTAGCCCCTGCTACAAAACAACCGACCACAATGGCAATAGGGAAATCTCTTTGAGGGTTTTTGAACTCTTCCCCCATATGGGCAAAAGCCTCTATGCCAACAAAACACCAGAACATCACGCCTAACGCTGCGGTAATAGGCCAAATTGACTCTTGTGTGATGGCGGGCATCACAAGATCGGCGTTGTTAACGTCGCCTTTCCATAAAAATGCGCCAACAAGTGCGAAGACACTCAAAGCAATAAGAGTTTGTAAATGACCTGATGATTTTGTGCCCATCAAGTTGACGAACACAAGAAGTACTACTGTGAGAACTTGTGCAAACAGATTGTTGCTAATAGGCTCTGGCAATATTTGTTGTAGGAAGCCTGCGGCGAGTGCAATCGCGGCCGGAACCCCTACCGGAATGACACTAACAAATAGCCAAGCGACACTACTTTCCAGTTTGGCGTTAAAGGCTTTGCGTACAAAAAAGGCTGTTCCGCCCGCGTTGGGGTATCGTTTACCCAGTTGAGCAAAAGTCAGCGCAATAGGACAAATCGCGATGAACAATAAAATCCAAGCCCATAGTGAAAAATGGCCAGCTATACCTGCTGCGATAGCCGGGATCATAAACAGCCCCGTTCCCATTAATGTGGTGGATAACTGTGCGATACCTGATGTGAGTGAAATGTCTTTTTTGAGCTCTTCCATGCGAATTGATTCATCCAATGTTATGAGGCTTATTACGAAAAAGCTTGTGGCTTCTGGTTATTTCGTTTTATGTGTTTAAGCGATGCTATTTATGTGCTGAGTACTTAAGTTGGGAATTTGATTTCAATGTGTTATCTATTTTCTGTTGAAATGGATAACAGCACTCATCTCATGCCCGCCAAATAGCATATCCAAAATGTTAATAACAAAATGATTTACTAAACCGTCAATATGACGGTTGTTTTAAATAATTCCAACAAAATGTTGGTTTCTTATGCAGTTAGAATCGGTATAGAATGAGAAAAATAAGGAAAGCTTGGTAACGGTATGGACAAGTTTGATCATAAGATTGTGGATCTGCTCAGGCACAACGCTCGGCTGTCGGTGACTGAAATTGCGGATAAAGTAAACCTTTCTCGTTCTGCGGTAACGGCCCGTATTCGTAAGCTAGAGCATGACAAAGTGATTCTAGGGTATCACGCTGAAATTGCGCCTTCGGGTGGGGATTCGATTTGCGCCTATTTTGCCTTAAAGTTCGATAAATCAACCTCTACGTATTATTGCGAATCATACGCGGACGAGTTATACAAAATTGATGGCGTAAAATGGTGTCATGCGATCAGCGGTGAGACGGACATGATGGTTTTTGTCGAAGTGCCTACGATGGCTCGCTTGAACGAAATCAGAGATCAAATTCAACGATATCCAGAGCTTCGAAACCTGATGACTCATACCGTCTTAGCTGAATTCTTTAACACGACTGGGAACCTGTTTGTGAAGTGACCATGAATGGATGCTATGTTGAAAACCCTTCTGAGCGAATATGTTAAACAACATTAATTTTGAATCTACTTAGATCCTTGCATGTACTTTTAGAGGAGTGTCATGTCAGCCGGACCGCAGACCGTTTGCACATTACGCAGTCTGCCGTCAGTCGACAGCTTGCACAATTGCGCGATCTGTGTGGTGACCCACTGCTTATTCGTCAAGGTAATCAACTGATACCAACGCCACGAGCAATAGCGTTAAAATCAAAGCTTGATGCATTACTGGCTGAGTTTGACCATTTACTCGATGACCAACCTTTTGAGCCGCGGCAGTGGCAAGGTGAGCTTGTTATTGCTTCTAGTGACTACGTGGCGCAATACGTATTGCCCGATATTGCCTCTCACTTGGGTGAACAAGCGCCACAGTTAGATATGGCGTACCGACTGTGGCAACCCAACTTTCTTGATAAACTTCATGAGACGGGCATCCATATCGCGTCTTCTATGTATCCAGAAAAACCACAGAGTGTGTCGAGCGTTAAAATTGGTGAGGATTCATCAGTTTGTTTGATGAAATCTTCTCATCCGTTAGCAAAGCAGGACCAGATCAGTATTGAAGACTTGATTTCATATTCACACATCAAAGTGACTGGCGGCGGAGACAAAGATTCCTACACTGATTTAGCATTGAAAGAGCTAGGGCACACCCGCCACGTTACCTTTAAGGTTCCATTCTTCTCTGCTGCGATCAATCGCTTAGTTGCAAGTGAGCACCTGATGGTGGCTCCTGAACATATTGCCGTTAACCTCGCTAAGCATTGGGACTTAACCCATAAAGCATTACCACTCGAAACACCTATTCATCAATATTGGTTAATGTGGCACCCCAAATACGACACGGATCCTGCGCATAAATGGGTGCGAGAAGAGATTCGCTCAGTAATGCAAATTTCTGAATATTCCATTCGCTAATACGTACACCGTTTAGCTATGACTTGAAGTCATGATTAGTATGAATAACTTTGATTTCTAATTATACCTCTTCCGTTGATAGAGTGAGCGTCAAAGAGGGGAGATTCTTATGACACTAACAGTTTGGTTATCACTTTTTACCGTGTGTTTATTAGGGGCTATGTCACCAGGTCCCAGCTTAGCTATTGTCGCTAAGCACTCGTTGGCTGGTGGACGTATCCATGGATTAGCTACGGCTTGGGCTCATGCGTTTGGCATTGGTATATATGCGTTTATTACCTTGATTGGTCTCGCTGTTGTTTTGCAGCAAAGCCCGATGCTGTTCAAGACGATTAGCCTTGTGGGTGCGGCATATCTTGCGTATTTAGGGTTTAATGCTTTGCGTTCAAAAGGTGGTGTGGCTGCGAAGTTGGAGTCAGGTGAGGAGACAACGGTAATCCAGTCTGCGCGAGAAGGCTTTTTTATCTCGATTTTAAGTCCCAAAATTGCTTTGTTTTTTATCGCATTATTCAGTCAGTTTGTCGCGCTCGGTAATGATTTGAGTAATCAGATGATCATTGTTGCCACGCCGTTTGTTGTGGATGGGCTTTGGTACACCTTTATTACCCTAGTGCTATCGAGCTCTAAAGTCGTTGACAGAATTCGCTCTAAGGCAGTGTTGATTGATCGTTTGTCAGGGGTAGTACTCATGCTGCTGGCTCTTAGAGTGGTCGTAACGGTATAGACAAGCTCGCAAGACAGAAATACTAAAAGCAGCCCGTGTGGCTGCTTTTCAAAAAAGCACCCTGCCATTTTAAGGACAGGGTGAAAGCAAGAAGTTTCTCAGGAGCGGTCGGGGGAGAGAAACTCATCTAAATCTTATTTACTTACCGGCGAACCTCTTCAAATTCACCTTCAATCGCATCTGCTTTACCTGTATTAAACTCATACTCTTCGTGCATTTCTCTCTGCATTTTCTTGACGCGCTTTTCAATACGTTTACCGGTAATTAATGCTGCGATGGTCAACGGAATCGCAATGATCAAGCTAAATACTAACGTAAAAAAGCCGGTAATCAGTGCTAGTGCAGTTACAATAATCCGATTCATAATCATGACCTCTCTGTAATTTATGTGCTCAGATTAATGCTGTGAACATGAACAAAACATGAATGCTGACGTTCACTTTGTCCGGAGAGTGTCAAATGAATGAAACGAAAAAACGCCTGAGGGTGATCAGGCGTATAAACGGGGAAAAATATTAGTAATGCGCATGGCGCTTATTATTTAGAACAAATATGAGATATTGTCCGCTACGCTATGTGGTTAACGTTGTGGAGCAAAGTTCACCTATCGAGGGAATGTTTGGTAACGAACACCCATCATTTGTTCCATACAGTGCACAACTTGGCAGCTGTAACCGAATTCGTTGTCGTACCAGATGTAAAGTACACAACGCTTGTCTTGTGCGATAGTCGCTTGACCATCTACGACGCCTGCATGACGAGAACCAACTAAGTCAGTTGATACAATTTCTGTTGAATCGGTGTAGTCAATCTGTGCCGAAAGCTCAGAGTTCAACGCCATTTCACGCAAGTAATCGTTCAGTGAATCACGGTCTACGTCTTCACCTAAGTTTAGATTAGCGACTGCCATAGATACGTTTGGTGTCGGTACGCGAATCGCGTTGCCTGTTAGCTTGCCTGCAAGCTCTGGCAATGCTTTAGCAACTGCTTTTGCCGCGCCTGTTGAAGTCAGAACCATGTTTAGTGAAGCACTACGTCCGCGACGGTCACCAGAGTGGAAGTTGTCGATCAAATTTTGGTCGTTTGTGTATGAGTGCACGGTTTCAATATGGCCAGAAAGAACACCATATTTATCGTTCAGAGCCTTAAGGACTGGCGTGATTGCATTTGTTGTACAGCTTGCCGCAGAGATGATGGTGTCATCTTCTTTAATTACCGACTCATTTACACCGAATACAACGTTTTTGATGTCACCTTTACCTGGTGCTGTTAGCAGTACTTTCTCTGCGCCTTTACACGCTAAGTGTTGGCTCAGGCCTTCAGAATCACGCCAAACACCTGTGTTATCAACAACTAGCGCGTTATTGATACCGAAAGCTGAGTAATCCACTTCGCTTGGGTTATTTGCGTAGATGATTTGGATGTAGTTGCCGTTAACGATCAGTGCTTTACGCTCTTCATCGATAACAATGCTACCGTTGAACTGACCGTGAACTGAGTCACGACGCAGCAAGCTAGCACGCTTCTCCAAATCGCCTTTTTTACCGCCACGAACCACAATCGCACGTAGTCTTAGTGGGTAACCTGGACCACTTTTCTCAATGAGAAGGCGAGTAAGTAGTCGACCAATGCGACCGAACCCGTAAAGAACCACATCACGCGCTTTCAATGAAGAATCTGCGTCGCGAGCACCATCAAGTGCAGTGATAAGGAAATCGTTTAGAGAGCTTGTATCGTCATGTTCATTCCAGTACATAGTTGCCAATTGGCCAACATCGACACGGCATGAAGAAATGCTCATTTCACAAAGCGCTTGAATAATAGGCATCGTGTGCTCAAGCGAAAGTGGGTTACCGGTATAACGTCTTGCAACGCGATGAGTTTTGAGAATGTCTATAGTAGTAGCATTAATAAGCGTTTTACCAAACAGAACCACTTCGATTCCTTTTTGACGATATAGCTTACCAATTAGAGGGGAAATAGATTCAGCAATCGTTTGGCTAGTTTGCCAGTCTTGGAGATATTTCTCTGGACTCATTGTTGTATTAGACCTTTCACGTTTTGGGGGCTAACCATACTCTCTGCTGTTGCCTCTTCGGCAGCGTGCAAGAGTGTGGTGGGTTATGTAATCGGGTTGTAATAGTTATGTGTGCGGATTCTAAGGTCGGAGTCCTTATTCTGCTAGGAAAATTAAATCCAGTGTAAAACACTACTTAAGGGGACGTTAGTGGTGGATTAATGTGACTAAAACAGTGGTTTTCACGTATTGACATTTAGAAAGTAACTTACTTTTTTTGCGATGATAACGTTTGCTTTCAAATTATTTTTGTTGACAAAAATGAATATTTTGCATTTTTGTGTGATTTAACTCGATAAGGCAACTCAATAGGTAAACATACAATAGATGATTTCCTGAAAAGTGATGCGACTCTTAGTTGTGAGTGAAACTTTATTGTTTGCATCCAACTTTAAGATCAAAAAATATGACTTGAATCACAATTGCCACTTCATTAGCCGATGATAAAACACTCACAATAACCATAATCTAGGTAGGTGAATGTTGTTTGAAAGTAACAATGTCGTATATGCCTTTCAATGCGAGAAACTAGTCTAATATTAAATAAACGGATGAAATCAACCATTAGGCTGATGGATGTTGAGATTATCAATAAAAACACGCTTAGCACTCCTCGCACTATTACCCGCTGTGGTAATAGTGGTATTTGCAGTTCAGCAGTTTTCTGATAATGCGTTGCGCGTGAGCCGTCTCAATCAAACGGTTAGCAATATTCAAGGTTTCCAATTGATATCCAAGGCCTCCCACTTTATTTACTCCATAGAGAAAGTACGCCGACAGCCTGATCTTCAAGTCTCTGCAGCCATTAATATTGAAGAACAAGGTGAAGTTATTTCTTCTTTGCATCAAAAGTTTGTGAGTAACCCTAATACTGCTGAGTATGCTGATGAACTGAAAGAAGCCATGCTGGGGGTATTGTCAGGTAGATTGAGTGAGATGGACGACCTGGGTGATTGGGCATTTCAACAGCTCCAAAATATGTCGCGCTCTTTGTTGCAAAATCATCAATGGTATGGCAGTGACGATGGCATTCGCATGCAAAATTTTATTGCCTACCTTGCTCAGCTCTCTTTTTGGACACAGAAAGAAGCTTGGCTGACGAACCGTTTAGTCCAAGACCCTAAGAGTCGGCTAAGTCAAAGTATGTTTTATCAGGCGATTGACCGACAGCAGCAAAATTTGGATGCGTTTTTAAACTTAGGTGGGTCATACGAGCAAGTGGATAAATTGCTTGGCTTGTTTACTTCGCCGAGATATCAGAGAAACTTGGCGTCTCGCGGACAATTAATATCAGGAGACATGTCACAAAGTGACTACGCCGCGTATTTAAAAGAACTCGATTTTCGTGTGCAGCGCTTACAAGTGCTCATCGATGGGTTCACCAAACAAACTGAGCAGTCGCTTCTCACGCAGGTTCATGAACAAAAGGCCAATATAGCCATGATCAGTTTTGGCGTTGCCTTAGTGGTTATCCTGCTTTGTTGGCTCGGATTTAGTACTTGGTTCCGCGTTAACAGCAAACTCGATGCGATCATTCATACTTTAAACGCGTTGATCAACTCCGAAGAGAAGCAAACAAAAGTCAAAGTTGATGGAAGTGATGAACTGACCATTTTTGCTCAGCAAGTGAATCGAGTGGTTGAAGAAATGCAGAGACAAACTGAAGAAATACTGCATGCAAAAGAGTCAGCAGTATCGGCTAATCGTGCAAAATCTGTGTTTCTTGCCAACATGTCACATGAAATCCGCACGCCCCTTAACGGGATCATGGGCATGACAGAAATACTCTCTCAAAGTGAGTTGTCTTCGCATCAACAAGAAGTTGTTGATGACATTGACTCCTCATCTCAAACGCTGCTTACTTTACTTAACGATATATTGGATCTCTCTAAAATCGAGTCTGGACGATTGGAGCTGTCACTAGTAGAAGCGGATATCCGAGAAGTCGTGTATCAGTCGATGATTTTATTCCAATCCAAAGCAACATCTAAACAGCTAAAGTTAGGTATTAATTTAGCTGAAAATATCCCCATTCGCGTGATGGTCGATGATCATCGTGTCAAACAGGTAGTTACGAATCTGGTATCGAATGCGGTTAAGTTTACCGAAAGTGGGCATGTATGCGTTGATGTTAGTTATGAGGAGTTACTTGAGAAAGAACGTGGAGTGCTGAAGTTTAAAGTAGAAGATACCGGAATAGGCATTGATCAAGATAAGTTAACCACGATTTTTGAACCCTTTACTCAGGAAGATGAAGGAGTGTCGAGGCAATTTGGCGGCACAGGGTTGGGTTTGGCTATTTGTTGTCAGCTTGTGTCGATGATGGGGGGCAAGCTCGTAGCAACATCTACAAAAGGAGTGGGAACATGCTTTGAGTTCTCGATTGAGGTTGAAGCAATTCCGGTGTTTGGCTGGCGTTCGGAGGTAATTAATAAAGGGCTTTTGATCTGCTCAAATTACGACTACGCCGACCAAGTATTAAAAGAGTGTCGCTTAGCGAAAATCAATCTCTTTGGTGTTAATAATGTGAATGAAGTGCAAGCGATAAATGATGACTTTGATGTCATATTTCTGTGCCACAGTAACGACGCTAATACCGATGAAATCTTGGATAATCTATCATTTAATTACGATCTTCGCCGTGTGATTATTTGCCAGCATCATTTATCCACTCCCTACGAAAATGCAGAAAAAGTACATGCCGTACTCACATTACCTTTCCTTGGCAATCGATTTAAGCATGTCATTGATGATTTAGCTAAGGTTGAAAAGACTATGTCAAGTGACAATGTCACCAATAATGTTGTCAGCTCTGAATATCGAGCGTCGCGCTCTCATCGGAGGATCTTAATTGCGGAGGATAACTTGATGAACCAGAAAATAGCGAGTTTCTTTCTGGATAAAGCAGGTTATGACTATTTGATAACAAGCAACGGTCAAGAAGCGTTAGAAGCCATCACAAAGGGAGAAGAATTCGATGCAATTTTAATGGACTGCATGATGCCCGTGATGGATGGACTGACCGCGACGAAAGAAATTCGTCGTTGGGAAAAGAAAGCAGGACGTGAAAAAACGATGATTATCGCACTCACTGCGAGTGTTTTGGAAGAAGACATCCACAACTGTTTTGCGGCAGGCATGGATGCTTATTTACCTAAGCCGTATAAATCGAACCAGTTATTTGAGCTCTTTAGTGAATTAAAACTCGCCTAGCTAACATTTCAACTTAGACAAGGTGTCAAAACGATTAAGCCCCATTTCAGGGGCTTAGTTCTGATTATTCATCGTTACGCGTTGGCTTGAGCGCCTGCGAGTTTGCGTATGGTTTGGCGATAGGTTAGGTATGCGGAAACACCAGCTAACAGGTTGCCGATACAAGCGCCTAAGAGTAAACCTCGGATTCCATCCATTTGAGCGCCAACCCACAAGCACGGTAGGAAAAAGACAAACAAGCGCAGCGCTGAAATAGTGAGCGCGGTGTAAGATTTGCCTAATGCATTACAAAGAGAAACCATTAGCATACAAACCCCTAATGAACCCAAACTGATCGGCACTATCAGTAAATGCATTTCCAAGACTTGCTCGACTTGCACATCACTTGTCATCAATAATGCGAGTGGGTTTGCGACGGCAAATGTAATGGCAGCAATCAAAAGTTGGAAACCTAGAATGAATTTTACGGCAATACTGACGAGCCTTTGGATATCTTCATAGTTCTTTGCTCCAAGTAAGCGTCCAACCATTGGAGGCATAGACATTGTCAGCGCCAAGACCGAAACGATAGCAAAGAACTCATAGCGTGAACCAAGCGCCCAAGCGGCGACTGCTGCGGTTCCAAAGCTTGCCAATAATTTTGTTGCTAGCATGGAAGACAACGGTGGCAGCAGTTGGCTAATCATCGCAGGGCCCATAATGTTACCGATAGATGCAACACTTTTGGCTACGTTAAGATCTTGCCATTTTGTCGTTGCCCAGTGATTCTTTTTCACGCGAGGAGCGACGACTAAAATACCAAACCCAAAAGCGACGATGGTTGCTATTGCCGCTCCGTTAATACCCAAGTCAAACGTGAAAATAAATAGCGGATCGAGTACAAGGTTCACGCCGCTGGTTATCATCATCATTGTGCCAGGTAACATTGTATTGCCATTAGCTCGGCAGATACTGTAATAAAAATACAAAACCGCACCAGTCCATGAGCTTAATAACCACCAAGGCCAGTAACTGTCGATTATCGGCATAACAGATTCTGGAGCGCTTAATAGAGCTAAAATGGGGTAGCGCAAAAGCCAAATTAGCCCGCCAAAAATAGCGACACCAATTGAGCCGATCATCAATACCAATCCGCCAAGTTGTTTGGCATACCGACTTTCATTCGCCCCAAGAGCTTTAGAAATGACCGCTGTCGTTGCGATCCCTAGACCGACTTGAATGCCGATAATGACCATTTGCAAAGGCAGAGTGAAACCTTGAGCGGCTAACGGTAAAACGCCGAGCTGACCGATAAACGCGCTATCCACAAGCTGAAAGCTCATTAAAGACAGAACGCCAAAAAGCATTGGCCAGGTCATCGTAAATAATTGTTTTGCAAGCGTTGGTTGTGTACTTGTCGTAGTTGAAGACATAGAAAGCTGAATGCGTTAGGAATAAGAGTTAGATTGATTGTACACGGCGGTTAGTTTAGAGACAAAATAAACCCCGAGGAAGATATTCTTGCTCGGGGTTCGAAAATCTAGCTTACGCGTTTATTTTTTGCCGCTAGTTTGCTTGTCTTCTTCAGTCAGCTCACGAATGCGACGGCTGATGTCACGACGTGCTTTAGAGATCTCAGCGCTTTTAATGATGTGGTCATCAACACGATCTTCATAGTCTGCTTTCATATTTTTGATGATTGCGACGATTTCATCGTGAGTCATTTCTGGTTTGATGTAGTCTAGAAGGTTTTCTAGAAGATCAACACGTTTGCGGTTATCACGAACTTTCTTCTCGTTATCAAGAAGCTCACGTTTTAGTTTGTTTTTACGACGAGCTTGGTTAACGATTTCAAATACGCTACTCATAGTTCTCTTTCCTAATTTTATGAATATCTTCCTCGATTAAAGCACAACATCCAGTGGCATAACAGTCTTTAGATCAATAGCAATGCAGAGTTGAACATTTCTCAACCAATTGCGCTGTGTCCATATAATCGTGCTGCTTTCTTCGAGTTTTGGCCAACATTGTAGAATCCATCGATTCATTGTCATAACGAGGCCTTCACTATATTATCAACACCATTGAATGCAAAATGATGAACTTGATATGGACTCTGGTAACACTGCGGAGCAAGTAAATAGTCAAGATAATGAGCAAGTCACTCGCTCTGTGGCTGAAAAGTTAAAAACGGCGTATATCAACGCCCGTGAGCAACTCGAAATCATCGAAGTTGAGCTTAATCGTTCAAAAATAATGATGGTCGACCAAGATGGCAATTTGACGAGAGTGCCGATTCTCTCGGAGCATTGATACCTGACCCTATTCGTAAGGGGTGTCAGGTCTTACGCTATGCTTTAGCCTGACACCAACACCTGAACCGCTAACGCTTCTTGCACTGCTGTGTGAATTTATGGCGTATGATTTCGAAGCGATTTAGGTACAAAGTCAAATGCAAAAATAATAAGGAAATGCATTATGAAAGTTGAGCTAACGGCAATTGAAGCACGAGTTATTGGTTGCTTGATCGAAAAAGAAGTCACTACCCCAGATCTTTACCCCCTCAGCCTGAACGCATTAACCAACGCGTGTAATCAAAAAAGCAACCGTGATCCCGTGATGTCACTCTCTGAGTCAGACGTACTCGATGCCGTTGATGCTCTTATTGAGCGCAGGCTCGTCAGTGACGAAAGTGCGTTCAACAGCCGCGTCAGCAAGTATCAACACCGTTTCTGTAATACGGAATTTGGTGATTTAAAGCTGACAGAGCAGGAGAAGGGCATTGTATGCTGTATGCTTTTGCGCGGTGCTCAAACACCTGGGGAAATTCGTACTCGTACTAATCGTCTCGCGACATTTCATGATGTAAAAGAAGTGGAAACGGTCCTTGAGCATTTAGCAAGCGAAGAGAAAGGACCATTAGTGGTCAAATTACCACGTGAGGCTGGTAAGCGGGAGTCGCGTTATATGCATTTGTTCTGTGGTGATGTTGATGCGTCCGAACTTGCAGCGCCTGTGTCTGCTGCAAGCTCGAGCTCCGATCGAGTAAGTCAGCTAGAGCTCGAAGTCGCTCAGCTGAAAGAAGAGCTGGATGAATTAAAAGCTAAGGTTGAGTCACTGCTTTCATGATGGAAAATACAACGCAGCGTTGGAGTGTCTACCTGATACGAAATAACCGCAACGCGTTGTATTGTGGTGTTACCAATGATGTTGAACGAAGATTCAATCAGCACCAAACCGGAAAAGGAGCGAAAGCTTTGAAGGGAAAAGGCCCTTTGGTATTGGAATGGTCATCGGATTTTGAGTCAAAGACGCTTGCCATGCGAGCAGAGTACTATATTAAGCAACTAACTAAAGCGAAAAAAGAGCTGCTCGTTATGTCAAAAGCAAATATTGTCGTCGACGAACATCAACAAATGATGTTAGAGATAGTGGCACTCTGATAAGCCCTTGCTACGCAAAGATACACGGAAACCGCCTATGTCACATTGGCGGTTTCTTTTTGTTTTTGGAGTACCATGTAGGAATAAACTGACGCATAATGGGCTGGTGTTCTGTTTAAAGGTCCTGAGTATGAAAAGCGCGAAATGTCTCTACGTCATCGAGACAAAGGAAGCGACTCAATGTACTTTATTTGCATCCACTCAGACCAAGAACCAATTTACTATTGAAACAGACACTAAGAGGAAGGTAGATTACAAGAGTATAGGATGACTCGGCTAGGTAATGAATAGAGCTGAATTAGGCTCATAAAAAAGCTAAAAGAGCAGTAGATGAAAAAAGCGTTAGTATTCTCCCTGATTTCAATGGCCGCTTTTACGCCGAATGTGCAGGCCACCCAAGTTCTTAATGGGTATTGGGCATATCAAGAATTTTTAGACCAGTTTCCACAACAGAAGCAGCTAACTAGTGCGTTGGCTGAAGTGGTAAGAGAAACCCCTGTAGCCGTAGCAAAAGACAAAAAGCGTCCACTGAAAATTTCTGTTGTTTATCCAGGGCAGCAGATCTCTGATTATTGGATTCGAAACATCGATGCGTTTGAAAAACGCCTAGATAAGCTTGATATCGACTATCAACTAAATCAAGTGTTTACTCGTCCTAATGCAGATATAAAGCAGCAAAGTTTGTCTTTAATGGAGGCGCTGAAAAGCAACTCCGATTACTTGATCTTTACTCTAGATACCACAAGACATCGTAAGTTTGTTGAGCATGTCTTAGATTCAAAGAAAACCAAGTTAATTTTACAAAATATCACCACACCTGTTAGGGATTGGGAACATCATCAGCCGTTTCTTTATGTTGGTTTCGACCACGCAGAAGGAAGTCGTGAATTGGCCGTTGAGTTTGGCAAGCGTTTCCCTAAACATAGCCACTATAGTGTTCTCTATTTCTCGGAGGGCTACATTAGTGACATCAGAGGCAACACTTTTATCAACCAAGTGAACCGCGATAATCAATTTGAACTACAATCTGCTTACTACACCAAAGCAACAAAGCAATCTGGGTATGAAGCTGCAAAAGCCAGTTTGGAGAAGTATCCGGACGTTGACTTCATTTACGCGTGTTCTACCGATGTAGCATTAGGTGCTGTTGACGCTCTTAAAGAGTTAGGTCGTGATGATGTCATGATCAATGGTTGGGGCGGCGGTTCAGCAGAGTTAGAGGCGCTTTCTAAAGGGGAGTTAGACGTTACCGTTATGCGTATGAACGATGATACAGGTATTGCAATGGCTGAGGCCATTAAGTGGGATTTAGAAGGAAAGCCAGTTCCCACCGTTTACTCTGGTGATTTTGAAGTCGTTACCAAATCGGACTCTCCAGAAAGAATTGAAGCATTAAGAAAACGTGCATTTAGATACTCAGATAATTGATGACAACTACATCAAAAACAAGAAAGCGTCGCTCACTGTCGACGCTTATTACCAAAATAATTATTCTCGTACTTGCTCCGATCATTCTAGGCATCTTTGTTCAGAGTTATTACTTCTCGAAGCAGATTATTTGGCAGGAAGTCGACCGAACCAAGCAGCAGACCTCTGCCCTGATCCTGAACATTTTTGATAGCCATTTTGCAGCGATTCAGATTCATCACAACAGCAATTCGAAAAGTGATGTTGTATTGGATTTTTATACAGAACGTGATGAAGAGGCACTCAATTACTTTTTCATGAGTATTGACCAGAGTGATCCTTCCCATACACCGGAGTTTCGTTTCCTAACCGATCATCAAGGTATTATTTGGGACGATGGCAACGCGCATTTCTATGGCATCAACAACCTGATACTTAGCCGACTTGCCAGTCAAGTGACCTTTAGCAACAACTGGTATTATCTACCCTCACAGACCCCGATGGGAACTCGCCATCTTTTACTTCGTCGTGTACCCGTTTTACAACCTAAAACCGGTGAAGTGATGGGGTACTCTTACAATGTTGTTGTTTTAGATAATAACTTTGGGTTGATGGAAAGGTTAAAAAATGAAGGCTATGTCGACAATGTTGTGTTGGTCGCTAACAACACACCATTGGCAAGCTCATTAGTAGGAGATGAGGCTTATCAAATATTTGACGTACTCAAACGACGAGAGTCCCAGCACAAGCTTGACCAATTATTGATCATCAAAACCCCTATTGAGGTAAATGCCGCCGAGACTGACTTGTGCTTGCTTACTGTGCAAGACAATCAGAGCGTGGTGACATTGCAAATCCAACACCTGCTAGCAATGCTAGCCTCAGTTATCGGTATGGTTATGATTGCGCTAATGACTAAAGAATGGATCGAGAATCGAGTAGTTGAAGAGTTAGGATCCCTGATGGCATATACCCGCTCGGCTCGTGAAGAAAAAGGATTTGAGCGTTTTGAGGGGTCAGATATTGAGGAATTCGATCATATTGGTTCGACACTAGAAAACACTTTTGAAGAGCTTGAAGCACAAAAGCGGTCTTTCCGAGACCTGTTTAACTTTGCGTTATCACCTATTATGGTGTGGTCTGAATCGGGTGTACTTATCCAAATCAATCCGGCAGCACGCAAAGAGTTAGTCATGGAAAACGATATTGAAACCATGCACCCAGTGTTCAAAGGTTTCAAAGAAAAGTTGATGCCACACCTTCGCATGGCGGCTCAGGGAGCTACGTTGACAGGCGTTAATGTGCCAATTGGAGACAAAGTATATCGCTGGAACTTATCGCCGATTCGAGTTGATGGAGATATTAGCGGTATTATTGTTCAAGGTCAGGATATAACCACGCTAATTGAGGCGGAAAAACAGAGTAACTTGGCGCGCAAAGAAGCAGAGAAATCTGCTCAAGCCCGTGCCGACTTTCTGGCTAAAATGAGCCATGAGATCCGAACGCCAATCAATGGAATTTTAGGGGTTGCTCAATTGCTAAAAGACTCTGTGGAAACAGAAGAGCAGAATAACCAAATTGACGTACTTCGACATAGTGGTGAGCACTTACTTGCTGTTTTGAATGATATTTTGGACTTTTCGAAGATTGAGCAGGGTAAGTTTAATATCCAAAAACACCCGTTTTCTTTCACTGATACAATTCGAACGTTAGAAAACATTTATCGTCCTATTTGTGAAAGTAAAGGCGTCAACCTTGTCATTGAAAACAAAATAGATCCCAATGTTGAAATCTTTACTGACCAAGTTCGTCTGAACCAAATTTTATTCAACCTAGTCAGTAACTCAGTAAAGTTTACGCCCTCGGGTAGCGTGCGCTTGCATGCTGAACTGGAGCAGTTCTATGGTGCTGACAATAGCGTGCTGGTCGTGGAAATTACGGATACAGGTATCGGCATCGAGTCTGACAAACTCGACCAAATGTTCGAACCTTTTGTTCAAGAAGAAGCAACAACGACTCGAGAATACGGTGGCAGTGGCTTAGGGCTGACCATTGTGAAGAGCCTTGTCGACATGCTGGAAGGTGATGTTCAAGTCCGTAGTCAGAAAGGCTTAGGAACGACTTTTGTCATTACAATGCCAGTGAAAGATCGTGAGCGAGTACTCACCCCTCTTGATTCGAGTTTGCGAGTTAAGCCAGGTGAACTATTTGCAGAGAGTCTCAAAGTGTTGTTGGTAGAGGATAACCATACTAACGCATTCATTCTAAAAGCGTTTTGTAACAAGTACAAAATGCAGGTTGATTGGGCGAAAGATGGGTTAGAAGCAATGGAATTCTTAAAAGATCATACTTACGATTTGATACTGATGGACAACCAACTTCCGCATCTTGGTGGAATTGAAACGACCAAAGAGATCCGACAAAAGCTAAAACTAGGCACGCCAATTTATGCGTGTACTGCTGACACCGCGAAAGAAACCAGTGACGCCTTTATGGAATCGGGTGCAAATTACGTGCTTCTCAAGCCGATTAAAGAAAATGCGCTCCATGAAGCATTTGTGGATTTTAAACAGCGGTTCTTAGTCGAGCGAACATGAATAATTGGCTCACTACGAGATAACCCAATTATTCATTATCTGAAAAGCACAACACCATGACTGTGGGTTGTGCTTTTTTGTATCTGACCCTTTTACTCTTATACAAATCAGACTTTATTGGTCTCGACGTTTGTTGTGTACATCGCTGCATTTCAAGTTCAAACATAGTGTTGTGTTACTTAGATTTCTGCCCCTTCACTGACACACCCAACGTGATTTCAATCACAAAAAGATATTTACTTAGCGTGCTAACTATTTTATATTACTTAGCACGCTAAGTAATTGAGTAGATCTTATGATTCAAGACATCAACAGTTTGCGAGACCTTTCTCTGGCTGAAAAATTATCTCGTGTTGCTCGTTTGTGGAAAATGGTTGCAGATCGCGAGTTAGAGCCTTTAAACCTAACGTATCCGCGTTGGACTGCGTTATGGAAGCTTTATCGAATGGGTGACAACATCAGTCAGAAGCATTTGGCTGAAGCGCTTGAGATCGAGTTAGCGTCGTTGATGCGAACATTAAAATTATTAGAAGAGCAATCTCTGATCGTTCGCCATTGCTGTGAACACGATAAGCGAGCACGTATTGTTAGCCTCACAGAAGAGGGGAAAACCCTACTAAAGCAAATGGAGGCTCGAATTCTTCAAGTTCGAAGCAAGCTCCTAACGGACATCAACGACCAGGAACTTCAGCAGCTTTCATTGATTCTTGATCAGATTGCTCACAATGCGCTTGATTCACTTAGCGAATAAGTCAGAAAACCGAATAAAAAGAGAAGTAAACGCCTATGACTCCAGATCAAAAATTCGCACGTTGGATCAAATATTCTTGCGTCGCGTTTGTCCTTGTCTTTGCCTATTTTCTAGTTGCAGATCTCGCCATGCCGTTGACGCCTCAGGCAATGGCAACGCGTGTGGTAACTAAAGTGGCCCCCCGTGTGAGTGGGCAGATTACGCATCTTTATGTTGCCAACAACCAAGAAATAAGCCAAGGCGATCTACTATTTCAGATTGATCCCCAGCCTTATCAGCTCGCCGTAGAAAAGGCTCAACTTAACCTTGAGCGTGTGATTCAAAACAACGAACAACTTGATGCTTCTATTGCTGCGGCAAAAGCAGACGTTGAAGCGAGCAAAATCGTGGCGGAACAAAAAGTTCGCGAAGCAAAACGTCTTAATACCCTGTTTCACCGTAATGGTACTTCGCAACAGCAGCGCGATGACGCACAGAGCAGTGCAACGGCAGCTAAAGCGAACTTACTGGCCGCACGTGCTCGTTTAAAAGAGTTGGAAGTAAACCGCGGTGATTTAGGCGCGACGAATGTGAATATCCGCGTAGCGCAAAACCAGCTAAAACAAGCGGAACTTAATCTGTCTTACACTCAAGTCTCGGCGGAACATGATGGCGTTGTCGCTAACTTGCAGCTGGAGACGGGGGCCTATGCGGCAGCTGGTACACCTCTTGTCGCTTTAGTCTCCGATGACGTGGATATCATTGCCGACTTTCGTGAAAAGAGTTTACGACACTTTAATCAGAACAGCCGTGCGTTAGTGGCTTTTGATAGCTTACCTGGTGATGTATTTGAAGCTCGTATTACGAGTGTGGATGCCGGGGTCAGCTCGGGTCAATTCGATGCGGATGGTCGCTTAGCAACACCAACTGACTCAAACCGTTGGGTGAGAGACGCGCAGCGCTTACGTTTACATTTAGCTATCGATGAGCCTCAGCAGCGTGCATTTCCAGCAGGGGCACGAGCAACCGTGCAGTTGTTGCCAGAAAACGCATTATCTGGCTGGTTAGCGAGATGCCAGATCCAATTCTTGAGTCTTCTTCATTATATTTATTAACGAGGAGGCGATATGAAGTTATGGGACCACCCCATGTCGGAAAACGACTTCCGTCAGTGTTTGCGCATTGCAACTGGTGCGACTATTGGTTTCACTTTATGTAAAGTATTTGGTTGGAACTATGGCGTATTCTTTACTGTAACCCCGATGCTGTTACTTGGAATGGTGCCAGTCATGAGTCTACATGCCGCACGACAACTGATTTTTTCAGCGGTTGTGTGTGGATTAGAAGTTGGGGTGCTTGGTGGATTGTTTGGTGGGCACCCAGGCATGATGACAATCATTGCATTCGGGTTGTTCCTATATAAATTCGCCTGTATGTCAAAAGGGAGCTTGTTCTTATTTGGAGCGAACAGCGTACTGAGCTTAAGCATCATGCTGCATTTTGCTAGTTATCCAACCACTGACTTAAATGACCTAATATTTAGCAACCTGCAAGCGAATGTTATTTCAGTGATCGTTGCTTATGTGGTGACATTTTTGATTCCCGATGCGGAACCTCGTCAGCCACCAGCGAAACCGTCGCAGCCTAAACAGAGTCATCGAATGCGTCATGAAGCCCTTATGGGGGCGAGTATCGCTACAATGTCTTTCCTTGTATTCCAGCTATTTGACCTCAGTGACTCTATGTCTGCTCAGGCGACAACCTTACTTTTATTGTTTCCTATGCATTGGAACGGTGCTTTAGGGTATGCGCGAAAAAGAGCAATGGGGACCTTGATGGGGGTGACCTTTGGTATTGTCGGACAACTTGTATTATACGATTGGTCGGATACCTTATTGTTTATCGTCCCATTGCTTTGGATTGGGGCTATGATGTTCAGTTATATGCACGTGAAAGAGTCTAGCGGTTCGGGAGCCGGATTTGGCGGTTTAACCACATTAGGCATTTTGTTCGGCCAATATCTTACTCCGGATGGTGACTTAATGTTCAGTGCGCTGTATCGCGTGAGCAGTATTTTGTTTGCTATTGTTGCGACGCTGCTTGTGACCTATACGGTTCACAGAATACTCAACAGCTTTGAGGCGACGCGCTTTAGCGAGCAGTAAGTTCAGACGTTACTGGTTAGAAAGGATTGCTCCAGTAACTCTGTTTTTAGTTCGTGAGTCATCTCAATGGGACTGGCAAACTTAATTCCAACTACCCATCCCTTCACCAATTTCTTAATGTTGGCAATGACACATCGATTTTCTTCTCCGATATAGTGGCTTAACGGGCATTCGATGGTAACACTCTCACCCACGTTGAATTCGGGCTCAATCAAGGTTGATATACCAACACCTGCTAGAGAGAAATCGATAAGGCTACCGTCGTAGACATTCCCTGCATGAATAACGTTACAGTCCATTTGCAACTTGTAACGCTCATGTTCTCGAACTGGTTTGGTTGCAAATGTTCCTGGAATGCGGATAAACAAAAGGGGGGATGGTCGAACGGTCGTCGTCAGTACGCTGGACTTAAACGCAATGACATGGCCTAACTCCGTATCTGATACACCACGCACGATGACATCGGCGTTGGGGAGTTTCCTCATCACTTGCTCTTCAAGCAAACGCGTTGGTATATCAAGAATCAAATAAGCATTTTCTTTCATCCCAAGATAGGTGGTGGAATACGTATATTGATCCTTAGGCCCAAATTCTAAATTAGTAGAAAGTTTCATTCCCGGTTTGAGAAACCTATGCAGTTCATCTTTACTATGAGTGGCTGGCATCACATTGGCGTTTTAATTATTAGTTAAGCTGAGGCTATCAAAACGCCATTTTGTTATTCAAGATAGTAAGGCATAAGTTTTTGTAAAATCATCGCTATCTGTGAAGTGGTGGGCGATAAGTTTGGTTCATTCCACCTTTCATAAAGATTTGGCTTGCCACAATACTGCCGCATGTGACCAACATCAGCGCTAACCAAGTGAGAGAATCTGGTTGTTCACCAAAAATTGGAACGGCAAGAAGTGTCGCGACGACTGGAGTTAATGAACCAAAAGCAGCGCTGGCTTCGGCACCGATGATCCTAATTGCATAAATGAAAGTGAAAGAAGCGATTAAACCTGCGCCAACACCTTGTAGCATCGCGTGGCCAAATAACTCCTCCCATGGCCACTGGCTGAACGGTGTTACCACCAAATAACTGTCTACCCACCCGAAACCAACGGCGATGATGAGCAGAGCCAAAGACGCGATTGCAACGAATCCTGCACAGACGTGTGCATTAAGATTGGCGACACGAGCGCTGATGGTGAAAGCAGCCCACATGATGCTGCCAGTTAGAAACAGGATATGCCCTTGCAACTGAGACCAGTTGTACTCTGCGCCGCTATTCGAAAGAAGAAAAACAAAAATGCCTAACAACACCGTAGAAAGCCCGATTAAGCGGTGAGCACTCAGCGACTGTTGATAACAAAGTACCGCGATAGCAGAAACAAACAATGGCAAAGTGCCAGGTACTAATGCACTGCCGTGCGCCACGGGAGCGAAATGCATAGCCGTTCCGACGACCAGAAGATAGGGAAGGCCGCTTCCAACCACAACACTAACCAGGTAGCGTTTAGGCACGACGCGCAGCGACTGTTTATGCTTAATCACAAATGGTAATAAAATTATACTTGGGATTAGAAAGCGAACTAACGCGATATCGGCTGGCTGCAAGGCAGAAATTGCGCCCCCTTTTAAAGAAATAAAGAAACCAGACCAAAGCAGTAAGGTCGTTAATATAGCTGCGTATCCCAAGATCATTATCGACATGTCCATTTGTAAATGATGTGTTAATTGTTGAATAAAACTCTTGCCAAAGGGAGGCAAAGTTTGACGTAATTAGGCTTGATGTTAGTGATAAATTGCGTATAAGTGTTAATTGTTAGTGATTAAAGGCACGGAAGAATAAATGGATAAAATTGACAGGCAACTTATCAACCTAATGCAGAAGGATGCCACTCTGACAACGGCAGAACTTGCTGATCAAGTAGGGCTATCGGCATCACCTTGTGCAAGGCGCATTAAGCGTTTGGAGCAGGAAGGTGTAATTAGTGGTTATCGAGCTATTGTGTCCAGAGACACTGTAGGCATCGCGATGACTGTATTTGTTGAAGTGAGTTTAAATAACCACCAAGCTTCTTCGATTGATGAGTTTGAACATGCCGTTGTTGAGATGGATGAAGTGATCTCATGCCATGTCGTATCAGGGGCCTATGATTACCTGTTAGAGGTGGTCAGCAAAGATCTTGCTGGCTATGAAACATTTACTAGAAAGTTACAGCGATTAGAAAATGTGAAAGATATTCATACCCACCTGGCGATTAGACAAGTGAAAGGAAATGGCAGTTTGCCGATTTATGCATAAGAAAGATGAAATTTTTCGATAGACTTAAGATTGCTCACTATCATAGAAAGAGATATAGGCAGTTTGGTAAAGACAGAGCCCGAACTCTGGGATGGGCAGATAAGTATAGTCAGATCAGCCGTTTTGAGGCGTTGTGCCGAGGGTTAACGTTAGACGGTTCAAGTATTTTAGATATTGGGTGCGGCTACGGAGACTTGTTAGCGTTTATCGAACTTACGGGGGGGCTTCCTCAAAGCTATATTGGCATTGATCAGCAAAAACAGTTTATCTCTGAAGCCAGAAAACGAGATTTTCGTACGCAAAGTAAGTTTATATGTGGCGACTTTTCAACGTTGGTATTGCCTCGTTGCGACTTTGTTTTTGCTTCCGGATCATTGAACTATCAATCCACCAACCCAAATCATACCATTGAAATGATTGATAAAATGTACCGAGCGACAGAGAAAGGTTGTGTGTTTAACTTGTTGGATGAATCCAAACTACCCAGCATGAAAATGTTAGCGTCGCACAATAAAGAAGGTGTCTTTCGCTATTGTCGGTTGCTGTGTCCGAATACACGATTGATTGAGGGATACTCCGAGCACGACTTTACGATTGCCATGATCAAAAAAGCGGAGTCCGTTTCCTGACTCCGCTTAATAAATTCTTAAGCCTTATTGGTTTTTGTATTGTGAGATTTCACAGTTACCTGTGTATCTATCAACCTTGAATGAGAACGCGGCTGAATGGTATTCCCTCCCATCACTCCATATTGTTTCTCCGAAGATTTTACAAAGATCCAAATCACTGATTGAACCGAACTCTTTTACGTGCCTAACTACTGACAAAAACTTGGCTTTGGTAGCATTAGGACATTCCCTGTTACTTAATCGATTGATAACCATGTTTGTAGCATCATCTCCAGCCAAATGTGACTTTTTATTAAATTTTATTAATGGCTAAACTAACCAAAAAATGTCCATAAGTAAAGCATTAATGTGACGTATGTCTCTATAAATTGATTGTCTTGGTCATGGTTTAGTCAAGTTTGTCAAAGGGAACAATCCCATTATTTACATTTGATATCGTTCACGACTAAGGAAAGATAAAAAGCACGAATAACGTCCAATATTGGAGTGAAAAACCAACATCGTCTATTCAAAACTGGCTCTGTTTTTACTTCGAAACATCTTGAGCGTATTGAAGCGCTCGGGCTTCTTTATCATAGACTTGTGACAGAGTTTGATATTGTGAAGAGAGGCGCTTGTAATCTTCAGCAAGTTCCAAAGCGTTGGTGTTATACCATTCCGCAGTTATTTGATTGGCTGTTTTGTTTGACTCGCGGCACTTCTGGGCCAGTATCTCCCACCCATTTGCTGACCATTGGGATTGTGTGCTCAATTTAAGCAGCTGATTCGCTTTAGTTGTGAGCTCTTCTTTGTATTGAATCGATGCTTTTAATTGCGCTTTGAACACATTTTGGTTCGACTTGGCACGCCAAAGTAGCACGAGCTCATGCAGTGAAAAGGTTTCGGACAATAACTGACGCTGTTTATGTTCGGTCAAAAGTGTATTGAATACCTCAACATGCTGATTGTAATTGGACTCTAAACGATTGAATTGGGTAAGATTGTCATTCCACGACGATGGGTTACATTGAATATTGGCGTGCCCCGTTATCGGGAACAGAAGAAATAGTAGTATCCAATTGAGTCTGTTGATCATTATTGCTCGCGTTAGTTGACTTGCTCTTTTGAGTATATACCCAAATTTCTACGACATGCGTGCTGCTGGTGGGATAAGAATAAAGAATGAAAAGGAAAAGGGCATGAAGAAAATTCTCGTCGCATTGATTGTCATGCTGTTGCTCGGCGGAGCGGGGGCTGGATACTATTTCTTCTTTATGCAGAAAGATGAACCTGAAGCACCAAAGGCTACACAAGTCGAGCAATCGTCACTGCAAAAAGAAACATCCAAACCGATTCTGGATTTAGAAGCCGTTCCCCCGGAAGTTACCGAGTACTACGTTATTGAGCGTCGTGTCAATGTTTACAACAAGCCTAACCCTAATGCTTTAGTTGTCGATACGCTCTATAAGGGAGAAAAAGTATCGGTGTTAGAAAAAGTAGATGGGTGGTACCGAATCTCCGGCTATCTTGTCTATGAAGAGGGTGGAGAAGAAAAAGCCGAATGGTTGAATGCTGAAGGGTTATCGGATGCAGAGCCAGTTATTAAAGAGCAAGAGCGCTTAGAGATATTGGATGAATACCTACAGAAGTCGGATGATTTAAAAGTTCACTTGGATATTTTCCGTAAGAAAACACAGCAATTGTTAGACGATGAAACCTGTGATCCGAGTGATTTTGAGGAGCTCGGAGGCTGGGTTCGTTCTGTGACGTTCAAAAAGCGCAACGTTTACTTCATCTATTGTGGCGGTTTGGAGCAAGAGAACAAGATCTACTTAGATGTTGATAAGGGCGATATTTTTTATCGATAACTCACCACCAATTACACTAGTTTTCTAAAGACGTTTTGATAAATGCAATAACGATGCAAACCTGAAATCAGAGATTTATAACTTTTTAGTTGTGAACCATAATCAATAGGAATACTATCAACGAGTCAAGTGACCTAACTTGGCTCTTTGTGTTTTTAGTGAGTTCCTATGCCTTGGATTTACCTTAGAAAGTTGATTTTGCTGCTATTTGCAATGGTATTGCTACCAGTGCATGTATCTGCTGCGCAAATCGACCACAAGGCTCACGTACCGCACTTTTCTAAGCTACAACCTTTTGTAGCCGTAAGTGTATCGCCAAACTCTTCCGTCGATTTTTCTGAAGTTTCAGAAGAAAGCTCTCAATCTCCAGTATCTGAAGGCCATGCAAGTCTCGATTCCGTTGCTTTGTTTAACTCTCAGCGCTGGACGTCTTACTTACGGGAAGGGCTTGATGACGAGCACGTAGATTTTGTCGGCGATCTCACTACTCCGTTTTACGCTGATGCGGGTTACGCATACAGCTTGATGGACATTAACTGGCGTCACAACCAGTCCACATTTTATCATTTCACAAGCGATCATCGCATTTCTGGTTGGAAAGAGACCAATGCCATGTACGTCGCACTCAATAGTCAGTTTTCTGCCTAAACACCATTTATTTGCACCATTGTGCACTCTTAACACGACGATTGTATTCGACAGGACGTGAGCGTTCTGAGCATTTCATACCCTGAATTTATTCTGGGAGCATCTGTCGTGTGTTAAGCCTTGTTATTAAAAGCTTCACTTCATTGTGAAGGGATGATGTTTACATGAAAAAAACACCAAAGCAGCAAAAGAACAGAAAGCTGATGAATCACTACTCAGCTTGGAAATATGTCGTATTAATCACGACGGTCATTATTTTAACCCTAAGTGCTATACCAACTTGGTTTGGCGAACAGCCTTCTATCCAGTTGACGTTTGCGGATCAAAACAACAGTGAAATGTCGGTTGTTCATCTGAATCAACTGCTAAAAACCAACCATATTTCAGCCGACAAAATCATCGAAAAAGACGGCAAAACAACCATTGTATTCGATGGTGAAGATGCGCAAAGTAAAGCTCGTGCGTTGTTAAACAAAGAGCTAAATAAAGACGACAGCATCACTTTCTCATACGTATCGGTTGCGCCAGAATGGTTGAATGAGATGGGCTTTAGCCCAATTAAACTCGGTCTTGATCTTCGTGGTGGCGTTCAGTTCTTGTTGAATGTTGATGTGAATAAAGCGTTTGAAGAGCAACGTGATGCGTTGATTGATGAAATCAAAGCGAATCTGCGTGATCAACGTGTTCGTGGTGTGCAAGTTCGAGCAGAAAGCGGCAACCGAATTACGGTAAACAGTGACAGCGAGCAAGCATTGTCGGAAGTAAACAAGTTCTTGCGTCAAAACTACCCGGGCTGGATTTCAAAAAGTTCATCTCGTGGCTTTGTGCTTGAACCGAGTGAACAAAATATCCAAGAATTTCAATCGTCGACTCTTCAACAAAACCTGAAGATCATGCGTGGTCGTATTGAAGAACTTGGTATCACAGAAGCACTAGTGCAACGCCAAGGTAAAGAGAGCATTCGAATTGAGCTCCCTGGTGTACAAGATCCTGCTCAAGCGAAAAACGTTATTGGTGCAACAGCAAGCTTGGCGTTTTATGAAGTGAAAGATGCGAGCCAAGCACACAGCAGCCAAGATCTTGTTCTTCAAGATAATGACGGTCGTACTGTGATTTTGGCAAAACGACCAGTTCTAACGGGCGAGCACATCGTGAACGCTCGTGCTGGTGTCGACAAAATGGGCATGTCAGAGGTAAATATCTCTCTTGACCACGCTGGTGGTAAGAAAATGAGTGACTTCTCAGCGACTCACATCGGCAAGCCAATGGCGACCGTTTACCGTGAATACAAAACAAACGATCGCGGTGTAACTGAGCGTAGTGAGCGCGTTATCAGCGTCGCGACTATTCAATCTCAGCTTGGTAGCCAGTTCCGTATTACTGGGGCAGGTAGCATGGACGATGCGCAGCAGTTGGCGCTATTGCTTCGCGCGGGGTCACTGACCGCGCCAGTTACTATTGTGGAAGAGCGAACAATCGGTGCTTCTCTGGGTGCAGAAAACATTGAAAACGGCTTTGCAGCACTGGCTTTAGGTATGGGACTAACACTGACCTTTATGGCACTTTGGTACCGCCGCTTAGGTTGGGTAGCGAACGTGGCGCTTTGCGCCAACATGCTTTGTTTGCTTGGCTTAATCGCCTTGTTACCAGGAGCGGTTCTAACGCTTCCGGGTATTGCCGGTTTAGTGTTAACCGTCGGTATGGCAGTAGACACCAACGTTATTATCTTTGAACGTATTAAGGACAAAATGCGTGAAGGCCGCAGCTTCGCTCAAGCGATTGATCTTGGCTTTGACAGCGCATTCTCGACCATCCTTGATGCCAACATTACTACCATGATCACCGCCGTGATTTTGTACGCCATCGGTAATGGCCCAATCCAAGGCTTTGCCTTAACACTCGGATTAGGTTTGTTAACCAGTATGTTTACAGGCGTATTTGCCTCTCGAGCAATGATCAATTTAATTTGGGGCCGCGATGCCCGTCGTGATGTGAGGGTTTAATCATGGTCGAAATGCTAAAACAAAATATTCGTAAAATTCGTTACTTTACTACGCTAGTTTCCATCATTTTAACGGTGATCGCGATCGTCGCTCTAGGCTTTAAAGGGTTGAACCTAGGTTTGGACTTCACTGGCGGTATGGTGACAGAAGTAAAGGTAGATAAGCAGCTAACTAACCATGATCTGCTTGACGTTCTGCAACCAAAGCTTGGTGAATCTGCGTCAGTGACACGCTCTGGTGAAGATGGCCGTTGGGTGATTCGTTACTCTGCGCCGGAAGATGGACAAACGTTGCCAAGTGTAGAAGAGGTGTTGAAGCCAATCTCTCACCAAGTTGATGTTGTCAGCAACAGTATAGTTGGCGCTCAAGTTGGCCAAGACTTGTTTGAACAAGGTGGCTTAGCATTGTTGATTTGTGTGTTGAGTATTCTCGGTTACTTGTGTTTCCGTTTTGAGTGGCGTTTGGCCAGTGGTTCACTGTTTGCTTTGGCCCATGATGTGATCTTAGTGCTTGGTTTCTTTGCAATTACTCAAATGGAGTTCAACTTAACCGTTTTTGCAGCGGTGTTAGCAATTTTAGGTTACTCATTGAATGACTCGATCATCATTGCAGACCGAATCCGTGAGCTGTTGATTGCGAAACAGAGTTGGAAAACAGAAGACATCAATGATCAAGCTGTTATCGCGACGTTTTCACGCACTATGGTGACATCTGGTACGACATTGATCACTGTTGGTGCATTATGGATTATGGGAGGAGCGCCTTTGGCTGGTTTCTCAACCGCCATGTTTATTGGCGTTCTGTCGGGTACATGGTCTTCGATTTCGATTGGTACTGTGCTGCCGGAGTGGTTGAAACTGGAGCCGAAACATTATCTTCCAGTTGAGATTGACGCAGCGCCGTAGCATTATTTTTAAGGTAAAAGTGCTTGCGCCACTCATCTTGAGTGGCGCTTTTTTGTGCTTATTTCACGCGCATCAAGCGATGTTTCACAAGTCCCAAATCGAACTCTAAGACTTGTGAGCGCTTCATTGCTTCGACTTTATTCAACATCGACTCTTGGTAGCCTTTCTTCTTCATCCACTGAAGAGGTACAGAGAAAGCATCTTCATTAACGACATAAGACTCGCCTTTATGCTCACCGCTATAGACGTTCACAACCCAAACTCGGGCTTGAAAGTCCAATACTTCACCCATGACTTTAGCGATTTTATTCAGAATATTTTTCATTGTTTCCAGTTTGCCTTAGCTTAGTAGCAACCAGACACCAACCCCCATCATTAAAGTGCCTGCGATACGGTTCATTAGGCGTACATTCTTAGACTGACCTAATACGTGTTTCAACCCTTTACCACCAGTAGCGTACAGAGACATGCAAATGAACTCAAACAGTAAAATAATGGAGACAAGTATGATCAGTTGCGGTGCAAGTGCTGCGTTTTGGTCTATAAAAGGCGGTAAAAGAGAAATCATAAATGCCCAGCCTTTTGGGTTTGCGATTGCGGTAACGAAGCCTTGCATGATAAGTGCGATATTGTCACTCTTTGGTGTTTCTAAGTTGTCGACATTAATCGCAAGTTTCCCTCGCGACCGCCACATTTCAACACCAAGATAGAGTAAATAACCGCCACCAATGAACTTTAACGCGATAAACATCCAAGGATAATTGAGCATAATCGCAGCGATACCTAACACCGCAGAGACTGACACCAGCGCAACACCGAGAAGCTCTCCTATCATCATCCATAACGTGCGACGATAACCGATACTCATACCTAACGTTAGGGCGAGAGTCATGCACATACCAGGCGTGATTGAGACAAAAAAGAAAGTAGGGATGAACATACTGAGCAATGCAAGATTCATATCTGTTGATGATTTAGTGATTAAAGAGAAGCCACAAAGATAGTGCAAAGTGGAAAAGGATGCTACTACAAAGCGAACGATTACTTTCACTAGTAGCTAGTTGATGTTCTTCGAATATATAAATTTAAAATGAAATTATATTTTAATCTATGCGTCATAATAGTGCGTATTGCTCCAGTATGAGACAAGCTCTTATATCATTTTTAGATTAAATATATTTAATTTATTATATTTTATCGGTATTAATCATCACTGTATTAAAATAATCGAATTGATAACTAAATTATCATTAAATGCAGTAATTAAATGATATGTTTGATAATTATTTTTACTGATAATTGAATTATTATTCTAATATCAAGTTTGTTGTAATCATATAGGCTTAAAATTCAGATCTTAAATCATGACATAATGTAACGTCTACCATTCTGTATGTAAGTTCATGATATTTAATAATTATGTTTCTATTTCTGTTGGTGTGGCTTTTGTGGAAGTGAGATTTAAAACAATGACTTATGTAAAATTAACCATTTTATAACATTTCACGGGTAATGAGATCTAAATCAATCTTATGCAATTGGATGAGTTTTTTATTTGAAATGTAATATTTCTAGGTTAACTTAAAATAAAGGAAGCACGGGATTGGTTGTCAAAAGAATAAATAAACACGTCAGTTGGTGAACTATTTCATCAGTGTATTAAGTTTGCTTTTTAAATGCCGTTAAGAATGGAGTCTTCAATGAAGAAAGTCGCTTTGATCACTGGATCAAAAGGCGGAATTGGTTCTGCTATTTCCTCTCAATTAGTCAATGACGGTTACCGTGTAATCGCTACTTATTTCACAGGTAACTACGAATGTGCGCTGGAGTGGTTCAACAGCAAAGGGTTTACCAAAGATCAGGTTCGCCTTTTTGAGTTGGATGTAACAAACACGACAGAGTGTGCAGAGAAATTGGCGCAATTGCTTGGGGAGGAAGGAACCATTGATGTTGTTGTCAACAACGCAGGAATCACACGTGATGGCGTGTTTAAAAAGATGACTGCGCAAGCTTGGAATGATGTCATCAATACCAACCTCAATAGTTTATTCAACGTTACGCAACCCCTCTTTGCTGCAATGTGCGAAAAAGGCGGTGGTCGTGTCATCAATATCTCTTCAGTCAATGGTCTTAAAGGGCAGTTTGGTCAAGCAAACTACTCGGCGGCGAAAGCTGGGATGATCGGTTTCTCTAAAGCCTTAGCATACGAAGGTGCTCGCTCGGGTGTGACAGTTAATGTTATCGCTCCGGGTTACACGGGTACGCCAATGGTTGAGCAAATGAAGCCAGAAGTGCTGGAATCCATCACGAACCAAATTCCAATGAAACGTCTTGCGACACCAGAAGAAATTGCAGCATCAGTGAGCTTCTTGGTCAGCGATGCGGGCGCCTACATCACCGGAGAGACTTTGTCGGTGAACGGCGGCCTATACATGCACTAAGGAGAGAAGATGATGGAAAAAGTATTTATCGTAGCGGCGAAGCGTACTCCAATTGGTGCTTTTGGTGGCAGCCTGAAAAATACTTCTGCTGGCGATCTGGCAGCAGTAGCGATTAAAGGCGCGTTGGAAGCGGCAAAGTTGCCTGGCGACAAGGTTGACGAAGTGATTGTTGGCAACGTTGTTGGTGCAGGTCAAGGAATGGGTGTTGGCCGCCAAGCGGCACTGTTTGCGGGGATTCCTGAATCTGTTCCTGCATATGGCGTAAACATGGTTTGCGGTAGTGGCATGAAAACGGTCATGGATGCCGTGTCCCATATCCGTAGTGGCGATGCTGAGATCGTTGTAGCAGCGGGTGTTGAGGTCATGTCTCAGATTCCGTTTGCTGCACCAAGCAGCATTCGTGATGGCAACAAAATGGGCAATCTGGAGCTAAAAGATCTGCTCATAGCGGACGGTTTAACCGATGTTTACAACCAATATCACATGGGTGTGACGGCAGAAAACGTAGCAAAACAAATCGGCTTAACTCGCCAGCAGCAAGACGAATACGCGCTGTCTAGCCAACAGAAAGCGGTAGCCGCTATCGAAGCTGGCAAATTTCAAGACGAAATTGTGCCAGTGGAAGTAAAGCAACGCCGTGAAACCGTGATGTTTGATACGGATGAATACCCAAAAGCGAACGCGACAATGGAAGCCTTAAGCAAGCTACGTCCTGCTTTTGACCGCGAAGGCACTGTGACTGCGGGTAATGCATCAGGCATTAACGATGGCGCGAGTGCGATTATCGTGGCGTCTGAAAGCGCAGTTAAAGCGCATGGATTAACGCCGCTTGCTGAGATTGTAAGCTATGCGCAATCGGGTCTTGATCCGAAGATCATGGGCCTAGGTCCTGTTGAGTCGGTCAATAAAGCACTCGAAAAAGCAGAACTCACAGTAAATGATATCGACGTTTACGAGTTAAACGAAGCATTTGCAGCGCAAGCACTTGGCGTGATTCATCAGTTGGCGGAAACAAACCAAGTTCCAGTTAACGCGATTCAAGATAAAGCGAACTTTAACGGTGGTGCTATCGCGCTAGGACACCCGCTTGGTGCATCTGGAAACCGAATCTTAGTCACGCTGGTTCACGAGCTTCATAAGCAAAATGGTCAATATGGCGTTGCTTCACTTTGTGTGGGCGGCGGCATGGGCACGGCTGTGGTTGTAAAGACAGTTAAGTAATTATTTAAAAGGACATTTTTAATTCTTTCTCTAGGAGACAAACCATGTACACAGATTTCTTCAAAACATTTAGCGATCAAACTGAAAAAAATCTAGAACCTTACTTGAAGTTCAACAAGCTAGTGACAAAAAACGTAGAAGTGTTGACCGAGCTTCAATTGAACGCCATTCGCACATACAGTGAAGTGGGTCTAAACCAGATGAAAGCAGCGACAGAAATCAAAGACGTAACGTCATTGACTGCTTTCAACAGTCAGCAACTAAGCGTACTTACTAAACTTTCTCAACAAATGATGGATGACAGCAACAAGCTTCAAGCGATTGCAAAAGAGTTCAAAGAAGACGTTGAGAAAATGACTTCGGAAAATCTAAAGACTGTTACTCCAGTGTAATTTGTCCGATTCTCGCCGCCCCTAGATTTGGGCGGCGTTGTTTTTTCCGAATATAGGAGTAAGACTATGTTTCAACACTTCTTTTCGGACTATCTTGTGAAGCTTCAGGAAACCAATCATCAGTGGTGGCATGATTTCGAAGTGAACAAGGCAGTCGTGAACTCTCCTTTAAACAAGGCCATGCAAGAAGTGAACTTTGAGGATACTGCCAAACTGTTCGAACAAGCTGCGAATCAGCCTGCTGCGATTTTAAAGCTGCAAGCACAGTGGTGGGAACAGCAGCTGCAAATTTGGCAGAATGTTGCATTGGCAGGGAACCAAGCACAAATCGTCGAAGCTGAAAAAGGGGATAAGCGTTTCTCAAACGAAGCATGGCAAAATGAAGCCATGTATAGCTTCATCAAACAATCCTACCTTTTATTTAGTAAGACCTATCTGGACACCATCGAGTCTTTGGAAGGCTTAGATGAAAAGACGAAAGAACGTATTATTTTTTTCTCTCGCCAAGCCATTAACGCCCTTTCTCCTTCCAACTTCATCGCCACTAACCCAGAGCTTTTGAAGCTGACACTTGAGCAAAACGGTCAAAACTTACTGGCAGGCTTAGAGCAGTTGAAAGAAGACGTTGAGTCGAGCGCAGACATTTTAAAAATTCGTATGACGAATAACAATGCATTCCGCGTGGGAGATGACGTTGCGACGACACAGGGCAATGTGGTTTTTCAAAACGAATTGTTTGAGTTGATTCAATATCGACCTCTAACAGAGAAAGTGAATGCGACGCCGCTGCTCATCGTCCCACCTTTCATCAATAAATACTACATCCTTGATTTAACGGCAAAGAACTCAATGGTTCGATGGTTGTTAGAGCAGGGGCACAGTGTATTTATGATGTCTTGGCGCAATCCAGGCAAGGCACAAGCGCACATAGAGTTTGGTGACTACGTGACAGAAGGCGTAGTGAAAGCCGTCGCTGCAATTGAAGATATAACAGGACAAGAGCAAATCAATGCCGCTGGTTACTGTATTGGTGGTACTGTTTTAGCAAGCACGGTTGCGTACTACGCTGCAAAACGTATGAAGAAGCGCATTAAGTCTGCCACTTTCTTCACCACGTTGCTCGACTTCTCTCAACCAGGTGAAGTCGGCGCGTATATCAATGACACCATTGTTAGTGCAATTGAAGCGCAAAATAACGCAAAAGGGTATATGGACGGCCGTTCCTTAAGCGTGACGTTTAGTTTACTGCGTGAAAACAGCTTGTACTGGAACTACTACGTCGACAATTACTTGAAGGGTAACAGTCCGGTTGATTTCGACTTGTTGTACTGGAATAGCGATAGCACCAACGTCAGCGCTGCATCTCACAATTTCTTGCTTCGCGAGCTCTATTTAGAGAACAAGCTGGTGCAAGATAAAGGCGTCAAAATTGGTGGAGTATGGATTGATCTCAATAAGATCAAAATTCCTAGCTATTTTGTGTCAACGAAAGAAGACCACATTGCGTTATGGCAGGGAACTTACCGTGGTGCGCTGAACACGGGTGGTAACAAAACGTTTGTCCTCGGTGAGTCTGGTCATATTGCGGGCATCGTGAACCCTCCAGCTAAAAATAAGTATGGTTATTGGTTGAACGATAATTTGGATGACTCTGCTGATGAGTGGTTGAATAACGCGGAACACAAAGAGGGATCGTGGTGGACACACTGGAACGAGTGGTTACTCCAATTCAACCCTAAAGAGCAAGTTGAGCCTTTCC
Source organism: Vibrio sp. 1874 (assembly GCF_033344395.1). NCBI lineage: Bacteria > Pseudomonadati > Pseudomonadota > Gammaproteobacteria > Vibrionales > Vibrionaceae > Vibrio > Vibrio sp. 1874. The sequence continues at coordinate 344,526 of NZ_JAWPOR010000002.1, forward strand.
CTATTGGCTCAGAAAACCATCCGGTTATTGATGAGGCGCCAGGACAATACGTCAAACAGGTTCTGCCAGTAAAAGAATCTTAAACAACTCCCTATAGCAGTAAATCTTAGCGGCCTTTATGGTCGCTTTTTTTATGTATGATTGCTTGTTTATTGTTGGCAAGTACCATTGAGTAATAAATAAAAAGCGCCGAGCATTTGCTCGGCGCTCAGTGTCAACAAATAGGCTAGTTGACGAGTAGAGATGTGTTACGTTACACCTCTTTATCCTTACCAAATGACAGCAGCCAGAGAGAGATTGCTGCTACCGCCACAAAGCCGGAAAGAATAATCACTGGCATAGCACTGTAGCCAAGGATATGCCAAATTACAGATTCTAATGTACTCATGGTAAGTCTCCTTAGTGCCAGCCTTCAACGCCGCTCATGTCTGGTAGTTTGTGCGCAATACCTTTGTGACAGTCTACACATGTTTTCTCGCCTGAAGCTAGAGCGGTGGAGTGTTGTTCTGCCGCACGTGATCCTTGCTGAGAGTAATCCATGAAATCAAACTCATGACAGTTACGACATTCAAGAGAGTCATTCTTTTTCATACGTGCCCACTCTCGTTCTGCGAGGTGTCCACGACGCTCTTGGAACTTCTCTGGCGTATCGATCGTCTTCGTTACGAAGTGTGCAAATAGCTCTTTAGATGCCTGTACTTTACGAACGATCTTATCCGTCCATTCATGAGGAACGTGACAGTCTGAACAAATCGCACGAACACCAGAACGGTTGGAGTAGTGAATTGTTTCTTGAATTTCAGCAACGATCGGCGCGTGACAGCCAGAACAGAATTCTTCTGTGTTGGTTGCTTCCATACCTGTGTTGAATGCGCCCCAAAATAGAAGGCCACCAGCGAAGCCTAGAAATAAAACCACACCAGCGGCAGCTTTACTCGGGCTCGACAGTCTCTTCCAAAACGCTTTAAGTATTTTCATAAGTAACCTCTTAGTACTCGCGTTTCAATTACTGAAGCGAATCGACTGCCTTAAACTCGTTTTCCACTAGTGGTTTTGCATCCGTTTGTGGAACGTGACATTGCAAACAGAAGTAACGACGAGGAGACATATCTGCCAGTACCGCATCTTCTCTGTTTACATAGTGCGTTACGCTAATTTTAGTCGCACCTGACTCTTTTGCATTTTTCCAGCTATGGCATGCAAGACACTTGTTAGCATTTAACGAAATTTCGTAGTGACGAATGCTGTGTGGGATCAACGGTGGTTGATAAACATAGCTGTCTTCAACAATTTGATCTTTAGGGAAGTCTTTGAACTCGTCTGCTGGACGCGTATCTTCCAATTGAGACATTCCACGTAAAGATTCTAGACCTCCAATACCACCTGGATTATCCAACTCAGCTTGCGCAATGCCTGTCACTAACGCACCTACAGATAAAACTGCGACAAGTAATTTTTTCATCATTTCATCTCCGCCTTTATGGCTTAAATTCTTTATTAGGCCGCCATAATGACGGCCGTAGCATTCAGTATCTGAAGGTTAAGCAATCTTAGTGATTTTGACTGGGCACTTCTTAAAGTCTGTCTGTTTAGACAGTGGATCAGTCGCATCTAGGATAAGCTTGTTAATCAAAATACGTGCATCAAAGAACGGTACGAATACCAAACCTTTTGGCGGACGGTTACGACCGCGAGTTTCAACACGAACGCGTACTTCACCGCGTTTGTTTGCCATGAGTACTTCTTCACCACGACGAACATTGCGTGCTTTTGCGTCTTCTGGGTGCATGTAACACACTGCGTCTGGTACTGCTTTGTATAATTCAGGTACACGACGAGTCATGGTGCCTGTGTGCCAATGTTCAAGAACACGACCAGTACATAACCACATATCAAATTCATCGTTCGGTACTTCTGGTGGCGCTTCGTATGGCGCGGAAATGATCTTCGCTTTGCCGTCAGCATTGCCGTAGAAGTCCCAACCAGAACCTTCTTTCGCGTATGGGTCTGAACCTTCTTTAAAGCGCCACTGTGTTTCCTTACCATCAACAACAGGCCAACGTAGACCACGTACTTGGTGGTAGCGGTCGTATGGAGCCAAATCATGCCCGTGACCACGGCCAAATGTTGCGTATTCCTCAAACAGACCTTTTTGAACATAGAAACCGAAGTGGTGAGCATCGTCATTCAGTTCACGAGCTTCTTCGATAGGGAATTTGTCGACGTTACCATTGCGGTAAAGTACGTCGTACATTGTTTTACCACGGTATTGAGGCGCTTTCGCTAGAAGCTCTTCAGGCCACACTTCTTCCATTTTGAAGCGTTTCGAGAACTCCATTAGTTGCCAAAGGTCCGATTTTGCTTGACCGACTGTGCCCACTTGTTGGTACCAAGCTTGGGTACGACGCTCTGCGTTACCGTAAGCACCTTCTTTTTCAATCCACATTGCGGTAGGAAGAATAAGGTCTGCTGCTTGTGCTGTTGCTGTCGGGTATGGGTCAGACACAACGATGAAGTTTTCTGGGTTGCGGTAACCTGGAAGACGTTCTGTGTTGATGTTTGGACCGGCTTGCATGTTGTTGTTACATTGAACCCAGTAACAGTTCAGAACGCCGTCATTCAGCATACGGTCTTGCAATACGGCGTGGAAGCCAGGTTTTGGTGGAATCGTACCTTCTGGCAGTTTCCAGATGTCTTCTGCAATCTTACGGTGTTTAGGGTTAGCAACCACCATATCCGCTGGTAGGCGGTGAGCAAACGTACCAACCTCACGAGCGGTACCACATGCTGATGGTTGGCCCGTTAGTGAGAATGGGCTGTTCCCCGGAGTCGAGATCTTACCGGTTAGTAGGTGGATGTTGTAAACCAAGTTATTCATCCATACACCACGAGTATGCTGGTTCATACCCATCGTCCATAGAGACATCACTTTCGTGTTTGGATCCGCGTATTGCTTCGCAAGCTCGATAAGCTTCTCTTTCTCAACACCAGAGATTTCAGATGCTTTCTCTACTGTGTATGGCGCTACTGATTTCTTGTACTCTTCGAATGAGATAGAAGTGAGTTTGCCAGAGTTCGGGTTCTTCGCTGCTTTTTGTAGCGGATCATCGTCACGTAGACCGTAGCCGATGTCAGTGTCTGCTTGAGTGAAGTTCGTGTGTTTGTTCACGAAGTCCCAGTTTACTGCATCGTTTTCGATGATGTAGTTTGCGATGAAGTTAGCAATTGCAAGGTCAGACTGAGGATTGAAAATGTAGCCGTGGTCTGCCAACTCAAATGAACGATGGTAGTAAGTAGAAAGCACGTTCACTTTAACGTGAGGGTGGCTTAGGCGGCGGTCAGTAATGCGAGTCCATAGAACCGGGTGCATCTCTGCCATGTTTGAGCCCCAAAGAACGAAAGCGTCTGCGTTCTCAAAGTCATCGTAACAACCCATTGGCTCATCGATACCGAATGCGCGCATGAAACCTACAACGGCAGAAGCCATACAGTGGCGAGCGTTTGGATCAATGTTGTTTGATCGGAAGCCTGCTTTCATTAACTTTGATGCAGCGTAGCCTTCCATTACTGTCCATTGGCCTGAGCCAAACATACCTACGCTTGTTGGGCCTTTTTTCTCGAGGGAAGCTTTCCATTTCTCAGCCATGATGTCGAAAGCGTCATCCCAAGAGATAGGTGTAAATTCACCATCTTTGTGGAATTTGCCATCTTTCATTCGTAGCATCGGTTGAGTTAGACGGTCTTGACCGTACATGATCTTAGAAAGGAAGTAACCTTTGATGCAGTTCAGACCTTTGTTTACTGGTGCTTCTGGGTCACCCTGTGTTGCTACCACTTTGCCGTTTTGAGTGCCAACAAGAACAGAACAGCCTGTACCACAGAAACGACAAGGTGCTTTGTCCCATGTGATTTTGGTTTGATCAGAGCTTGCAATCAGGTTGGCTGCAGATGCTGGTAGTGTCACACCTGCGACAGCAGCAGCTGATGCAGCCGCGTTTGCTTTCACAAACGCACGTCTTGTCATTTTCATACTTCACCCTCGATTTGGGAATGTTGTGTTCCAGTGTCTTCTTCATCCGTTTCTTCAAGCCCAGTTTCGATTTGGTGATAAACCAATACCGTGCTTAAGACGTTCGGTAAATTGTTAATGGCATCGATAGTGTCTGTGATGAAACCTTGGTTCTCAGTTTCAAGTACGACGATAATCTTGCCTTCAGGACTGTCACCATAGATTTCCGCATTTTCGTGTGCTTCTATCTTTTGTTTGATTTCGTCCAAATGTTCCGGCAGCACATGTACTACCAAACTTGAAATATGCACTTCATTTAGTGACATATAGCTCTCTCATTTATTTTTATTGCCTTTGGCCGACGACATTCGGCTTAGGCTGTTGTATTGCTCACATTGATGGATGAAGTCGGGCACACTGAAACACAGGCGCCGCAGCCGTTACACTCATCAAGGTCTAAATTGGGTTGTGCTACTTTCCCCAGTTCTAATTTGAACTGAATTGCCATCGGGTCGCACATATCCCCACAACTTCGGCATTCGACATTTTGTTTTGCTAAGCAGTTATCGTTGATACTTGCTTTTGCTTGCCAAGGTTGTTCTGTTTCTGGCAAGAAAAGGGGCTCAGGACAGGCGTTTGCACATTGATAGCAAAATGTGCATTCATCGATGGAAAAATCGACCGAGGGGAATCCGCCATCACTTTTGGTTATAATCTTTGTTTCACAGGCCTCAATGCATTTACCGCAGCGAGTGCAATCGTCCGTAAACTGTTGCGGTTTAGTTAACCAAGGCAAACGTACGGCGTTGTCGGGGTGCGCTTTTCTTGCAAAGAGTCTTCTTCTGGAAAGGTCTACCACTTAGTCACCTCGAAACTTGGAACCCAAACTAAGCATAGTCCACAATTTTCATTAATAAACTGTCATTTAAACTAACGAAATTGTAGTTTTTGACATATTTGTATAAATACCTCTTAGGGGGTAAATGGTATGCAATATTGTTTTGGATCAATAAATTCCGTCGCAGGTGATCACATATTGATAAAGTTGAAAGGTAATGGGTTCATTGCACGTACATATAGGATTGTTAATGGGCGAGGAACTCAGATTGTTTAAAAATGTGAAAAAGTCGGTGACGCGCACGATTGCATCCGCGATGCTTCTTATTTTGCTGCTCTCAGTCGCTACGACTGGTTTTGCGATTTTTACGTTAGCGTCGAGTTTGAACGATGCTGAAGCCGTCAATGTTGCTGGCTCGATGCGAATGCAAAGCTACCGTCTGGCGAATGATATTCAGGTTAAATCTGTTGACTATTCTTCACATATTGACGCATTTGAACATTCGATATATTCACCTTCAATGAAAGCGCTTCAGCATTGGTCTGTGCCAGAAGACATCACTCACGATTACTACCGTCTTATTATCAGATGGCATGAACTCAAGGCGGTGCTGAGAGGAGACAACCCGGCAGAATATCAACTCCTAGTGGCCGGTTTTGTTGAACAAATCGATGAGTTTGTATTTAAGCTGCAGAGCTTTTCGGAGCAAAAACTGATTAACTTAGCCTGGATCGGCGGGTTAGGGTTGGGGGGCATTCTTTGTGTCAGTATGTTTGTCGTTCATTTTGTGCGCCTCGAAGTTGTTCGGCCTCTGCGTGCCTTAGTTTTTGCTAGCGAGCAAATTAAAAATCGCTCATTTAATATATCGCTCAATGTATCCAGCGATAATGAAATGGGAATACTGACTCGAACCTTTAATCGGATGGCGACAGACCTTGGTAAGTTGTACCGAGGATTAGAACAAGCGGTTGATGAGAAAACACGTAAATTGCAGCATGCCAACCAGTCTTTAGAGGTGCTGTATGACTCGTCAAAAGAACTCACGGCGTCGCGTATTAATCAAGACAATTTCCAGGCGATTTTGCAGCATATCGTCAGTCTTGAGGGCATTAAAGCGGTCAAACTTGAAATCGAGCAGCTGGGAGAACCGAGCTGGATATTGATGGAAGGAGAAGAATGCTGCCAAGATTGTGATGAAGATTGCCACGGTAAAGCCCTGATGCTAGATGGTGAGCACTTGGGTTATTTATATTGGAAAGCAGGGTTACCTTGTCCGAACGAGGCTCTTATTGACAACTTCGTGCAGATTTTATCACGCGCCGTGTATTACAATCGGGCGCAGCGCCAAGCAGAACAAATTCTGCTGATGGAAGAGCGAGCCACTATTGCTCGGGAGTTGCATGATTCATTGGCTCAAGCACTCTCTTACTTAAAAATTCAGGTCGCTTTGTTAAAGAGAAGCGTAAAGAACTTGCCTGACGAAAAGGCGATCGCGCAGGCTAATCAAGTTATTGCTGAGCTAGATACGGGCTTATCTGCGGCTTATACGCAGTTACGCGAGTTACTGACGACGTTTCGTCTTACGATTAAAGAGGGCAGTTTTGGCCAAGCATTGCAAGACATGGTTGAAACGCTCAGTGAACAAACTGCTGCGGACATTACGCTAAAAAATAGACTTTCATCAACTGAACTGGATGCACATCAGCAGGTTCATTTACTACAGTTGATAAGAGAAGCGGCAATTAATGCTATCAAACATGCGCAAGCAGATAATATTCACATTCAATGTCTCGATAATGATGGAAAAGTCACAGTAACCGTTAGCGACGATGGAATAGGCTTTGAACATCAAGACGAAAAATTAAATCATTACGGTATGAGTATCATGCAAGAGCGGGCCGCTAGACTGCATGCCGATCTTCACATCGAAGCATCGATAAACAAAGGTTGTACCGTAAAATTAGAATTCCAACATAGTAAGGAAGTAAACAGTGACAGTGTGTAAAGTAATGCTGGTGGATGATCACCCACTCATGCGAAGAGGTATCCACCAGCTTTTAAGCTTTGAGCCTGAGTTTGAGGTCATTGCAGAAGCAAGTAATGGCGCGGATGCAGTAGCGAAAGCGCATGAGCTGGAACTGGATCTTGTACTTCTTGATCTTAATATGAAAGGCATGTCTGGCCTTGATACTTTGCAAGCACTGCGTGCAGATGGCTGTGAAGCCAGAATTGTCATTCTAACCGTTTCGGATAGCCCAGCAGATATAGAAGCAATAGTTCGAAGTGGTGCCGATGGCTATTTATTGAAAGACACTGAGCCCGATGAGTTGGTTGAGTTGCTAAAACAAGCGCATCAAGGGGACAAGGCATACAGCCAAGAAGTTTCTAAGTATTTGAGTGAACGTTCAGAGCAAGAGGACGTGTTTGATACACTGACCGATCGTGAATCTCAGATCTTAAGAGAGGTGGCAAGAGGTTTCCGCAACAAGCAAATTGCCGATCGTCTTTTTATCTCTGAGTCTACGGTTAAAGTACATATGAAGAGTTTACTTAAAAAGCTTCAAGTTCCTTCTCGTACTGCAGCAACCGTCCTTTATCTTGAGCGCTTTGGCGACATCAAATAACATTGTTGGATTTGAATCTGTAATAATAAATAAAATCAAACAGTTATATTGATTCTGACGAATAAAAAAACCGCCTGTTAGGCGGTTTTTTTACTTGTCTGGGCGAATAGAGTACAAGTCACTGTTGTGCTTACCACACTCCAAATAGTACTGATAAGCCACTTTTTTGCTTTCAGCAATGACTCTCATGCAGTGCATTTTCCCCTGTTCAAAATATCGAATCTCATATTCTACACTGGTATCAAGTTGCTCAGCGGCTGCCATACTTCGCCTCCATAAACCATCCAAAAAACATCCATGCAAATTATATGCCGTTATAGGGAGCGTCGTTCGGTACGTTTTTTAGCCGATAATTGCGCTCTAACTCACTTTTTTGCGGATAGCTGTGATCAAAAAGTTAATTTCAAACTCTATATATTATTAAGGTGGCAATCAATATTTGTCACACTGGTGTAAGTTTGCCGCAATACTAAGTGATACAGGTTGAGTATAGAACTTAATCAACAGAAAAGGGAATACGAATAAGTGACTAAATTAAAGGGTGTATCTAATAAGGCGCTTCGTTATGGCCTTCTATTTTGCTTCGTATTTCTGCTTGCCGGTTGTGCGAAAAAGTTTTTATACAGCAATATCGATTGGTTCGTGCTCGATTACTTAGAGGACTATGTCTCGTTGCAAGGGGAACAAGAAGTCCTGGTGGAAGAGCGCTTATTATTGTTGGCAGACTGGCACAAGAAAGAGGAGTTACCATTATATATCGAACATTTAAAAGACCTTGAGAGATTAAAAGCGAGCGATATCACCTTAAATTACTTACAACAAAATCGAGATAGAATGCGAGCGCATTACGATAGAGTGGTCAGCAAAGCAGCACCAGATCTTTTTGCGTTAAGTTTGCAATTAACGAAAGAGCAAGAACGCGAGTTTTTGAGTAATGTACAAGAACATTATCAAGAGCGAAACGCAAAATATGCCGATAAGACAGAAGACGAAGTGCGTGAAATTATTCTGGATAACACTGAAGAGTGGATGGAAGAATGGCTAGGGAATCTATCAGGAAATCAGCGTCAATTAGCTCAAAGATTTTCTCAGCAAGTTATTTTAAACAGCCCTTTATGGAGAGATTATCGAGCCACGGTATATCAAGAGCTCGAATACTTGTTCGACAACAAATCTAATGTTGTGACTTATCAAGATATATTTATGCGACTCTTGTTCGAGCCAGAGAGTTATTATAGTGAGCAGCTTTCTCTGAATATTGACTCTAACTTTGCATTGGTTGATCAACTGACATTAGATGTTTCTCGTTCGATGACCGATAAGCAATGGCGTCATTTTCGTGAAAAGGTTAAAGAGTGGCGAGTACTGGCTGAGGAACTTTTAGATTAAATTCATACTTCAATGAGCGAAAGCAAAGCGCAAAAGCCTTTCTTATCAAAAAATGATTCAAAGCAAATTCTTATTGAGCTAAGAGCGTAACATAGCGTGAGGTTTGATGAGGCAACGTCAGCTTATCAATGCGTGATAATGCCTCATCGTACAAAACAATGAGAATAAATATGAAACATTTAGTTGAAAGATTTCTTCGATACGTCACGTTTGATACCCAATCCAATCCACATGTGACGCTTTGCCCAAGTTCACCTGGTCAGCTTGTGTTTGCTGAGTTACTTAAAAAAGAGATGATCGAGCTTGGTTTAAGTGACGTGACTTTGGATAAAAATGGCTACTTGATGGCTAAACTGCCAGCCAATGTTGATTATGAGGTTCCTCCTATCGGCTTCATTGCCCATATGGATACCGCGCCGGATGCATCTGGCAAAAACGTAAAGCCGCAATTCATCGAAGATTACCAGGGTGGCGATATTGCATTAGGGTTGGGGGATGAAGTGTTATCTCCCGTGCAATACCCAGATTTACATCACCTACATGGCCACAATCTTATTACTACCGATGGCACTACATTACTTGGCGCGGATAACAAAGCTGGTATCGCAGAGATTCTTTCCGCGGTAGCTCTGCTACTGGAAAACCCAGACATTCCACACGGCGACATTTGTATCGGCTTTACTCCGGATGAAGAAATCGGTCGTGGTGCAGATTTGTTTGATGTTAAAAAATTTGGCGCGAAATGGGCATACACTATAGATGGTGGCCCGCAAGGTGAATTGGAATACGAAAACTTTAATGCAGCAAACGCTGATGTAATTTTTCATGGAGTTAGCGTTCATCCAGGTACCGCAAAAGGCAAAATGGTCAATGCGATGAACTTGGCTGCGAAATTTCAAGTTCAAATGCCCCAAGATCAAACTCCGGAAACAACCGAAGGTTACGAAGGGTTCTTCCATCTAAAATCGGCAGAAATGGGCGTTGCACGAAGCGAGCTAGGTTACATTATTAGAGACTTTGACCGTCAAAGACTTGAGGATCGAAAAGCCTTTATGCAGAAACTCGTCGATGAAATGAACACGGGTTTACGCCATGGTTCTGTAGAGCTAAAAATAAAAGACAGCTATTACAATATGAGAGAAATGGTTGAGCCTTACCCTCATATCATTGAGCTGGCAAAGCAAGCGATGGAAGCGTGTGATGTGGAACCGATTATAAAACCTATTCGTGGTGGTACAGATGGTGCCCGTTTATCTTTTATGGGTTTGCCGTGCCCGAATATCTTCACCGGTGGTTTTAACTTCCACGGAATTCATGAGTTTATTTCTGTTGAAATGATGGAAAAATCAGTACTCGTTATTGTCAAAATTGCTGAGCTCACAGCGAAAAAACACAGTTAAAAGACTACGTCGAGACCTCTTGCAGATTTAATAACAAAATAGCCCAGATCTCTCTGGGCTATTTAAATATTAAGATGGAATACTAGCGCACGTCTTTGTCTTCAATTTCAATGTCTTCTAGCGGTAACCAGTCGACTTTCACACCCGCTTGGTCGAACATATCTTGACTGACTTGGATTTTATCTCCCCAGCGAGATAAAAAGTCTTCAGACTGCTCAGGGCAGTGTACGTGTGAGATCCCTGTTTGAATGATCTTTGCCGCGCAGTTAGGGCAAGGAAAATGCGTTACCCAAATATCACATCCGTCTAAGTCACGTTTTGAGAACAAAATTGCGTTCTCTTCCGCGTGCAGTGTTTTAAGGTATTTCAACTCGCGCTCATCGGTGTCGACACTGTCAGAAACACCATGCGGATAGCCATTAAATCCAACAGATACAATGCGATTCTGTTTAGTAATAACGGCACCGACTTGTGTTGATGGGTCCTTACTCCAAGACGCCACTAGTTCTGCCATCTGGTAAAAGCGTTTCGCCCATTTAGAAATCATAGTCATCCTCTCTGTCGAAGGCGTTGAATTAATTGAATGATAACCCATTTATATTAAAAAAATAGTCAAAATCGGGGTCTTGAGTATGAAGGCGTCACTTTTTACCTTTTTAGCCACAAAACGTTCTTATCTTGAGCACTGAATCTCACTTTACGCCCGAATACAATACTCCCGTTAGTGTTTCCAAGCACACGCTAAAATTCGCGATCTCCTAAGGCGTATATTAAATAGTTATGATTGAGTTGTATGTATATTGCTCATTGAATACCACTGTTAACTAAATTACTTTATTTTCCTTTTGTTTCTCATGTTTACATTTAGAAACACCTTGGGCGCTTTTCAGTGAAGTTTTCAGTGGCAGCAAGGAGTAAGGTTGATAGGAATTCAACAATATCCTGTTCTATAAAGACGGTAAATACATGCAAAAGAAACCACTTGTCGCACTAATGGCGGCTACAGCAATCCTCGCTGGATGCGGGGAAGCTAATAATGCCCAAACGAAAGGTCAAGCGCCTCTCGTAGTGACTCAGGATGTCACGGTTATCGACTACCAACCGAGCAAGTCTTATATCGGTCGCATTGAAGCAGTAGAAGATACCAATATTACCGCGCAGATTTCTGGCTACTTAAAAGCTCGTCACTTTGAAGAGGGGCAAATGGTAGAAAAAGGGCAGCTCCTTTACTCTATCGAGCCATCTTCTTTTGAAGCCCAAGTCGCGAGTGCTAAAGCCGCACTTGCACAAGCTAAAGCGGCGCTAAAAAAAGCCGAATTAGATCATACTCGAGGTAAAAACTTGTTGCCTCGCGGTAGTATCTCTCAATCTGAGTTTGATGCTTTAACTGCGGCACTTCTTGGTGCGAGAGCAGAGCTAGAAGCGGCAAATGCTCAACTTAAACTTGCTGAAGTTAACCTTTCCTATACTCAAATCCGAGCACCTTTTAGCGGACGTATTAGTGATACCAAAGTGAGTACGGGTGATCTGGTTTCTCCATCATCTGGCGTGCTGACAACTCTGGTGAGTTTAGATCCAGTTCATACCTCATTTAGTGTGAGTGAGCGTGAGCGTTTAGCTATGGGTATGGATCAAGTAAAAGGTGATGGCTCGGCTGAATCAAACCGCGTTGAAGTTCAGCTTGAACTGGAAAATGGACAGTTTTTTGAGCATCTAGGTAAGCTTGATTTCTTAGGTAATCGTATTGACACCAAAACGGGTACGATTGCTATGCGCGCGCTAGTGCCAAACCCAGAGCAGAAGTTACTTCCGGGTCAACACATCAAAGTGAACTTGAGAGATAAGAACACGAAAGACGTTATTGTTATCCCACGACGTGCCGTACAGACTGACTTAGAAGGTGACTTTGTGATGGTGATGGCTGAGGGAAGTGTGGCAGAGCGTCGTAACGTCGAGCTTGGCCCTCAGGTTGAACAAGGCATTATCATTCGAGAAGGGCTCGATCAGGAAGATACGGTTATTACACAAGGCCTACAACGTGTGCGTAATGGTGTAGAAGTGCGCCTTCAAGCACCTGCTGAAGATAAGCAGTAGGGGGCACTATGTTAAGTCGTTTCTTTATTCAGAGACCTAAATTCGCGCTGGTTATTTCGATCATATTAACGCTAGCCGGCGCGATCTCACTGGCGATTTTGCCAGTGGCTGAGTACCCACAGATAAGCCCGCCATCAGTAAGCGTTTCGGCTTACTACACTGGCGCGAGTGCGGAAGTTGTCGAGCAGGCCATTGCGGACCCCATAGAGACGTCAGTCAACGGCGTTGAGGATATGATATACATGTCTTCAAAGAGCGCGAACGATGGCTCTTACAGCCTAAACGTCACGTTCGATGTTGGCACCGATCCAGATATGGCGCAAGTTAACGTGCAAAACCGCGTGTCACAGATTGAGTCAAAACTGCCTCAAGAAGTTCGCATGGTTGGTGTGACGGTGAAAAAGCGTTCACCTGACTTGCTGATGGTACTTAACTTCTATTCACCTGATGGCAAATACGATGATCAGTTCTTGATTAACTACATTAACTTGAATGTAAAAGATCAGTTGGCTCGTGCGAAAGGTATCAGTGAAGTTAACGTGATTGGTGGTGGCGAATACGCAATGCGTGTTTGGTTAGATCCTGAAAAAATGGCCAACCTTAAGCTAACCACGTCAGACGTATACGCCGCTTTGGCTGAACAGAACGTTCAAGTTGCGGCAGGGCGTGTAGGTGCAGCACCATACAACAATCCGCAAGAAGTTCAGTTTAACCTTGTGACCAAAGGTCGCTTGGAAAGCGTGAGTGAGTTTGAGAACGTAGTCCTTCGAGCTAATCCCAATGGCTCTACGGTTTATCTGAAAGATGTTGCTCGCGTTGAACTAGGCAAAAAGTTCTACGATGGTAACGGTAAGTTCCGTGGCCAGGACGCGTCAATCGTTGCGTTGTCTCTTCAATCGGATGCGAATGCGTTAGAAAGTGGTCAGGCCGTCATGGAGCTCCTTGAGGGCTTGAGCAAAAACTTCCCAGAGGGAATGGAATACGAGACCAGCTACGATACAACCGTGTTCGTATCTGAATCGATCAAAGGGGTAGTAAAAACACTGATTGAAGCGATTCTATTGGTGATCGCTGTAACTTACTTGTTCTTGGGTAGTGCGCGTGCAACGTTGATTCCTGTTGTCGCGATCCCCGTTTCTCTGATTGGTACGTTTGCCATCATGCAGGCAACGGGCTTCACCATTAATACGGTTACTTTGTTTGGCCTGATCCTTGCGATTGGTATCGTGGTGGACGATGCGATTCTGGTTATCGAAAACGTCGATACTACCATGGCGAAAGACCCAACCATTTCACCGCGTAAAGCGACGTTGCTAGCGATGAAAGAAGTAACGGGACCAATCATCACGTCGACCTTGGTTCTACTTGCGGTATTCATACCCGTCGCCATGCTGCCAGGTATCACCGGTATCATGTATCGCCAGTTCGCTTTGACCATCTGTATTTCGGTTGTGATTTCATCCATCAATGCATTGACGCTGTCTCCAGCACTTTGTTCTCTGGTATTGAAGCAGGGTGGGGGCAATACCGCTAACTGGTTCCAGGCTTTCAACCGAGGCTTAGAGCGCATCACTACGCGTTATGGCCAGATCGCTGGTTTCTTGGTGAAGAAGTCTTTACTGCTCGTGACGTTCTTTATAGTTGCTATCGCAGCGGTCACTTTCTTTGCGAAAACCACCTCTACAGCGTTTGTTCCTCAAGAAGATAAAGGCATTTTGCTGGTTAACGTACAGCTACCAGATTCAGCCTCTTTATCACGTACTGAAGAAGTCACCAATGATTTAATGAAAATGATCGGTGAAGAACCTGGTGTGGATGGTGTGACGGTTGCGAACGGTTACTCGTTTATGACAGGCGCAGCAGCATCAAACGGTGCTTCTGTATTTATCAAATTGCATGACTGGGATACTCGTAACTCGCTGCAAGGAGAGCACTCTGCTAATGCTATCGCGGCACGTATTAACGGTCGAGCGGCGACAGAGTTACCTCAAGCGGTTGTTTTTGCGATGGGACCACCGGCGGTTCCTGGTATGGGCGCTGCGTCTGGTTTTGAGTTTGTGCTTGAAGACACGCTAGGGCGAAGTCGTACCGATTTGTCGATGGTCATGGGAGAAATGATCCAAGCGGCTAACCAAGCGCCTGAAATTGCCTACACGTTTAGCACGTTCCGCGCGAATGTTCCGCACTACTACGTTGATATCGATCGTGAGAAAGCGCAGCAATTAGGTATTTCGCTGTCGTCTATTTTCCAAACCTTGCAAGGCAACTTAGGTTCGCTTTATGTGAATGACTTCACCATGTTTGGTAAGAACTTCCGCGTAACCATGCAAGCTGATAGCCAGCACCGTAGCAGCATGGAAGATCTAGAGCGTTTCCATGTTCGTTCTTCGAACGGTGATATGGTTCCGTTAAGTACGCTAGTGAGCTACGAGCAAGTGTTTGAGCCTGATGTGGCATGGCGTTACAACATGTACCGCAGTGCTATCATTCAAGGCCAACCAGCTCCGGGTTACTCTAGTGGTGATGCGATTGCCGCAATGGAACGCGTTGCTGCTGAAGTTCTTCCGCAAGGGTACACGTATGAATGGACAGGTATGGCTTATCAGGAAGTGCTTGCGGGCAACCAAGCCATTTATGCGTTTGCGCTGGCTTTGATCTTCATTTACTTGTTTATGGTGGCTCAGTATGAAAGTTGGAGTATTCCACTGGCTATTATTTTGGTGGTCCCAGTAGCCACGTTAGGTTCCTTCCTTGCGTTAAATCTAACTGGCACGCCGCTTAACTTGTATGCCCAAATTGGTCTTGTCTTGCTCATAGCCTTGGCGGCGAAAAACGCAATTTTGATTGTGGAGTTCGCCAAGCAAGAGCGTGAAGAAAAAGATGCTGATATCGATAGTGCAGCGGTTAAAGGAGGCACGTTACGTTTCCGCGCTGTGAATATGACATCTTGGTCATTTATCCTGGGTATCTTCCCGCTTATCTTTGCCGCTGGCGCGGGGCACGTGAGTCAAAACTCACTCGGCGTGTCGCTGATTGGTGGTCTATTGTGTGTGCTTCTAGCAGGTACATTCTTGATCCCAGGCTTCTACGCTTTGGTGCAAAGACAGCGTGAGAAAGTTCATGGCGGCAACACCAAGCTGGTTCCTCTTGATGATGAATAATCACATCCGAAGTGCGCAGTAAGCACGAAGTGACAATTGAAAAAAAGCCCGAAGCAATGATTGCTTCGGGCTTTCTATTTTGAAAAGGGTTATTTTAGCGCAGTTTTGAATTGTGCAACGGCTTCATCCATATCATGAGCTTGAGCAGAGACAGAGTTCACTTCATGCAAGCATTCCTGAGCGGATTGCATGTTATTCTCAGATATTGCGTTTAGCTCGGTGATTGAACCGCTAACTTGGTTCATCACGATACCTTGTTCTTCAATTGCTGAAGCTATGCGCTCCGAATTACCTTGAATTGAATGCATGTCAGTAATGATCTGTTGCAGGCTAGAATCCAGTTTTTCAGAAGCATTAAGTGTTTGTTGCCCTTGATCGTTACATTGATCAATATCAGCAACAACTGTAGACATTTGAGTTTGAATGTCTGCAACGACCCGTGTGATTTCCTCTGTGGATTGATGAGTTCGGCTAGCTAGGGCGCGTACTTCATCGGCGACAACTGCAAACCCGCGGCCTTGTTCTCCTGCTCGCGCGGCTTCAATTGCTGCGTTGAGAGCTAGTAGGTTGGTTTGCTCTGCAATTTCTTGGATGATGTTCACGGCACCACCAATTTTATCTACATGCTGATTCAGCGAGCCAATCGACTGCTGGCTGTTTGATAAAATCGTGGTTAGTTGACCGATGTTGGTTACCGTCGCCTCAACAACTCCTCGACCTTGCTCGGCATTATTCGCTGCCTGATGTACGCCTTCTACCGCAACTGATGTGCTTTCAGAGATTTCACCTATTGTGGCAACCATTTGCTGAACTGCCGTCGCCATTGATGCTGTGTGGTCAGTTTGCGTGTGGAATTGCTCCATAACGCCTTCTAACTCACGATGCATATTATCGGTACTTGCAGTGAGTTGCGCCGATTTTTCTTGGGTACTACTAATTAGATGCTCAAGCTTATCCAATAGGTCATTGAGGTGATGACTGATATCAAATAGCTCGTCTTGACCTTTCAAATCAGATCGAAGTCCCATGTTGTTCGTTTCGCTGATACTTCGAATGGTGCCAAGTAAGCTATTCACTCGCGTATTGATTGAACGTGAAATTTGCCAAATCAATGCGAAAATAACGACTAAGATCAGAGCTGTAATGACCTGCTTGATGGTCGACATTTGTTCATCACGTTGTGCGGCAGCAGAGCTAAGGGCTGTGGAAAAGGTTTCAAATTGCTCTTCTACGGCATGGGATAATGCGCGAGTTTCACCGAGTAGGCCTTTGTCATAAGCAACCCCAACAACTTGCTTTTGGGCCGCCAATTGCTTACCTGTTTTGATAAGCTCCGGAGCATATTGCCCCTCAAGCAAGTCACTATTGAATAGTCCTGCTTTTACCGCAGAGTCAAAACGGACTAATGCCAATAACTGCTGGTGGTCTGAACGTTGTTTAGCTTCTAATAGTGCTTGTTCGTAACCGGCGAGAAGCCCACTCTTTGAATCAAGCCCGTATCGTTGGTAAGCGCTGACCAGATTCTGAAAGCCCCTTTGGTATGCGAGCAAGTCTTGCTTAAATTGTTGACTGGAAGGTAATTCATTACTCTTGAGTATGCTCGCAAGCTCTTTTTCTGTGTCTATAAACTTGTCAACATTGGCGTCAAACTTATTTAGATATTTGTCATTACTACGCAGTAGGAAATCTTTTTCATTTCTGCGTAAGTTGAGTAAGCGTATTTCTAGATCACCAACGAGTTTGATGGCGTGATTAAGATCATTGCTCTTATTTTCAAAATGGGATGACGTACCCAAAAGGGCCACGATGCCTAAAATGGCGATAACTCCGAGGAAGTAGAGTTTTTGCCTAATAGTCATATTGTTGTTTCCTGAATAAGTAACTAAAAAGAGAAATCCAATGAGATTTCCAAGGGCTAGCAAACGTTGTTCAACTAACATGTCGAGAAAACGACATGCACTAATACAGCACTTTTTTACGTTGCTGTTTTTTCGCTCCGTGCTTGTTTTTTGTATCAAGTCGTCGGCGTTGAGAAGCGCGGGTTGGTTTCGTTTTAATACGCTTCTTCTCCTGTAAAGCGGCAGCTTTTATCAATGCTTGAAGCCGATTTAGGGCGTCTTCCTTATTTTGTTCTTGTGTCCGAAATTGTTGCGCTTTGATGATGATCACGCCATCTTTACTTATACGACTATCAGAAAGTGCAAGTAATCGCTCTTTGTAAAAGTCAGGTAAGCTTGAATGCCGGATATCAAAGCGCAGGTGTATAGCGGACGCTACCTTGTTAACGTTCTGGCCACCATTTCCTTGAGCTCTAATTGGGGATAATTGAATTTCCCACTCTTGAATTGTGACGGAGTTCGAAATTTTGAGCATGATAAGTAAATGCCGGTAAGGACGATTGAAAGAGCTGATAAATTAACATTACAGATGCACAAATAGAAGAAAAGACATGAGCACGATTGATTTTAGACCCTATGAGGGATTCATATTTGATATGGATGGTACTCTAATCGATACCATGCCAGCCCATTTGGCAGCTTGGCAAGCAACTGCTGAGCGTTTTGATTTTCCGTTTTGCCAGGAATGGTTTCACAGTTTGGGAGGGATGCCGAGCTTTAAAATTGTTGAGGAACTAAATCGTGTGCATGAGCTTTCATTAGATCCTAAAACTGTCGCGACATTTAAAATGGAAACATTCGCTGCTATGGAGCTTCATGGTGACGTTATTCCTTGCACGAACATCGTGTTAGAGGAATATTTAGGCCATAAGAAAATTGCAGTCGGGACTGGCAGCCAACGAGAAAGTGCCATGCGCTTATTAAGCCATGCAGGTTTATTAGACAAGTTGGATGTTGTAGTAACCGCGAGTGATGTAGAGAACCATAAACCCTTTCCAGATACCTTTTTGGTGGCCGCGGAACAACTCGACTTGGAGGCGTCACAGTGTCTTGTGTTCGAGGATACTGAGTTGGGGAAGCGAGCGGCGCATGCAGCTGGTATGGATTGCGTTATGGTGCAAGATAATGAGTTGATCTTTTTCCCAAAACCATAGTGGCAATATCCCTTAATATGAGATCAAAATGGGGTGCAAATGCACCCCATTAATTTTTTACCACATCATCGATCATGAATCATAGATGCTTATTCTGGTTGAACTAGCTCTTGGTATTCAAATGAAGGTACCACAACTTCTACGCGACGGTTTTTCTCACGACCTTCGCGAGTGCTGTTGTCAGCAACTGGGTTTTCTTCACCCATACCTTTAACTGTCAAACGATCTGAACCAATGCCAGCTGCGGTTAGGTAATCAGCAACAGATTGAGCACGACGCTCAGACAGTTTTTGGTTGTATGCCGCAGGGCCTGAGCTATCCGTGTAACCAGTAATCTCTACTTGAGCTTGAGGATATTCGTTCAAGAATGAAACAAAGTTGTCCAGACGTTCAGAAACGGACTCTGTTAACTTAGCACTATCGAATTCAAACGTACCTGTACCGTACTCTTCTTTGTGCACCTTGCTCATCATCACTGGTTCTGGATCTGGCTCGATCACTTCTTCCGTTACAACTGCTGCAACAACTGGAGCTGCTGCGAATTTGTAGTTAACACCGATACCAAAGAAGTTAGCATCCATGTCGTCCCACACGTCGTCAGACATATCTTGGTAGCGTTGGTATTCAGCGCGAACACTCCAGTTTCTATCGATCGAGTATTCAGCACCCAAAGAACCTGTTGGGACAAAGTCTGTTTCGTCATCAGACATCATGTAAGCACCACCGATCTTAGCAAATAGATTCCAAGAGTCGTTTAAGTGCCAGTTTAATTTAGGTGCAAGTGTTAAAGCCGTTAGATTGCCGTCAATCGTATTAATCGTATTAGCCCCTGACCTAGAGTTTCCTTCATAGTCGCCTAAGAAGTCTACGCCGTACTCTAGCCCGATGATATCGGTAAAGTCATAACCGATATGTAGTCCTGCACCGAACGCTTCATCATCACAAGGGCTATTTAGATAGCAAGCGTCGTCAAGTGTAGTCATGCCCACTTTGCCCCCGATGTACATTTCAGCTTGAGCAGAGTTTAAAAGCGCGCTACTACCAGCTACCACTGCTGCTACTGCAATTGCTACTTTGTTCATAATGTTTCCTTGTATTGATTGCATATTAACTTCTACTTCGTTTTATCAAAAAATTAGAAAAAACCAGCGTTTATAAGAAATTAGTTTAATATTCTAATCATTTCATATCAAGCAACAATATATTTGAACTTGATCAACATTTACTACCCAAAAATACCTCACAAACTTCTGATATTTCTTACATTGTAGTAAAGATTTTTTGGTGCATAAGAAAATTGATGATTATTTTGAACTTTTTTTTCGTAAACTTTACTTTACATTGTGCGCAGTGGTTAACAGGTGGTTTTTATTTGCATTTATTTGCAAAAACTGATTGCAAGTCTACGCCTAAGCCGATAAGTTACTTAAACGCTAGACAGAAAATGACCACAGCCCTTGATGCTGCTCGCTTTGTGAACAATGTTGCAATGAGTTCAGTTGGTAAAAATGGGGTCGGAAATAAAACCAGGAAGTAGAAGTAATGTTTCAAACTGATGATGTAAGAATAAATAGAGTAAAAGAGTTATTGCCACCTGTTGCAGTATTAGAGAAGTTCCCAGCGACTGAAACCGCTTCTTCGACCACTTTTGATTGCCGTAACGCCATTCACAATATTCTTGAAGGAAAAGACGATCGATTACTCGTGATCGTTGGCCCGTGTTCTATTCACGATCCGGCTGCCGCGGTTGAGTACGGCAAAAAGCTAAAAGTACTACGTGATGAACTGGGCGAGCAGCTTGAGGTTGTTATGCGAGTTTATTTTGAAAAGCCGCGTACGACCGTTGGTTGGAAAGGCCTTATCAATGACCCTTACTTAAATGACACCTATAAGCTAAATGATGGTCTACGTATCGGACGTAAACTTCTTCTTGATCTAACCGATATGGGCTTGCCAACGGCAAGTGAATTCTTAGATATGATCACACCTCAGTACGTGGCGGATTTGATCAGTTGGGGCGCTATCGGTGCTCGTACGACAGAATCTCAGGTTCACCGCGAGCTAGCTTCTGGTCTTTCTTGTCCTGTAGGTTTCAAAAACGGTACAGACGGGAATATTAAAATAGCGAGCGACGCGATTCGTTCTGCAAGCGCTTCCCATCACTTCCTTTCAGTAACAAAATACGGTCATTCCGCGATCGTAGAAACCGCTGGTAATCCAGACTGCCATATTATTCTACGTGGCGGTAAAGAACCAAACTACAGTGGAGCACATGTAGCTCAAATTAAAGATGAGCTGGACACCGCAGGTCTGCCGAAAAAAGTGATGATTGATTTTAGCCATGCTAACAGCTCGAAGCAGTTCAAGCGTCAAATGCTGGTGTCTGATGATGTATCCGAGCAAATCTCTGCTGGCGAAGAAGCCATTTTTGGTGTGATGATCGAGTCTCATTTAGTTGAAGGTCGCCAAGACTTAGTGGATGGCAAAGCAGCCACTTATGGTCAGTCGATTACTGATGCATGTATTGGTTGGGAAGATACGGAAACGGTACTTCGTCAGCTTTCTGATGCAGTAAAAGCGCGCCGCAACAAGTAAGCTCAACAGAAAAACTTTTTAAAAGCGAAAAGTGAATAGTGAAGAGCCAGAGGTACTATGCCTCTGGCTCTTTTTGTTGAGAATTACTCTCATATCTTTCTATTGTTTCTGCTTTCCTATATGTTATCTGTATACGTCGTAACCAAAAGGAATTTGGAATTGAATCGTAATGTATGGCTTCTATCCCTCTGCCAAGCCTTATTAATGACAGGGAATATTTTACTCATATCTGTTATTGCCCTTATTGGCAAAACACTTGCGCCGTCATCAAGTTTTATCACATTACCAGTTGCACTGCAGTTTTTGGGACTGATGGCCGCGACAATTCCTGCGTCGCTAATTATGGGCAAGTTAGGGCGTCGCCTTGGTTTTAGCCTTGGTAATGTCATTGGCATTTTGGGTGCTAGTCTAGCGACGTATGCATTAAGTCAACAAAACTTCTATCTGTTCTGCATGTCTACGTTTTTGCTTGGTGTTGGTATAGGTTTCGGTACTCTATACAGGTTTGCTGCCATTGAAGTGTGTGAAGAGTCGGCAAGGCATAGGGCGATTTCGATATCTATGGCGGGTGGGGTGTTAGCGGCGATCCTTGGGCCTAATCTGGCCGTGTACTCGCAGCAGTGGTCAGATGATGGCTTATACATTAGTGCATTTGCTGTGCTTGTCGTGCTTTATATAACCGCGTTGGTTGTGCTGCAAACCATTCGTTTTCCACCTGCACACACGCAGGCGCTACACGCTAAGGCGGATAAGCTGAGACTGATTATTCGTCGACCTAATTTCATGCTGGCAGTTATCGCGGCAATGGTTGCGTACGCGGTGATGAACATTTTAATGACAGCAACTCCTTTAGCGATGATTGGTTGTGGCTTTGATTTTGATAAAGCGGCGGGAGTGATCGAATGGCACGTGTTGGGTATGTTTGCACCTGCGTTTGTCACGGGCCGTCTGATAGAACGGTTTGGCGCTAAGAATATGATTTTGGCGGGTGGATTGCTATTTGTTGCTTGTATTGGAATTAATATACATGGAGTGTCTATCTGGCATTTTAGTCTTGCTTTAATCCTGTTAGGAATAGGGTGGAACTTTATGTTTATCGCAGCAACCGGGCTGTTTAGTCAAAGCTATGAAGCGAAAAACAGAAGCAAGGCTCAAGCGTTTAATGAATTCTTCGTGTTCAGTTGTGTCACCATCACCGCATTACTATCTGGTTGGCTTGAGTCTACCGTAGGTTGGCAGAATCTTAATTTGTATGTTCTTCCATTTGTGTTACTCGTTATCGCGATGTTTGCGTTAAAAACGAATAAAAAGCCAGAATCACAAACCGCTTAATTAAGTCTTAATATATAACCCGGCCTATCGTGTCGGGTTTGTTTATTAGCTCAAATCAACAATCTCCTCTTTATGTTTTTATCGATAATGTGAATTCCCACAATAAAAATGTCGATTTGATAAGACTTTTTATCTAACTTTTTGTAATAAAAATAAAAATCCTGTATATATCTTGCCGATAATCAATAAAAACTAAAGAAGTTTCGTCTATGTCAGCCAATATTTCTCATAAAGCTCAAGAAACTCTCGTGAGGGAGTCTGAGGAACTCGTCTCAACAACGAACTTACAAGGCGTTATTACATATTGTAATAACGCCTTTTGCCGCGTTGCTGAATACACTCACGAAGAACTTGTCGGTCAGAACCACAATATAGTTCGTCATAATGATATGCCTAAAGCCGCTTTCGGTGACATGTGGGCACGCCTTAAACAAGGTAAAGCCTGGCGTGGAATGGTTAAGAATGCCACTAAGTCTGGCGGTTACTATTGGGTTGATGCTTATGTCACCCCTATCTACGAAGACAACCATGTTGTTGGGTATCAATCAGTGCGCGTGAAACCAAAGCGAGAGTGGGTTGATATTGCGACAAAAGCCTACAAAAGCATGCGTACTGCAGAGGAGTCTGGTCGAACTTGGTCGTTGAAAATCAATGAAACCATTCGCTATGCGATTCTACTTGGTGCACTAACCGCACCTGCAACCGCATATGCGTTGTCTGTTGAAGGGCCGTTGGCTTGGCTTGCAAGTGCGTTACCTGCAAGTGTTCTGGCTCTGTTATTCCGCCAAGAGTTAATTGATACACCTCAGCAACTTAAAAAGTTACAAAAGCAATATGACAGCGTAAGTCGCTTGATCTATTCCGGTAACACGGCATTTTCGATTGCCGATTTCCATATCAAAATGCTATCCGCAAGAATTCGAACCGTGTTAGGAAGAATGACTGACTCCGCATTGCCTTTGCAGCATTGCGCCGAAGAGCTTAGTCAAACAACGGCAGAAGTCTCGGCTGCATTAAATCAGCAAAATACCGATATTCATCGTGTGCGAGATGCTACCCAAGAGGTGGAGTTGTCGGCAAATTCGGTTTCTTCGAGTACCAATGATGCCCATATGTTGATTGATGATACATTGAAGTCATGCTTGATGGCGAAGGAGACCATCGATCAAACGCACACCAATCTAGCGCAATTAAGTCTTCAAGCTGAAAAAGCGACGGAAACGACGTATCAACTGAGTGATCAGGCGCAGAAGGTGAACCATTTGATGGAAGAGATTGGTGGGATCGCAGAGCAAACCAATTTACTGGCACTTAACGCGGCGATTGAAGCAGCAAGGGCAGGGGAGCAAGGTCGTGGTTTTGCTGTTGTAGCTGATGAGGTCCGCGCGCTTTCTGGGCGTACATCCAATGCAACTGAACAAATCCAAGCTTCTATCTCCACTATGTTGGCAACGATTCAAAGTTGGCAGAAAGATATTCTGGCAAACAAAGAGCAAACCGATGCCTGTTCTCAAGTAGCAGAACAAAGCGCGTTGCGTTTGTCTGAAGTTGAACAGATGATGCAAACCATGAGTGGGCTGATGGTTGATGTAGCAGAAGCGGCGAATAACCAGTTAAAGCTATCTAGTGATGTAAACCAGCACATTCATTCTATCGCTTCGACCGCAGAACAAAACTTGGCAGCAACACATTCAGTTGAACAAAACAGCCGACAGTTGAAAGACCAAGTACAAGATTTCTATCAGCTCGCACTTCGATTTGAAGACAAATAGTCGTAACGAAAGTTGTGATGTTTATGTCCTGGCTGCGTTTATGCGAATAGGAGCCAGATAAAAGAAAGCCCCGCCATTGCTGGTGGGGCTTTTCAGTTTTCACATTCGCAATAGAGAAAACTGACTATCTTTTTACTGCAATTACGCGAGTAGCTCTTTTGCTGTGTTCACTACGTTTTCAGTCGTGAAACCAAACATTTTGAATAGTTCGCCAGCTGGTGCAGATTCACCGAATGAAGTCATACCGATGATGCGACCGTCGAAGCCTACGTACTTGTACCAGAAGTCAGCAATACCTGCTTCAATTGCGATACGTGCTGTTACGTCTGATGGCAGTACAGCTTCACGGTAAGCGGCGTCTTGTTTGTCGAATGCGTCTGTTGATGGCATTGAAACAACGCGTACTTTCTTACCTTCAGCAGTTAGCTGTGCTGCTGCTTCTACTGCTAGTTCAACTTCAGAACCTGTTGCGATAAGGATTAGCTCTGGCTTGCCTTCGCAATCTTTCAGAATGTAAGCACCTTTCGCGATGTCTGCTACTTGTTCTGCTGTGCGCTCTTGTTGCGCAAGGTTTTGACGAGAGAAGATAAGTGCTGTCGGTGCATCTTTACGTTCAATCGCTAGTTTCCAAGCTACAGCGGACTCAACTTGGTCACATGGACGCCATGTGCTCATGTTTGGTGTTAGGCGTAGCGATGCCATTTGCTCAACTGGTTGGTGAGTTGGACCATCTTCGCCAAGACCGATAGAGTCATGCGTGTACACTTGGATGTTCTGAATTTTCATCAGCGCAGCCATACGCATTGCGTTACGTGCGTACTCCATGAACATTAGGAATGTTGCGCCGTAAGGAACGAAACCACCGTGTAGCGCGATACCGTTCATGATCGCTGTCATACCGAATTCACGTACGCCGTAGTGGATGTAGTTACCAGAGAAGTCGCTTGCTTCTAGAGACTTAGAACCAGACCACATGGTTAGGTTAGAAGGTGCTAGGTCAGCAGAGCCACCCATGAACTCTGGTAGTAGAGCACCAAATGCTTCTAGAGCATTTTGAGACGCTTTACGTGATGCAATGTTTGCTGGGTTAGCTTGAAGATCAGCAATGATTTGGCTTGCTTTCTCTTCCCACTGTGCAGGAAGCTCACCGCTTACGCGGCGTTTAAATTCAGCTGCCAGCTCAGGGTACGCTGCTTCATAAGCTGCAAATTTCTCGTTCCACGCTGCTTCCTTAGCTGCGCCTGTTTCTTTCGCTGACCATTCTGCGTAGACTTCTTGCGGAATTTCAAAAGGACCGTGCTCCCAACCTAGTTCTTTGCGTGTTGCTGCGATTTCTTCTGCACCTAGTGGCGCACCGTGACAATCGTGTGAACCAGATTTGTTTGGTGAACCAAAACCGATGATAGTCTTAGTACAGATAAGTGTAGGACGTGGATCCGCTTTCGCTGCTTCAATTGCTGCGTTGATTGCGTCAGCATCGTGACCATCGACTGCAGGGATTACGTGCCAACCGTAAGCTTCGAAACGCTTAGGTGTGTCGTCAGAGAACCAACCTTCAACGTGACCGTCGATAGAGATGCCGTTGTCATCCCAGAACGCGATCAGCTTGCCTAGACCTAGAGTACCTGCAAGAGAACATGCCTCGTGCGAAATACCTTCCATCAGACAGCCGTCGCCCATGAACACGTAAGTGAAGTGGTCAACGATGTCGTGGCCTTCTTTGTTGAATTGCGCTGCTAGCGCTTTTTCAGCTAGAGCCATACCAACCGCGTTAGTGATGCCTTGACCTAGCGGACCCGTTGTGGTCTCGATACCTGGCGCGTAACCATACTCTGGGTGACCAGGAGTTTTAGAGTGAAGCTGACGGAAGTTTTTCAGATCGTCGATAGACAACTCGTAACCTGCAAGGTGCAGTAGAGAGTAAATCAGCATTGAGCCATGGCCGTTAGACAGTACGAAACGGTCGCGGTCTGCCCACTCAGGGTTTGATGGGTTGTGGTTTAGATGAGAGCGCCAAAGAACTTCAGCGATGTCAGCCATACCCATAGGTGCACCTGGGTGACCAGAGTTAGCTTGTTGAACACCATCCATGCTTAGCGCACGGATTGCATTTGCTAGATGTTTACGATCCATAGTGATTACTTCTCGATATTTGATTTAAATAGAGGGAACTCGCCGAAACAAGTTCAAATAGAATTTTTTGAAAATAGTGCTGATGGTAAAAGCGAGTAGACGGGCTACTCGCTTTTGGTAAGCAATTAAAGCTTAGCTTCGATCATCGCTTCTAGTTTGCCTTGGTCAACGGCGAAGTTGCGGATACCTTCAGCCAGCTTCTCAACAGCCATTGGGTCTTGGTTATGTTCCCATAGGAATTCAGCGTGAGTCATTGGTGCTGGACGCTCAGCTGCGCCTTTAGAATCAACTAGTTTCTCAACTACTTCACCTTCAGCTGCTTCTAGTTCTGCAAGTAGAGCAGGAGCGATAGTTAGACGGTCACAACCAGCTAGTTCTAAGATCTCACCGATATTACGGAAGCTTGCGCCCATAACTACAGTTTTGTAGCCGTATTCTTTGTAGTAGTTGTAGATCTTAGTTACAGATAGTACGCCTGGATCTTCTTGAGCTTCGAAGTCACGGCCTTCTTTCGCTTTGTACCAGTCCATGATACGACCAACGAATGGCGAGATTAGGAATACACCCGCTTCTGCACAAGCACGTGCTTGAGCGAACGAGAATAGAAGCGTTAGGTTACAGTTGATGCCTTCTTTTTCTAGGATCTCAGCTGCGCGAATGCCTTCCCAAGTTGAAGCCAGTTTGATAAGGATACGGTCGTTAGTGATGCCAGCATCGTTGTACATTTTCACTAGTTGACGAGCTTTCGCTACGCTGCCTTCCATATCGTAAGATAGACGAGCGTCTACTTCTGTAGAGATACGACCTGGGATAGTTTTTAGGATTTCTTTACCGATGTTTACTGCAAGCATGTCACAAGTATCTTGAACTTGTTGAGCTTTGTCGTTGCTCTGTGCTTTAGCGTATTCGATTGAAGCATCGATTAGAGGTGCGTACTCTGCGATTTGAGCGGCTTTAAGGATAAGAGAAGGGTTAGTTGTTGCGTCTTCTGGCTGATACTTTTTAATTGCATCAATCTCGCCAGTGTCTGCTACTACAGTCGTTAGTTTACGAAGTTGCTCTAACTTGTTGCTCATAATCGATCATCCTATTTAAATGGGCTTAAGCGTGATTTTTGTTATCACAGCTTGTGCATTTGCAAGCGAGTTAGCTAACCGTCTCATCGCATTTAATGAGACATCTGCTCAGCCAACTACGGAAAATTTCGTTACCGAACAAATGCTATGAACATTTGATCGATAGCTGAGTAAATGATGTGTCCATATTTATCCTATCTATGCTGAAAGTCAATCGCTGAAATGGACTTATAGTGAACTTCATCAACGTTTTTTTACTGTGTGTTTAGTGGTTAACCCAAATAAACGTTTGCCCTTATTGTTCAAAGCTTGAGCGTTGTCCAAGAGGGTAAAAAATTGTAGTGAGAAAATGTTATTGCGATGAGCAAATGTAGCGTTTAAATTGATAAAGAACATATGCTAAGTCAATGAGCATATGTTCACTTATTGCATACAATATCGATCCTCTTAAAGGGCGAGAGAAACCATGAGCAGTTCTAATCAAGATATTTCCATTGAAAACACGGATTTGTTGACAGAGATTTCCGTCGCGTATTATCAAGACGGTGCGACTCAGGAAGAGATATCGAGAAAATTTGCCATATCACGCGCAAAGGTTGGGCGAATGCTCAAGCAGGCGCGTGATGAAGGCATTGTTGAAATTACCGTTAAATACCATCCGGTGTTCAGCGCCAAGATCGAACAACGTTTGATCGAGCGATTCGGCGTTAAGCGCGCGCTTGTGGCTCTTGATCAACCGAATGAAGAAGCGCAACGACTACAGGTATCGGGATTGGTGTCCAATTATCTCACTAGCACGCTCAAAAACGGCATGGTGGTGACGGTCGGACAAGGGCGCAACGTGTCGTCTGTCGCTCACCATATTGGTGTTATTACGCCGCGTGATTGTAAATTTGTGTGTGGCATTGGTGGTATTCATCCGCGTGGCGGTATGTATAACGCCGACCATATTTGTCGTCAGTTGGCGAAGAAATATGGGGGGACCTCTGAAACCCTTTATGCGCCGGCTTACGCAGAAAACAGAGAACAGAAGTTGGCCTTTATGCAAAATGCAACCGTGAAACAAACGCTCGACCTAGCACGTAAAGCCGATGTCGCTTTGGTTGGTATTGGTGACATGAGCGAAAACAGTTACATGGTCGACTTAGGTTGGTTTACGCCTGATGAAGTGGTTCAGTCGAGACTTCAACAAGGTGTGGTAGGGGATTTTGCAGGTTATGACTTCTTTGATATTCACGGTAATGTAGCGAACACGGTAATGAGTGACCGAGTAATTGGACTTGGTATTGAAGAGTTTCGGCCGATCTCGGAAGTCATTGCGATCGCAGCAGAGAACAGCAAGCCGCTCGCTCTACTCGGAGCATTAAGAACTGGAGCGATAGACGTGATCGCCACGAGCGTTAGCAACGCATTAACCGTGCTCAACTTAGATGAGCAAATGCACGGCAACGCGACATCTGAACGCTAACGGAAATAGTCGGCTTTTGATTTAGTCAGGCTATGAGGAGGGACAAATCACTCATAGCCAGTTTCTATTTCGAAATGACAAGTTTGGTTTAAAAGCTGCGTTTAGTTTATTGGAACACATCATCTTTAGATAAACGTAAGATACTATGTTAAACAGACACTTGTCTTAACGCTCGATAGGTAGAGAGTGGTCAGCACCCCATTCGGTCCAAGAACCGTCGTACACCGACAGATTGTCTAGACCAATTTGATACGCCGCGAGTAATAAAATGCATGCGGTTACACCGGAACCGCAACTAAAAATAATCGAATTGTCACTATCTATCGTTAGTGCGCTAAATATCTGTTGCAACTCTGAGTTTGGTTTAATGTGACCGTTGGTCAAGAGTTCTTGAAACGGTAAGCAAACCGAATTTGGAATGTGACCACTACGTAGACCTTCCCGTGGCTCAGGCACTTCACCAAGGAATCGTGCTTTGGCTCTGGCATCGATGATGTTGGCACTTTTATTGGTTGAATGAGCAAGAACATCTTGTGCACTCAAAAAGGCATTTTGGTTGAGCTTACCCGCAAAGTTACCTCTTTCGCTTGGTTGCGATAGGGTACTTTCAACAGGGAATCCGGCTTCAATCCAAGCTGGAAGACCGCCATTTAAGACTCGAACATTATCATGTCCCATAGCTTTGAACATCCACCAAGCTCTTGGCGCGGCTAAAGTGCCAGAGTTGTCGTAAACCACAATCAAATCTTCGTTGTTCAAACCGAGTTGTAGCGCACTTTGGTTGAAGCCTTCTTCTGTTGGCATCATATGCGGCAGGGAAGAACCGGGTAAGCAAAAGTCATTGTCGTAATCAAAGCGTAAAGTATTTGGAATCCACTTATCTTGAATCTTTTTACCTTCAGAAGGGATTTGAAACGCAATACTAGCGTCGAGGAGCTTGACGTTAGGTTGGCCGAGAAGGCTATTGAGTTCATCAGTACTAATCAGTGCTTGCATTGTCTTTAGTTTGCTAGGTGGATAATCTTACTGTTTTACAACAAAAAAATCGCATGTTCAAAAGAACGATGCGATTTTTAAGTTAAAGATTGAAGATTTGTTCTGAAAGACAGCTTTCGATTTACCCAGTTACATGGTCCAAGTGTTGTCTCCAGAAGTAATCACTTTCTGAATTGGGTCACTACCGTCATAGAACCAAATTTCAACAAGTAGGCTACCTTGGCTATCAGAAACATTAAAGTCGACATTTGCTGTACCATTGTTGAGTGGAACCGATGCGACTTTGCTTGGGTATTTTGCATCGTAGTTACCTGAACTGTTCTCGACAAACTCTTTGTACACGCTTAGGTGTGCTCGTTGTGAAGAGAAACCACTGATGTCTACATTGAGCGTACCTTCCGTCACTGGGTTGTAGCTAAAGCCATCTGGTACTACTAGATCCTGCATGGTTGCATTTTCTACAGTTACGGTAGTCTCTTCTACGGTTGTTTCTTCCTGTTGGGTTGTGTCTTCCTCTGCAACGGTGGTTTGGGTTGGTGGAGGTGGTGTACTGTTACCACCTCCGCCGCCACCGCCTCCGCCACAAGCCGTTAGTGCTAATCCCATGATGATTGTGATAAGTGCTTTCATAATGTTATCTCCCTATGGAATGTAGCATTTGTTAGGTGTTGGAGCGGTGTGCCAATCTGTGCTTAGTTCGCCACCAGACTCAGCCCAAGTTTGGAAGTGAGGGTATGCATCGACCATGTCTACACGCTCTAGCGGCCAATCCCAATCTTCTACTATTAACAGTGCCCAAGGTAAGTTGTTTGCTGTTTTGAAGTACACACCTTGTGCAGGGTCACTTGCATCGACGCCGACACCGAAGAGGTTTTGGTCATCAAACTGTTCTGTTGGTGCTTGGTCTGCTAAGTGAACTTCCCACTTACGCCCTGGTTGGAAAGTAATACCATCGCCATGGTAAGTGCCCGGTGTTGCAAAGATGAACGGGTCGTATGGCATGGCTTGAATGGCTGAACGGTCAGATCCTTCAGTGAAGTACACATTCAAGGTAAAGGTGAGTGAGACGTTATCATCACAGCCAGACTCTGTGCGGAAGTAGCTACAGCTGCTCGCTGCGTGTGTGCTTAAGTCTTCACTGATGATGAAAATTGCTTCATCAGAAATACTTTCCAAGCCATTAGATGCTTGTTCTACACCATTGAAGGATAGTGTTGTTAATCCGTTTTCAATCGAGCTTCTCAATACACCCGGTAGTCGGATTGCGAAGCCATTTTTGTAACTTGCACCGTAAGCCGCTAGGTCGCCAGTAATTTGAATACTCTCAACATGACCCGCAAGACTGGTTTCGGTGATGCGGAATTTTACGACCACATCGTTCATGTCGTAGTCTGCGGTGTATGGCCAGTTATCTTCGTAAGCGACGGTGGCGTAATCTTCTGCACTCGGGAAATATTCCACTGAGTAACCATTACCAGTGATGGTAATTGGGTAATCTTCCACCTCACCAGATGTCGAACCACCATCGTAGTTTAATCCGGTTTGTTGGCTAAAGCGGAATCGGCTCCAGCTAGACCCTTCCGTTGCAGCGGTTGAAACTACAAACGGTAGGGGATTATTACCCGCAGACAGTAATTGGTCGGTAAAGACTTGCTCACCTTCATCATCAAAGTCACCATCGCGGTTCCAGTCAAACCATGCTGATAGGTAGCCAGAAGTAGAAGCTGTCACATTCACAATTGAGCTTAAGCCTGGATCAAGTGCGGATACAAAACCAACACCATCTTCATCGGCTGTGCCCACAGAGTTGTCGTTTGCTTGACCGTCGGCATCACCATCTGGAGCAACAGAGCCAAGCCAAGTTGCACCGTCCACTTCGTGACGAGGACCGTTTGACGCAAGTGTTGTGTGGTAGCTGTCTGGAGCATCACCGAAATCAATTGGCTCGTCTTCGTTAATCACCGGAGCATTTGCACAACGTGCACCGTCATTTTGGCTTGAGCTTGGACCGTTGGATACAAACTCAACCGCAGGAACGATACCTGCTGCGATATTGGCTGCGTTACCTTCCGAAAGGTCAACGCGATAGATTTTTCCGTCTTGGTTACGTGAGACGTAGTAGTTGCCGTTTACATCGAAGTAGCCAGCACCAAATGTGCCTTTCTCACCTGTGTCACCTATCGCAGTTGCGCTACCATTTGATGGGTTGAACTGATATAGCACACCAGAGTTGTTGTCGATGCCGTAAAGGGAGCCATCACCTGGATGGAATGCAAAGTCGGTTAGGTTCACAGTCGCTGTTGAGCTGATTTTCACGATGCTCAATGTCGCATTTGGATCAGAATCGAGCGGAGAAAGGTCAATGGAGAAAAGTCCTTTGCCTTTGCGGTACAAGTAGTAGACGTGGTTGTAAACGTCACCTACGTAAAACGTGTGGTCGGTAGGAAGACCCGAAACATCAAGTGTCTCTGCTTGGAAGTCTTGACCAAGGCGAACAATCTTTTTGTTTGTGGTGTCGTAGCCGTAGATATAACGGTCAGTGAAGTTAAAGCCTACACCGTTGATGCCCGAAGCCAAACCTGTGTCGTCCTCTAAAAGAGTCGTAGAACCTGTAACCAAATTGACGCCATAGATTTGAACCGGGGTTGATTGGAACAGGTATGCTTTGCTTGGGCATGTGTCAAATGGCGCCGCTTGTGCATAAGAGCTCGCTATTAGAGACCCAAGTAGTAGTGATGTCCTTTTCATAATTCGCCCTCTCATTGGTTCGTGATATATGCAATGAAAGGAATGTGCCAACTTTTAAGTTGTTGAATTTTATTGGGTTAATATTTGTAAGAAGAAGGGTTTTAAATCTGATTGTCAAAATGAGAAAAAAGCCCAACATCGAGTTGGGCTTTTTGGGAATGATTAGAGGTGCAGAACTAACTACAAACCGGACAGGTGGGCATTTTCATCAGATTCATTTCTCGCCAAGACATGCTGAGCGCGTCCAAAATCAGAATTTTGCCTTTCTTTGGTTGGCCGTAATCAGCAATCACTTTGATCGTCTCCATCGCTTGTACTGCGCCAACAATACCCACAACAGGAGCCATGACTCCGGCTTCGACACAACTTAACGCACCGCTGCCGAAGAGGGCACTTAAGCACTGGTAACATGGTTGAGTTGGGTCGTCGTAAGTAAACACACTCACTTGGCCTTCCATACGAATAGCCGCGCCTGAAATTAGCGGTGTTTTAGTCGCAAAACATAGGCGGTTAAGTTGATTGCGCGTATCGACGTTATCTGATGCATCGACAACAATAGTGTGTTGCTTAATCAGGCTCTCTAACGCGGTATCATCAAGACGTTTTGCGATGGTATCTACGACAATGTGCGGATTAAGTTCACGTAGTGCATTGGCCGCCGAGTCTACCTTCTTACGACCAATATCCGCATCGTGGTGCAGCACTTGGCGCTGAAGGTTAGACAACTCGACGATATCATCATCAATCAGCGTGATTTTACCGACACCAGCAGTCGCCAAATATTGGCTTGATGCGCAGCCTAAACCGCCAGCACCAAGCATCAATACCGATGCTTGTTTGAGTGCTTCTTGTCCTTCAAAGTCAAACTGACGAAGAATGATTTGGCGGTTGTAACGCAACATTTCCTGATTGGAAAGAATATCCACAACGTCTTCCTAGTAAAGGGTTGAGTTGAATAGTTGAATCTGAACCGTTTCGCCCACTTCAACTCGGCCGCGTTCACGTTCCAATACAACAAAACAGTTCGCTAGGCTCATTGAGCGGAATGCACCAGAGCTTTGGTTACCGGTTGTTTCAACGACAAACTTGCCATCTTCCAATGTATAGATACCACGTTGGTAATCGGTACGACCTGGCGCTTTCTTAAAGGCGGTTTTGGTTGTTGCTGGAATAGATTCGGGTGCTTTCCATTCTGTATGGCCTGCAAGTTTTGCCAGCATTGGTTGAACAAGCACGTACATAGTAAGAACTGCAGAAACAGGGTTACCCGGCAGCCCACAGAACCAAGCTGTACTTAGCTTACCAAATGCGAAAGGTTTACCCGGCTTGATTGCTAACTTCCAGAAACCGATTTCACCAAGCTCTTCAAGAATGTCTTTGGTGTAATCCGCTTCGCCCACACTAACACCGCCTGAGGTCACAACCACATCTGCCAATGTTTGCGCTTGTTCAAAGGTTGCTTTCAGAGTCTCTGGGCAATCTGGAATGATACCAAGATCAACGGCTTCACAACCGAAGTTCTCGATAAGTGGTTTAATACCGTAACGGTTGCTGTCGTAGATCTGACCTTCGTCTAGCGGTTCGCCCAGTGGTTTAAGTTCATCACCAGTAGAGAAGAAAGCAACTTTTGGCTTACGTACTACTGTCACATGGCTAACACCAAGCGACGCAATCATCGGAATATCGCGAGGTGTCAAACGTGCACCTTTTGCCAGTACGATGTCGCCTTGTTTGATGTCGTCACCTGTTGGGCGGATGTTGTTTTGTGGCTTCACGTCGGTTTGGTTGAACTGAATGCCAGCATCTGTTACTTCAGTGTTTTCTTGCATGATAACGGCATCACAACCCTGTGGGATTTTTGCGCCAGTCATGATGCGAACACAGGTACCTTGAGGCCATTCACCTTCAAAAGGTTGTCCTGCAAATGATTTACCTGCCAGAGGCAATACAGAAGATGACTCAAGATCTTGAATGCGAATAGCGTAGCCATCCATTGCTGAGTTATCGAATGGCGGTACGTGAATAGGAGACAGGATGTCTTCTGCCAGTACAAAACCGAGTGCTTCAGCAAGTGGAAGAGAAAGCGTTGTTTGGATAGGTTTGATTCGCGATAACATTTTGTCCATCGCTTCTTCAATTGGCATCAAGCCAGGTGCGTCGCAGCAGCCCATTGAGAAAATCCTGTGTTCTTTTGTTTTGTGGCAACTTTACCATAAAAGGGGACTGAGTAAGAATGTCCACCTATAAAATATGGGTGTAATTATTCAAAAATCCGAGTATCCTTGTCAGCCATCCAAAAGGGGTAAAAAACCTGCGGAGCTCAAGAAAATCAGCTCAGTACCTTCATCTGATGTGACTTGGTGTAAAGACACGAACTGAGCAACTCAAAGCGAAAAGTATGAATGCAATTTTGATTGGGTTTGTACGAAGGCTGAAGTAAAACAAAAGAGGAAGTGGAATGTCAGGTCTGAGCGAGTCAGCGAAGTTAGTAAAAGAAGCGCTAGAGCAACGCGGTTTGGAAACGCCAATGCGTCCAAACAACGTAAGTCGTGAAGAGAAGAAAGAGAAGATCGAACACCACATGCGTGA
The DNA here is from genome assembly GCF_033344395.1 of Vibrio sp. 1874. NCBI lineage: Bacteria > Pseudomonadati > Pseudomonadota > Gammaproteobacteria > Vibrionales > Vibrionaceae > Vibrio > Vibrio sp. 1874. Next base: position 379,802 of record NZ_JAWPOR010000002.1, read on the forward strand.
GATCTTAGGTCTACTTCAACTTGACCTTACCGACGATAGCCTAGAAGAAACCCCTCACCGCATTGCTAAGATGTACGTTGACGAAATCTTCTCTGGTCTGGATTACTCCAACTTTCCTAAAATCACAGTGATTGAGAACAAGATGAACGTGAGCGAGATGGTTCGCGTGAAGGACATCACCGTAACCAGTACTTGTGAACACCACCTTGTGACCATTGATGGCAAGGCCGCTGTGGCTTACATTCCACGTGGAAAGATCATTGGCCTGTCAAAGATCAACCGTATCGTTCGCTTCTTTGCTCAGCGTCCACAAGTACAAGAGCGTATGACTCAGCAGATTCTTGTTGCACTTCAAACGCTGCTTGAGTCCGATGATGTGGCAGTGACGATTGACGCAACACACTACTGCGTGAAATCTCGCGGTGTGATGGATGCAACCAGCGAAACGACAACAACTGCATTGGGTGGCATCTTCAAGAGCAACCCAGCAACGCGTGCCGAATTTCTGCACGGTTTACGCTAGGTAACCAAGTACTATTCTAAGAGGATGGCAAACGCCATCCTTTTTTTATGCTTGTTTAGAAAATGACTTCATGATTTCTGGCCAATACATTTTGACGTAACCTGCCGATACCCAAACAACCAATACAGTCGCGATACTGAGCTCTAGAAAACCAAAGTCGTGTAGCCAGTGCCAGTGAGGGTGCGATTCGGCAAAAAAAGAGGTTAAGCGATGCATTGCGATAGCGCTGATCACGGAAGGAAAGGTTACTGCCGCGATAGAAGGTTGAAACTTCAAGCGAAGTAAGCGGAAGTAACATAAGTAGATCAATAAAGTCATAGTGATGGCGATCCCGGCCAATGCGCCTGTCAGTATCGGATCAGGTAAGGGAAAGTTCACCAAGTATGCTGCTAATGACAAGTTTACCGGCGCGGCCATAATCGCGAGGGTCGGTCTTGCTCGCCTTGGTAGAGAGCCGAAAAACACCAAACGATACAACACGAGTGGCAGCATGAAGAAATAAATGCCGATGCACATCATCGCTAACGTTTCGGAAAATAAGTTGTGACCTAGTTGAGAACCGGCTAGTGAACTACTGATCAGCCCCACCGGATAAAGAAACCAACTCGGTACGATATTGGACATTTTGAAGTTCATTAGCTGAAAGCTAAAAAACAGCACCATCATAGTAAAATGCAGCAAAAGCGCCATAAACCAAAGTGGATAAGCGATGATAGGCGCTACAGCGGCAAGGTAATCTGCAAGGATCAGTAACGCCATACTCATTGGTGCCATTAAACTACCACTCAGCGGGTGACGAATGTCGACCATGAATAATCGTGGATTAGCGGCATATTTTATGAGTACAGGGGCGAGTAAAAGTGCGCCGAGTGACGCCAAAAATGGACGTATCGGTTCACCAATCTCAGGAACATAGAGTGCCCAAGCTTGCCCTAAACCTATCATACCTAGTGCCAACGCGGCTTGAGACGGCGGGACACTATAAAACTGCACAAATCTTCTCCAGTTCAAATCTACTCCATTTGATTTTTGCCTGAATGAAACGAAACATGACGATTTGGATGAAATGCTCTATTTAAGTAGCGAATACTAACAAGTATGGAGAGGGGTTTCTCATGAAAGGTGGTGAGCAAATATCAGAGAATGATAATTTTGTGAGTTTGGTATCGAATATTTGGGAAAAGATGTAAAAATGCAGAGTTTATCGCTCCAAACCCTTCGATAGTCTGGAGCGAAGTGATAACAAAGAGAATGTTATGTTGATTGATTCTCCGGTAGATCCTGTTGGCGTAACTTTTCGTTTTTGATTGTGCGATGCAGCAGCTGGCTGTAAATAGGTTGTCCACCCAACAATTGAGCAATAATCACAGCGCCCAAACAAGTAATGATCAATGGCAGGATTAAGTAGTAGTTATTCGTCATTTCAATCACTAACAGAATACCTGTAATCGGTGCACGTACCGTTGCTGCAAACAGGGCACCCATGCCCGCAATCGCAAATACACCAGGCTCGATATCAAGCGCAGGGAGTAAGACATCAGCACTTGCTCCGAACGCATAGCCAAATAAGGTTCCCAGAGCAAGCATAGGTGCAAAGATGCCTCCCGGCGCACCAGAACCAAAACAGAGCAGGGTTGTAATTACACGACCAAAGAAAAGCAAAACTAAAATGGATACCGAGTAGTTACCGTTAGTAATGTCAGGAATAAGGCCGATACCACCACCAGTTAGTTGGGGTACGTACAAAAGAAGCAAGCCAAACACGCCTCCCAGTAACGAACCCACAATCAAGTAGCGCTTACGATCGTTTTTGTGAATTGCGACAAAACTGTCTTGTGCCACGGTAATCAGTTTGTTGAAGATCACGCCAAACACGCCAAACAATGCGCCAAGCAATAAAAATAGCCATAGGGTTTGAAGCTCTGGCGACTGGTATTGCGGCATAGTGATAACGGCGTCTTGCCCGTTGATGGCGCGAAACACTATGTTCGCCATAATGGCAGAAATGATCACTGCACGAATTGAGATCAAAGAGTAGCGAAACTGAGGTCGCATTTCCTCCACAACGAACATAATGCCTGCGAGTGGGGCATTAAAGGCCGCAGCCAAACCACCAGCAGCACCAGACGCGAGCAGGGAGTGGCGGGTATCGTCATCCTTTACGCGGAATATATCGGTCACCATTCGACCAACAGCGCCCCCCATTTGAACGGTTGGGCCTTCACGACCCAGCACCATACCTGAGCCAAGTGCGCCCATGCCGCCGAAGAATTTTACTGGTAGAACTCGCCACCAGCGCACTGGACGAATATTATCCATTGCCCCTTCGATTTCAGGAATACCAGAGCCTGCCGCTTCTGGCGCAAAGCGGTGCACAAGAAAATAGCCAATAAAAGCTAAAAGTGCGCTAATGAGAACCGCTGCCAGCCACAATGGTAGAACATTACCAATTTCGCTTCTTAACCATTCTGTTCGTGTTTCAGAAACGAAATGAACGGCAAGCTCGAAATACGTACCGACAAAACCAGCCAACGTACCCACAATGGCGGCCATAATGAGAACAGAAAATGGTGTTGACCCTCGAGAGACAAACTGGTTAATCGCATCTTTCGGTACGTGCGCTAACACAGATTTCACAATTCTCTCGCGTTTGGTCATTAACAAGCTCTCCTGTTGCTGGGGGAAGGTACGAAAGAAAGTATACGCTTCGCAGAGTCTAGACCTAATCAATAAAGATGCAATTTAGCTTTTCACTATTGAGTGTTCGAAGTGTCGCGATATTATTCATTCACTCAGATTGTGCTATTGCTCTCATAATTTAGGATAAAAAACTTGTTTTTTGAGAAAAATGAACCATGCTTTAAATGTAAAGCAACATGACTGCTTCAGAAGGAGGGATGTGAGGTTTTACACACAATTTGGATGGATTCAAACCCTACGGTAAGTCCTCGTTTTATGTCCGGGATGCATCAATAGACATCGCCGATTCGCACACTCACGATTGAGTAACGAGGTAGAGGCGCACGCACATGTGCGCCTTCTTAATTTCTGCGTTATAACTTTCATCACCATAACTTTCATCGCCACCTGCCACTATTTTTCTCTTGAACATTTTCTTGCAGTCAGTAATGTCTTGGTTCGATGTCAACCAACTAGAGCAGTGCATGCGCTTTTATCTTCGACTCTTACTTTCTTTATGTTGTTGTTCGGTAACGTTTCCGGCACTTTCAACGCCGAGCTGGTGGCAAGACACGTTGTCAGCAATGCCATATTCCAATCTAAAAGAACGTATAGAAAAAAGTGGAAGCTGGTATGGTTGCGAAGTGCAGTTGCGAGACAACTCAACGTTTATCAGCGCATTTTGTTTGGATGATTTTTCGTACTACCAGCAGCACTTGTATGGTGAAGTGATTTTGAGAAGAGAAAGTGCTCAGTTCTCGTTTCTTACTGAATACGAGTGGCAGCGTCTGAATGACTTACTTCTCAACTTAAGAAAGGATGGGTTAGTTTTACGCAGAGTTACTATCGGACAAGAACACTATGATGTCGTTGAAGCTCTGGAAAAGAAATCTTCCGAGCTTGTCGATAAAGAAGTTATTTTGTTGATGAACCGCTATCCACAAGAAACGATTCGAAGTTTGCTTTGGGTAAAACCGGACGAGTTTCTGACGCCATCACCGTCCTTAAATGTGCAATTGCGCAGTGATGGCGAAATTATCGAGGTCAAAGTGACTCGTTTTTAGATTCTTTATGGAGAGATAGGAAGGTCGCCATTGCAGATTCGTCCAAAAAACCATCCGATTTTTTGTGAGCGCGCAGGTATTGATAGCCTGCGATTAGCTTGCGGTGTAGCTCTTCTGCATCGTCTGACAACGGCTGATTCATAACGTGTTGAAAGGCAAGTTTGTACGCATCCATATCCACGACTTCAGCACGGCGATATAGATAACCACATCCCGTTGCTAACCATTCGAGAGAGCAATTGGCGCGCATTGCAATTTGATTTGCTTTGGTTAGGCTAGGTTCACTGCCTTTAAGGTATTTGCGTATTAAAGCTTCAGACACATCGACGCGTCGAGCGAACCCGCTGATGCTTTCTTCTCCGATCAGGGTGGCTAGGCGTTGGGCAAAAGACATATTTCGTACTCCAGTTCGAATTGCGAAAGTTTACCCGTTGAGCCGGTACGAAAACAAGACTACGATGAATGCAGATCAATTGAAGGAGAAAACCCATGGTTGCAAAAGTAGTAACTGCACCAAAAGGCCCAGAGTTCTCAGAGCTGGTTCAAGGATATTGGCGTGCAGTTGAGTGGGGAATGACGGCTCAAGAGCGTTTGTCATTCCTCAAGCAACACATTGAGTTAGGCATTACGACAGTCGATCACGCCGACATCTACGGTAATTACGAGTGTGAGGCGTTGTTTGGTGAAGCGCTAGCTTTAGACAAGAGTGTTCGTGAGCAAATTCAGATCGTGACGAAATGCGACATCAATTTGTGTGGCGATAAAACGCCAGAGCGTAAGATCAATCACTACGACACGAGCTCAGCACATATCTACCAATCGGTGAATAACTCGCTAGAACGTTTGAATGTGGATGAAATCGACGTACTTTTAATTCATCGTCCTGACGTGTTAATGGATGCAGACGAGGTTGCAGAAGCATTTTCTGAGCTTCATAAAGTCGGCAAAGTGAAGCACTTTGGCGTGTCTAACTTCACTCCACGCCAGTTTGAACTGCTGCAATCTCGCTTAGGTAAGCCGTTGGTTACTAACCAAGTGGAAATCAACCCACTTAACTTTGAGGTTGCTCACGATGGAACGCTTGATCAAATGCAAATGTTGCGCACGCGACCAATGGCTTGGTCTTGCCTCGGTGGTGGTTCAATTTTTAGTGGTGACAGTGAGCAAGCTGTTCGTGTCCGTAACGAATTAGAAGCAATTCGTGAAGAAGTGGGCGCAGCGAGTATTGACCAAGTAATTTATGCCTGGGTACGTCGTTTGCCATCTAACCCTATTCCAATCATTGGCTCTGGTAAAATCGAGCGTGTGCAAACTGCAGTTAATGCATTGAACATCGAACTTACTCGAGAGCAATGGTATCGCGTATGGGTGGCTTCTAAAGGTCATGGTGTGCCATAGAATTGATATCTTATCGATGAAATTATTATTAAAGGCATCCTCTAGTAGGGTGCCTTTTTAGTTTTAGCGCGTTACTGTTTACCCATTATGGAAATGGAAAGAATGAAATTCGAGCAAAAATGGGCTTTGGATGTTAGCTGCAACTTTTTGCTTACTTTGGGTGGAGGAGTTTTACCCATGTTTGTTTTATGTCACTAAACAGCGAATGTGATGCTTGCTTTTTAGTCATTTTGTTCACTCATTCATTCATATTGCGTATGCTTATCGAATAATAAAGAAATAAAAAACTCGTCAGTTTTCTCGTATTACATGCTGTAACAATCTGTTAGACTCCGGCGCAGATTGTGGAATATAAAAAGGTGATTGAATGTCTTTTCCCGTACTCATCTGTGATGATTCAGCGTTAGCACGCAAACAGATGGCGAGATCACTACCAGCCACATTGAATGCCGATATTACGTTTGCTATCCACGGAAAAAACGCGCTAGAAGAACTCGAAAAAAACGAGTTTAAATTGATGTTTCTTGATTTGACCATGCCAGAAATGGATGGCTTTGAAACACTAGAGCACATGCAACGGTTGGGGGATAAAACTCCGGTGGTTGTGGTGTCGGGGGATATCCAACCTAAAGCGAAAGAGCGCGTGTTCGCACTGGGTGCAAAAGCGTTTATTCAAAAACCGATCGCCAAAGATGAACTCAAGAAGGCGCTTAAAGAGTTGGTCGAGCCAGAACCTCGTCCTCAAATTATCACGCCTGTCTCTATTGAGTTACCGATTTTACGTCGTCGCGATATTTACATGGAAGTGGCTAACGTTTCAATTGGTCGAGCAGCCGATGCGTTGGCGCGTCACTTTGATGTGTTTGTGCAACTACCTTTGCCGAACGTCAATATCTTTGAAGTGAGCGAACTTCACATGGCCCTACGCGACTTGGCGTCGCATGACAACGTATCGGGTGTTTGTCAGGGATTTTGTGGCGAAGGTATTGCTGGCGAAGCGCTAGTGATCTTGAGTGACTCAAGCGTATCTGATCTCAAAAAGTTGATGAAAGTACCAGCAGACAGCGAAGAGTTAGAAGAGCTTGAGCTGCTAATGGATATTTCTAATATTTTGGTGGGGTCGTTCTTAAATGGTTTAGGCGAGCAGTCTGAAGTCCGATTCTTCCAAAGTCCACCAGTACTCCTTGGTCAGCATATCTCAATTGACTCGATCATTGAATCTACAACTGGAGCATTCAGCCGCACGATGACATTCGAAGTGAGCTACAACATTGAAGGGACGTCGATTCGTTGTGACTTGTTGTTTATGTTTGTGGATGAATCCTTGCCGCTGCTTGATAACAAACTGTCTTATCTAATGGAGGAGTTCTAATGTTGAATATGCCAGCAGAGTTTGAACAATTCCATTGGATGGTGGATATGGTACAAAACGTCGACATGGGCTTAGTGGTCATTGATCGAGATTACAATGTACAGGTCTGGAATGGGTTTATGACTCATCACAGTGGTTTGCAGTCTCATGATGCGATAGGTCGTTCTATATTTGATATCTTCCCTGAAATCCCACAGGAGTGGTTTAAATTAAAAACAAAACCAGTGTATGACCTAGGCTGTCGCAGCTTCATCACATGGCGACAACGACCTTACTTATTTTGCTGTCGCAATGTTCGACCAGTCACGCAGCAAGCGGAGTTTATGTACCAGAATGTTACGTTGAACCCAATGCGCACACCGACTGGAAAAATCAACTCGTTGTTTTTGTCTATACAAGACGCGACGGCTGAAGCTCTGATGTCTCAGAATCAATAGCGATAAAAAACTTTCTCAAAAGCCAAGGTCCGCCCTGGCTTTTTTGTATACTTATAATTGTGTTTCCCAATGCGTAGAACGTGAATATGGACTTTAATCTCGCCCTAAAACTCTACACCGCAGAGCAAGTAAAAAACGGTGAAACGCTGGCTGCGCAAATGGCTGGTGTTTCTATGTATAGCTTAATGCAACGCGCTGGTATGGCCGTGTATGAGCGCTTTTTACATCTGTATCCTAAATCAAAAAATATCTTAGTGATTTGCGGTAAAGGGAATAACGGTGGCGATGGTTACGTATTTGCATCTCTTGCGAAACAAGCTCAACTCAATGTACATGTTTTCCAAATTGGTGATGTATCTGCGCTAAAAGGTGATGCTTTGCGCGCATACCAAGATTGGCAGTCAATCGACGGTGTTAACAATGATTGGGATGAATGGAATACCGCATTGCTAGAGGCGGATGTGATCATTGATGCCATGTTAGGTACTGGTTTAAGCGGTGAGGTTCGTTCGGAGTATCGTCGCTATATTGACCAAATTAATCAAATTCATACCCCTGTGATTGCAGTCGACGTTCCTTCTGGTCTGTGTGCTAATACAGGTGCAGTTTTAGGTGATGCTATTCGTGCCGAGCATACTGTAACCTTTATTGGGGTTAAGCAAGGCTTATGCACTGGACAAGCGAGAGATCGAGTTGGCGAGCTCTACTTTTGTGGTTTAGGCGTCAATACTAAGTTTGATACTATCGAAGTAGAAAGTGCATTAGGTATTGATCATCAGGTTGTTTCAAGATTAATGCCCAAGCCAAATCCAACGGTCCATAAAGGTGACAACGGGAAGTTGCTTTGTGTTGGTGGCAATCAAGGGATGTCTGGGGCGATTCGTTTATGTTCCTCCGCTGCGATTAGAGCCGGAGCGGGTTTAACTGCCGCAATTACTCACACGAGTAGCCTTATTCCACTGCAGGTTGGTTGCCCAGAAGTAATGAGCCAGAGCATCACCACTGACTTGCTCAGGGATACTGAGAACGACTTAACTAAACGCATACGCTGGGCTGACGTATTAGTGTTTGGTCCTGGCTTTGGAGATGATGAGTGGGCTTATCAAGCCTATCAATATCTGGCTCAAGAGCAGAAACCTAAAGTTGTTGATGCTGATGGCCTCAATATTCTAGCGATGCTGAGCCAGCGATGCGATGGCACTCTAGTGTGCGACAACCATCGAGTGATCACGCCGCATCCTGGAGAGGCAGCTCGACTACTAAATGTAACCATTCAACAAATAGAAAGTGACCGATACTCTGCTGCAAGACAACTGCAAGAGCGTTATGGCGGTGTAGTGGTTTTAAAAGGCGCGGGGACGCTTATTTACGATGGAACGAGAATGTACGTCTGTCTAGCGGGTAACGCCGGAATGGCGACGGGGGGAATGGGAGATGTGTTATCTGGAGTCATTGGTGCATTACTAGCCAAAGGTTTACCAATTTCTGTTGCCGCACGTTTAGGTGTGGTACTTCACAGTCATGCTGCTGATATAAACGTGAGTCAGAATGGTCAAATTGGTCTTTTGGCAAGTGATGTCGTTAGCACTCTTCGTACCGCTATCACCCAAGAGCTCTATCGAAATTAATTAGATTTCATGCATTGCTGAGAAAATTGGTCGATTTTTTTGAGTACTTTTTTACGAATTAGCAGGGCATCTTAGTATTAGGTGATTGAGTTTTAGGCAGATTTGAGAGGTGATGCGTTTTAATTTTTAAGATATGACGCAAAGGTTTGCGCAATGGGTTAACTTAAGTGCTTTCTCAAGTTGTTGATAGTTATAAATAATAAGAGGTTTTGGTAACTTGGGGAGCGTTTTTGATATGCGATTTTCAAGATGGTATCACAAAAAAAATTCAAATATCAGACTTGTAGGAAATAAATCACAGCCTATAATGCTGAAAACCGGAGCGTCTGCCAACGCTCCGGTTTTTTTGTGTCCGAAGAACAGTGAACTCGTCTGCCAACGAAGTCACTACGCACTCTGAAATGACACATATACATATGAATCAAGGAATTACACAATGCGTATCGAACAAGAACTTAAGTTAGGTTTTAAAGATGTACTGTTTCGCCCGAAACGTTCTACCCTTAAGAGCCGTTCTCAAGTAAATTTAACCCGCGATTTTACATTCAAGCATAGTGGTCGTCAATGGTCTGGTGTGCCAGTAATCGCAGCAAACATGGATTCGGTTGGTAGCTTTGCAATGGCTAAAGCGCTGGCTGAGCATGGTGTAATGACCGCTGTTCACAAACATTACACGGTAGAAGATTGGGCTGAGTTTGCTAAATCAGCAGATAAAGTAACCATGAATAACGTTATGGTGTCTACGGGAACATCTGATGCAGACTTCCAAAAAACCAAAGACATCATGGCACTTTCAGATGAATTTATTTTCATTTGTATCGACATTGCAAATGGTTACTCAGAGCATTTGGTCGAGTATGTTGAACGCGTGCGAGCAGAGTTCCCAGACAAGGTCATTTCTGCAGGCAACGTGGTTACTGGTGATATGTGTGAAGAGCTAATCCTAGCTGGTGCAGACATCGTTAAAGTGGGTATCGGCCCAGGCTCTGTATGTACAACTCGTGTAAAAACGGGTGTTGGTTACCCGCAGCTTTCTGCAATCATCGAGTGTGGTGATGCAGCGCACGGCCTTGGTGGCATGATCGTCGGTGACGGTGGCTGTTCTTGTGCGGGTGACGTAGCGAAAGCATTCGGTGGTGGCGCGGATTTCGTAATGCTAGGTGGGATGCTAGCGGGTCACGAAGAGTCAGGCGGCGAAGTGATCGAGAAAGACGGCGAGAAGTTCATGAAATTCTATGGCATGTCGTCGAAGAGCGCGATGGACAAGCACTCAGGTGGTGTCGCTGGCTACCGTGCGGCCGAAGGTAAAACCGTATTATTGCCATACCGTGGTAGTGTTCACGGCACTATTCAAGACATCCTTGGCGGCGTTCGCTCAACATGTACATACGTAGGTGCAGCAAAGCTTAAAGAGCTAACCAAGCGTACTACATTCATCCGCGTTCAAGAACAAGAGAACAACGTGTTCGGTAAAGAGTAAATCGACTGAATGTAAAAAGTGTAAAAGCAACCATATATTGATACTTGGTGCAACCATAATTTGATATTGCCTCTTCATAAGTCTATTGCTTTTTATGTTTATGACATTTTTGAAGAGGCAGTTTTATGTCTGCTTTACCTTCCCCTTCTACAGCCAGCCTGCTTTAACTTGAAACTGCGTTTGACACTCCTGCTCGAAACTAAACTAAATCACGTGAAAAACATACACCGTTACGTCAGTGCTAAGATGGGAAAAAGAGTCACGGTAGAATCATTTTAGAATGTGCCGCTTGTTATCATTTTGATTTCGAGCTTAGCATCGTTCGTTTTTGCTCCTAGCCGATACGGCTTTCATACTGCTTCAATAGCAAAACCCATACCTATGTTCCAGACTTTCTAGTATCAGTTTGATACCGGTGAATATACGCTGTATAAAGTAAAATCCGATATGGAGAGTTCAAAATCGGCATTTCAATGTGAATGGGAAGCAAAAGTACAAGGCGCGTTTGCGTTAGGTTTGGATCTAGAACTGGTTACAGAGGAAGAAATACTGGATGAGGTTATCTCTAGCAACCTTAAACTTTTGCATCGATATTCCTCAAGAGATAACCGAACCACTTTCATCAAACTCTCCTTACGATGTTAAAACTGAATGGTACCCAAACAGCGAAAAGTTTAGGACATCACCTCTGTCTAAATGGAAGAAAAATATTTCCATTCCTGTGTGATTTGCTCTCTCGAAGCCTACTGAAAACAAGCTTAGAGACCTCACCTCCTCTCGAATCTGAATTGGGTTGTTATGCCTAAGAAATCGTTCTCGAGTTTTCATCGGAAGTCGGCACTTCAGCAAGAAAAGCCTGAGCCAAATGAGAGGGTGTCGATACCAGCGATGTTGATGAAGAAACATATCGAGATATATCTGCATTTCCTGACAATATAGCCACTCAAATTACTTTTCGTCTAAGCATTCTTCGTTATTTAGCACTGTAAGTGCGAAAAATCATTCCAAAGACTATTGAACCACATCGTGTTGTACTACAACGGTTATATGACAGGATTATTCCAAGTGCAATATCAATACACCGGTGGTTGGTTTTCAGAGTATCTGATCATATAGATCCAAGGAATAAAGATAAGGGTAATAGTAAAGTCTAGAACTAACATTCGTTGATGCTTTGATGAAACAAGCTGTAGAAAAAGTTATCTTTGGGCGAAAAGCGCGTATCAGAAGGGCCTACAAGCGCGTGCGAAGGCAATTACGTCAGCATAATCTGAACAATGGAACGAAGTACAAATACCCAACTTATGAATCCCTTCGGAAACGGGTTAAAAAGAAGGCCCCTTTCGAATTACTGACCGCGGAGAAGGGGGAGCGAGTCGTGAAAATAGAGTTTCGTCGGATGGGGAAAAAGATGTTGAGTTTTTACGTCTTTGAGAGGGTAGAAATAGATCATACGGTGGTGGAACGCTTTGTTGTACATGAAGAGCATTGCAAGTCATTGGGCCGGCCTTGGCTTACTCAATTAGTTGATTGTTACAGCAAAGTTGTTATTGGTTTTTACCTAGGGTTTGAACCACCTTGTAATTAGGTGGTTAAGTAAATCTCGATGTTTGCTCAGTAACTCATTAGATAAATAACCTAAGTCCGTGACTTCCATACCTACAGTTAAGATTGATTCCAATATTTCGACTGCAACTGAAGTTGAACCGCTCTTGACCAATTTAACTAACACATAATTAATATTGCTGACGGTGCGATTATGCTCAGGTGAAACATTGAGAAGTTGTTTTCTTACCAAAAGCTCTATGGTTCGAAAAAAGTGGGAACGAAAGTATGGTTACCACAGGCCTTCATCGTCGGAGACCGCTATGTATCGCGTAAAACAACTACTAGGCGCTTCACTCACGCTTCGAAATTACAACGCACAAGTTGGGGAGGCATACGCCATTATCAAAGCACTCAACACGCATACTTGAAAGAGGTTTTTGGTTATATCGATGCGACAACGTTAATAGACATGATGATTACTCCTGTTCTTACTGGTTGCACCATTAGTTTGGTACAACGGTGCTAGAAGGGAGGTGCGAAGATCACATCAAAGCTACTAAGTGCATTAAGATAGAGTTGAGACTTGAACTATCTACATATGAGATCAAATCGCAGAATTCAGCATTGGAAAGGTTCGACCGATTTTGTCAACACGCTGTCCGTTACTTCTACTCATACTAAGTGCGCCATTAGTTTGGCGCAACGAAGCTAGATAGGAGATACGTTCATCACATCAAATCCCCCTGTATTCTTCAAGCTATTTTAGCCTGAGGAATACATTTCAAGTGAAGCTTATTGAGGCGCTTTCATCGCTTCAGATTGCTCGCCCGTCATCACGAAGTGCAACTCACCACCCGGTTTGAACTCGGAATGGTCGAAGAAGAAACCGTTATCCAACGCTTTGCCATTGATGGTGACAGACTTGATGTACATGTTGTCATCGGCGTTGTTCTCTGTGGTGATGGTGAACGTGCCGCCTTTCACCGGAATCACGGCTTTGTCGAATAGCGGACGACCCACAGTGTAAATAGGTTCTGCTGCGTTCACTTGGTAGAAGCCTAATGCAGACATCACATACCAAGCGGACATTGCGCCCACGTCTTCGTTACCAATGACGCCTTCTGGCGCAGCGAAATACATGTCATCCAGAATGTGGTCGACGACTTGTTGTGTCTTCCAAGGTTCTGCTGTCCAGTTGAATAGGTAAGGAATGTGGTGCGAGGGTTCGTTACCAAACGCAACTTGACCAATCAAACCAGACATATCCGGTGTTTCTGTGCCTTGGCTTTCTGCGGTGAAGGTGGCTTCTAGGTTCTTCTGGAACTCAGCATCGCCACCCATGATGGTCTTCAAGCCTGCGATGTCATGCGGTACAAACCAAGTCCACTGCCACGCGTTACCTTCGGTGTAGTTGCCTGTCTCATGTTCTGTGCCGTATGGGTCGAATGGCGTCATGAAGGTTTCATCAATCATCACTGGGCGCATAAAGCCCGTCACGCCATGCTCTGCGTATTCCGTCGGGTTGTAATCGAAGTACTTTTTGTAGCCTTTTGAGCGTTCAAGGTATTGCTCTTCCACTTGAGTATCACCGGCTGCTTTGGCGATTTGCGCGATAGCCCAATCATAGAACGCATTTTCCAGACCGTAAGAAACAGACTCAACCGTGTAATCTTCAAATACTGGCTCACCATCAACACGTTGGATGGCAGGTGTGAAGCCGTTTTTCTCAATGTAATCGATGTGCTTGGTTAAAGTGCGATCCAATACGCCCAGATCCCAATCCGCTTGCAGTGCTGGGTAGTTGTCGTAAGTCGAAGAGTCGATCGCTGCTTTCAGCGCCAGCTCTTTCTCTTGTTGAGTAAACTCATCTGGGAACTTAGTGATCGCATCCGCAATCACTGCTACCGCTGGGTAGCCAACCATGGTGCCTGTTTCGTCACCTAAGTGCTCCCATTTCGGCAGCAAGCCGCTTTCAGTGTACTTCTGAACTAGGTTCTTCGCGTATTGCACCGCGCGGGTTGGCTCTGTGATGGTTTTTAGTGGGTGTAATGCACGTTGGGTATCCCATAGAGAGTAAACCGAGAAGTTTGGCTGCTCTTCTGTCGCTTGACCATAAGCGATGGAGTATTCCCCTTCACCTTCACGAATCGAGCCTTTGCCCATGCCACGGAATCGACCATCTACATCTTGATGCACCATCGGCGCAATCTTGGTGTGGTAAAGCGCGGTGTAGAAGATCTCTTTTTGATCTTCTGTGCCACCTTCGATAGAGAAGTTGAGTGCTTTTGCCCATTTCTCGCGTGCGTTGTTACGCGCAGTATCGAAAGAGACATTCGCTTCGGCATCGTAGTTGTTTTCTGCACCTTGAGGGTCAACCGCAGACAACGCCACTTGCGCATTCAGCTCTTGTGAGCCTTCATCTTCAAATTCGATGTAGGCAGTGACGTCTGCTTTGACACGCTTAACTGGATTACCTTGGTCATCGTAAATTAATTCAGAAACGTGCTCTGCCGATAGACCGTCAACAGGCTTACCATTGGCAAGGATGTAGACGTCTTTGATCTTCTTATCGAAAGTCGCATAGAAGAAGATTTTTTGGTTTTTCGCCCAACCAGAGAAGTGCGCTGCATCGCGCTCGCCCGTGATGGTATGGCCGTCTTCGCTCACCGTCAGTTTGTTGCGCAGAGAGGTCGAACCCCAGTCACTGTTTAGGATGGAGTTGAGGTCAATCTTCAAACGTTGTGGTTGACCTTGCGGATAGGTGTAACGATGGAAGCCGACACGTTCAGACGCCGTAAGCTCGGCTTTGATACCGTTCTCGGCAATCTTCACCGAGTAGTAACCCGCTTCTGCCACTTCTGAGGTTTTGTCCATCTTGACTGAAATCGCTTCGCGGTAGTCGTCGCTGTCTTCGATGTATTTAGCTTTATCTTCGGTAAACGGCAGGAACAGAATGTCACCTAAACCGCCCATCCCCGTGCCAGATAGGTGAGTGTGGGAGAAGCCAAATAGGGTCTTTTTATCGAAGTGGTAACCTGATGAAGAGTGCCAGCCGATCAGCTCGGTATCTGGAGAAAGTTGCACCATGCCTTCTGGCACAACAGGACCCGGGAAGGTGTGTCCGTTAAAGCCTGTTCCAATGAATGGATCGACGTATTTTAGGTTGGAAGTATCGACGCTTGGTGAGGTGTTATCGTCGTCATCGTTGCAGCCAGCCAAACCAATAACACTTGCAATCACAGCGGTGGCGATAGCGGTTTTCGTAAAGTTCATAATCTTGATTCCTTAGGCAGGAAGCGCCTCACTTCCTGCCACTGAGTTAATCTATCTGCTTATTCTTTAAACACGAATTACATAAAACGTTACTGAGCTTGAAGCGCTTCTTGCTTGTCACCCGTCATGACGAAGTGAAGCTCGCCGCCCGCTTTGATTTCGCTGTGTTTGAAGGTGAAGTTGGCATCCAGCGGCTTGCCGTTGATGGTTACGGACTTCACGTACTTGTTGTGTGGGCTGTTGTTGTCTGCGATGACTGTGAATTCGCCGCCTTCCACTGGAATGGTGATTTCATCAAACATAGGGCGACCGATGGTGTAGACCGGATCTGCAGGTGTCACTTGGTAGAAGCCCATTGCCGACATCAAGTACCAAGAACTCATCTGACCTACGTCTTCGTTACCAATCAAACCCGTTGGTTCGCTGGTGTACATCTCTGACATGATGCGGTCTAGGTACTCTTGCGCTTTCCATGGCTCATCCGTTAGCGCGTATAGGTAAGGAATGTGGTGCGATGGCTCGTTACCGTGCATGTACTGACCGATGTAACCCGTTAGGTCTGGCAGTTCTTCACCAGTGTTTGAAGAACGCGCATTAAATAGCTCGTCCAAGTCTTCACGGAAGGCTTTCTCTGGCGTGGTGTCTTTGCCTTGTGCCAAGTCTGCTTGGTAGATTTCTTGTTTCAGACGGTTGAAATCGTGCATTGGTTGGAACTTCCATTGCCACGCGTTCCCTTCGGTGTAGGCAAACTCGTCCACGTAGTAAGGGTCGAATGGTAGCAGAGGGCATTTCTCTTTCATCACGCCTGAGCCTTCAGGCCATTCAACCATTTCACACTCATCCAAACGATCTTCATCAATCGGTTGGTTGAACTCCAAAGGCGGTTTGTTTGGTGATGAACTCATCGGATGGTTCTTTGGACGTAAGAAGCCTGTCTCTGCATCCCAATGGTTAAGCCAGTTGTCGGCACGAGTCATAAACTCTTCTTGCAGTTTTACATCGCCAGCCATGCGCGCTATTTCTGCCATTGCCCAGTCACCGTAAGCAAACTCAAGCGTGTAAGACGCACTGTTCCAGTAACCGTGATGAACAAAGCCGTTTTCTTCGTACACCTTCACTTGCACAACGTTTGCTGCGCCGATGTTGTTGTCTTCTGTCCAATCTGGGAATTCAGATGCCTCGTGGTAACGCACCGTAAACTCAGCCGCTTCTTTGGCCAGTTGTGGGTCGATGTCTAAGCCTTTCGCCATCGCGTCAGCAATGATAGAAACCGCAGGGAAGCCGATCATAGTGCCCGTGTAATGGCTGTGCAGTTCCCATTTCGGCAAGATGCCACCGTCTTCGTATTTACGAATCAGGTCGTTGGCAAACTCTTCGGCACGTTCTGGGTCGATGATGGTTTTCAGTGGATGCGCTGCACGGAAAGTATCCCACATGGAGTACACAGAGTAGTTTGGTGTGTCGCCCGCGTCTTTTTGAATGCGAGTACGCATCGCAGGGTATTGGCCGTCGACATCTTGGAAAATCATTGGCGCGATAGAGGCGTGGTAAAGCGCGGTGTAGAAGATCTCTTTCTGATCTTCCGTGCCGCCAGATACCATCATGCGGCTAAGCTCTTGGTGCCATGCGTCGTTGGCTTGAGCGCGCGCAGTATCAAATGACACGTCTTTTGCTTCTGCTTCTAGGTTCTTCTCCGCACCTTCTGTGCCTGTTGGTGACAAGCCTACTTGGATTTCTAGCGGTGTTGATGATGGTGCGAATTCTAGGTAAGCGATGGTTTTCACTGCGTCGATGTTGTCGTTGTTTACATCGATTTCCGTTTCTGCGCCGTCAACCAAAGCGATGGCTTTGACGATAGGTTGGTTGAAGGTGGCGTAGAAGTAGACGTGCTGGTTGTTCGCCCAGCCATTCGAGCTACGTAAACCGCGGATGGTGTAAGCGTCGATGAACTCCAAATCGCCCTTCATGGTGCGGTTGTTGAAGTGACCTTTGTTGAGAGTGTGGTCTAAATCGAACTTGATGTGTGGCGTGGTGCCTTCTTTGAAAGTGTAGCGGTGGAAGCCAACACGTTGCGTGGTAGTTAGTTCCGCTTTGATTTCGCCTTTGTTCAGTTCAACCGCGTAGTAACCTGCTTCTGCGGTTTCGTTGTCTTTATCGAAGGTATTGAAAACGGCGTTTTCTTTCTTGGTGAAAGGCAAAACTAAGATGTCACCAAGGTCGGTAATGCCTGTGCCAGAAAGGTGAGTGTGGGAGAAGCCATACACTGGGATTTCAGTCAGCTTGCCGTGGTCGAAGTAACCTGCGGCAGAGCCCCAGCCTTCCATTTCGGTATCAGGAGAAAGTTGTACCAAACCGTAAGGCACAACCGCCCCTGGGAAGGTGTGACCATCTGCGCCTGTACCAATCAATGGATTGACGTATTGAGTTAGTGTGGTGTCGAGGGATGGAGTACCAGATTTGCTGTTGTCGTCATCGCTGTTACAACCAGCAAGACCAAATATGGCAGCGAGTATAGCTGTAGAGATAAGGGTTCTTTTTAGTTTCATTTTTATGGTTCCACTGAAGTGAAGTTTTTTAGGGGGCTAGATGCCCCCTTTCGTTATTTGGATAGGTCTCGACTACTGCGCTTTCATCGCTTCAGATTTGTCTGAAGTCATGACGAAATGCAGCTCACCACCGTCTTTCAAATCGCTGTGCGCGAAGCTGAAGTTGTCACTCAATTGTTTGCCGTTGATGGTCACCGACTTCACGTAGATGCTCTCTTGGCTGTTGTTTTCTGAGGTGATGGTGAATTTACCGTCCGCGACTGGAATCACGGCTTTGTCGAACAGAGGACGACCGATGGTGTAGCTTGCTTCGCCCGGAGTGACTTGATAGAAGCCCAACGCAGACATCACATACCAAGCCGACATCTGACCGACGTCTTCGTTACCAATCAGACCTTCATGGGTTGGGTGGTAGAACTCGTTCATCGCTTGGTCGACGATTTCTTGTGTCTTCCAAGGCTCTGCCGTCCAGTTGTAGAGGTAAGGCACGTGATGATCTGGCTCGTTACCCATCACGAATTGACCGATGTAGCCAGACATGTCGTGTGATTGGCTCGTATCGGCGTTGGAGTCCGCATTAAACAGCGCATTCAAGTTAGCGAGGAATGCCGCTTTGCCTTGTTCGGTTACATCTTCAGGAAGAGAGAAGTCAGTACGGTCGATGTGCTCGCCACCCATTACGTTAGCCAGACCGTTCAAGTTGTGCGGTGCAAACCATGTCCATTGCCATGTATTGCCTTCGGTAAAGTCTTCACCACGGTGCTCGGCGCGGTAAGGCCAGAACACGTCACTTTCGTTGAGTGCTTTGCGGTCTTTACACGCGTTGTAGTCCATACCGTCTGGGATAGACAGCGCCATGTTCTCGTCCAAACATTCGGCTTTCAGGTTGTTTGCCCAAACTTTGCTGCCGCTGTTCATATAAGCCGGACGCATAAAGCCCGTCGCACCCAATGCGTTGCCTTTGGTGTCTTGTAGTTTGCCGTATTGCTCTGGGTTGTAATCGAAGTAGTTCTTGAACGATTCAGAGCGCGCCATGTAGCGGTCGTATTGTTGGTCGTTGCCCGCAAGTTTAGCGATCTGAGCGATACACCAGTCGTAGTAAGCATTCTCAAGACCGTAAGACACCGATTCGTTCACGAGCTCGTCGTATTTATCGACTTTTAAGCCTTCCACGTAACCCGGTTTGTCACCAGAATCCGGCGCCCATTTGGTGTTAGCTGGAATAAAGCCGACGTCTTCTTGGTAGTCGTTATGACGCGTCATTACTGTGAAGCGTTTGTCACCGTTCCAAGCATCTTGGTAAGGCACCCAGCTTTCAGTTTTATCAAGGTTGAAGTTGACTGTTTCGTCAGCGGCTTTCAACGCCAAATCAAACTCGGCAGCAGTAAAGGCTTCTGGGTGTTTAACCATGATATCGGCGATAACCGAGACCGCAGGATGACCGACCATTTCACCGGTGTAATCTGAGTGCAGTTCCCATTTTGGCAACACGCCACCCGTTTGGTATTTGTTCAATAGATCGCGTGCGTGTTCAATCGCGCGGTCTTTATCGATGATGGTTTTCAGTGGGTGTGCGGCGCGGAAGGTATCCCACATTGAGTACACTGAGTAGTTCACTAAGCCATCTTCTGCTTGGTGCACTTTGCCATCCATGCCACGGTATTTGCCATCCACATCTTGGTATAGGAATGGAGCAACAAACGTACGGTAGAGCGAGGTGTAGAACATGGTTTTGTCGGCTTTGTTGCCGCCTTCCAGTTCAAACTCGCCAAGGATGTTTTCCCAAGCCAAGCGGTTTTGTTGTACGACGTTGTCGAAATCCCAGCCGTTAGTGTCTGCTTCTAGGTTTTTCAGTGCGCCGTCAACGCCAGTGCCAGAAATCGCTACTTTGACCACCAATGGCTCATCGCTCTTGCCAAAGTTCAAGTGCGTCAGGACATCGTTTGCGCGTTTTGCCAAGCGTTCTGGGTCAGGTTCTGGTTCGCCCGGCATTGGTTTGTGCTCAGCGTAGCCACGGTAATCTTCCAAGCCGACTTCAGTCGCGTCAGTTGGAGTCAGTTTGCTCTCAGAAGCCAGCTTGGTGTACAGGTTTTCTTCAATGATTGGATCAGAGAATTCAGCCGCGAAGAATACAGTTTGCCATTGACCCCATTCGTTTGAGGTACGCGCGCCTACGACGGTAGTGTCGTTAACGCGTTTGTAGTAGATGCTGCGAGAGTGGTTGCCGTATTGCTCCAACAGTTCGTGTTGCAGGTCTATACGTACTTTGCGGTCTTCACCCGGCTTGAAGGTGTAACGTTGGAACGCCACGCGGTCGGTTGCCGACAGTTCAGCTTTTACGCCGGTTTCTACCAGGTCAACCGAGTAGTAGCCAACCTCTGCCACTTCCGAGCTTTTATCCATGGTCACGGCATCGGTATTGAAGCCGGTGTATGGCAAGAAGGCGAAGTCGTTTAGGTCGCCTTTACCTGCGCCAGAAATGTGAGTCATTGAGAAGCCAGAAAGCAAGCTGTGCACAGGATCGTATTCAACAGGCGAGCCTTTGCCATTCCAACCGTTTGGATCGAAGTTATCTGGTGAAGGTTGAATCATACCTTCTGGCATCACTGGAGATGGGTTAACGTTGCCAAGACCTTTAGTGCCGATCAAGGTATCAACGAATTCCAAAGTAGGGGTAGAGATAACCGGAGTTTCTGGGTCAGAGTCGCTGCCACAACCAGCAAGACCAAGCATGGCGGTTAACACTGCAGTAGAGAGTAGGGTTCTTTTTAGTTTCATTGTTTTTATTCCACGAGAAAAGGGGACACGAGGTCCCCTCAAAATCATTATTCGCCTAGGTTGGCTTGCATTGCTTCAGACTTGTCAGCTGTCATCACGAAGTGCAGTTCGCCGCCTGCTTTGAATTCGCTGTGCTGGAAGGTGTTGTACACATCCAGAGGCTTACCGTTGATGGTCACTTCTTTGATGTACATGTTGTCTGGACCGTTGTTCTCAGCCGTTACCGTGAAGGTGCCAGAGCCAATGTCTACCGTCGCTTTGTCGAAGATTGGACGACCGATGCTGTAGGTTGGATCGGTTGGCGAGATTTGGTAGAAGCCCAGCGCTGACATCAAGTACCAAGCTGACATTTGACCTACGTCTTCGTTACCGATGATGCCGTCTGGCGTCGGTTTGTAGAACTGGTCGTAAACTTGGTCTAGATATTCCTGCGCCTTGTAAGACTCTTCAGTACGGTTGTACAAGTAGATGACGTGGTGCGAAGGCTCATTACCGTGAATGTACTGACCGATGTAGCCAGTCATGTCTTGGTGCGCTTCGCCGCCATTTGGATCGGCAGTAAATAGGTTGTTCAGCTTGTCATTCAAACCTTGCGTGCCGCCCATGATTTCAGTCAGCTTGTCCAAGTCTTGCATGAACGCCCATTGCCACTGCCACGCGTTACCTTCTGTGTAGTAGAACGCGTCAGACTTGTAAGGGTCGAAGTCAGTGGAAGCGTATTTCAGCGCACATGGGTCGCCTTCTTTCAGTTCTGTCGGTACAAAGAAGCCAGTGCCGTCTGCGTTACCTGCTTCTGCATCCCAGTGTTTCAAAGAGTTGTAAGAACGAGCTTTGAACTCTTCATACGCGTCCATATCGCCAGCGGCTTTTGCCATTTCTGCGATCGTCCAATCGTAGAATGAGAATTCCAACGAGTACGACACTGAGTTCCAGTTCGGGTAACGAACACACTGTTCTTTCTCGTGGTAGTTCAACTGACCTGCCATGAGTGAGCTTAGGATGTCGTCATGAATCTGTGGGTATTCATGCGGTGTGTAACGTGCTGATTTCACCGACGCCGTGTAAGCCTGCTCTGCATCAATCAAGCCTTTGGTCACCGCATCGCCAAGAATCGCTGCCGATGGGTAGCCGATCATGGTGCCGGTTTCTGAACCGTGACCTTCCCATTTCGGCAATAAACCAAACTCGTCGTTGGATTTACGAATCAAGTCTTTCACGTATAGCGTTGCTTGGTCTGGGTCGATGATGGTCCACATTGGGTGAACCGCGCGGAACGTATCCCACGTTGAGTAAATCGAGTAGTTTGGTGTGTCGCCATCTTTCAGTGTGCGCACTGTGCCAAGCATATCGACGTATTGACCGTCCACATCGTAGAACTCAATTGGAGCGATCATCATGTGGTACATGCCCGTGTAGAAGTTGGTTTTCTCTGCGTCTGTGCCGCCTTCTACTTTGATTTTCGCCAGCTTCTCAGCCCATGCGTATTCCGCGTCTTCTTTCACTTGTGCTAGGTCGAAACTTGGTGCTTCTGCTTCTAAGTTTTTCTGTGCACCTTGCCAGTTAACTGGAGAGATACCGACGCGGATTTCAATTGGCTCTTCGCCTGTGCCGAAGTTTAGGTAAGCGGTCAGATCATCGCCTGAGTAAACCGCGCCATTGCGCATTTCGCGCGTTGGTTCAAGGTCTTGTTCGCCTAACAGTGCTTTGGCGATTGGTTGGTTAAATTTCGCGTAGAAGAAGATGTCCTGACCTTGGTGATCTTGCCCTTGGAACCAGCCTGTTGATGTTTTACGACCGCGAATGGTGTATTCGTCCACCACTTCTACTTTGTTCTTCAAAGACTTGCCGTTGTTGTTCATTAGGGTATGACCCAAATCGAACTTCACGTTGCGGTCTGCGCCATCAGCAAAGGTGTATTTGTGCAAACCAACGCGTTTGGTTGCGCTCAGTTCTACTTCGATTTGACCTTGGTTTAGTTTGGTTTTGTAGTAGCCTGCGCTTGCTTCTTCATTGGCTTTGTCGAAAGAGTTCAGCTGTGTGTTCGCCATGTCTGCATATGGCAGAACCAAAATGTCGCCTAGGTCCGTTGCGCCTGTACCTGAAAGGTGAGTATGGGAGAAGCCGTACAGCGGAACGTCAGTGTTAACTACTTCGCCAGTTTCGTAGTTGGATGAATCCCAGTAGCCAGATGCCGAGTGCCAAGGGTTAAGTCCTGATTCATGGTCTGTGTTAGAACCGATGAAAGTATCTGGAGACAGTTGAACCATACCTGCCGGTACCGTCGCGCCCGGGAATGTATGACCAGAAGCTGCTGTGCCGATCATAGGATCGACGTATTTCAACACCGCAAGATCAACAATTGGATCGCCCGGCAGTGAAGAGGAGGAATCGTTGTCGCTGTTACAGCCAGCCAAGCCACCCGTCAGACCAACCAGGATAGCCAAAGAGATAAGATTACGTTTAAACATGTGCATACCGTTTTGTCGTTATTCGTATATAAAAAGTGTTTATAAGAGACTGTTTATAAAGGACTGCTTATAAAATTTGCTTGTAGGGATAGCCGGGAGATGCGCTCCCCCGGCTGAGTTGTCACTATTGGGATTAACGAGAACCTGCTGGCATCTCGTCTTCATGCAAGAACTCACCGATGCCTTGTGCTGGTGGAAGATCTTGCTCTAGAGAGCCCCAACGTTGATTTGGTTTGTCGCCCATCACGAACTCCAGCTCACCGCCGTACATGATTTCGTCATGAGTCAGGTAAGTGCGGTTGAAGTCTTTGCCGTTGTAGCGAGCCGATTGAATGAAGATGTTTTCACGGCTAACGTTCTTCGCGGTAACCGTGAACTTCTGGTTGTTGCCGACATCGATAGACGCGCTTTCAAACAGCGGAGTACCGATTTCGTAGATGCCAGAAGAAGCGTTCACTGGGTAGAAGCCAAGTGCACGGAACACGAACCACGCAGAGAGCGTACCGAAGTCGTCGTTACCACAAATGCCGTCAGCGGTGTTCTTGTAGCAAATGTTGGTTGCTGCGGCGATGGCTGCCTGACCTTTCCAAGGTTGACCGACGTAGTTGTACAAGTAAGGCACGTGGATATCTGGTTCGTTACCTTGAACGTGCTGACCAACGTTACCTGTGTTGAACACTGGGAATTGGTTGTCGCCTGCGTTGCGGTCTGGGTAGGTTGACCAGTACTCATCCAAGCGTGCTGCGAACAAGTCACCGCGTTCTGCTTCAGGGTTTTGTGTCTTGTCGAAGCGTGTCATCAGGTCAATCAAGCCATGAATGTCGTGCTGAACGCTGAACGAGTATTGCCAGCCGTTTGATTCAGAGAATGCCCAGTTAAACATGTCTGGACGCCAGTCTTTACCAACCGCGCGACCAGTGATTGGGTCTACCCAACCTGCATCGATAAACTCGCCATCGTAGTCACGGGCTTTGAACCAACCTTGGTATTGCTTACCACCGAAGTCGAATTGCGCTTGCCAGTTTTTAGAACGGTTAGCGAACTCGGTGTAACGTGGATCTTCTTCACCAAACACTTCTTTGATCGATTGTGCGATTGCCCAGTCGTTCATTGAGTATTCAAGCGAGTAAGATGCTGTCCAGGAGTCTTTAAATGGTGAGTGACCGCCGTAAGAATCTGGTGGAGTGTCGTGCAATTGCGCTGGCACATAACCTTGTTCTTCGTACTCTTTGATCCATGCTACGCCTTGGCTCGTTGCGGCGCGCGCATCTGTGATCATTGCTTCAACTAAGCGCTCTTTGACGTCTTTGCGCTCAGCTTCTGTGAAGCCAAGGTCGATCATGCGTTTTTCTAGTGAGCCTTTCGACAACACATCATGAATCACAGGCGTTGAGTGCATGCCCATCATCATGCCAGTTTCGTTGCCTTTGAATGTCCACTCAGGCAGGCGACCTTTGCGCACGTTGCCTTTGTCATCCACCCATTCTTCTTCGGCGTAAGACAGCATAGACAGCACCACGTCGGCTAGGCGGTCAGGTTCAAGAATCGAAGACAGCGGTTGAACCGCGCGGTAGGTATCCCACAACGAGAAAGTGTCGTAGCGCGTGAAGTCTGCTTTGCCATCTTTGTTAGCATCGGCAGTGCGGATTGACTCTTTCAGCGTATCAATCTTATCGCCCCAAGGTGTGTTGCCATCTGGGTAAGCGTTGCGACCTTGGTGAACTTGGCGGTAGCGACCATCTAAGTCAGAGTGAATGGTTTGACCTAGGTACGAGTGGTACATCGCGGTGTAGAACGTCTGTTTGTAATCTTCGTCGCCAGAGACTTGGATCTTGCCGAGTTCGTCTTCCCATTTCTTCGTTGCCGCTTCACGTACTTGGTCGAAGTTCATGCCAGCAACTTCTGTCATGTTAAGAGAAGCACCTGATTTACCATTCTCGCCAATCTCAACGTTTGATAGCGCTAATTTCGCTTCAACCGTTAAGCCGTCTTTTGATGTGTCGAATTCGACGTAAGCACGCGCGTATTGGTACTTGCCGCGTGTCTCGTTACCGATTTCCGTAATGCCTTCTGGCACGTCCATGTAACGACCTTGCTCTTTATCGTAGTAAGCAAAGCGAACGTTTTTGATTGGTTGGTCGAATTCCATCACGAAGAATTCTTTTTGGCTTGGTGCCCAACCATCAGAGAAACGGTGACCTTCAAGACGGTTATTGTCTTTGTCCCATTTCAAGTAAGAATCTGATGTGTAGTCCCAGTTAATTTTGAAGCCAGTGTTCACGATGATTTCTGACTTCTCATCACGAGGGAAGGTGTAGCGGTGTACACCAACGCGATCAGACGCCGTCAACTCGGCTTTGATGTCGTAATCCAATAGATCGACTTTGTAGTAGCCTGCCGTCGCTTGCTCGTCACGATGTTGGAAGCGAGACGCTTCTAGGTTTAGCGTTGCCGAACCTTCATCAATCATGTAATCCGAACGCGAGTTGATTGGCATTACGAGAATGTCGTTCAAGTCGCCAGCACCTGCTCCGGAAAGGTGGGTATGAGAGAAACCGGAAGTACGTGCGTCGTGGTAGTAGTAGCCTGAAATGTATTCCCAGCCGTTAGAACCGTTGTTTGGAGAAAGCTGCACCATGCCGTGTGGTGTGGTTGCACCAGGGTAGGTGTTGCCTAGGTTACCTGTGCCGATGAATGGGTTGACGTAGCGTGTTACGTCCATATCGGCGAAATCTACCGGGATGTGAACGCCCATGTCGATTTCAGGTGTTTCTGGGTTTGGCTTGTCATCACAGTCGCCATCGCCAACTGGAGGACATACTGGCTTGCCGCCGTCAGGAATATCCGGCAGTGCAGGGTTGGTGTCACCGCCTTCATAAATGTTAGTTGTGTCGTCGTTACAGCCAGTCAGACCGACTAGACCACTGAGAACTGCGCAAGCGAGTAGGGAAGGTTTGAATTTCATTTTTAAAGCCTTGTAAATTGTAGGGTTATATAATTAAAAAAATCAGGGGTATTACTAAAACTTAAAAACTTGAAATAGAGCCCTTTGGGGGAAAGGGCTCTTAGGGGGAGGAGCTTAAGGTTTAAGCTTTCACAAGAGTCGCTGCGTTACGCATCG
The DNA here is from genome assembly GCF_033344395.1 of Vibrio sp. 1874. Classification (NCBI taxonomy): domain Bacteria; kingdom Pseudomonadati; phylum Pseudomonadota; class Gammaproteobacteria; order Vibrionales; family Vibrionaceae; genus Vibrio; species Vibrio sp. 1874. The sequence goes on from NZ_JAWPOR010000002.1 coordinate 406,117, forward strand.
CTTCTTTCGTTGAACACTCAACAACGTTTGCTTTTGCAAAGCGGTGAGCGTCTTTTACTTGGATATCGTGAGCTAGAATAACCAGCTTCGCGTTTGCTACATCTAGGTCAGTGATGCGGTTCTGGATACCGTTTTGACCTTGAGTTTCTACTTTGATTTTCAGACCCGCTGCTGCACCTGCTTTCTCTAGTGCTTTCGCTGCCATGAATGTGTGTGCTACGCCAGATGGGCAACATGTTACTGCTACGATGTCGTACTCGCCTTCGCCTGCTGCTGGAGCCGCTTGAGCTTGTGCAGGTGCTGCTTCTACGATTTCGTCTTCTGCTTCTTCTTCAGCAACTGGTTTCCAGAAGCCAACGATAACTGCTGTTGTTAGTGAGCCTAGTGCGATACCCACAACGTACATTGGGATGTTGCTTGATACAGGAGCTGTGATTAGACCGCCCCATGGTGCGTGTAGTAGAACGTCTGTTAGGAAGCCGAACACACAGCCAACGATGCCACCAGCAACGATTGAAGGAAGAACGCGTACAGGGTCGTTTGCAGCGAATGGGATAGCACCTTCAGAGATACCGATAGAACCCATGATTGCTGCTGCTTTACCTGCTTCTTGTTCTTGCTTAGTGAACTTCTTCTTGAATAGGAATGTTGCTAGTGCCATACCTAGAGGAGGCGTACAGATTGCGATACCAACACCACCCATTAGCCATGGTTGAGTATCAACTTGAGTTTGAGCGAATAGCGTTGCTACTTTGTTGATTGGACCGCCCATATCGAATGCAGTCATACCACCAAGAATCGTACCTAGAACCACTTTAGAAGCGCCAGCCATAGAAGCTAGGAATTCGTTCATAGACGCCATGAAGATCTTGATTGGCTCACCGATACCCCATAGAACGATACCTGCAGAGATAAGCGTACCTAGTAGAGGGTAGATGAAGTAAGCGCCCAACGCAGTCATGTTAGCAGAAAGAGGGATCTTCTTAAGTTGGAATACCACACCACCTGCGATGAAACCCGCTACGATACAACCAAGGAAGCCGCCGCCCATGTCAGCCATGATGCCAGAAGAGATCATCGCTGGTGCTAGAGCAGGTTTGTCTGCAATTGAGTAACCGATGAAGCCACCAAGAATAATTGGGAACAGCACCAGACCTTTAATACCGATATTAGAAATATCAGCCAATAAACCGTCCGCAGGAACCGCACCTTTACCTGATGCCATTACCGCCAGCGCCAGTAGTACACCACCCGCAACGATAAATGGAAGCATGTGAGAAGTACCGAATAAAAGGTGACCTTTCATGGTACTTAGGATTTTTTTGAAATCGCTATTATTACTAGCTTGAGCTGTGATTGTACTCATAATTTCACGCCTTATGAATTAATTAAAATATTTAGTATTTGGTTTTCGTCTTTTGCGTTATGAATATCTTCAATAAACTCTTCGCTAAATTTACCGAATAATTCTTGAAGAACATAAATATGGTGGTCGGCACCGTTATCTGGTGAGGCAATCATGAAGAATACGGTCGGTTTGACTCCCTCTTCGTCGCCATACTCGATGCCTTCGCGCTTTACGCCAACAGCGATTGCAGGCTCTGTAACCGCTTTGCTTTTTGCGTGTGGGTAAGCGATGCCGTCCATTGAAGTTACGCTTAATGCTTCACGCGCTTCGATGTCGGTTAAAAAAGCCTCTTTGCTGCTGATTCGATTATTTTCGAATAGCATTTGCGCTAGCTCTTCAAAGACTTCTTTTTTATTATTTGCTTGAAGGTTGCCTTTAATTAAATTGACGTTTGTTAGTTCTGTAATCATTTTTTGACTCATTGGTACTGAAGTAATGAGGCAAATTTAATTAATGTTACGGTTTTCTGAAATAGTAAAAAAAATCCAATAACTATATTTTTGTATCACACAAGCTTAAGTGTGATTTAGCTCTCCAATATATCAATATAAAACTAGGATGAATGAATATCAAAAGCCAATAACGGCGGTTATTGGCTGAACTATAAAATGTAACAGTATGAAGGAAGCTTAATTAGCGTTCACTAACTGTGAGCGCGCGCAACACGACCTTCACAATCCAAAGTGACCTGTTTTGCGTAAGCCGGAATGAAAACTGATTGTCCTTTTTCAACCACGCATGTTTCACCGTTTGCGTGAGTTAGCACAAGTTTGGTATCCAGAGGCATAAGGATCTCAGCGGTTTGAACTTCTAGAGTACGCTGGTGAGCTTGTTTAACGATGGCGAATTTGAAATCGTCCACAGGAATTGGGTATTCCAACATATCGTCGATTTCAGTCGGTGCAAGCAATAGGCTGTCGAATGGCTTCTCATTGAAGCGTGTACATGCAACAAGCTCTTTCACGTCCATGTATTTTGGTGTCAGACCTGCGCGCAGTACGTTGTCTGAGTTTGCCATGATCTCAAGACCTGTACCTTTTAAGTAAGCGTGTGGCGTTTCTGCATCCAAGAACATAGCATCACCCGGTTGTAGGGTAATCACATTAAGCATCAGTGGTGCAAACAAACCAATATCGCCAGGGTATTGCTTCTCTAGCTCAAGAATAAGGTTGAACAGAGGTAAGTCGGTGATGCGAGCTTGAGCCAATAGCACCGTCAACGCCATCTCTTTCTGTTCGCCCTCTAGTGACAGTAGACCCGAGAAGAAGGTCGCAAAGCCCGTTGGCGTTTGGTTTGCGATTAGATCATCTACCAAACCTTGTAGCTCAGGAATCGCCAGCTCAGAGAAGAAGCTGATGATTTCACTTGTTGGGCGGAATCCATTCATCGCTTGGTATTCGGTTAGCGCGTAAACCAATTCTGGTTTGTGGTTTGGATCTTTGTAGTTACGGTTTGCAGCGGTTAGGGGAATGCCTTGTTTTTCTTCCAGTGCAAAACCTAGTTCTGCTTGTTGCTTGTTTGGGTGCACCTGAATCGACAGCGCTTTCTCAGCGGCAAGCACTTTAAACAGGTATGGAAGTTCACCAAAACGGTTTGCGACTTCTTCACTCAGAAAAGCATTCATGTCTTGAGCAATCAGTGAAGAGAGTTTGGTCTCCTTGCCATTTACCATCACCACTGAGCAACCGTTTGGATGCGCGCCCATCCATACTTCTGCTTGTGGTTCGCCCGTTGGGTTTTCAATGCCAAACAGTTGGTTAACAGAAGTAGTACTGCCCCAAGCGTAGTTTTGAATCACGTTGTTCATCAGGAAAAACGTCGGATGCGCAGCTTGAGTTTGAATCGTTTGTGTATCGGACATCGTTAAATCAGACATAGAGTGTCACCATGAGAGAAAATCATGGCTTGGGCGACATTGCCCAAGCCATAGGAGCCATTGGGGGTAGGGGTGATTAAGCGGCTGCTTGCAACATTTTTGCTTTGCGAACTTTCTTCAGAGTTACACACGTTACTGCGGTAACTACTGCGCCAGCTGCCATACAAATCAGAGCAAGTACTGGGTGGTTCATCGCGCCAAGAAGAGCGACAACTGGACCGCCGTGAGCAACACTGTTGGTAATGCCGAATGAGAACGCCATTACTGCCGCCACCATTGAGCCAAGTACGTTTGCAGGAATCACTGACATTGGATCTTGCGCTGCGAATGGAATCGCACCTTCAGAGATACCAACTAGACCCATTGCGCCTGCTGCTTTACCCGCTTCGGTTTCTGATTCTTCGAACAGGTCGAACTTACGACCAAGCGCCGTTGCCAGTGCCATGCCTAGAGGTGCAACTGGGATTGCACACGCCATCGCACCCATAAATTGAGTTTGGCCGCTCGCAATCATGCCCACAGAGAATAGGAATGCGACCTTGTTGAATGGACCACCCATATCGAAGCCAGCCATACCACCAAGTACGATGCCTAGCAGAACGACGTTACCTGTACTCATGCTCGTTAGTAGCGCAGTCAGACCGTCCATTAGGCTTGCGATTGGCGCGCCGATAACGAAGATGAAAAGACCAGCGATGAATAGCGAACCTGTGATTGGCGCAATCATGATTGGCACCAAAGGTTGAATGAATTTGTGGTAGTTAATCGACGTAATCCACTTCACGAAGTAACCCACAAGCAGACCAGCGATGATGGCACCGATAAAGCCTGTACCTGCGTCTGCGCCGTAGAAAGAACCGTTGTTTGCAATCCAACCACCGATCAAGCCAGGAGCTAGAGCAGGACGGTCAGCAATCGCGTAAGCAATGTAACCGGCTAGGATTGGGATCATCAGCGTAAAGGCAACCACACCAACGTTGAGAATTTGGTTCCACATGCTGCCTTCAGGAATTGCCATGCCCGCTTCACTTGGCTGACCACCGACTGCAAGAGCAAGTGCAATCAACAGACCACCCGTTACAACGAATGGGATCATGTGTGATACACCGTTCATCAAGTAGCGGTAGAGGTCAGAGCGAGCCTGAGAGGCTTTGTTTGCAACAGACGCTTGTGCATTGCTGCTTGCTTCTGCTTGGTATTCTGGAGCGCTTAACGCTTCGTTAATCAGACCTTGAGCATCGCGAATAGGGGCTTTTACGTTGGTTTTAACCACGCGTTTGCCGGCAAAGCGGTTCATGTCGACTTGTTTGTCACATGCCACGATGATTGCGTCTGCACGCTCGATTTCTTCTGCGGTTGGGCTGTTTTTCACACCGATTGAACCGTTCGTTTCAACCTTGATTTCGTAACCCATCGCCGCTGCACCTTTCTCTAGCGCTTCTGCCGCTAGGTAAGTGTGCGCTACGCCCGCAGGACAACCAGTAACACCAATGATGAAGCCTTGGTTTGCTGGTGCGTCTGTCACTGCTTGAGGCTCTTCTTTAGCAAGTAGAAGTGCCAGTGCGTCTTGGCTGTTTGCTGCACCTAAGAACGCATCAATGAAACCATCTTCAATCAGTTTTGAGGACAGCTCTGCAAGTACTTCGATATGGTGGTTATCGCCACCGTCTGGAGAAGCGATCATGAAGAACAGTTTTGAAGGCAAACCGTCTTCCGCGCCGTATTCGATACCTGATTTGCTTACGCCGATCACAACCGCCGGTTCAATCACAGCAGAGCTTTTCGCGTGTGGAATTGCCACGCCATCTTCAAATCCGGTATTTCCTAATTCTTCACGTGCTTTTATATCTGAAAGAAATTGTGTTTGGTCAGAAATACGACCTTGGGCATGAAGAACGGCAACCAGTTCTTTAAATACGTCTTCTTTTGAAGACGCTTTAAGATCAAGCTTAATTAAGTCTTCATTTATTAGTTTGGTGATCATTGTCGAACCCCTATAAATATAATTTTTATTTCAGGGGTATTTTTAAATTACAGAGAAAAAGACTGTAGTGAAGAAAAAATGCATTTACTGGAGGATTGTAACCGACTAACTATAGTGTGATTTAGATCGTTCACTGGGCAAATCTACCTGCATATCTGTGACATGATGGATAAGAAGCTAAACGATAAGTGAAATGTGGTTTTTCTCCCATTTGAAAAGGGATTGAGTGTTGTTGATAGAGTTTTTGTTACTGGAGATTTGATGTGTTAACTGGATTTTTGTAACATCAAAGTGGAAGTGTGATTTTGCTCAATAGCACAAGAGTCCAGTCCGGTGTATATCTATAGTAAATAGCATCATTGATGCATATATAGAGTGTGAAACAATGATTTTTCATGATTTAATTTCAGCGGTATTAAATGAAAGAGAGCCATTTCATAATATTTGGTTTGCAGGAGATTTTCATACGCCGCCTGAATTTAGCTATCAAGTTAATTTCTCTCGCCTAGAGTTGGTTCTGGATGGGGAATATATTAATGAAATGGAAAGTCATGATCGAAAAGTAACGCACATCGTTGCTAAAAAAGGCGACGCGATATTTATTGCACCTAACTGTTGGAATAAACCAGACTGGGATACCAATTGCTCAGTGTTAAGTATTTTGTTTGGGCGTCGACAACTTGGGTTGAGTTTGGTGAGCAAACGCAAAGGTGAGGCAAACTTTTACGATATTCAAAAGCATAGCATCCAAACGCGCTCAGGATTTGCGATAGATAACATCTTAGAAGCGTTGAGCTCACTGGCTCGTGAGAATACTAAAAAACCAATGGATGAGCTTTTACTGCAAGCATTGCTGCAATACGCGAAGACGATGTTGGATGCACCAGTCGAGCAGCAGTCACATAGCCGTGTGCAAGATCTCTATCAAGGGATCTGCATCTACATTCAAGAGAACTTCCATCGCCCAATCACGCGTGACAGCATTGCGTCGAGATTCTGTATTTCCTCGAACCATTTGTCGCGCTTGTTCCGTCAGCAGGGGCACATGACCTTGGCAGACTACATTACTTGGGTGCGCGTGGATCGCGCGAAGTTTATGCTCAAGAAATACAACTTCAAACTCAATGACGTGTCAGTGCGCTGTGGATTTAAAGACGTGAACTATTTCTGCCGAGTATTTAAGAGCCGTACAGGCAGAACGCCGACGGAATATCGTGGTTCGATTTGAGCTTTCACTCTGAGAGCGTAGATCATAGAGAAGTTTAAGCAAGCAGCCTCGACATGGCGTACATCAGCAGCGCTTGTAAGTCGACGCTGCTTTTTGTTAGTAGTAGGCGTTCCGCCATTTGTTCGGTAAGCAGATTTCGTGTGAGGTTAGTAGCCACAATGATCTGTTCTCGGGTCGGCTTTTCTGGTATCACCAGTGCTATAGCCAGATGAACATCGCCCATTTTCGAAGCCCAATCCATCGACTTTTCATTTGCAATAACGGCAATGGAAATATGGTCAACACCTGAAAACATTACATGAGGTAGAGCGATCCCCGGAGTCACGCAAGTTGATGAACGTTCTTCGCGTTTAATAAAAGCAAGAATCAGTTCGTCGGGATAAATGGGGTGGATGAGCTGAGCTAGTCCTTTGAGGCATTCAAACTTGGTGAGCTCGGTATGCGCTTTGGCGTACTGCCATTTGATTTCACAAGGTGGGCAAATCTGCGGTAAACGCTCGGCTAGTTGGCTAGAAAACTGATAGTTGATATGAGACCCCACCACAGTAAAGTGTTCAGCAATTATGTCTTTGATGACGAAGCAGGCCAGCTCTGCGTCAATGCCAATCGCTGTGATTTGACACAAATCACCTTTTTGTAGACCTGCTTGCAAAATCGCCACGGACTTGGTGAGTTCCGCAACACGATTTTGCGTTACATTAATGATATGTAAGGTACTTTTGAACTTTTTTGCCACTCGATTGAGTGGCAGAGCAACATGCGCACTGGCATTTGCATTATCGACGAAAAAGGTGATTTGGTATTCGTTCATCTACAAATTTAGTCGCGGCAGTGGGCGAGGAATACTTTGTCGACGTTTAGCAAAGCCTCTTCAATGGGGATTTGAATTTTGCGTGTCCCTTCGAATCGGCCTGGTTGTTCTATCTCAATATCCGACACGATCAAAACCCGATCCGCTTGAGCGATATCGTGAGGAGTGAGCTGATTTTCTATCCCCATCGCACCTTGAGTTTCTACTTTAATTTGCACGTTATGTTTTGGCGCAGCTTTCATGAGTGCATCTGCCGCCATATAAGTATGAGCGATGCCTGTAGGGCATGCTGTCACCGCTACGATTTTCATGTTCTATCCATTTTATTTTTTGTGGATATTAACACAGCCACCGCAGATTGAATTGATTTGAGCTGGATTAACGCAAGAGCTCTATCACAGTTTGAATCTCATGTTACATTAATCCAGTTAATGCACTTTTAGTCCTATATATCAAAGGGTAGGCACTGGTTAATCTATGCCCAAATAAAATGAGTAGGAACGCATACGAGCCAGGGGATCCTGTATCTCAAACTCACTTGGGTATATATTCGAGCGTGAATATTGGAAGGTAAAGCAATGGACATCACAAACCTAATTGAGCTGGAAACGATATGTTTAGATCTAAAAGCTCAAACCAAAGATGAAGCGCTCAAAGAGCTGGTCGATATGCTAGAGGCCGCCGGCAAGCTCAACAGTCAAAGCCAGTTCTTGGCAGATATCTGGAAACGAGAAGAGATCGGTAACACAGGATTTGATGATGGTATTGCGATCCCTCATGCCAAAAGTGATGCTGTAGCGCAACCAGCTGTCGCGGTCGGGATCAGCCGTAATGGGATTGATTATGGCGCCGAAGATGGCGAGCTGTCCGATGTGTTTTTCATGCTGGCGTCTCCAGATGGTGATGATCATCATCACATTGAAGTATTGGCACAAATTTCCACCAAAATTATCGAAGACGGCTTTGTTGAAAAGCTCAAGTTGGCTCAATCGCGAGAAGAAGCGCTTGAGATGCTGACTGATATTCAAACCCAATCCAATGAATTTCTCCCGACTTCTTTAGAATTTGCATCAGAACCCCTGAGCCCTTGGGCGCAAAAACTTGGCCGCATTAAAGAGCACCTGCTGTTTGGCACATCCCACATGATCCCGTTTATTGTTGCGGGTGGTGTGTTGTTGTCGTTGTCGGTGATGATCTCTGGACACGGTGGTGTACCACAGGAGGGCATTCTGGCCGATATTGCCCAAATGGGGATTGCTGGCCTGACATTGTTTACTGCCGTTCTTGGCGGTTACATTGCTTATTCCATTGCCGACAAGCCGGGCCTTGCACCGGGTATGATAGGGTCTTGGATTGCGGTCAGTCATTACAATACGGGTTTTTTAGGTGCAATTGTGGTCGGCTTTTTTGCTGGCTTTGTCGTTTGGCTATTAAAGAAAATTCAGCTACCAGACAGCATGAGTTCGCTTGGCTCGATTTTTATTTATCCGCTAGTGGGGACGTTTGTTACTTGTGGCGCGGTGATGTGGGTGATAGGTGCTCCGATTGCCAGCGCAATGACCACCATGAACGAAGTGCTGACGGGCATGGCGGGCTCAGGCAAAGTAATGCTCGGAACTGTGCTTGGGGCAATGACCGCGTTTGATATGGGCGGCCCAATTAACAAAGTGGCGACGTTGTTTGCTCAAACCCAAGTGAACACGCAACCATGGTTGATGGGCGGGGTCGGTATTGCGATTTGTACGCCGCCATTGGGGATGGCACTAGCAACGTTTTTGGCGCCGAGTAAATTCAAGCGAGATGAACGCGAAGCGGGGAAAGCCGCAGGTATTATGGGGATGATCGGCATCAGCGAAGGTGCGATTCCTTTTGCCGCTGGCGACCCTGCACGAGTGTTACCCGCTATTGTGGCGGGTGGCATTGTCGGTAACGTGATTGGCTTTATGTTCCACGTAATGAACCATGCACCGTGGGGCGGTTGGATTGTTCTCCCTGTTGTGGATGGAAAAATTGGTTACATCATCGGCACGATTGCTGGTTCTGTTACCACCGCGTTGATCGTGATTGCACTAAAGAAAACCGTCACAGAAGATGAGAGCTACAAAGGTCATTCTCAAGTATATGGTTCTGTTCAAGGCGAAGGTGAGGCGGATGTTTTGGCGGTTACATCTTGTCCATCAGGTGTGGCACATACGTTCTTAGCGGCGAAGTCATTGGAAAAAGCAGCTTGTGCACTCGGCATTAAGATTAAAGTCGAAACCCAAGGGGCGAATGGCGTCATCAACCGAATTACCGAGAAAGACATCAAGAAAGCGAAGTTTGTGATCTTTGCTCATGATGTCGCGATCAAAGAACCGGAACGTTTTCGAAAAGTAAAAGTGTTGGATGTCAGTACTAAGGATGCCTTGCTTCATCCCATTGCTTTATTGCAAAACAAGAATGAATAGCTATCTTTTAGTTAGCACTTTCTTCGTTAAATTTACTATATATTTGGTCGACTAAGTCGGTAAACTGGCTCCAATTTGGACTATCGAGCACTACCTCAGAGTAGTACGATCTTGAAACCAGTTTGGCCATGGATGACATCTCTAATCAACCGTGGTTCTCTCACTTTCTGGATTGATGAAGAAGCCATTCGCAAGTGGAAGTAGAATAAGCAAGGTAAACGTGGTAAACCTTGTCAGTTCAGAGGTTTAGCCATTATCACTGTGCTTATAGTGAAACGAGTTTTCTCAATACCGTTGAGAACATTGCAAGGGTTTATCGATTCTGTTTTTTTCATTGGCTAACGTCCCTATAGCCTGTCCACATTACAGTTGTATCAGTCGAAGAGCTAAGCAAGTCGAGGTTTTATTTAAACCAAAGACTAGATGTGTAATATATCATCTAGCCCTCGATGCGGCAGGTCTCAAGGTCTATGGTGAAGGTAAACGGAAGGTCAAGAAGCATGGACTGGCGGGAAGTGTAGAGTCTGGAGAAAATGGCATTGAGCTATCGATACCAGCACTTACGAAATCGTTGCGGCAGAACTGATTTTATCTAATGTTACCTATGCAGAAGTCCTCCCTTACTTGCTCAAGCAAACAAGTCGTAAAATCATAGCGATATTAGGTGATGGCGCTTATGACACAGGGGATTGTCACGATGTCATACGTATCCAAGTGTAAGTGGAAAAAAACGATACGGCTACCATAAACGCTCACTATCAGAGACAGCAATGTATCGAGTGAAGAAGTTGTTAGTTGAGCGGTTAAGCCAGAGAAACTACAATGCTCAGGTTGATGAAACTTACGCCATGATTAAAGAGTTGAACAAACTTACAGGGTTTGGTATGCCTGAAACTCAGTGTACTGTATAAGAATTGCTCAACTTCAGGCAGTTTGGTGCTCTGACCGAATTACGCAACAAAGACCCGCTTGGTTCTAAAAGCACTCGTCTGGACTACCGATGTGAAGAATATGAAGAGTTAGCTAAAACAGAATCAAATAAATTTAACCGAGGAGAGAAAATGAATCGAGATATAGGCTTATAGGTTTCGCCTAGCTATTTAACAAAGTATTTAATATTGATTCGAAACACGTGGCATTACCAGTTAAAATTGAGTTTAGTGTTTACGGTGCAATGGATTTGTTCTGATCCATTGATACTGAATACTCTCGTAAGGGACTTTTTCCATACTTTTAGTCATTACGCTTGGCGTTGGTGCAATGCTATGGAATCACCATATCAGCACGTTAGAAGCCTGGACTTTGATTGGTGGATTCATGCTTTTGATTGGTTGGTCAATCTGGAGCGCACTACGCTCAAAGGGAGACTACTTAGAGCAATAGATGGGCTACGAACTGTCTAGCCAACGTATGTCACAGAAGTCTTCCATTTTCTGGCTGTTTACAGGGTTAGTGTTACTGATTATCAGCTCGCGCATTTTGGTGTGGGGAGCTGTGGAAATCCCACAACAACTCGGTGTCAGCGATTTATTGATTGGCCTAACTATTGTGACCTTAGGAACGTCGTTACCCTAATTAGCGGCATCTATAGTGGCGGCTCGTAAAGGCGAGCATGATATAGCTGTGGGTAATGTGGTAGGCTCAAATATGTTTAACTCCTTAGCAGTCATCGGTATTGCGGGCACCATTACACCTATTGCCAATATTGGTGCTGAAGTCTTCTGGCGTGACTGGACATCGATGCTTTTTGTCACGGGATTACTGTTGTTGACCGCTGCTCGTTTTGGCAAATCACAGACAATTTCTCTCAGTGAGGGCGTTGTTCTGTTGGTGTGTTATTTGGGATACAACAGTTATCTAATCTATGGAGCGCTTTAATACATAAATATTGAACAGTGAACTTATTGAGTCACGCAGTAACTATGGAACACATTACGGTTTTTTATGATACGCATTAGGCACTCGTTGTGCTGATCTTGCAAAATACGCTCTTGACAATTTTATCTTGGCTTATGTGGTATCCAAGCTCGTCAACCTCGGGATATTTAAAAAGACAGACAAAGTCAGTGGTGGAGATGAAATTATCGCTCGCTGTCTCAAGTGGCTTCTTATGCGGTTTGTTTAGTCGCACTTGTAGATGTTGCCAGTTTGGTAGCTTTAGTGGGGGCAGCGGGTTTAGCGATTGGTTTGGCTCTGAAAGGCACCCTGAGCAACACTGCCGCAGGTACCATGATTTTATTTCTGAAGCCGAACAAAAAAGGTGGGTTTGTTGAATTCGGAAGCTGCTCAGGTAGCTTGGTTGATATTGGTTTATTCACTCCCGTGTTTTAGACGGCAGATGGCCTTTACATTTCTAGTTAGTACAGTGTTATTTGGAGCTCAACTGTTTGTAATTTTAGTCATAGCAACAAACGTCGTATGTATATCATGGTTGGTATCTCTTACCAATATTTAGTCGAGGTCGGGTTGAATGTACTTAAAGAACTGGCGTTATCCCAAGCGCATATTATTAAAGATCCTGAGTCTCAAGTAATTGTTCGCATGCTGGCTGATAGTTAGATTGGCCTCCAGCTTTGCGTCTGACGTCCAACGGATAAATACTGAGAAACCTATTGGTCGGTGCAGAAGCAAGTGAAGCTAAATATCAATACGGCTGGGTTAGCTATATTCCTTTTCCCGCAGAGAAATCTTTACATGAAGTGGTTGTACAGTAATACTGAAGGTAACTTTCTTACCTATGGTTTTTTAGTAAACTGTCGGGTTCACAAAAATATCAACTTATGGTTCCTTTAAGTGATATCAACAAATGGTTGCTTTTTGAGTAAGCTATTGAAGTGAAAGAAATCGTAGATATCACTTTATGGTTGTTTCGATAGGAGGTTTGAATCATTATGAGCCGTAAGTAGCGCTCTTTTTGTCTCAGTTTTCTTAGCGGCGATGTATTCGTGTATACATGCAACGGTTTTTAGAGATAGGTTGGAATATTAGTCGAAATTTGAAACTGTAAACGCGTTTTTGGGACTAGAATTAAGTGTCATGAAGATAATATTTGTCATTATCTTCAAATTCTTGTGAAGAAAGAACCAGTTTGGAAACCAGCTTAATGAGTATATACCAGGTAAGAAACCTCAATCGTTACTTTAAAGTTCTTGAGCATGATCCGTATCAGAGGGCCATAGATGCGGGCGATGATGACCTGTTGAATAGGCTTTTCAATGAGCCAGTAAGAGCAGAGGGCTTGTCTGATGTTTGGGTAGAAGAGAGTGTTCAATTTACGGCTCACTACAAGACATCGGTAAAAAAACCTGACATATCTGTTTGGGGAACGTGTTTAGTGCTGACGCTGCGAGCGGCTGAAGTGCTTAAACCATACATTGAAACAGATGGTGAGTTTTTACCTATAGTGATTGATGGTGAGAAGTTTCAGGTTTTCAATGTCATGAGTTTTGGAGAAGAAGACCAGGAAAATACGAAACACGAGTATATTGATGAGCATCCGGTTGGCTTGAAGTCGCTTAAGTTCATCGAGTTGAGCGTTGCAGATAAGTACGTTTTCAAGTCGTTGATGGAAGGATGTGCGTTGCTTTATTGCGATGACAAGCTAAAGAACTTGTGTAATGAGCATGACCTGCGTGGTGTCGAATTCGATCTCGATCTACTAGATGTGTTCGACTACTAGTATACTAGTAAGCCGTTTCATTTTTATTGTCTCGTAGTTACCAATTGATTTTTTCTATGACTACTTAGTAATACTAGTTATGAGTTTCTTTTATGTAATAACGTTTATGGTTGAATTTCTGAGTTTGAAACGTGATGTCACAAAGTATCAATTCATGGGTATGTAAATAAAGATTAGAATCATTAAGAGCCGCATGTAGCGGCTCTTTTTGATCATGAAATTAGTTAGTGGCGACAGACTACGAAGCGCTCAGAGGGTTACGAGGACTCGCTTCAGATAAATGAAGAAAGAGCGAATCGAAGTGGCTGTTGTTACCTATTTGACTGCTCATACCGTTGCCATTCCGCTGTTAACTCTGCTTTTTCTTTTCTCGCTGCAATCAGCATTTCTATATTTACGTCAGTGTTTGGGTGCCTTTGAATGTATCGTTCGTAATCAACCGGAACACCATTGATGTGCAGTTCAAGATGTAAATGCGGCCCTGTTGTTCTTCCTGTGTTACCCGTTTTCCCTATCACTTGTCCTCGGCTGATCTTCTCACCAACATGGACGTTGCGCTGAGATAAGTGTAGGTAGCGTGATACAGAGCCATTTGTGTGGCGGATATTAATGTAGTTGCCGGCAAAACGGTTGTAGCGGGACTTTAAAACGACGCCATCAGCAATACTACGAATCGGTGTACCTACAGGTGTGGCATAATCAGTGCCTAAGTGCGGAGTCGTTATATTGGTCACTGGATGTGTTCGCTTTAAGTCATAGTCAGAGCTCACTCTGTAGTTTTTATCAAAGGGTGAAGAAAACATGAACTGATTATTTATCGACACACCATGCTCATCAAATACGTTACCGTGACCATCATTGATAATAAATAAATCAGTTTTACTGCCTAAATAGTAAAAAGAACTAATGTAAGTTTCATTTTTACTATTTAATTTAGTTCTTAAGATAAAGTTATCACCTCTTTTAATAGAGTCAATAATATTAAACTTGCTTTTGATAAGTGCTAATAGCAAGTTGATCTCTTTTTGACTCACTCCTGATTTTAATAATGAAGCGACAAAAGAGTATTCAACAACACCGATAGTGATTTTTTGCCTACGAGTATTCTTATTAATTGGTGGCTGCACATTCTTACTTTCGAATTCTAAAGGCTTGATGGTAGGTAGCCTATCCACAGGAGTGAGGAAGTAGTGAGAAAGCGATACGCTAATCAATATGATTAACGCAGTAGTGATAAAGGCTACGGTAGGAGCTTGCACACTCCTTTTTATTATTAAAATAGTCATTAGTTTTGTTGATTTATCAATACTGACAGTTGTGCGTAGAGTATAATATTTTAAATAAAAACTAGCATTAAAGCATGAGTAATTCCTCTGTTTTAACTAAGTTAATAATTATAGGATGTAAGAATAATTTTAATAATTCAGTCAAAGTGACGGTTGGCTTGGTGTTTATGCCTATTTTGTTGGTGTTAATGTCACGTTGAGAAAATATTTTTCAATAATATAATCTCGGGAAAATATATTTTGCCAAATTACTATGTTCGCTAAAAATACGCTGAAATTAACATTAGGTCTTACGCTTACATCTCTTTTATTGAGTGCATGTGGTGGTGGTGATGGAGGAGACAACACACCGCCAGCTAGAAGCAAAGGAAGCATTTCCGGTATGGTGTTTGACGCCCCAGTCAATGGCGCCAAGATTGAGGTTTTCGAGTTCAAAAATGGAAACTTAGGTCGGAAGTTGGCTAACACAACGTCTGATGCCTTCGGAAACTATCTGCTAGAGTTTGAATCTTCGTCAATGCCTCTTTTTGTTGTTGCAAAAGAGGGGAGTTATACCGATCCGTTTACAAATGAAACGGTATCTGTGAGTAATGCGAAGACACTTAAATTTGAAGGTGTTGTGAACTTTAAAGAGGGGAGTGAGCAAAAGTTAATGCTTACTCCGCTGTCGAACTTGGCAGCAGGCTTGGCAAAGTACAAAATTTCTCAGGGGGCCACAGATGAAAGTGCCTTTTCAACTGCTTTGGATAGTATCAATAGCATGTATGGCTTTGACGTAAATGAGACCAAACCTATTGATATTACCAAAGGTGGGCAAAGCAGCTTTGCTAGTGTAGGGCATCAATACGGCGCTTTATTAACAGCATACTCGTCTTACTCTTACGATCTTATTAAAAAATACGGCAACAGCGATAACGTCTACACTTCGATGCACTTCGCTGACATCCAATATCGGGATGTTATTGCAGATGGTGTTCTTGATGGTCTTGAAGTGAGCCAGACTTCCGGAGCAGTGACTCCCCTCAGCTTTGGACAGAAAAAGATAAACAGCGACGTTTATACACGTGACTTATCTCAACATGTTTTGATCGTGGTAAACGACCCAAGTATCAATATTTCTGGTACTGATGCTGCCGACTATGTCGACTTTAGTAAGAAGCTTAATGACTTAGGTACATATGGCAGTACAGATGGCGTCATTCCACCGCGAGATGGGACGGAGATTGATACCACAGCGCCTATCGTGACACGCATTGACCGTGATGTACTTGCTGGCACCGATAAAGTTGATCTAAAAATTGTTGATGATATCGGTGTAGAAGACGTATCCGCCTTTATTCAGTATCAGATTAATGGCTCTTGGTCTGGTGAATTTCAATGTAACGACATACAAGATTTTGGAAGCACATTCTGTTCGGTTGAATTTGATGATTTTGAAGTTGGCCTTCGAGAGACCAACGTTAAAGTTAACATTAATACCAAAGAGATCGATAGTGTAGATATGAACCCTGCCACAGGGCTCTCAAACGTAACAGCAGCACGGTTAGTCTTATATACAGCGGATGTACTGGGTAATGAGTTAATTCCAGGCAGCCATTCGGGTCTTCATATCAACTTTGAATGGGATAACGATGCGCCTGTTATCGATATTACATCGGCGAGTGCAATTAATAACCAACTTAAAGAATACGTTCTGAAAGGGGTTGTAAAAGAAAGCTCGCAAGAGATTAGTTCGGTCAGTATTTCATTTAAAGATGGCTTACATGAGGGCGTCACATGTTCTCCTGTCACTGTAGAGTCTGGAAATGCTTGTGAGTTTAGTAAGGCTTACCCAACTGATGAATTCCTATCTACGACGGTCTTTGAGGTTCGAGCGAGGGATAGCAAAGGCAATACGGGCTCTGCGCAGCATGCAGTAAGTCGTGACGATCAAGCGCCAGCACAGACGATAACCTATCCTGAAGGTACGTCAATGACGTACGTAAATGTGGGTTTAGATGGTGAACGAACCACTTACGATGGTATCTACTCTCAAGATACGTACACCCCAGACAATGTTCAAGCAAGCCGCGATTTCCTGAAGATTGATTATGCGTACGCAAGTTTAGGGATTCAGAACTCATTAAAAGGGATAGATTTTAGTAACTTCAACGCTAATTTATTGAAAGAGAATAAAATCCCTTATGTTCGTGTGAAAGTTTCAGACGTAAACACCGATACGGTTTTAGGCTCCAACGCTAATAAGCTTAAGCTCGTCGTCAAGTACTTCGTAAGCCAAAACAACGATAACAACTACTCACTTCAGCAAGTTATTGACACAACCGCATCCGATGACGATTACATCGCAAAAATTCCGCACGAAACGCTGTTAGATAGCAATGGGCGAGTAGAGGATGTCATCTATTACATTCCTTTTGTAAGAGATATTTTGGGTGACAGCTTTAAATCGGTATCAGAAAACAGTAGTCAAAAGTTAGTCATTCAAACCGTCGATGAGTCTGATAACGAAAGCACTCCAAGAGAAGTATATTTTAGAAGTAGCTTTGACCTACCAACCATAAAAGTGGTGACACCATTTATTGGTGCGCGAGCTCAACTTGAAGGGTTGAGCCCAAGTGGTGAATTCACTTCACTTGCAAGTTGTACCACTATCCAGCAACTGGAAAGTGACCAGTCTATGGCTCTTGACGTAGCGAGCTGTGAAACCACAACTGACGTAGTGAATTATGATTTCATGCGTGTTCGTTTAATTGGTATCGAAGGTAGTGAGCCATACTATTACCAATGGAAAAGAGATCCAGGGACCAAGAAAGTAACGGTTGACTTAAACAAGGCCAATATTGGTGTGTATTTTAAGCTCAAAGGTTCTCAAACTTACTATATTACTGAACTATCGACATATCAGACTGGTTTGTTTGATTTCCAGTGGGATCAAGTGACAGCGGGAGAGAAAACTTCAGAACGTGCGATTCAAATTCTTGATGAGGTGCGCTACGCGTTATCAGGTACGAATAACAACTCATTCTTTGGGTTTGATCCAACGGTTGTGTCTTATGCAACCAATGAAATGCTTACGACTAAAGCGATTCCAGACAAGCCATCAAATGACTATCTACACCGATTCCTTGTTGAAGCAATTGATAGTATTGCCGAGAGAATGCCAAGAAATAACTCATTAGATTTTGCATCTGCTATTTACGATGATTTTAGCTACGATGGAAAAGCAAATGGTATAGGGGCCGGAGGAAGTCAAGTTACGCTCGATTCTTACACGTTTGGCGCTGAAACTTACCGAAAAGATCTGGCGCAATCCTATTATGAAATCATGGCGAGCAAATACGGTATTGAGACCAATATCGCGCAGCTCTATGCTGATGATATTTCGATGGCTAATCCTGACTTAAATGGTAAGAACATTTTTGATACAGAGGGTAGCAGTATCGATACCTTGCCGCCGCAGCCAAAATTAACCATTGAAAGCGGTAGAGAGACGATGGTTGGTAATAGGCTTTATATCGCTGGCGAGGTTGTTTCTAAAATTGTCCTAGACGATCCTTCTGGTATTGTAGGAACCGACGCTTACGGCCCGAAGTTTAGCACGATGTGGTATCAAGCTAATGAGCCAAATATTGAAATACCACTGGACATCAACATCGTAGAAAACTCAGGCAGCAGCAATGCTTATCGAAAAGAGTACTTCTTCACCCTCAACTCCCAGTCTAGTGAACTAAAAGACATTATAGAGTTTGCCGTGGAGACCAGTGCTATGGACCCACATGGCAATGCGTATGGTTATAATGGTAAATCTCCGTTTATAGAATCGGTGTTTATTGATAACGATTTCCCTAAGGCCAGTTATCTTCCACCGAATGATGTCGATGGTAAACCTGTAGAAAACGGTATTTATTTAAATGCGAACAATACTCATGAATTAACCTTCAAGGTTGAGGATATTGTTGGTGATAAGCTTGCCTCGAGGGGCCTTGTTTTCTACCAGCAAACCGGTGAAAAAGTAACATACACACCAGAAAACTTTGCAAGTAACTCGAAAGACGCGTTTAAAGTCAAACTATGTACGGGCGAGATTTGTTCAAATCAAGGCTCTACGATTTATCCTGGTGATGGAGATTGGTTAGTTGTTGCAGCAGCAGAGGACAACTTAGGTAACTCCGTTTCAGAGTTAACTAGCACCGCTCCGAGATTCAATATTCGTATCGACTCTGAAGCCCCTATTGTAAAAAGTGAGCAGGTTCAAAGCCGTTTAGGTGGTAATAACCAATGGGCACCTGTCATTGATTGGGGGACGTTAAGCTCTGGCAATAACGTAAAAATAGATTTGCGCCGCGGATCTGGTCAGGCTCTGACATTAGAAAGCTGTGACCCTCTAACAGAGGCGTGTGACGTACCATACCTAGTTGGTGAACAGCCTGACGTCAAAGTCCAACTGGTTTCAAAAGCATTTGATTACGATGAATGGAATGAATTTTACGTCACTGCGACGGACAACGCTTACCCTGCCAATGTTAGTACAACAGGGAAATTTACCTTCCAAGTCGATAACAAAGGCCCTGAAATCATCCTAAATACGCCTTGGGTTGAAGACACATTGTCTAAAGAGAACTATGTCATAGGGCGTGAGTTCAATGTGCGATTTAAATCCGTAATAGATGATTCAGACCTTGAGCAAGTCTCGCTGTATCAAAGTGGTAAAGATTCGCCAATTAAGACAATTGTGCCAACGGATTCATCTAAAGAGTTTGTCATGTCTCTTATCAAGAGTGACACAGATAAAATAGACATTTCTGAAGATGAAAAAACAACGTCATTGTATGTAAAAGCAACCGATATTTATGGTTTTGAGTCTAGTTCTAACACGCACAAGGTTATTCTTGATCGTGATGGACCAACATTAGGATTAAGTGGTTTCAATGCGAATGACTACTACTTAGGTAACTATGTCTTTGACCTAACGGCGCTAGACCTAAATGCAAACGGTGATGTTTCAATTAATGGTGTCAATCGAGAAAGCCTAGAGTATTGGACGTTTAGCGATCTGGAACCATTACCTGGCTCTCCCGG
Source organism: Vibrio sp. 1874 (assembly GCF_033344395.1). Lineage (NCBI taxonomy): Bacteria > Pseudomonadati > Pseudomonadota > Gammaproteobacteria > Vibrionales > Vibrionaceae > Vibrio > Vibrio sp. 1874. The sequence continues at coordinate 425,915 of NZ_JAWPOR010000002.1, forward strand.
TACAAAAATCAATGAGGATCTCAAAGTGAGCCTTGGTGATTTAGGTACGGGTACACACAAGGTTCGTTTAAAAGGGTCTGATGTTCGTGGCAACACAACCTTAACCAGTGATGAGCAAGATTTTACCGTCAAAGTGTACAACTCCATCCCGCAGGTGACGCTGGCGATGAGTTACACGGATGGAACGCCAATTACAAACAACACCATCTATCAAGATGGGAATATCGTACTTACGCTTGATATTGTTGATGATAGTGGCGTTGATCGAATTGACTCAACTTATAGATTCTCTGGAGAGCAAAACGGGACTAACTTTACGTTCTCAGAAACCGCAGATGGCACTTGGACTGCAACGTTGCTTTCTACACAAATTGCCAAAGATGGTAATTATGAACTTGATATCAAAGTTTATAACAAAGTTCGTTACCTTGATGAAAAAGACCGAAAGGTTGGAAAAGTAAACCAAACCTTTAGCGTACAGCGTGAAGGCGTGGTTCTAACAGTTGAAAGCCCGCTGGACTTCCAAAATTACTTATCTGATGGTGTTCTTGATGTCACCTTTACTACATTGAGTGCGGTCAAAGCCAAAACGTTAGAGTGTTGGGTTCGTGAAGAATACAACTCTCTGGATGCGCCACCAACTAATGAGCAACCAACTTCTGGTGTTATCAACGTATCGCAAGAACCTTACAGTTGTAGTGTCAATGTTGGGCAAAACATGACCAAAGCACCTGTTACTTTGATCACTAAAACCTTGGGTACAAATGGGCGTGAAACGATCAACAAGTTCAATTTCTCGATGGTGGATATTGATGCACCGACAGTCGTAGATGGTAACTCATACAGTTTTAAAGGAAGTGATGTTTGGTTTGATGAAGCTTTGAAGAAGAAGATGCTCACATTTGAGCTCTCTTTCAATGATGCTTTATCAGGCGTGAATACCGAAAGTTCAGATGAATATCCAAAGTTGGTTCGTAATCTTGGCAACAAAGCTTATACACCAACGACTTGTGCCAAAGGTGTTGGAAATATCAAGTGTACGTATTCTGAATCCTATGCCGATATTATTGATGGCCTGAGTACAACTCAAGAATACAAAATCAAGAACTTATCTGATTTAGCAGGAAACTTGACGCCAGAGCACGATCTACTGCTTGAATTACCTAAAGGTTCGGTAGTCGTTGAAATTACTGATCCGGTTGGAAACACAACCATTAATGGTCAGCAGCTTGTCGCCAAATTCAGAATTAAGCTGTATGAAAACTCTAGACTAGACAATGTGATGGCCAGGTTTGGAACGGAATCCTACAACTATAAAGATAATCCGGAGAAGTTTGCACAATTAGAGGTGTGTGCAGATGATCCAACCTACAAGTGTTCAACATTTACAAGTGAACTTCCTAGCGATGCGGATGGAAAAACGATCAGGACAACGATTACCGCAACGGATGTGTGGTCGAGAGTCGGTGAAGCGACCGTTGATATTAAAGTTGACAACACACCTCCAAGTGTTGGCGATGAGATTATCGTAACCGAATCGCCAACAAATCCTGATAATGTTCGTTTTCGTTTTGACATAACGGACACTGGTAGCAGCCTGGCAACAGTAAACTACTCGGTTTTAAACCCGAGTTATCAAGAAGAAAGAGTAGAGGATGGGAATGGTTCATCTACGTACTTTGAACTACCGAAATCTCAGTTAGAGGGGCGTGGTTCAATCACAGTAGACATCAAAGCGACAGATAGCGTCGGACTGTATTCTGATATCAGAAAAGTCATTGATATTAGTGTTCCTAAAGTCACAGTTGATTTCGATGGAATTACGAGTTTGCAGGGTGGGAAACTGTTCTTAACCAAGGCAAGCCAGCCGTTTACGGTATCTACGGTGGAAGGAGAAAGAGTGAAAGCTTCACAATATTCTGTGGAGCTTATTCCAAGCCTCGGTGATTCCTTGCGTTACTCAGGTGATGTTATCTCATCTAGTGGTAATGGAATGATGAACTTTGCCGTCGATAACCAAGGGTCATATACCCTTAAGGTGACGGTGACGGACTCAGTTGGAAGAGAGAATACAAGCTTTGAATTACTAGGCAAAAGTTATGATGGAAAGGTTATCGAATCTATTGTTGATTATGACGCTCCAAGTATTTCGGGCTTAAGTGCTAATCAAACCTCTAAGGTGCCGACAAACGATAAGTATCAACTAGAAATTAGTGCATACATTACAGATAAAAATTTAAATCTCGTCACGTCAAAAGCGGTGAGTGGTGGTAGCACAGTAGCTCCTCAAGCGATTACTGAGCCGACAACCGAAGCGGGGCCTTATGTCATAAGCTATTTGTTACCGAAAGGCGATCATACGATCACGGTGGCAGCAACAGACAAGGTGGATAACAAGAGTGAAAGTTCTATTGACGCGCATGTGGAAGCGGCAACCGTTCCCGGGCTAAGTATCTCTACCGCCTCAAGCGCCCCTCTTTTTGGAGGCGAAGAGATTACGCTTGCGTTTAACTTTACAGAAGAAGTTACGAACTTTGATATCTCAGATGTCCATCTTGTCGCTAGTGATAGCGGTGTAACAGGAACGTTAAAACAAGATACTTGGTCGACTTCAGACAATATTACGTGGACGGTTAATTACATCAGTCCAGAAAAGCAAGATAAAAACATAACAATACAGGTAGAGGATGATAGCTACCAAAGTACCAACACCATTCCTGGAAAAGGAAGCAGTTTAAGTATCGCGGTTGAAGGAACCTTACCAAAACTGACCAATGTGACATTTAACCCCGAGCATCAGAGCGTGGGGCAAAGCGTGAGTGTCTCGCTTGAGTTTGATAAAGAGCTCCAAGAGGCGACCGCTACGCTTGGCGGCAATCGCATTAGTTCTCTATCAGCAACGGCAGATAAAAAGGTCTGGATTGGTGATGTACAAGTTCCGAGCACCGCGCTGTTAAGTGTCGACTTGGTTGTTAGTCAATTTAAAGATTTGACTGGCAACATAGGTGAGGATAATACTGCTCACGAATTACCGATCACGCCGACCTTAGCCATCACGCCAGTGGGCAATGTGGATGAAACGCATGCCGCCACGCTACAATTCGAAGGTACGTCAACTCGTTTTGATGGTCAGTCCCTGCGTCTTGAAGTGAAAGCCCAAGGCAGCGCGACGGTACTAAAAAGCGGCAGCGCGACAGTACAAGCCGGTGGCACTTGGATCAGTGACGCAATGGACATGAGTCACCAAACCAATGGTACTTATACTGTGATGGTGACGGGGACGAACTCAGCGGGCATTGAAGTGAGTGAAAGCCAGAGCTTTACACTGGCGCAGTCTCTGCCAACGCTGACTAACGCGACGTTTACGCCTGAGCACCAAGCCATCGGCCAAAGCGTGACGGTGACGCTGGAATTCGATAAAGATCTGCAATCCGCCGCAGCAGAGTTAGGTGGTACGACGATCACTTCATTAGTGGCAACCGCGGACCCAAGTGTTTGGACTGGTGATGTGGTGGTACCAAGCACGTCAGAGCTGAATGTGGCGTTGCTTGTTCGTGACTACCAAGACTTATCAGGAAATACCGGTAGCCAGAACACGGCTTACTCCATGCCGATCACGCCAACTTTAGTTATTACGCCAGTGGGTAATGTGGATGAAACGCAAGCCGCCACGCTACAATTCGAAGGTACGTCGACACGTTTTGACGGTCAGTCCTTGCGTCTTGAAGTGAAAGCTCAAGGCAGCGTGACGGTATTGAAAAGCAGCAGTGCAACAGTACAAGCCGGTGGCACTTGGATCAGTGACGCAATGGACATGAGTCACCAAACCAATGGCACTTATACCGTGATGGTGACGGGGACGAACTCTGCGGGCATTGAAGTGAGTGAAAGCCAGAGCTTTACACTGGCGCAGTCTCTGCCAACGCTGACTAACGCGACGTTTACGCCTGAGCACCAAGCCATCGGCCAAAGCGTGACGGTGACGCTGGAATTCGATAAAGATCTGCAATCCGCCGCAGCAGAGTTAGGTGGTACGACGATCACTTCATTAGTGGCAACCGCGGACCCAAGTGTTTGGACTGGTGATGTGGTGGTACCAAGCACGTCAGAGCTGAATGTGGCGTTGCTTGTTCGTGACTACCAAGACTTATCAGGAAATACCGGTAGCCAGAACACGGCTTACTTCATGCCAATTACACCGACAATACACCTAGACGTTATCAACGATGTTACTGGAGTGGAAAGCGTGACAGTAAGTGGTAGCAGTGAACGATTTGAAGATGGTGAGTTCATAGATATCAAAGCAGTCGACGCTGATGGTACAGAAGCCACAGGCATGGCAACTGTGCTTTCAGACTCATGGACAACTGATTTAGATCTTTCAGGACTGAAGGAGGGGGTAGTGACGATTTATGTAAATGGTACCAACAAGCTTTCCGCCTCTGCCGAAGAGGCTCAAGCAACATTTAACTATGATCGTTTCGCAAGTACAGCCTCCTTAGGTGCTGTTTACAACCGATATTTTAGTGATAACAAAACTTTAAAAAATGCGGCATAAATAAAGCGAGCGTTTAGCTCGCTTTATTTCTTTGGGACTTTTTGTGATATTTATCAAAATAATTGCCTTTATTGATAAGTTACTCGAATTAATGAATCGTCTTAATACAAGGCTGAATAACTATAATAACTAGGCCAATGTTGCTTTTAGGTGTGTATGACGTGATTGTGATGGTCGCTCGGCAGGAGCTGTGGTGAATGTGTCGCGTTGAAAATCTTTTTAAATATTATATATTTACGCTCGTTTCTATACTCTGAGTATAGTGTTCTGCATGAGGTCGATGGGTAATACCTCACCTCTTTAACTCGCGATGAAGCAAATTTAATCCTAGCAAGCTTCAGAGCAGTTACTTTTGTGAGTGCGTAATGCGCTCACCTTTTTATTTAAACTTCCTCAGTAACAGTCAATTTGTTGTTTGTTGCTGAGGAGGGCACCTCATAAACTTCTGAATTTCCTCGTGCTTACCTGAAGCACACGTTACTACGATTTTTGTTAACTTCAGTCCATAAATTAAATTTTTTTAGATAGTAAGATTTTACCATTTTGACAGAGTGGGTGATGTTACTGGCTTTTATTGTGGTCAAATCGCATGTTTTAATAGTAAAAATCACCATTTTTTTGGTGTTTTTGATTTCGGGCGATTTTTCTATCTCGTTGAAAATAAATGGCTAAGTAAGTAGGATACGCAGACCAAATCGTACTTGTAAGCCTTATCAGCTTAATTGTCACCGCAGCCATATTTACGATGTTGGTTGTGGAGAATTCAAATGCATTTAGTTTGCAAATTTATACCTAGCTCGAAGCTATCCTCCAACGAGCTATCTTATGTTCTTACACCGGACGAGTGTATAGGACAGCTTTCGCGTTTGCGAAATTCAGATGACATCCTTAGAAACCTCCCTAAAGAATTGGCGCAAAAGATTTCCATCTCTGCCAAAAAAACGACCAGCGCATTACTAGCTGCTATAAGAATCGAATTGGGAAAAGGCAATTGGGTGTCATTATCTACCGTTGCACGTCGGTCGCCATTGACGGACTCTCAGCTGCAAAGCTTCCCTAGACTTAAATCACTCGTTGACTCTGTATCTGCTTCGAATGAAAGCAAAGCTTTTAAAGCAGGATACAAGCAGGTTATCGACGATGTTGCTTTAGTTCGTAGTTACACGCATGTACCTTCTGAGCCAAGCCCAGATCAAAAAATCGTTGTTGAGTTTGCAGGGCAGTGGTCTAGTAATGCAGCATGTTTGATGTTGGGAAAAACCGAAGCTCAAAAAGAAAAAGTGACTGTAGGCAAGGCTGATACAGAAAACAAACACCGCAGCCTCGCGACGTTTAAAGATCTCGAAGCTGAGGGCAAAACGCTCTATATCAAAATCCCTTGTTCCGACCAACCTCAGCCAATCTTGCTTAAACTCGCCGAAGACCTGCAACCCGTTGATAAAGAAACTCAGATGGATGAGTGGGACAACGTGTTGGTGCCGGTAGTTCCAGTTCATAAGAGTGATTCAGGGTATGTATCTATTGATCGCGGTTATATTTATGTCGTTTGGCAATCAGAAGTTTGGCGAGAAATCCAAGTTCAAAACGACGGACGCTTTTCTGATGTCGATCTATCGCTCTACCAAAGCACTAAGTCCTCGCCTCAAAGATCGGTCGATATCAGCTTATATGATGAAGACTCCGAAGCATTTCTGTCAGGGGAAGCGTTTCAACTGTACCAAGACGGTAAAAAAGTCTATGAGGGCGTGTTGGACGAATACGCTTGCGCCCGTGTTTTTGGTCTTACGGGAGAAGAAGTTGAGGTAGTGGTTGCTGATTGGCCTAATGAAGGCGAAACATACAGAGAATTATTTCAAACCGAGTTGAGTCCATTTAAGGCTGGAAGTAAAACTAAGAGAGAGCCGCTTGGTGTTCCTTTGCCTCATATTTGGCTTCCATACAAAATCAACGGCAGCGTACAGAGTGATGTTGCTCTTTATTATTCTCGGGCTCAACTCAATACTCAGCAACTCAACGAGTTAAAGAGCGGGAATAACGAGAAAGCGGTTAAAGTAGACCTCAGTGATTATTCTTCTGCTCATAACTTTGATGCGAGCTCCGAACCTGTGATTTCGCTGCCGAATCTAGATACTCAAGTGTTAAGCAAATCAGATTACAATGTCGTCAGTCAAAAAGAGCAGGGTGTTGCTGCCGCTGTTGTTAACTCCCCAAGTGAAGGCATCGTAATTACTTATAAGAGTAACCCCCAATGCGATCAACCAGATGATTATTTCCAACTGGCGTGTGTTGATGAAACATGGAGCCAAAAGATTTTTTTGCGCGAGGCTGAGTTTGTGGATCAGTATTGTAAAGAAGTCGTGTTTAGTGGTTGGTTACCAGAAGTTAAAAGGGTCAATCTAACCCGTCATTGCCGATCTCATAACTCAGATAAAACGGTCTTAATGTCAGTAATTTTTCAAGACATTGAACTCACGGAACTATTATAAAATGAAACGAACAACGTTAAGTATCATGCTTCTGTCGACAGCTATGTTATTAACAGGCTGTGGTGACGAAAGTAATCAAACTTCGAATACTGCAACAACACAATCCGTAGAAAAAGAACCCACTCAAAAGGCTTGTTACAATGTTGGTGAAACAACGTCATTAGAACGCAAAGATGTGACAGGACCACGCTGCCAATGGCAAAGTGAGCACAACTTTATTGTTTACTCTGAAGATCTGTCCAAGCCTGAATACCCAGGTACACTTCCCGTAAAACCAGGCTATGCTGTTCGCAGAGCAAAAGAGTGGCCTCGTGAAGATTTATCTGATGCAAGTTCCTATGACAAACCTCGAATTCAGTTTTGGTGGAATAATGTTGGCTCTCGAGACCCTCTCGTAAACGATTACGAAAATGGCTATAAAATCTGGAGCATGAAAATTGATGGGACAGATTTACGCTTAGTCACGGATGATATGCCAAGCACCGCGTCACCACAGAATTTTACGATGAGTCGTTCACCTAACAATCGTTATGTGGCTTATGCATACAGTTATGGAGAGCCTCTGATAAAAGCCATTTTTGACTTAAAAACGCAACAGACCATTAAGCTAGGGAGCGCGCGGACTAAGCCATATTTGGTCTGGGCGGACGACTCTAGTTACATCTACTTCTCAGATGGTTTTAAGCGTTTTAAATACACACTCGCGACAGGAACCAAAGAAGAGGTAGATGTACCGTTGTCTGAAGATACGGTCATTGTAGATGGCAAGTTAATCAATGCCGCGGGCTTGGGGGTGGGAGTTTATGACGCCAAGACTCTCGAACGGTTATACACGATTTTACCTGAAAAAGAGTTTGAAGACTCCATCGATATTGAGAAGCGCATCTACCGCCAAACTGCCATCAGCCCTAATGGTAAGTACGTATGGGCGGTGAACTCATACCGTAAAGTTTTGATCAATGTTGAGGAAAAAACGTGGCTTGCGTTCTCTGACGAAGGAGAGGAAAAGAAAGTTTACGATAAGGTGGTTAACATTAGTAATGATGGCCGAGAAACCCAGACTGGAGCAGCAGTAATAACCATAAAACGCTATGGATCTGATTATCGCTATGAGTTGACCGGAAAAGGTCGACAGTCATGGAAGGTGATTCATTCTGGAAGAGTAGCTAAAACCCCAGTTCTTTATAATGCCGATGCTAACGGTGGGCGTTTTCTGGAGGTAGAAAACGATGAGTAATGACCTTAAGTATTTACCAACAGATGTCTATTTGTTTGGTGTCGATTTTCCTAATGTTGGGGATGCACAGAACCCTCAATATAAAGAACTCAATATCGAAAAAGACCTGACCTCATTGGAAGAGTTGAAAAAAATTCGCCCTATGTCACGGCTTCCCATTGCCAAAAACTTAGGAGAGGAAAGCGCAGCCCTTTGGGCGACAGACGACTTAGGTCGTTTACATGTACTGGGCGATTCTATTCAGAAAAACCAAAAAACCAGCATCAATCAGGTTTTGGCACTGCGCTCGCCAGTACATGAACTAACACAGAAGACGTACAAGCTGTCTTTTCCTGAATGGTCAATGCTTACAGAGTTGGCGATTGGTGCACAGAGTGATGCTCGGCCAATGAAAAAGACGTGTGCAGACCTTGTCTCTATCTTAGAAAAGCTAAAGGGGTATGACGGTGATCAAGCACTGAACTCGCTAGAAAAAAAAGTGGAATACGCTGTTACAGAAGTAAAGCGCTCACAACTCGCGCCTAAATATGAAGCAGGCACTCAAGCACTAACGGATGAGCAAGCTACATATAACAAATGGTATGACTCTGTTCCTGAAGATAAGCCCATTCGTGGCTTTATTGTACCCACGTTCTCATTTCTCGCCGTAGCATTTTCTACACAAGAGTATGCTGATGCAATTGTTAAAGTTACTCGTTTTGATGAGGAGACCGGACAGCACCTAAACCTGCAGGGCAAAAATACCATAACGCAAGCACAACTTGAGCAAAACAGCGGTTCGCATCGCCCAATTGCGTTGTTTCCGTTGGCGTCGGACGTTTTTATTGATGGTATGTACACCATTGAGGTGACTTTTGACATTGAACTCATTGATGAGATCCCTGAGTTTGCATTAAATGCCACTAATGTAACTAAAGAATATGATGAGGTTGGACTTATCTCCAAAGTTAGCTACGAGCTACGAGAATACATCACGCTTAGCCAAACGACACCTTTTGGTAAGATCGCGGTTGTTGCGGGCGACATGATCTCACTTGAAGAGTCTTTGATATACCAATTTCCTACGCAGTTTAAAGCTCTACAAGCCTTCCGAATGGGAGAGCTTGAAAACCTAGAGAATAGCGGAACGACTGCCAGTATGAGTGCTGCGCTGTGGGAGATTGGTACAAAAGTTACGCCAAGTTTGGTTAATGCTGGCATTAATATTCATCAAAATCCCTCAAGTAAACACGACGTGATTGGAAGTTTAGCAAACACGTTTTGGGGGCAAGTAGACAAGGGCGCTTTACCCCCAGCCATGATTTCTGCATTGGAGTTTTCATTTGGGGTATCGGCGACTGCAGCAGCTTACCAAACTCTTCAAGATTTACGCCAAGCAGCATCGGAATCCGAGCGTGCAGCTCAAGTGGGCTTAAAAGCGCTCCTCAAAGAGAAAGGATTTGATAAAAGTAAGTTCTTTACCAAGGTGATTGAACCTGCGAGAAATGGCAATGCCCACGTTGTGGCGGGTAGTGCTGCTAGAACGTGGTTGACAGGTAACGGCAGTGTCAAAAGCTTTTTGTCGCCCTTTGCTGGGGCCGGGCTCAATGCAATTAACACCTTCTATGAGATAAAAGAGATCACTGACAAAAGCGAGCAATTACGCTTAGCAGAAGAGAAAGCTAAACTCAGGAAAAGTTATTTTGAGCAGGTATCACGCGATTATCTGAACTGGGTACCAGTCTGGAAAGAAAGTCTGAAGAGCGGGGAATTACTACTTAAGCAAATCATAGATAAGTTAGGCGACAATGTAACGTTTACTGACAGCATTCCGAATGACGTTGCTGAAGACAGTGCAATGTTTGTTAAAGACCATAAAGGTGCCGGTTTACGCTTGGTTTTTCCTTTTGATAACAATCAGGTTCAAGCCCCTCACTTGTCATATTTGGCTGCTGTCGATAAAGAATTATCTAAGATTCCAAATGCCGTTGTTGAAATCGAAGGGCATGCCTGTCAAAACGGTGATTCAGAATATAACCAAAACCTTTCGCAACAGCGAGCGCAGCATGTTGCTGAGTTCTTTTCTTCAGTCAGTGACATTCGATTTTTTGGCGAACGTCGACCGATAGTCGAGGTACCAAACAACGAAATCAAACGCGAAAACGCTCAACTTAATATTAACCGACGTGTTGAGGTTCGAATATACCTACAAGAGTTTGCGGCGAGAATTCCACCGAGTCGACTCGGCTTTAAGGCTATGGAGCAAGCGCGTTTAGCTCAGTTAAATGCGAACTTGGGAGAAGAAGCAATTGCAAAAGAGCTCAAGCTAGCTATCTTCGAGATGATCGTTGGTATGGCTTGCTATGTTCCGATAATAGGACAGGCAGCAAGAGGCTTTTTCGTTGTTAAAGAAGGCGGGAAAATGCTGATGAGTGGCGCCCAGTTGCTAGACTCTGCGCTCTTCGATTATTACTTGTCTTCCTACAACGAAGTTAGAAAAAGCATATCTGCGATTGAACAACTTAGTCATGAAACCACAGAGATTATTGATTCATTGGCTGAAATTAATACTCAATTGACCGAGATGTATTTTACGTCTTCAGAGGCGTTAGTCGAGCACCTAGGAAAAGCAACGGGTGCAAAGGAGTTGATTAAGCGCTATCAACGCCGTGCACTTGCTATTAATGGTTTGGTACTTTTGATTCAAAGAGCTTGTGCTGAGGGCGAACAAGAGTTCACAAAGCAGTGGCAAGTATTAGCCATCGATGAATACATTCAGCGATATATCGAAACCGACGGCTGGATATTAAACACAGAGTTAAAAGAAAACTTGTGCAACTTGTGGATCCAAGAACTCATGCGTCGTGAGGGACGCAAGCAATTAGTTGAAAGTTACGGTGAAGAAATAGCTGAACAAATCATTACTCGTAACAAAGCCAACTATATTGCTCCAAAAAGGAAAGACGTTTCTGGGGCGTTTAATGTCGCGTTTCCAGTGCAAGACAAGCTCTATAATCGCGATCAACAACGAGGCTTAGTGGAGTTTGCGACACAGTTTAATGTTGAGTCTAAAAAATTATCAGAAGAGGACCTAGGGTTCGTTAGGTTATTAGTCTCTGAGCCTCATGACAACTCTAAATGGGTCACCTTTGATGAGTGGGAGAAGGTACGATTAAAAGCAAATAAAAAGGTGCGATTATCGCCTTTCCACCGTTTGAAGTGGCAAATGGTGTTAGGCAAACAAAGTCTGAAACAGATGACGTCAAATGTGTTTCAGTGTGAGATGTCTTATCAGCGCACTGACGGTTTACTTAATACCAGTGGACCTAAGTTTAATTTGATGTTCAAGCCGATGAAACACGAGGAATTTAGTGTAGATCCCAAAGGTGAGTTGGCCGAATTTTTTGAGGCGGAAAAAGCAGACGGCAAAGTCCTTATTGGTTGTGAGTTTGAACCGTATTTTTACTTTGGCGATGATGTCTTCTCTGGAGTGAAGCCTTTGATCGCTAAGCACGATTTAGTCGATTATAGCGGATACTTATCTAAAGTTGCTCTCGGTCCGATTTTTGGGCAGGTGATAAAAATTGACTCCCAACAAGATGTACTCAAAGAATATGTAAACAGCGGTGGCTTCAAAAATATGACCTATGAGTTCACTCTATCTGGAAGCAACTATAAGCTACCAGTACGAGTGGACAAGACAGTCGGACGATTTATTACGTCACCTAGACAGATTCCTGTAGGAGTCGATACAAACCATAACTATACACTCTCTGCTAAATCGGGCTTTATTGCGAACGGAAATAGTGTGTCAGAGAAAGATTTGTTAACGCTAGATTTTGTCTTACATAGTAAAGTTCATAAAGGCCCGACAAAGCCTGTTATCGATGACATTAAGCACAGTGCGATTGCGGTCAACTACGGAAATAAACGACAGTTTATGAACGAAGACAGTATGTTCACTACTGCTGATGAGCTCAAAGGTTTTGATTGGACTTCGAATAAGCCATTCGCTATGGAAGTTATGCTTATTGGTGGCAAGCACAGAAAAGAGTCGTATGAGGGACAAAACCTCGAATGGCAAAGTGTTCCAGTTTCACTAAAGCTATCTACTACTTTTGATAATGAAGCCGTATTCGGATCTGAAACTACCGCTGGTCCTGAGTATCTAAGTAACCTTACTTATATTGGGATACTAAAGAAAGACGGTTCTAAATGGACGCTAGATGACAGCGATGTGATTAACAAAAATATAGACGCAGATTTTGTCTCTGAGGCTCTATCCAACATAGACATGGATGAAGATTTCGATGGTAAGGTGGTCTACGCGTCTCGTTTCGAGTTCGCATTTAAAGCGCTGAACGGGCAAGAAATCAAGGGGCTTCGACCATTTGGACCCGTTGTCTCGACATCTGGTCGATTCCAAGAAGCAGTTCTAAAGGTGTCCTCTCTAGTACAACGTAATACAGCGGAAAAAACGCCGTTTAAACTTGAAAGCTTTGAGATGTCGTTGGGCAGGCAGTACAAAAATGTAGATGAGTTATCTTATTTTTCTGATTGTGAAGACCCAAGCTATAAAGTTGATAAAGATATGTACATCAACTGGGCAAAACTGAAACCTGAAGAGCGTACAGAACGTTTGTTAACTTGGATTAGAGACCCATACTTAGCAACTATCATTGAAGCGTCGATTCTCAATAAATAAAAAAACCGCCTTCGGGCGGTTTTTCTTTTCTTATCAATGGAAACTGAAGTAAGATTTCTCGCTTCTCGCTTCTCGCTTCTCGCTTCTCGCTTCTCGCTTCTCGCTTCTCGCTTCTCGCTTCTCGCTTCTCGCTTAACCCGCAGCAGAAATGTCGTATTTCTTCATCTTGTGGTTGAGTGTGCTCATTGGCAGCGCCAATTGCTCAGCGGCCTTCTTGGTGTGCCAATTGCAGGCATTTAAGCAATCGATGATCACTGTACGCTCGTATTGGCTGACAACGTCCTTAAGGCTCTTTGAAACGTCTTCTAAATCCGCTTGTGCTTGCTGCTCGTAAGCAGGTTGCTCTGGGGTAGGTGAAGCTACTTTCATGTCGATATTTGGCACATCTTCTGGGATTTGTTCGCCAAACTCAATGTGAGTAATGGTTTCAAAATCGGACAGTAGCACCGAGCGCTCAATGATGTTCTTAAGCTCACGCACGTTCCCTGGGTATTGGTAGGCAAGGAGCTGTTTACGTACGTTGGCACTTAACCCTGGCGCTTGCGGCAGACCTAGCGTGTTGGTTGTGTGTTGCACGAAATGTTCGGCAAGGGGAATAATATCCGACTTGCGTGCTCTCAATGGTGGTAATGTAATAGGGAACACATTCAAACGATAGAACAAATCGGCACGGAATCCGCCATCTTTGATTTGCTGCATAAGATTACAGTGGGTTGCGGCGATAACGCGAACGTCCACTTCAATCTCTTTGCTGGTACCGATAGGGCGAACTTTACGCTCTTGCAGTACACGCAGTAACTTCGCTTGTAGTAGCATTGGCATATCGCCAATTTCATCTAGGAAAAGCGTGCCGCCGTTGGCTGCTTCAAACAAACCGACTTTGTCTTTGTCCGCGCCCGTGAATGAACCTTTCTTATGCCCAAACAGTTCAGACTCTAACAACTGTTCGGGAATTGCCGCACAGTTTTGTACGATCAAAGGCTGTTCTGAACGGTTAGAGTTTTCGTGAATGTATTTCGCGATCACCTCTTTACCTGCGCCCGTTTCACCACGCAACAGAACGTCGACAGGAAGAGATAGCACCTTATCAAGACGATTCAAGACATTGAGCATTTCTTCGCTCTCTGCAATAGGACCTTGATAGGCTTTCTGAGTACGTTTTTTGAGCTGAGTGTTCTCGCGCACTAGGGCTTGATTGTCGGCATTGAGATTTTTAATCACTTGCCCATATTGCTCTAACCAAACGGCTTGACGAATGTTACTCGCTGCCATTCGACAAAACTCAGTCAAGGCTGCCTCGTTGTCAATGACATTCAAATCGAGTAAGACTAACAGCCCAATGGTTTTGCTTTCGCTATCAATCAAAGGCCAAGCCAGTAAGTTCTCGCTTTTTAGTCCCAATGTCTGCTCTGTTTGATAAATGCTTTCACAGTCGTAGCCGTTGTATTTGTATAACTCGTTAATCAACACCACTTCACCATTACGAATCGCAAAGTTAAATGGGTCGTTCTCACTGGCTGAGTCTAACTGTAATGCTTCCCAAGGGTGGGAAACGATAGTTTTATCGTTATGGTGAGCGGTACTTGGAATCAACGCCTGCCCAGTCTGGTCCAAAACGTAAATGATGCCGTGCTTTGCGAGGGTCATTTGTCTCGCAGCGGTCAACACAGCATCCAACGTTTGGGTAAGCTGGCTGCGATCAGCCAAAGACTGACTGATCGCAAGTAGGGCGTTACTAAGTTCGCTATGGTTAGCTGAACGCATAGGTTAGTGTTCCTTGCTCATCGACAGACACTTCGATTTGCGTATGTGAATCATCCTTGTCATGCACTAGTAGCTGAGTCGAGAGCTGAGGCAGTAACTGACGGTTGATAACCGCGTCGATGTTACGCGCGCCCGTTTCAGCAAGGCGACAGTTACCGAGTACGAACTCAACCAAACTTTCTTCGTAGCTCAGAGACAGCTTGTGATGGCTCTGTAGACGCTGAGAAACTTTGTTCAACTTGTGGTGAATGATTTCTGTCATTGCTTCATCAGAAAGCGGAACAAATGGCAGTACCGACATACGTGCCAATAGCGCCGGTTTGAAGTGTTGGTTCAAAGTAGGGCGGATAGCTTCTGCGATGATGTTTGCATCAATGTCTTTTGATTGATGAACCAAAGATTCGATCTCGTGCGTTGCAAGGTTACTGGTCATGATGATCAGCGTGTTCTTGAAGTCGATTGTGCGGCCTTCGCCATCGTTCAGCGTACCTTTGTCGAACACTTGGTAGAACAGGTTCAACACTTCTGGATCGGCTTTTTCTACTTCATCAAGAAGTACAACAGAATATGGACGCTGACGTACCGCTTCTGTCAGCATGCCGCCTTCACCGTAACCTACGTAACCCGGAGGCGAACCGATTAGGCGAGATACCGTGTGCTTCTCTTGGAACTCAGACATGTTGATGGTCGTCATAAAGCGCTCACCACCAAACATTTGATCAGCGATCGCACGAGCCGTTTCGGTTTTACCCACACCACTTGGGCCAACCAGTAGGAATACGCCCGTCGGTGCGTCTGGGTTGCCTAGGCTGGCTTTTGCGGTTTGAATGCCTTCAGACAGTGCATCGATAGCGTATTCTTGGCCTTTGATGCTCTGTGTTAGGCTTTCTTTCAGTTTTAGTGTGGTTTCTGCTTCGTCTTGAAGCATCTTACCCATTGGAATACCAGTCCAGTCCGAGATCACGTGGCTGACTTCATCAGGACCCACTTCAAAGTGGACCAGTGGGTTGCCACTACGGATTGCGTCTAACTGTTCTTGGCAGGCTGAAATTGCAATGCGAACGGCTTCTTCATCCATTTCTGCATATGGAGAAACGTCTTGCTCTTGTTCTGAATCTTCGTCTGCAACAAGCTCTTCTTCATTTGTTTCGCCAAACACCAGTTCATGCAAGCGAGAGCGTAGAGCAATCATCTCTTGGATCTGCTCTTTTTCTTTGTGCCATTGGGCTTCTTGCTCTGCTAGCTCTTCTTTCGTTGTTTCCATTGCCAGTTTTAGGTCTGGAATGTTAGCAAGGCTGTGCTTGTCGCCAGTTTGCTGCAGAGCATCACGCTCAAGAGCTTCTAGCTCGCGCTGTTGAGCTGCAAGTTCTTGCTGTAGAGTCTCAACAGAAGCAGGAATGGCATTAAGGCTGATGTTCACTCGTGCACACGCTGTATCTAGCACATCGATCGCTTTGTCTGGCAGTTGACGGCCAGAGATATAACGAGCAGAAAGTGCTGCCGCAGCAGTGATGGCGTCATCACGCACGTAAACATTGTGTGACTTCTCGTATGCAGGGCGAAGACCACGAATGATCAATGCTGCTTGTTCAGGAGATGGTTCGTCGAGTTTCACCAATTGGAAACGACGCGCAAGGGCAGGATCTTTCTCGAAGTACTTCTTGTATTCCGACCATGTTGTTGCAGCGATGGTTTTCACTTCACCACGTGCTAGGGCTGGTTTTAGCAAGTTTGCCGCGTCGCTGCCGCCTGCTTGGTTACCACCGCCAACAAGGGTGTGTGCTTCATCGATGAATAGAATGATTGGAGTTGGTGAGTTTTTCACTTCATCCAATACTGCGTTTAGGCGTTTTTCGAATTCGCCTTTTACGCTTGCACCAGCTTGCAGAAGACCCATGTCCAGGCCGTAAAGCTCAACACCTTTGAGGTTGTCTGGTACGTCACCTTGTACAATCTTAAGTGCCAAACCTTCTACTACTGCGGTTTTACCAACGCCCGGTTCACCAACAGCAATAGGGTTGTTTTTACGGCGACGAGCAAGAATGTCCACGATTTGGCGGATTTCTTGGTCGCGGCAGAAAACAGGGTCGATTTCGCCTTTGCGTGCTTTACCAGTGAAGTCGGTTGTGAACTTGCTCAGTGCTGAGCCATCCTCACGAGCTTGTGTTTTCTCTGAAGTAGCAACTTGCGCCTCAATAGAGTGGCTTGTTAGCTCTGCAAAGTTACGCTTAAGGCTGTCAGGGTTTACCGCTTCAAGGATAGAGGCGTAACCATGTTGGCCGTAACGGAGAGGGTTGCTAACAAGAGTAAGGAGTAAGGCACCAGAGCGGATTTGTGTTTCGGATAGATCTAAAGAAGAAACCAGCCAACTTTCTTGCAACCATTCGATTAATAAAGCAGAAAAAACAGGTTTGCTGCCATTTCCTTTGGCGTTGGTGTCGAGTGTGGATCGAACCGATTGTCTTAATAAGTTCTCAGAACAATCAAAATGACTTAATAAGACGTCAAAATCACTATTTGGCCTTTCTAATAGACTCAGTAAATAATGCTCAATTTGAACTTCGTTTGCTTTTTCAGAGACTGCAAGTGCAGCGGCGTCTTCTAATGCTACTTTTGCAATCGGGTGTAGACGCTGAATTAATGAAGAAAGGTTTATATTTATCATAGCCATTTTATTCTTTAGAGGAAAAGAGGTAGCAGCTATTATACTAAAAGTGATTGCGTTCTTTTTTTATCAAGATATTTTGACTATCGTTTGTTGGTTATTTTTAATGATTATTGTGACATTAATGTTTGTGGTTATTTTAATGGCGTTGTTATTCTAAATTAATTGATAGTAAAAGTGTCGGATTTATTAGTTTTAATGACTTTATTTACACGGTTTTATATGGTTATTTTCACTTTTTAAAGTTAGAACAATTTATTATTATCTTAATCCAACTTTTTGGTTTTTTATCCAATAAATTGTACTCAAGATATTAGTGAATAATGTCTTAATTTATTTAAATTGTTGTTTTTATTGCATTTTTAAAGTTGGCACGGACTTTGATTATACCAAGTAGTCGCGGTGATAAGCGATTTGGTGATTTAAACAAAACAGATTTTAGAAAAGGAAATAGCGATGCCAACTCCAGCATATATGTCTATCCAAGGTGAGACTCAAGGCCATATTACTAAAGATACTTACTCTGCAGATTCAGTAGGTAACACATGGCAAGAAGCTCATGTTGATGAGTTCCTAGTACAAGAACTTGATCACGTGCTAACAGTTCCACGTGATCCACAAAGTGGTCAGCCAACTGGTCAACGTGTACACCGTCCACTTGTTGTAACTAAAGTTCAAGATCGCTCATCTCCACTACTATTCAACGCACTAGTATCTGGCGAAAAACTTCCTGAGTGTGTGATCCGCTTCTACCGTACTTCAGTTCAAGGTAAACAAGAGCACTACTACTCAATCAAATTGATTGATGCGCTACTTGTCGATATCCAAACTCGTATGAACCACTGTCAAGACGCAGCAACAGCTGACCGCGTGACAGAAGAAGTGCTTAAGTTCACTTACCGTGCGATCGAAGTAACTCACGAAAACTGTGGTACTGCGGGTAACGACGACTGGCGTGCTCCACGCGAAGCTTAATTGCTCGTCGCGTAAAGATTCAGGGCCAACGATTGTTGGCCCTAATTCGATTATTTGTATCAGGTAAAAGATATGGTGAATGACGTAGAATTTAAATTTGAAGTGCCTGGATGTGGGCATGAATTTCGGGTTGAGAGCTTTCATGTTCATGAAGAGTTATCTAAGCCTTTCCACATCAATCTCTCATTACTTTCACTTGATCCAGATATCTCGTTCGATGAGTTAATACGTAAAGCAGGAACGTTGACACTTTACGGACAAGGTGTTGGGGCTGCGCGCGTGTTCAACGGCGTGGTGAATGAAGTTCGTTACTTAGGGACTGGACGTCGTTTTTCTCGTTATCAATTAGTCTTGGTTCCTCAAGCTTGGTTCTTATCTCAGCGCCAAGATTGTCGTATTTTCCAGCAAAAGTCAGCGCAAGACATCATCACAGAAGTACTCGATGATGGGGCAGTCACCGATTACCGATTTGAAGTGTCGGGTACTTATCCTCCAAAAGAATACGTTCTGCAATACCGTGAGTCTGACTTGCACTTCGTGCAGCGTATGATGGCTGAACACGGTATGTGGTATTACTTTGACCATAGCGATTCAAATCATACGATGGTCATTGTCGACAGTAATGACGCGATTGCACCTTTGATAAGCTCGCCACTAAATGCTTCTTACATTGGGCCGATTGTTTATCATGCCGATGGTGGCGGTGTTGCCGATCGCGAACATATCTCTGATCTCGAGTTAGTTAACCGCGTTAGAACAGGACAGGTTACGTACACAGATTACAACTACGAACACCCTAAAATTCCACAAGAGATGACACAGGCTGGCGAGCTAGACCAAGATCTCAAGCAGTTTGATTATCCTGGACGATACGTTGACCCGCTGATGGGTCAGGTGAGAACCACGGAGTGGATGTCGGAACACATAGTCGATAATCAACAAGTGGAAGCAACGAGTGACGTAATGCGCTTAGCATCTGGTTACAGCTTTAACGTCAGTGACCACCCGCGTTCTGAGATTAACCGCGATTACCTTATGTTGTCTGTAATGCACACAGGTCAAGATCCGCAAGTGCATGAAGATGAAGCGAGTGGTATGCCAACCACTTACTACAACCAGTTCTCGTGTATTCCACGTGATGTGGTGTTTAAAGCGCCTAAACTAGCAGCACCAGTGGTTGATGGCCCTCAAACGGCGGTTGTTGTAGGACCAGAAGGTGAAGAGATTTACACCGACAAGCTTGGTCGAGTGAAAGTACAGTTCCATTGGGATCGCTACGGTGATAACAACGAACATTCAAGCTGTTGGATTCGTGTAAGCCAATCCATGGCGGCGCCAACATGGGGCGCAGTTTATTTGCCGCGTATTGGCCATGAAGTCGTAGTGACTTTCCTTGAGGGGGATCCAGATCGTCCGTTAGTTACGGGCGCAGTTTACAACGGTTTGCATTTCCCACCGTACTCTTTGCCAGAAAACAAAACTCGTACCACGTTCCGCACGCAAACGCACAAAGGAACAGGTTACAACGAGTTGAGTTTTGAAGACGAAGCGAACCAAGAAGAAGTCTATATTCACGCTCAAAAAGACATGTCGACCAAGGTGCTCAACAACCGTTACCGTGATATCGGTCAAGATGAATTCTTGAAGGTTGCACGTCACCAAACGAATGAAGTTCATGGTGACCATAAAGAAACCATTCATGGACATAAAACGACACAAGTAAACAGTACGTTTACCGAGACAGTCGAGCAAGACGTTACCGTCACATACAACGCGAACGAAGCCCAGTATGTGAAAAACAATTCTGACTTAGAAATTGGTGATAACCGTACGACTAAGATCGGTAAAAATGATGACTTAGATATTGGCGAAAACAGTAACCTTACTATCGGTGCGTCTAAGAGTTCAGATATTGGTGCGGATGATAACCAGACGGTTGGTGGCAACTTAACGGTATCAGTGAAAGGGAACACCGCTTATAAAGCTGATGGGGCAACGCAAATTATCAGTGGCGACAAGATTGTATTGAAAACGGGTGGTTCCTCTTTAGTGATGAACAGTGATGGTTCAATAAAGTTATCAGGCTCGGCTATTACGATCGAAGGCAGTGACAAAGTCGTCGTGAAAGGTGGCAACGTAGTGGTTAACTAACAATGGAAAAACAACCTCTTACAACAGAAGTAATATCAGAGCAGCAAGCCGAATCAACGGCTTGCTTTTCGCGTTTTGGAAGAATAGTGGCTATCAATGAGTCTACGGGCAGTGTGCGAGTTGATTTTGATGGTAACCCATTTAAGCAGCCACTCACTGCGAGACTAGGACGTGGCTTTCGTCGTTCTGAGCTGCAAATGGCTATCGATAATCGATTAAGTTGTCGAGTTGAATTTTTGAACGACGACTTAAGCTTGCCTCTTGTGACGGACATTTTCTTCTCCATTCTGGATGACTCTGACGAGTTTGTATTGCGAGCGAAGAAGATGGTTATCGAGACAGAACAAGAGTTGGTAGTCAAAAGTGGTGAGACAGAAACTCGCTATAGCGGGCGCGATGGACGAATTACCACTAAAGCGAAGTACGTCACTTCTCAAGCAGAAAAAGCACAAAAAATTCAAGGCGGAACGATCGCAATTAACTAATTACCTAGCATTAGCTAATTTACGTCGAGTTAGCTAATTACTTTGTATTAACTAATTGCAATCGCGTTATGGCACGCTAATAACGGATAACTAGATGCGACAAAGAATCGGTGTCGAGCACCTAAAGGCACCCATAACCAATCAAGAAGTCGAAGGCGCGTTAGCAAAAGCTGATCGCGCTGTGAATGACCTTTCCCAGTTGCCAGTAACATGGCTGGATTTCTGTAATGAAAAGCTGTCCATTGCTTCTGAAAGTATCGGGTTTTTAATCAGGCAGCGAGTTCAAATTCACAAAAGGGGTTATCCAAGTCGTGAGTTGGCGTATCTCAAGCTGATCGAACGCCAAATTGAAGAACTGAAGCAGGTGTACTTGTCGTTTTATCGGCTAGCACCGGGGTTGATTCATCAGTTAAGAGGCCAGGAGCCAGAAATCTACAGCTGGCTGATGCTACAGGGCGAGTTGGGCTCAGAGTTGGATAACCTTTTGTGCGGATTGAGTTTACTCGAAGATATTGACGCTAAAACCGCAATGGTCATTGCCGTACAATCTCCGGTTGAATCTATGGATAGCACGCTTTCGGAGCTTATTGAGGGTAATGCGACATCCAGTGCGTTTTATTTTGAATGCTTACGTGTACGTCAAACATTAAGTGTTTCTCTCATCAAGCGCTGGCACAAAGCCAGCATCATTAGCTCTCATGTTGCTTTGCCACTGCTCGCTTTACAAGACGTGAAAGAGGGGATTGATTGGCTCAATGACAATGCAGGCAGCGAACAATATCTATTTGAACGTTTGATTACCAAACGTGACA
Source organism: Vibrio sp. 1874 (assembly GCF_033344395.1). NCBI lineage: Bacteria > Pseudomonadati > Pseudomonadota > Gammaproteobacteria > Vibrionales > Vibrionaceae > Vibrio > Vibrio sp. 1874. The sequence goes on from NZ_JAWPOR010000002.1 coordinate 447,732, forward strand.
GAGGCACTTGGTTCCGTCAGTGCTTTGGCATCGAACCAAATGGATTACCATCAGCGCAAGTGCTCACTTATGCCAAGTTACTTGAGTTAAAAGAGTTTGAGGCGTTTGATATCTCTTCTTCATTAGCACCTGTTGATTTTGCGCTGGGTGGTAATTGGAAACTGGTGCCCCAAATCATCGAGCACTTGGAAAGTCTGGAGGAAGCTGAAGGTGAAATTTGGCTTCAAGCCTTGTATGTCGTCTACGGAAAGCTTCTTCCTCTGAATCCGCAAGATGTTGGTGTCGAGTATGAATGGGAAGAGATCGTCGATCTTCTTAATGAGTGGGTGGAAGATGAAAAATACATCCAAAATCTACCAAGCCGCTTGGGTTACGCATTGAGCTTCGAGTCTACGTTAGCTGCGATGCAAGATGCTAACGTTGATGTGCTGTTCCGAGATTGGCTATGGCGTCAACTCTGTATTCAATCCAGAGCCTACGTGCCTTGGGATATGGCAATGCCGATTCATCAACAAGACTGGAACTTCAACAATTTAAAGGCCGCACCTTCTGCGAGCGAACGATTCAACTTAAGGAATAGCAATGCAGTTATGGGATATTGAGGCGCACCCTGAGCTATCACTTAAAGGTCGTTTTCAACGTGACGAAAACGGCGATGAAGTCTGGGTTGTAGTCGCCAAACGCACATGGCAATTCGATGGTGTGGTTTGGCACGAATTAGGTGAAAGTGAAATCTTCGATGATCCCCAATATTTGGGCGAAGAAGGCTTCTCTGCGATGAAAGTTGACCACGAGTTCGCGTATACCAAAGAAAACACAGATGTACTTGTTTACGGCAAAGCGCGCAGCTACGCGAAAAAGCCAGTGACATACCAAGAGTGTCGTGTGCTGATTGATGGTCATATCGATAAGACTCTCGCTATTCACGGGGAGCGAGTATGGGTTGAGCATGCTGGTAGTATAACGCTGAGCAACCCAGTCCCATTTATTGAAAAAGACATTGATTACACTTGCGCGGTAGGCGGTGATTTACGTAACCGAATAGGCGGTGGTGTTGCCGATTCCAACAAAGAATTGCTTGAACAGAAAGTACCCTCGATTTTTTATCCCCGAGAGGACTGGAGTGCCGCCGCGAAAAAACTACGCGTTGCGGGGTTCGGGCCAGTGCCTCCGTTCTTTGAGGCGCGCCAGAAGCTGGCCGGCACGTTCGATGACGATTGGATTGAGAATCGCAAGCCAATGTTGCCACTCGATTTTGATAAGCGGTTCTTCCAAAGCGCGCCTATTGATCAACAGTGCAAAGGCTTTCTTCGTGGGGGGGAGCGTTTGATGATGAGTGGCTTTTGTCATGATGACACGCTTTCATTTCGAATTCCTAAAGAAAAATACCGTGCGATCGCGACGTTCAAAGATCAAAGTTATCAAGCTGATATGGCGATGTACACCTTATTCGTTGATACGGAAAAGAAAACTATATCAATCAGTTACACCGCTGCGTTTCCTTGTCAGGGCAAGGAACATTTGTTGGTGTCGACATCGATCACTAAGCTGGAAGAGGTAAGCGAGCATGCATAATTCAACAGGCCGTTACGTGCTAGGGATGGAAGTGATGACGCCAACCGGTATGAATTTAGATATTGCTAGTGCAGTTTCGTATGCTGATTTAGGAAGATTTGACCAATGTGTAGGGGATGATGGTATCGAGCGTTTTACTTACGCCAAAATCGAATACACCAAAGAAAGTGAGCAGTTTGAGAAAACGTGCGAGTTAATCACCCACTTGCTTGATTCATTGTTAGCGCAGTTACCACGTTCATTGAGACCAATACCTTTGCTTATAGCGGTGCCTGTGTCTGTTTCACTAGTAAAGGTGCAAGAATGGCTTGGTGAAAGTAACTATGCTGAATTTCTCTCTGTGGTGAATGCTGTTCATGCCAGTGGGCCCAGTTTCGTTCTCCAGGCCATGAAATCATTGGATAAATATGATGCTATGATGTGTATCAGTGTCGATTCTTTGGTGAGTTCGATGCAAACACTCATCGACGATGCGATGGTAATGAGTACCAATAATCCATGGGGCGTTATTCCGAGCGAGGGTGGGGCGGGTTTAATTCTTTGTCGAAAAAACACCGTAGAAACATTGAAACTTAAGCCTCAAGCGCAGCTTGGCTACATTGATACGGAATTAAACACTTCAGACCGAAGAGGCATGTTTCGACTTGTTCAACGTGCGAGTAAAAAGCTCGATTCATTTGGTGAAGTGTATTCCGATATGACGAACCTGCGCATGCATTCGGAAGATTACGGCTTTGCTCTGGGGGCGAAAGCAGAACGATTCACGAACCCAGAACAACCGCAGCTTATCAATGAGTTGTGGGGCACAATGGGTAGTTGTTCTTCTCTCGCTTTAATTGCCTTTGCGGTCAGAGAGCACCACTTTAAGCAACCAACTACATTGTTAATGTTCGACTTTCATGGTGACAAAGGAGTTCTTCAATTACTGCAATGTTAGTGGGCACTCATCGATCAAATGGCAATGAAAATATACTCATATTATTAGGTTGAAGTTTGTAACACGAAAAAGCGTATAACTCATGCAGTGAAAGCGTAAGTAAAAAGGTCTAATAAGTTAGTAATAATAACTAAAATAATAGGCTTACTGTTTGTTTTAAATACCAACCTTGATACAAGTACGTTCAAGAAAATATTATTCAACTCTAATAATATTTATTCTATGAAAGAGTACTAAGTGTCTAATAATCAGAGTACAGCCAAAGGATATATCGATCAGTTGGTTGTTAAAGCTATTGAGAAAAAGAAACTGAATGAGCAAAGGCTAGCAGAAAAAAATAAGCCGAAGCTTGAGTACGTGCTTTTTTCACAGTTTGATGTATTAGACAAGCTTCCTTCTAAAAATGGTAAGACAACGGTTTACCATCTTGCAAAAAAAGGGCAGCCAGAGAAGCAAATCTGTTGCAAAGTTATCAATGATGACTCGCCAGAATTTGCGAGCAAAATGTTGATTAACGAAGCGAGCAGGCTGGAGCTTTCTCAACACCCTAGCGTGGCTAACTTTGTAAAAATCGGCAACGAATTCGAACGCCCATATTTGATGTACGAGTGGATCCAAGGTGAATCACTGGCAGAAAAAATGGAGCGTCATTCTTCTAAAGGCTTCCGCCACGACCACATCGCTTGGTTGGTGTATCAACTCGCTGGCGCTCTAGAGTTTATGCATACAAGAGGTATCTGCCATCTTGATATTAAACCATCTAACGTATTAGTGAGTGAAGGCGATTACGTTAAGCTCATTGATTTCGGCGCTGCTCGTTACATTGGAGAGACAGAACCTTACGCAGAAGCAAGCTTGAGCTACGCTTCCCCTCTTTATATAGAAACTGGCATCGCGGAACCGCAAGATGATGTTTACTCTCTCGCTTTGCTCGCTGGACACCTATTTTTAGGATCAATATTTGGTGATGCTTGGAATAAGCAGTTAAAAGATCGAAAGCGTCCGGCTTTGATCCCGGTTCATATTTGGAAATTGCTGAAAGAAGTCATCAACAAACCAAGAGGGCATGGCTATACCGCTATTTCTTTTGCTCAACAGTTAGCGCGAATCGATACGCAATCAATTAGCTCAAATTCTAACGCACCAATTTTCAGTAGCTTGCGTAACGCGGATTTGCTGCTTACACACTGTAAGCCAAATGATAAAACGGCGTACGGTCGCTTTAAAATATTAGAGGCGAGCTTAGTGCTGAGTGTGCTGGCAACAGCAGGAAGTTATTTATATCAACAGAATAAAGATCAATTGGATGCCATTTTTTCCCGAGGTGTCACTACTGTAACTCACGTTATTACGCCCTCTGAAACGGCTTCTTTTTTAGCTCAGCCTCCATGGGAAATCAAAGAAGAATTGTCTCAAGCTACTCAGAGTATTGATATGACAGAAGCTTATCGAACAGCATATCAAGCTCAGCAGTTAAGCCTCTCGAATTTATATGAAGAAAAACAGGCTCAGTTAACGTCGTATCAATCGTTAGCGGATGGCTTACCAATGGCATTAGTCGAATTACGTAAGGAGCTTGTCACCTTGCGAGAAACCCTTGTTCGTGACGGTGCCCTGTTTCCATATGCGGATGAGGCGTTGACTAAAGTGATGTCTGGATTAAATGTCGCGTCTATCGATTCCATGAAAGTATCTGCCATAGCTGGCAGTCGAGATAAGCAGATTGCTCGCTTAATTTTAGATGGTGAAGCTAAGCTCGCAGAAAATGAAATGAAAGAGGCATGGTTATTAAACCAGTCACAAGCCTATTTCTACAACCAAATCTTACCAAAGGCTGTGATGGAAAATATTAATGACTCCATCGATAAACATGCAGAGGCGCACTTTTACACCAAAGCAATTGAAGAAGCTGAATTAGCCAAAGCCTACTTCGGTAATACGCCAGAACTAGACAAAAAAATAAAGGATTTAATCGTCGCAAGAAGCGAATTTATTTTGTTTAGCACCGTGATGGAGCAATCCGTTTACGACAAACAAAAGCTACATGAATCCCTTGCCGATTTAGAACGGAATGCACCAAGTAAATTTACAGAAATCACGAAAATTCTAGATAGCATGGCGTCGGATGCGATTGAGCAGAGCCATCGATTATCTAAGCCAGCAAATGGCGCAATTGCGGTAGCGCGTGCGTTGAGAGATTACTTGACTGAAGGAGACGTGAATTTTGTCCAACATTGATATCGATCGTCTGCTTAATCCTATTTCTGATGAATCTCCAGTGGGTAACGATGCCCGTTACGAGTTTTGCTATGAAATGATGGAATCCGAAGTGAAGAAATTCGGTTCCTTGTTTGGCGAAACAGTAGATTGGAGCGTAGTAAAAACGCACGCGACTGAAGTTCTAGAGCACCACAGTAAAGACTTAAAAGCCATTTGTTACCTTGTTCGCGCGCTAACAGAAGAGTTTGGTCTGCAAGGCTTTGAACAAGGGCTAAAGCTGCTTAGTGAGGCGTTAAGTCGCTTTGGCGTTGAATTGTATCCTTCCCGAAAGCGGGGTCGAGATGGCGCGGTCGAATGGTTGAACCATCAGTTTAAACTGGTCAGCAGCAAGTTAGCGGAAAGCGCTCAGTCATGGGATTTGGTATCAAACTGCATTTCGACTATTGAAGAAGTGCAGCGCCAGTACGACGAGGTTTACCAAGACTCAGAAGCGGATTTCTTTGAGATTCGCACTCAACTCAATGTTTTATCTCAACAAGCGGCGGCTGATGAGCAGAGCGATGAAGCAGTCGTTAACATCGAACAAGCGGCGCCTGCACCAGCTACGCAGCCTGCCGCCGCAGAAACGCCAGCGCAGAGTGAAGAGCAAACCGCACCGGTGAAGACGGTTCCACCGGCTCCTAAACCTGCGCCAGTTAAGAAAGCGGTAGCAAAAGAAGTCGATGTCGATACGGACTTCTCTTCGCCTACGGCTTCTAAGCGCACCTTGAAGAAGGTTGCGGAAGTCATGCTTCATGCGAACCCAAGTGATCCGCTGGCTTACCGGATTTATCGTCATCTGACTTGGGATGACATTGATGGTCTACCCGGCCACCAAAATAATCAAACGCCTTTGAGCTTGGCAGTGTCGTCCGATCAACAAGCGGAATACCGAGATAAAGCTGACCAAGAAAGCGACATCGACACCATTAAGCGTTTGGAGCGCACATTAACGGATGCGCCGTTTTGGCTGACGGGCCATTACTTCGTGTATTCGATGCTTAATAACTTGGGCTTTGATGATGCAGCGCTTGCTGTGAAACAAGAAGTGACGCGTTTTGTTGAATCGCTAGAGGGCATCGAGCACCTCTCATTTAAGAATTCTATACCATTTGCAGATGAAGCGACCTTGAGCTGGTTATCGACTCAAGATACTACTTCTTCGACTTCTCAACCCGTTGTTCAAACGGTTGTGATTTCGCAGGAAGACTCGCTGCCAATGGAGGATATCACTCTAGAAAATCTAGGGGAATGTGCCGCAGAGCTTGCCCACAAACTTGAGCTGGATAGCTCGGGACGTGGGCAGTTCATGCTGTATTTACAATTGATAGCAGCTTACCAGTCTGTTGGATTATACCCGTTGTGTTTGCCGTATCTTGAGAAGGGGTGGGAAGTACAAAAAGCGTTTAATCTCGCGAGCTGGGAACCCCACTTATCGTCACAGTTAGAAGACCTAATTCGAAAAACACTCCATCGGTTATTTGGAAGCAAGGATCTTCTACCTGAGAAGTATGAAGAGTGGAAAGCAATTTACGACTAATTAAAGAGTTAGATAAGGAACGAATTATGTCACGTGACGGCTCGGTGGCTCCTAAAGAGCGAATTAATATCCGTTATGTTCCAGCAACTGGCGATACGCAAGAAGACGTAGAGCTGCCGCTAAGCATGATGGTAGTTGGCGACTTTACTGCGCGTGCAGATGAGACACCAATTGAAGAACGTACTCCAATTAACATCGACAAAGACAACTTTAACGAAGTGCTAGAGGGCATGTCTCCAAACGTTAAAGTCAACGTTGAAAACCGTCTTTCTGATGAAGAAGGCGGCCAGATTGGTGTTGATCTGACGTTCCAAAACATGAAGGACTTCTCACCTGAAGCGATCGCGAAAAGTGTACCTGAACTAAACAGCCTACTTGAGCTTCGCGAAGCCTTGGTTGCACTGAAAGGTCCTCTAGGAAATGTTCCTGCGTTCCGTAAGAAGATCGCATCGGTTCTTCAAGATGAAGAAGCGAGAAAGAAACTGTTGGATGAACTAAGCATTGGCAACGACCAAGACGCGAAAGAAGAGTAAGGGATATCATGTCTGCAGAAGCACAAGCGCCAGAACAAGAAGCAGCCTTAGTTGAATCAGGCTCACTTCTGGATAGCATTCTTAACGAAACACGTTTAAAGCCAAGTGATGAAGGTTTTGACGTTGCAAAACGCGGCGTAGAAGCATTCATCAGTGAGCTACTAAGCAGTTCGAACACAGAGAAAGTCGACCAATCTCTGGTTGATCTGATGATCTCTGAAATCGACCAAAAATTGTCTAAGCAAGTTGATGCAATTCTTCACAACGAAGAAGTTCAAGCGATTGAATCAACGTGGCGTGGCCTTAAGTACCTGGTTGATCACACTGACTTCCGCGAGAACATTCAAATTGAACTGATCTCTGCGAAGAAAGACGAAGTTCTTGATGACTTCGAAGACGCTCCAGAGGTGGTGAAGTCTGGCCTGTACAAGCAAATCTACACACGTGAATACGGCCAGTTCGGTGGTAAACCTGTTGGCGCCGTCATTTGTGATTACGCTATGTCTGCCTCTTCGCCTGACATCAAACTGATGGAATACATGGCGAACGTAGGCGCAATGTCTCACGCACCATTCATCACGTCGGCATCGGCTAAATTCTTTGGTCTAGACAGCTACGAAGAGCTGCCAAACCTAAAAGATCTTAAGTCTGTATTCGAAGGTCCACAGTACGCGAAATGGCGTGGTCTGCGTGAGCACGAAGATGCACGTTATTTAGGTCTATGTACGTCTCGCTTTATGTTACGTACGCCTTACTCTGTTGAAGATAACCCAATCAAGGCGTTTGACTACGATGAGCAAGTGACAGACAGCCATGATAACTACCTATGGGGCAACTCAGCGTACGCGATGGCGTCCAAGATCAGTGAATCATTTGCTAAGTACCGTTGGTGTCCGAACATTATTGGTCCTCAAAGCGGTGGTACTGTACAAGATCTACCGGTTTACAACTTTGAAGCTATGGGTCAAATCGAGACTAAGATCCCAACCGAGATCCTGGTTTCTGACCGTCGTGAGTATGAGCTAGCAGAAGAAGGTTTCATTGCGCTAACCATGCGTAAAGGTTCTGACAACGCGGCGTTCTTCTCTGCAAACTCTGTTCAAAAACCAAAAGTGTTTGCGAACACGCCTGAAGGCAAACAAGCCGAGATGAACTACAAGCTAGGTACTCAGCTTCCTTACATGTTCATTATCAACCGTTTAGCGCACTACATAAAAGTGCTACAGCGTGAGCAAATTGGTTCTTGGAAAGAGCGTTCTGACCTAGAAATCGAATTGAACAAGTGGATTCGTCAATACGTTTCTGACCAAGAGAACCCGCCAGCGGAAGTTCGTGGTCGCCGCCCACTTCGCGCTGCGAAGGTTGAAGTATCAGACGTAGAAGGCGATCCAGGCTGGTACAAAGTATCGATGTCTGTACGTCCTCACTTCAAGTACATGGGCGCAAGCTTCGACTTGTCTCTAGTTGGTAAGCTAGACCAATAACCCATTACTGAAACCATCAAGCAGCCAGTGAAGACTGGCTGCTTTTTTCGTAGGATCGCATATGGAAAAAGGTTACCGTCTTTTAGAGCGGATCGAGCTAGGAGAACCAAAAAACTGCTACGAGAAAGTGGTGTCTCATAAGCATTTGATTGAATCCATTCACTCGCATCTCGCTGACTTGTTGAATACGCATTCCGGCAACGCAATGATCGACAATGAGTATGGTCTGCCAGATTTTAACGACGTACTTTCTAACAACACAAACCTCGTTCGCCATATTCAAAAAAACATCACGTCAACCATAGAACGCTTTGAGCCCCGACTGCTGAATGTCGAGGTTCATTACCGTGAAGACCACCATAATCCATTACAACTCGGCTTTGGTATTCGCGGCGAAGTTTCCCATAACGGCGGTAAAGTCCCAATGTCGATCGATGTCTACATGGGAACCGACGGCCAATTTAACGTTTAGTAGGTGCCACTTGAGTAACAGTAAATACTTTCAAGATGAACTCACGTATTTACGCGAGTCAGGTAGTGAGTTTGCCAAATATCATCCGAAGTTAACTCACTTTCTCTCTGAAGGAACTTTTGATCCAGATGTCGAACGATTGCTGGAGGGTTTTGCTTTTTTGACCGGACGCATCCGCGAAAAGATTGACGATGAACTTCCTGAGCTAACGCAATCTCTGATGACTTTGCTGTGGCCACATTACATGCGTTCGATTCCGTCTTTGTGCATTAGCGAACTAAAACCGCATACCGGAAGTGTTACTGAGAAAACCGTGGTGAAACGTGGTGCGGAAATGGCCAGCGAGCAGGTAGAAGGCACGCAGTGTTTGTTCCGTACTTGTTATGACGTCAATCTATACCCAATTACGATTACTAACATTGAACAAACTAATAGCCGCACCAGCTCGATGATTGATGTGACGTTATCGACGGAGCATGGCCTTGAGCTGTCTCGTATCGGTTTAGATACGTTGCGTTTGCACCTGCATGGTGAGATTCATATTACTCGCACTGTCTTCTTATGGCTGTTCCGTTATCTAGATTACGTCGAGTTGGATGTTGGTGGTGGCTACAAACATCGTTTAGGGCCAGAGTACGTTAAGCCAGTCGGGCATGAAGAGGACGAGGCGCTGCTGCCTTATAGCAAAAACTCCTTTGCAGGCTACCGTTTGCTGCAAGAATTCTTCTCTTTGCCAGATAAGTTCATGTTCTTCGACATTAAAGGCTTAGAGTGGCTAAAAGGCATTCCGCAACGCAGCACGGTCAAAATCAAATTCCACTTTAAGCGTGCTTTGCCTTCAGAAGTGGTACTTAAAGATAAACACTTAAGGTTGCACTGCACACCTGCCGTTAACTTGTTTGAAAAAGACGGCGATCCAATCCGTTTAGAGCATCGACGAAACGAGTACAAGGTGCGTCCACAAAGTAACATTCAAGAGCATTACGAGGTTTATTCCATTGAGCAAGTGGAGAGCTGGAGTAAAGACGAGCGTCGCCGAAAACCACTGATTGAATTTGAATCGTTTGAGCACCAAATCAACCAGCGTGATAAGCGAGAGTTCTACAAATCCAAAGTGGGCGAGCGAGTAAGCGGAAGAGGGTTAGAGCGCTATATCTCATTCCATACTCACAATGGCGACATCGCGGATTTAGGGACTGAAACAGTATTGATGAAACTGCAATGCAGTAACGCGGACTTAGCGGAGCGCCTGTCAGTAGGGGACATCACGTACGCGACGCACAAATCGCCAACGTATGCGACGTTTAAAAACATTACTAAGCCAACACAGTCAGTAAGTCCTCAGGTTAATGGTGAACTTCAATGGCAGTTGATTGCCAACATGTCGCTCAACTACTTGTCTTTGGCCAATATCGATGTGTTGAAAGTGTTGCTCTCGACTTACGACTTCCACTCTCGAGTCGATAGACAAGCCCACCGCGCGTCGATTCATCGACTTGATGGCATTATTTCTTCAGAGATGAAACCAATCGATCGCGTATTTCGTGGTGTATCTGTGCGTGGTAACCAATTCAAGCTCGTGACGGACTCTAAGTTCTTCGTAAATGAAGGCGATATGTTCCTTATGGCCACGGTATTGAATGAATTTATCCGTTTGTATTCGAGTGTGAACTCCTTTACCGAACTAGAGGTGTTCGATGAAGCGACGGGCGAGGTTTACAACTGGGCAAGCCTAATCGGGCAGCAGACGATACTATGATTAACACACTTTCTGATAAGTCGAATGAGTTTAGTTTCTACCAAGCGGTGTTGCTGTTAGAGAAACACTACCAGTTGGAGCCAAACTCAAATTTTGTTGCCGTGGGCGAGAACAAATACTTCCATCAAGAGCGAATTGAGTTCAGCGTGTCGCCAAACCTGTGCTTTCCAAAGAGTGATATGGATTTTATTACTCATATGGAAAGAAACGGACAGCAATATTCACGTATTGAGACGAACTTTCTTGGCTTGCATGGTTCAAGCTCGCCCCTGCCAGCGTCTTACACTGAGAAACTCGTCGGTCGTGATCCCGATGATAACCCAGTGAAGGATTTCTTCGACTTTTTCCACAACCGCTATACAAGCTTACTGTATCGTGTTTGGAAGAAATACCGATATCACGTGCAGTACAAAAGCGGGGCGAGCGATGCGTTTTCTGGGCGCATACTGCATTTGGCTGGTCTGTCAAGCGTTATGCAAGATTGTGAAGTAGCGGAGTTAGATCGAGCGAAAGTTCTGTCTTACGTGAACCAGTTATCTACGCGTACGCGCTCACCCAAGCTTATTTCCGGTATTGTTTCGCACTACTTTTCACTGCCGAATGTGCGAATCGAAGAATGGGTTTATAGACGCGTAGAAATCGCTGAAAGCCAGCGTAACAAACTCAATCGTTCCAATTGTGTATTGGGGCAAAGCTTACACTTGGGACAAAGCATTGCGGATTTGAACGGCAAGTTTAACTTGTGTATCGACAACATTGATTTTGAAACGTTTAAGCAGTTTTCCTACGATGGTGAGTTACATAAGACGCTGGTGGGCTTGATGCGCTTTATTCTGCGTGACCCAATGTCGTGGGACCTAAAGTTGACAGTTAACCTAGACAGTATTCCAGAAAACAAACTGGGTAATGGAGAAGGGAACCAACTAGGTCAAACGTTCTGGCTTGGCAACCCAGGTGATAAAGACGCCAAAATTCGACTTATCGGAAGCATATAAGAAAGCCGCTCAACGAGCGGCCCTTTATGTTTTCCTCAAAGAGGTCAGAAAAGCTTAACGACTGATCGGCTGGTGCAGTACAACGGTAGTATCAAGCCTTTGAATGCCGTTAAATGATTCAATTTCATTACAAAGATGATGAATAGACTGCAGGTCGGGCGCTTCAATTAGGGCAATAATATCAAAGTTGCCACCAACAACGCTCGTTAAGCGAACCTCAGGAATTTCTTTAAGTGCATTCGTTACATCATTCTTCTTACCCTTTTCACAAGAGATCAGTAGATAACTAGCGGCTTTTCGCCCTTCATTTTCTACACGAATCTGTGCGGTATAGCCTTTGATAATACCGGTCTTTTCTAAACGATTAATTCTTTCTGCTACTGCTGTTCGAGACAAACCAATGTTTCGGGATAGATTCGCAATCGACTCTCGCCCATTCGACAATAGACTTGAAAGTATTTTTCGATCTAATTTATCTAAACCTTGTAAAGTCATGTTTGAAATCATGTGTTCTGCCTATTTTGTTTTTATATTGTTATTAAATCGACTCTGGGAGCGTAAAGTTATACAGCTCAGCAAGAGTGAATGGGTTTTTCTGTGTCAACGGAGTGATGCGTAAGCTCAAGTCCCTCCCTGACACTTTTATGTCACTGACAAAGCTGCCGTTATGAGTGTTTGTCAAGGTCGAGTCACCTAGCAATCTGTATATCGCCCATTGACCACTCTTATTTAAAACGTGCTGTCTGCCTTCATCGGTTACATCCTGGAGTGTGATACTAATATTGAAGTCACCATTTTGCGGTGGCCATGCCATTTCACGAATGCGGCTTGGACCGTGGTAGTAACTTATATTGGTATCTGCAATTTTTAAGCTCGCTCTAATCGCACTAGAATCAAGATCGAGTACTCTTGCACTAAACGGAATATGAACGCGGTTAGTGCTTTTATTAATTAATGTGTCTCGAATAACGTTATAGTTACGCAGTTGCACTAACAGAGCCGGAGAGATTGGCATCGTCTCGCCATCCACCTGTTTTGGCGTCCACAAATTGGTATCGTAGAACGGTGCAAAATTTTTCTGAATAAATGTGTCTAACAAGCCACCTGAAGCAAACAGTAATTCAAAATCTTCAATTGAGATTTCCTCGGTCGCTGTTAGATCAAATGGGTATCGTCCTAGCCCTATCTCTTTAAACTTGGTGTAAATCTCGCTGTACCATTGGGTTTGAATGCCTTTAGCGGACTCTTTAATCATGACTGACCAGCTTTGTTGAACCACATCTAACAACCAGCTACGAACGGGTTCCGGTGATTTTTGGGCAATCTGTTTAAGTTTTATTAATGGGTCAGCTTCACTGCTGTTCATTCGATGCTGAGCTGCCGCTAGCGCCGCCATTTGCGGGTCAGGTGCATCAGCAATGTCTTTCATATACGTGCGAACACGGCTTAACGCTGCTACGGTCTCATCCCAAGGAGTAGGGGAGTTTGGTGTTTCACTGACCTGAAGTTGGTTTAATAAGTGAAAAGCTTGTTCAACACGTTTCATCAACAAGTAATCAGGCTTAACTACTTCCTCTACTGCGTCTGATGCGGAGTCTGCCGCTGCCACGAGTTTCGGGTCTAGCTTTGAAATCAGAGCATTTTTTTCACCAACGGGTGAAAATTGTGTGTTGGCATAGACCTGCTTCAGTACGGTTGTCATTGGTGAAGAAGGGCCCGAGATTAAGTCTATCGCGTTCGTTAGGTCGCCGACATTGTCATAGTTCTGGACTTTTAGTTCACTCAGCGCATTGCGCCAATTACTGATGTAGTCGTCAGTATATTTTTTACGTACTTCCTCTTTGAAGGCTTCTTGTTCTTCACTAGTAGGAATAACGTGTTGTGACAGACCTAAAACCCAGTTGTCACTGATGACTTGTTGTGACATTAGGTCCACGCGTGGTCGATAAAAAGTGCTAAAACCAGTGGAGGTATAGATCTTATCTACGATCAAGCGTTCACTATCGATTGGTGTGTTGAATACATTGCTAAACTCAAAACCCACAGCTCGTTGCAGATCTAGGGTTCCTAAATCAATCGAATTTGCTTCGTTTAAAATGCCTGCATAAACGAGATCAACATTCGAATTTGCTAGCAATGAGCGACGTGTTGCGCGAACAAGATCCATATTGATATCAATTGGCTCAAACTGCGTGCGAAAGTAAGCGTCCAAATAGCGCATCGCCTGATTGACGACGTCACTTTGGTTGCTCAAGTCGTTCATCATTTGGAGAGTTTGATGACGCAAAAAACGGATATCACGCTTTGTTGGATCGTTTAGCATTAGATACCCCTTCAATAGAGGTAAAGCGCGTGTAAAAGTGTTTTGATTTTGCGTCAGTTGTAGACGGTAACCTTTCTCAATGAGAGGTATCAACTGTTGAGCAACGTCCTTAAGTAATGCTTCGTAAGCGATGCGAGTGCTTTGATCCAAACGGCTAATGTTGAGTGGTAATATCTCTTCATCCAAAGCCTTAGAACCTTTAAGCCACGCCCCATAAGAAGGCTCTATTGCTTTCGTCGCCTTCGCTAAAAGCTCATTGAATCTTGCATCTTGCTCCACTTGCGATTTGTCATCGATACTCAAGAGTTGATTCATCACATGTAAGTTACTGTCTAATGTCGTGAAAAAGAAGTAACTGCCCCCAGTAAGCAGGATAATAGAGCCGAGTATTGCCAAACGGCTTTGTCTCTGAATTAGACGAAGATACGTCTTGTTTTCGCCCGCAAAGTCGCTTTCCGGCAATATTTGTGAATCAATCAGAAAGCGAGAGAAATAAGGCGTTTCTGTTAACTGAGTATGCTCTGACGCGATAATAGGTAAGTTGAAGTAATTACTACAACTTTTTGCAAGTAAATTGTACTTGCGACCGCCTTGCAGACTCGAACTAAAGAAAATCTCACGGATGTCTAGTGAATAGACACCGTTGTTAACATCACATAGACGCTCAAGCACATAGCTGACTTCAGATTGACATAGCTCAAACTGCTTAGGGAAAGCGAGTATTGCTTGTTTCTCATCACTGTCCGTTGAATTAGCGGATGCATCTAGCGCATTACTTTCAAGCACTCTCACTAGATTTCGATAGCTATCGCGGTAGTACTCTGCAAATACACCTTTGGCTTCTTTTAGTGGGATAGAGAGGAACTCAACACGTGTCTTGAGAGAGCTAAAGTGCATGTATTCTTTAAAGCCATCTAACTTGTCTAGCTTTGACATAATCAAATAGATTGGCAATGCTGAAGACGTTTTAGAGTTGATGGTACTCAAGCGCGCCAATAAAGACGAAATAGTGTACTCTTTTTGCTCTGGCTCAGAGACGATCATGAACTCGAAATCGGTGAAGAATAGACAGCCTGAAAATGGCTTTCGAGGTCGATGATGAATAACTTCTTCAATGAACGTATTCCATAAAGAAGCATCACTGCTTGATACTTCCTGGAACACTAAGCGTTGGTCTGGTTTGATGTATACAGCGCTGTCAGATTCGTACCATTCAAAAAAGTCATTCTTAGCGGTTCTAGTGCGATCCATCGGTTTGATTGCACTAGAATTAAATAAAAATTGACGTCGCCCTGACCCTTTATTACCAAGCATCAGGTAAATTGGTTTCTTGCCTGAGTTAGCAAGAAGAGGCTGGATAACCATAGAAAGTGCTTCTTCCTCGGTTTCCAAATGTTGAGCTTTAGCGTTGTTCTTTTTCTTCAACCATAATGTGAATTGAAAAGTGACGTAAACAATGGCGATAGCACCAAGGGTCAGCCAAAGATAAAGTTGATCGATTTCGTCAAGAAAAAGCAGATAAATAGTGGTGATAATTGCAGCCACTAAAAACATCAATATAGTAGAAATCACCACTGGATTTCTAAACAGTTTTTGTTTGAACATAAGCCTAAAACTTCTTTAATTGTATTGTTATTTATTGTCAGTTTTTTCAGCTTGTAGCTGACTCAATTTATATAGGTAGATGTTCAGTAAAAGGGTTGCGCGGTCAATTTCCTTTTGCTGTGAATACTTTTCAGCGTATTCAATACGACCTAAAAGCGGGAATAACGAGTTACTGTATTCGTACGCCTTTTCAGAGTTCTTATCTACATTCTGTCTAGCTACGTTGGCAAACACCGTTCTTGCGTCTGAGAATCGCTTATAAACATCCATAAACTGGTCTTCTAAATGGGCGCTCTGTGTCAAAAAGTTCTGACGTAGTTGCTGTGCAGAAGACGAATCCGGATAGATCGCGATTAATTCATTGGTCAAGCTATCGAGCTCGCTGACGTTACTTACTTTTGCCGAGTCTAAAAACCAGTTATTCATCATAATATCGACACGATTAATGGCCTGCGTTTTCAATGACTGAGCATATTTTTTATTTTCGTAATCTAACGAGGCGACCAAATTTACAAGTTCATTAAGTGAAGCTTGATTAATTTTTTGTTCCAATGTTCGATAACGTTGTTGCTCGTACATGAAATGTGAACATATCGCAGTAACAATCAAACCAATAACGAAGTAGATCATAAATCGACCAGACTTTGCCGGTGATGCTTTCTCTTGGCTATTTAGGTTGGGTGATGACACCGGTGCTGGAGAGGGAGACACATTCACTTTAATTTCAGGTGCCTTCTGCGTTGCTGCAGGAGCGCTAGTGTTGGCTTGTTTTTTCTCGCGTAACTCAGCCGCAATCTGTTGTTCTTTTATCTGCTCAATCCATTGATTCAAAATACGGCGAATGCGACCTAATGACGGCGCTTCAATACCGTAATGAAGACGAAGCTCTTCCTCAATCCTCAAGCATAATTGATGTGCTGCCTCTATCAATGGAAGCTCTTCTGGTAACGCCCGATGCTTATTAATTCGTTTTTCAGTATGCTCTACCATCCATTCAATAGCGCTCATTCGTGCCTTTGACTTTGAATGCTCTGGATACGCGTTGAACCAATATACGACACACACATCAAGTATTGAGTTTAACCCTTCAACAAGGCCTCTTAAGCCGTCGTTATAGGTTGATGCAACGGTAAAGTAACAGCAACAACGTAGGTCTTTCGCTTGGGTACTCAAGATCTTTTTTGAGAGTGTTTGAACCGTTTTCCACGAGACTCTCCCTGTGACTTTATTCAGGTTATTTATTTGACGTTTAATTTCGTCAAAATCCTCAGAACCATTAGGATTAGAGCCGCTTGGGTTATTTTCATCGATTGGTCTTCGAGCGAAGTCGGTAAAAAACATAAGGAAAGTTCCAACTGATCATATAGAAGTATTAAGTTATATAGGATTTCACTACTGTTATATTAAATTATAAGCAGTGCACATCTGTCGCAATTCTATAGACAAAATAAGCGGATTAGATAATAAAAATTCATTAAAAGAAATTAAATTACTTTTAGTGTGATCTTTGTTCATAATATTAATATCAATAGTTAAGTCTATTTATAAGAAGAAACTTATATATGAAGATGAGAACGTTGATTAAAAAGTAACTAAATTGTTATCGAAGATTACGCTTTGTTCAATTAGCAATCAAATACTGTTACTTCTATTTAAATAGAAAGATTTACTGTCTCGTCACTTAATCTGTAGTCGGTTCTTTAGTTTTTGTTTGTAGGTAAAACAACCAACCTGATAGTTGAAATGTATTAAATTATAGGTGTTTTTTTAGGCTTATTGAAAAAGAGAATATAATTGATATCTTTCGCCTCTAAGTAGAATATCGGTTTTCCTAGAGGGACGAAATGCTAAAACCAAGTCAAATTGGGCTGATTTCAGCCATGTGTCTATTTTCTTCTGTTGCAATGGCAAAAGGGGAGCGATATGGACTCTCTACCAGTATGTTGACTATCGATAGCATTAAATACGATGAAGGTAAAAGTGGTGAGCAGGATACGCTTAGGTTCGGCTTGGTTCATACTCGTCCTATTGATGAAAACAATAACCGTTGGCGTTGGTGGTTAGGGCTAAACTATCTAGCAGAAGATATTGAAGCGCCAGCAAACGGCTTATATCAAGAAGCGACGAACTATGAACTTCGTGTTGTTCCTCAATATGCGTTGACTTCTTGGAGTGTTTTCACGCCATACGTTGGTGCGGGCTTGTCTGTCGGTTACTCGCAATATTCTAATCGCTGGCAAGTAGACCAAGAGGGCTATCGTTATGAGAGTGTTGAAGACATCGACCAGTTTGAGTTAGGTGCGGTTGTGACCCTTGGTACTGCTATAAAGTTAGGCAGTAATCCTGACGCCCATATACAAATTATCCCGCAGGCCTCTTATATCCTTCCGGTTGTAAATGATGGAATTGGTGGGCTTGAACTATCAGTTTCTTTGCTCTTTTGAGGTTCGTAAATGTACTCAAATCAGCTAGTTTTATTTATCTCAAAGTGCCCAGAGGAATACACCGGTGCAAAGCATATTGAAATGCCTGAAAGTGGTGGTTCGATAGGTCGTTCCCCAAGCTGTAGCGTGTCTTTAGTCGATCACAACCGCTTTATATCGGGCACTCATTGTTTGCTCAGCGTGTATGGAGATACCTACTATATAAGTGACGTATCAACTAACGGCACAATGGTAAATGGGAATAAAATACTAAAAAATCAACCCGTTGCGATAGTTGATGGTGACATCATTTCTTTAGGGCAATATGAGATTGGTGTTTCTCTTGAGCACGTTACCTCAACACTAGACATCGCCGCTGATATTGCTCCTGAGCGAGTATCTAGCGATCCTCTGGTTAGTCTAGGAGATGCGGTTGTCGAAGAGGAAGAAAAAGTCGGTGCCTTAGAAGATTTGTTTATGGAGACTAAACAGGATGACATTGATTGTCATGATCCTGTTGCTCACCTTAACTTTTCGATGCAGCGAGATGACGATTACTTAATTCGTGATAATGAGCGTACAGAATCTGAACAACCTAGAACCGTGGAAAGCACGCGTCAGGTGGTCGATGACAGTTTCAGCATATATTCCGAATTCGATCAGCCAAGCCTAATCCCTGAAGACTGGATGGCTGCGGAAACCAAGAGTAACGCATCAGTCAATGATGCATTAGCGCCAGAAAGCGGTAAGGCACATAGAGCCGATATTGCCTCAGCTGAGGTGATGCAACCTGGCACGGTAGCCCCAGATAGCACGATTCAAAGACAACATCGTACGCATAATGTTACTGAGATGGTCGTAGAGCAGGCTAATACAGGGTCAAAATGGGAAGAGATGACCCAATCTTTTACGCCTTCTCCTAACACTAATCAGCAACTTCAAATACCTACGGCAGAGCATGCGATAAACACTACGACGAAAGCACAAGTCGATGCTGATGCGGCCGTTTGCTCTCAAGATATAGCGCAAGCGTTTTTTGATGGTTTGGGTATTCGAAATCCAGAGTTGATGACAAACGAGGCGCAGTTATTCAAGCAAATGGGCACTTGCTTGCGTTTATGTATTGATAACCTACAGAAAGAGTTGCACGAAGTGGAATCGTTAAAAGATGAGCAGAGTGCGAGTGAGGCTAACTCGAACATCGCAGAGCTAATGCTCACTTTGAATAGTCAGCAATTACTGGCTCCAAATGAACTGGTTGAACAAATGCTCGATGAGTTGAACGACCACCAAGTTATGTTTAACAAAGCACTGAATGAGCTCGTTTTAGAACAGTCTGAAACGAACGATCCCGTAGCATTTGCTAACAGGGTCGCTAGCCAGTCTTTGTTCTCAACTAAGTCAAAGCTGTGGGCCGAATACCTAGATTTCTACACTAATAATCGTCGCCTGCTTAATGAAACATCCTTAAAAGGGCTGATTAAGAAAAACTATAACAAAGTGATTAAGGGAAACCATGCGTAGTATCGCCGTATTACTCGGATTTGCCATGTTGTCCGGTTGTTCCATGTGGGATCAATTTAAAGAGTCCACTGGTATCACACCAGAAACTTCGTCGATTGAATTGGTTATTGAGGCATCACCTGTACTCAATGTGAGAAATGGGGGCCAGTCATCTCCAGTTATTCTCCGTCTTCACGAATTAAGTTCGCCAGTATTGTTCCGAAGCTTAGATTTCTTTGCCTTGTTTGAGAGCGATAAAGCGTCATTGGGTGATGAGTACATCAAACGTTACGAATATCAAATACAGCCAGGTGGAAAAGTTCATGAAATGCTAACGCTAGACCCTGACACTCGTGCCGTCGGTTTTTCAGTGGCTTTTCGTGATATTGATGGTTCGTCTTGGCGAAAAGTGGAAGTTATTGAAGAGAAGAGCGAGTACTACATCAAGCTCAAGTTAGAGGGCAGTGAGTTAATTTCTGATAACACTCGCGGCATTGAACAGGTTTACTTTTAAGGGATAGAAACATGTCTTTATACAATCCAGTTGTTTGGCAAGATGGAATGTTCATGAAGCCGCAGCATTTTCAACAACTCGATCGTTCGCAAAGTAAACTATCGAGCCTACTGAGTGCCAATGCATCGCCTTTGCATTGGGGAATTAAACGTTTAGAAATCAACTCTCAGTTACTAGCACTGGGTAAAATCGGTATTACTCGTGCTGAAGGTATTTTACAAGACCGGACACCATTTGAGCTTCCGTTGCTTGCCGAGCTGCCTGAAGTGAAAGATGTAGATCCTTCTATTGCCGATAAAGTCGTTTATTTGTGCTGTCCGTTACCATCGGAACGTTCTGAGTTGTTTGGTACCAAAAAAGACGGTGCGCGCTATACGATGGAATCTCAAGAAGCGGTTGACGCTTGTTATGATTCGGAAGACATGGCAAATATCGTCGTCGGTAAGCTTAACTTTTGCTTAATGTACGATCATGAAGATAAGAGTGCTTACACGTCTATTCCGATCTTAAAGATCTCAGAAGTGAAGCCTGATGGCAGCGTGATCTTAGATGATAGTTTCATTCCTACCTGTATCGATATTCATGCGTCGACAGTACTGAGTAAATTTGCGACCGAGTTTGCTTCTATGTTGAAGCATCGCGCGGAATCGATAGTTCAGCGATTAGGGGTGGTGGATCAACAAGGTGTATCATCGGTTTCTGACTTTATGCTATTGCAAGCGCTCAACCGATACGAACCCTTGTTTTGGCATTTCGCCAGCACAGAAGCTGTGCATCCTGAGTCTTTGTATCGAATTCTTCTTCAGGCAGAAGGTGAGCTTTCGACGCTGTGCTCAACGACACGCCGACCTATTGAGTTTACGAAGTACAATCATGGTGATCTTACTAGCTGTCTTTCTCGCGTCCTAGACAGTGCGAAAATGACATTGAGCGTGATGTCTGAGCAAAGAGCAATTCCACTGACCTTAAAAGATCAGAACTATGGCATCAGAACGGCAGCAATCCCTGACAATAAGATCATCGATACGACGACCTTTATCCTCGCAGTTAAAGCTGACGTGACCTTGGATGTCCTGCATACCCAGTTTGTCAGCCAAACGAAGATCGGTTCTATCGATAACATACGTGACTTGATTAACCTTCAACTGCCTGGGATTGAGATCAAACCAATGCCAGTTGTGCCACGCGCGCTGCCGTATCACGCTGGCTACACCTATTTCGAGCTCGATAAAACGGGCGAAGAGTGGATGGCATTGAAGAACACTGCTGCGATTGCGATTCACGTTGCGGGCGATTTCGCTAACTTATCATTGCAACTTTGGGCCGTTCGTCTATGAGTTACGCAGAAACCGACGTCACCGTAGTCTTATTCCAACCAGAGCCTGGCAAACCAATGGAGGTAATGCCAGCGCCTGACTTGTCGAGAAACATAGCAGTACAAGATCTATCTATCGATAACATGGGTATTAACCCGCTAGTGGACCAGTTCTCATGGTTGATCGCCAGTCTGTCTTGTATGTCTTCGATCCCTTGGCTTGATGACCCGATGCCATTTCGTGAACAAGTGGCACGTGAGATTCGAAAAGGTGAACGAAAACTTAATGAAATGGAGCTCGATCGTGCTTCGGTTCTTGTTATTCGTTACTGCTTGTGTGCGGCGATTGATGAATCTGTTTGTCGGCAAGAATGGGGAGCAAATAGTCACTGGAGCCAGAACAGCTTACTGTCTGAATTCCATAACGAAACATCTGGTGGTGACAAGTTTTTCGTTATTCTCGACCGCTTAAAAGCCGACCCTCGCAAATACCGTCACGTTATAGAGTTTCTCTATTTATTGCTTCAACTTGGTTTCCAAGGCAAGTACGGCCGTGAAGAGCGTGGTAACGAAAAGTTAGCGGAAATTGGCAGCACCATTTATCGATTAGTGCGAGATGACCGCCTAGCAGAACAAGAAAAAGTTTCTTTAATCAACCTTAAAGCTAAATATCTAAAGAAGCCGTTAAAAAGGGTAATTTCACCCAAGCTGATCTTAAGTCTTAGTGCGATGACGTTTGCGCTTATGTATGCGGCAACCTACATCGTCATAGACTTAAAATTTCAGCAACTGCTTGAAATGTATAGATAACCAGAGATCTAAAATGAGATCTTCTGCCAGTTTTAGGGCTTATTGTGAATATCACTGGTCTTTTAGTGAAATTCACTAGTTATTTAGAGAGATTGCAGTTTGCGATCTCTTTTATCATTCAATCAATAAAATTCAAATGGATTGGTTATGGGCGTAACAGTTGGTGCGAATGGACTTTCGATAGTTCATAAAGGCTCAGGTGGTGAAGCGAATGCAACGCTCCCAGATGTTTGTTTAACTAAGGTCGGCAAACCAGTCGTCCCTATCCCTTATGGCAACAATGCTAAATCAGCAGACCTTGCTGGTGGGACTACGACAGTCTCTATGGATGGCGGTAACAGTGTCGCTATCAAGGGCAGTACGTTCTCAAAAAGTACCGGCGATGCGGGCGGTGATAGAAAAGGCGTTGCCTCAGGCACGATAGAAGCCGAAGCAAAATTCATTTCAGCCTCACCAACGGTTAAATTTGAAGGTAAGGGCGTATGTCGTCTGTCCGATCAAATGACCATGAACAAAGCCAACACTATGTGTTTGGGTGGCGCACAAAACCCATCGGTTTCTGTGACTGAAGAGCAGGAAGGGACGTATACGCTGGATATAGAATGCAAATATCCAAATGGGCTCCCTTACTCTAATGCACAATTTTCTTTAGTCGAGCCTTCAGGTGCTGTCATTGGGAGTGGAGTGCTGGATTCTAGCGGAAAAGCATCTGTTAATGGTCTCGCTCTAAAAGAATGCAGGTTAGTGCTCAGCGAAACTCAAGACTCTTACACCCCGAACCAATCTTTAGCTGAAAATATTGTGACGGAAACTTACCCTGATCCGAATGATTTTTGTACGTTTGTCGCAGGTCGCCGCTCGCCATTTTGGGAAGATCGTGTTGGGGTTGCTAATGACTGGGGGATATTGATGTCCCCATCCTTCAGTGATGATGACTTTAAAGATATTGTGTTAGAGCAAAGCCGTATATCGTCTCCTTATGCGATTAGTCAAAATCACTCTAAAGATTTTTCTGATGCTTATGTTTCGGCACTTTATCACATCCAAACTGATACTACTGCGCTAGAGAAATATGAACCTTTAGTTGAACTGCTCTTGGAGCAAGTGCACGAAAATGGCGATATATTGAGAGTCTTATATCAAGCTGATGTGTTTGAGCCTCCCTATGAATTATTAGCGAAGCTTCGCTTTTTAGGGACTGGGAATACTGTGAAGTATTTGCAGTTTGTTTTATGGACGTTGATAAACAATCAAATCTGTTCATACATCGATGAGCTAAACAGTGAAATCATCGGTCGTTTAGATTTCATACAAAGCCAAGCTTCTGCAAGATCGTTGAGTTCTGTTGAAGAGGGTATAAACGGTTATAAAAAAGCACTTAACCACTTCAAACAAGCACTTCCTGACGTCATTAGCCAAATTTTTGAAACCAAAAATGACACCCTAATTTCTATATCGGCAATGGCCCTTGGGAGTACCGTTAACATAGCGAGCCAATCTAGCTTTGCTACTAATTTAGGTAGGGTTAATGCGGTGGTGTACACGAAGTCAAACAACTTGAACCGCCCATCATTTGTCACTTTTGACGATAACTTTTCTGACTAGGACATTTAAATCATGGATGCAGTTTTTCCGATAGCGCAACGAGAAGGTGACGCTTACTACACGCTCAGTGATTTTACGAAATTGTTTGATCAAGCTAAGAGCGGTCGTTATTTAATAGGACAAGGGTACGGTTGGCATAGTGGCGTTCACTTAACATCAAAAATGTTACCGTGGGGGAAAGGGCTCAGACCTATTCAAGCGATGCTTGATGGAAAAATAGTGGCATTTCGCATAAATCCTGATTACCTAACCTCAACGTACCAAGAGCAAGAGTTTAAGTATAGTAATAACTTTGTGCTTATCGAGCATGAGGCTGTAAACCCCGAAGATAGTGAAGATGTATTTAAGTTCTATACACTTTATATGCACCTTGCGCCACCTTCAGATATTGGCGCCAATTCATCTATAACCACGCGTTACCGTTTACAAGAAGCGAGAAATGTACGCACTTTCAAACATAGTGATGTGCCTACTAATTCTGGTGAAAAAAAACAGTCGATGTCTAAAGGAACATTACTTGAATACCTGTACGCAGAAGAGAAGGAGACCCATCCATACCAGATCGACAAAAATACCTACAAAATGATAAAGTGCCGTGTGGTAGAGAATAGTGAATCGGCAAGTGGTAGCGAAAAAGCACTGTTAAACAAGATTGTTTGGTTTGCTTCGGGTCTCAATAGTGACTTTGACATTTTAGAAGATTCCTCTGCTGTCCTATCAGAACCAGTTTTAGAACCTAAATGGATGTCGGACAAGGCGGCAATGATTAGGGACGGTAGTGTGGTTTCTTTACTCCCACTCCTATTTAGAGAGGGGATAAAGGTTTCAGCTGGGGAAGATATCGGCTACATGGGACTGCACGAATATAGCAACGATGCAATAGGAACTAAGAAAGACGATAATCGTGTGCATATCGAGATGTTCTCTTATGAGGAGCCGCCCGAATTTTTCAAAAAACAGATTTCTCCCAAAAATGCGGAAAAAAATCCACTCGTTGTTCTCGATGGGGCCGATAGTAGCGGTGCCGTTGATATGAGTAATTCGTTTATTCAGCAATTACTTGAATCTGTGACAGAAGATCAAGTAACGGACTTCTCCTCGTTCACTGCTCGCGATGCCAAAGTATACTTAGACGGTAAGCGTAAACACTTTGAGCGATTTATTGTGAAACATCCTACAGATTGGCATACAGCGTCGTCACAAAGTCTTTATGAATCAATCCATCAGACTGCGAAGGAAGCTCTAGATATTAAGTGCTCCGCTGGTTTTGTGACTATAGAGGACTACCGTAACTCCCCATGGCGCGATCAAGTGATGGATAGCTTTGATCTTTTCTCGCAATTCGAACTGGAAAGAGCAGATAAGTTCTCATGGATGCAAGATTTACAAGGTGATTTGCAACGAAGCGATGATAAGAGCCTTTGGCATTATTGGCCTTTTGTAGGAAATCACACCCAAAGTAAATGTTTCTGTAATCGTGATATTTCCAAGAGTTTTTTACTTGAAGTCTTAGGTGGAAAAGAAACTATTTTTGAGAACTCTCATTATGACAGTATGAGAAATGTTTCTTTAGAAGAGTTATTAAATAGCTTGAATGACATGTTTAGGACGTATGAAATCGATGATTGTTTGAATAAAATCCACTTTCTGTCTCAAGCATTTCAAGAAAGTGATTTTTTCAAAACGACGGAAGAGTACTATTATAACGGGAAATATCCAGAGAAATGGAATAAGTACAGAGGTGGTGCATTCTATCATGGACGTGGTTTATTACAGATAACACATATAGAAAACTATGCTAAATACTTTGGTGTGAATACTAAAGATCTTACAAAAGAAATGGTAGAAAGCGTTGCTAAAGATTTACACACGGCAGTAGATTCTTCAGGGTGGTTTTGGGTAAAAGGTAGTGCTTGGGGAGATATTCGTCCATTCGCTACCAAGAATGATCTATTTCGTGTAACGATCTCAGTAAATGGTGGTTACAATCATTTGTTAGAGAGAAAAAATAACTTATTAAAACTTTCAAAGTTGATTAATTGTAATTCAATATCCGATAACTATGACTTTAGTAAGTTTTATCTTAAGGATAGTTCAATGATCAATAAAAATTACTATAAAAGAAGTAAGAGTGTACATCACAAGCTGGAGTTAATGATAAATGAATAAAATGATTACATTTAGTTTAATCTTTTTATCAACATATTCTTTTGCGGAAAGCAGTATTACGCAAGAACAAAAATTCACAGAGGCTGAGGGGCCTTTTTGTCAATATTCTCTAAAAGCAAATGGAACTTCATATGATTTTAGCTTTTTTGACTCATGTGGCACAAGCGATTTAATTAAATTGAATGAAGAGCTTTATTTGGTTGACTTGACTAATGGTAATATAAATAGCGAAGCATACTTTATTTTTGACACAGAAAAAAAAGAAGTTCCAAAAGAGATTGGTAGTTTGAACCTTAGTTATGACATTTACGATTATGGTTTTGATATTATCGATCATACATTATTGGACAGAGATAATGGTAAAATAATAAAAAACGCTAATAATAATTATACTGGCGTGTTGTCTTACATTTTCCAGAGAGATAATTTTAATATGAACATACCTAAAGATAGGATTTTGTATTGGAATAGAAATGGAGAAGAGAATTATTGTTCTTCTACAATAGTTTTTTCTGCTAATTATGACGAACATAGGCGAGATGTTTGCTGGAATAGTTTTTCATCAAGATATGAATATGTTGAGATTATTGAAGGTAGAGTAAGTTTAAGGATAAAGGGAGAGTTTGATGGAAGGCAGTTTAAGTTTGATAATAATGGTGAAGAACTGACGATTAATCCATATAATGGAAAGTATAGTACTAACAAAACCAACGAAAAATTCCCTGATGAAGACTATTTTAATATAAAGTGAATATATTGTTTTTATTTTTAATGTAGTTGAAATGCTTAAATTCAATGAAATTTATAAATCAATTGTGATGGTCGGGTTTTCATTTATTGTGTCGTTTTCAAATTTTGTAAGTGCAAGCTGCAACCAAAATTCTGTCATATTTACGTGTGATTTAGAAAATAAAGGTGGCAGTTTGAAAGCTTGCTTTAATCAAGCTGAGAATTCGATGTACTTCGTTGTTGACGAAAATGGGTTGAAAACAGTTTATGCCCCACGAAAGGGGAAGAGTTTAGATAACTATAAATGGATAGATATTTCTCTTGAAGAACCTGAATTCATTCCTTTGAAATTTGAAGTAAATGAAAACAAGAATGCGTACTTTTCATTGACTAGAGGTGGTGGACGGTTGAGTGTCGTTGCTAGCTTCGTTGACATGATTGAAGATGAAAATGCTGTTGAGTACTACTGTGAATTGGGAACTGAAACAGCTCTGGATCCCAACGTTAGATTAAAAATAAAACACGTAAAGCCTAATGAGTTTGAAGCTTGGGGTTAAATAGCAATAGATTCCGGTGAGAGCCTAAATAAAATTCATTGTAATAAAAAGTTAGCTTTTCTAGAAAATCTACTCGAGACGTTTGGATAAGAAATGTTCAGATAAAAAGCGCCGAAAGGCGCTTTTTATTTTCTTTAAAATAAAGTATGGTCTCCCTCCTTTTAAAATGGTAAGTGTTGAATAATTCAACAGTGGTTAGGTAAATGAATAAAATAACTAAACTCGCTTTGGCTTTGTCCGTATTGACATCTGTTGTTGGGTGTCAACTGGTCTCAAATACGCCGATGCAATCGACAGCAACGAAGGAAATAATTGAAAAAGCAAAGACAGAGTTTGATGGACAACGTTTTTATAAGTTGAATGAATATGATGAAGAAATCAACGTTTCAGATGACGGGGTCATTACCTTCAAGTCTTACTTACCACGCAGCGGCGGCTATGAATGGGTACCAATTGTTATACGCGATACTAGTTTTCGTGTTTCTTGCGATTATTTCAGTGAATATGTTGAAGCTGGAATGGTTGTTCAGGTTCAGTTTGTAGGTAAACGCGGGCGCATTGAAAATTACGACAAGCAACGTTGTGAAGAGTTTGGCGAGCCAACATGGCAATAAGATCTATGGATAATTAAAGCGCCGACAGGCGCTTTTTATTTACGTTTTAGTTAACCGTTAGAAAAGATGTAGACCAATCTTCGGAAGATTAGGCAAGCAATGCGTAGTATCTGGTCACAAGTTGGTATGAACTTGCCTTTTAGAAAACGCTAATAAAATCGCTAAACAGCTACATGCTAATAGAACGACACCTAAGTTTTGTGCTGTTCCAGCCATCGCTAATCCCGTCCCGATCATGATGTAGTACATGAGCCCAAATAAAGCGCCTGCGCTACCTACCTGTTGTTTATAATCAACGAGTGCGTCACTGAGTATATTGGGTATCGCAATCCCATAAGACATGACGACTAACACCATTGGAGCAACAAACCAGATTGATTGGCTCAGAATCAACACACCGACTGATCCCAAACTAAGCAATACTGCTGAGAGCCAAAGTAGTTGGCTTTTTCGAACATTTTTAGACACTAGGGATTTGTTTAAATAACTCCCAAGCAGAGTGCCTAACCCCAGTACCATGCCACTGTATCCAAATTGTTCGGAGTTATACCCAAGTGCTGAGAAAGTAAATGCGCCAAGCTGGTAATAAGAAAATAGAGCAATGTTATACAAAGCAACCAATAATCCTGAGCGCCAAATTCGCGCGTCTCTTACCATTTTCCAGCTAAGTTGATGCAACCGTACTGGTGTCTGTTCCTTCTGTGTTTCAGGAAGCTTAATAACGTTATAAGCGAGCAATACTAACGCGATTAAAAACAAGGCAAAAAACACATAACGGTATCCACCAAGCGCTGTAAGCTGCCCGCCTAATAGCATGCCAACTACCGGGCTGATTGATATACCCATCCCCATTAAGCTAAAGACTTTACTCAGTTCTTGACCGTCAAACGCGTCACGAAGCATGGTCTGTGTGACAACGGATCCTACCGCGATACCAAATGTGCTTAGGGCTCGCGCGGCCATGACAACAGCAAAGCTTTCGGTTTGAGTTGCGAGTAAAGATGCGCAGCCATAGATAAAGAGCCCAATAAGCATGGTGGGCCTTCTTCCCAGTTTATCTGCGAGAACTCCCCAAACTACAACGCCAATGGCAAAAGCTAGGAAGTAAATCGACAATGTTTGGGCTGCTTGTGCGTGGTTTACATCAAATGATAGAGCGATTGAGCTCAACGCTGGGCTATAGATGGTTTCTACAATTTGCGGAAACATCAACATAACCAGCATGAGCCATAAAGAGGGCTTAGTATTCATATTGTTACCCATCGTTAATGAAGTTGGCGGGCAGTATAAATGAGGCTATGATTGATCTAATAACAACATAAAAACCAAATACATCAACATTCGGACAAAATGGCGCTTATTAACGAAAAAACACAATTTGATGCAGACAAAATTTCTAATTGTGTAGTGGGAATTGCTGCGGATATTGGCAAGCACGACTCAGGTATGCATCAGCACAAAAAAGGGCAGTTATTGTACGCACCTCAAGGTTGTATGAGTTTTGCTCTGGAAGACTCGATTTGTATTTTGCCACCGACAAAGGCGGTTTGGATCCCACCTAATACGCCGCATCGCGCACTAATGACGAATGTGGTGGCGTATCGATCTTTGTATTTTGATTGTGAGGAGTTTGCCTGTCCGAGTAAGATCACGATGATAGAAGTGAATAATTTACTCCAAGCTCTTATTGATAAAATGTCATTTTGGGAGTGGGATAAGCCTAGCAGCGAGATGGTAAATACGACGGCGCTTTTTTGGGAGGAGTTTTATGCTGCGAAACGTTATTCGTTTCAGTTGCCTTTGCCATCGCATCGGCGCTTAACAACGTTTCGTCGAGAGTTGGTTGAACCTTCATTTCTAGCTCCTTCGCTTACTACTCTTGCAAGCAAAGTTGGGGCAAGCACCAAGACGGTAACACGATTATTTAAGTCGGAAACGGGAATGAACTATCAAGATTGGCGGCAACAGTGGAGGCTTTTAAAAGCAGTTGAATTGTTATCAACGGGCATGCCAGTCAGCGCAGTTGCCGATTGGCTGGAGTTTTCGTCAGACAGTGCTTTTATTGCATTTTTCAAAAAGCAAACTGGACAAACACCTCTGACGTTTATGAAAACCAAGCCTTAAGCGTCAAAATGCTCACACTCTTTCTAGAACAAACCCCAGGTTCACAGGCTCAGCCTATAAAGCATACATAGACAGGTACCAACGTGCAGGTTACTTGTCTTTACTCTGCAGTTTGCGAAAGTATTGCGTAGTAAAATCAACAAAGGCTCGGATGCGTTTTGGTTGATGTCGGTCGTGATGATAAAGGAGTGAAAATTCCACACTCGGAATGCTCCAATTGGTAAACACTTCTTTTAGCTTGCCTGTCTGGAGTTCTTGTTGGCAATAAAGTGCTGGCACACGGATGATGCCATTTCCCGCCAAGGCTGCTTTTATCATTACTCTGCCACTCTTACATCGTAACTGTCCACGTATCTGGTGTTCCGTTGACTGCTTTGTATTCGTGTTCTCAAATGCCCACCGTGTCACACTACCTGTCAAACAAACGTGTTTTTCTAAGTCCTTTGGATGCGAAGGATAGCCATATGTTTCTAAATAGTTTGGGCTTGCGTATGTCCCCATTTTCACATCGATCAGTTTGCGAGCGATAAAGTTGGAGTCGTCTAACTTTCCCATTCGAAAAGCGATATCGAATTCATCCGCGATTAAATCGACACGATGGCTACTAAAATCTAAGTTAATGCTCACTTGTGGGTGTTGGATTAGAAATTGAGCAACGATATCTGCGACAACGTCTTCTCCTAAATAGCCCCCGACACAGTTGATACGAATGTCACCTCTTAAGTCTTCTACATCATCAACCACTGCCATAACAGCTTGATCAATATTGTGAAGGGCAGTTTCACACTGTTTATACAGAACCTTGCCTGCTTCGGTGAGGTTCAGTGTTCGAGTGGTCCTTTGTAGCAAAGTGACACCAATCTGTTGTTCCAGATTTGTTATTTGACGTGAAACGTGTGAGCGAGAAACGCCAAGTTGCTCTGCTGCTTTCGTGAAGTTTCCTAGTTGAGCGATTAGGACGAAAGAGCGAATATCCGCAAGGTTGATGTGTGTTTGCATGATGACTTCTTCATAATTCAAAAAAGTATTGTTGCAGTATAACAACAGTGTTTCAACTAGGTCGGTATATATCAACAAACAAAGTTTTCTTAAACTTACCGCCACTGATGTAAACCGTTCGATTAAGGATTCAAAATGAAAAAGTTAATTGTTATTACAGGCGCTAGTTCAGGCATTGGTGAAGCGATTGCACGTCACTTCAGTGACCAGGGCCATGCTCTTCTTTTGTTAGCAAGACGTGTAGAACGTTTGGAAGCATTAAACTTACCAAATACGCTTTGTGAAAAGGTAGATGTGACCGACAAAGCTTCTTTCGAGGCTGCAATAGAGAAAGCTGAAGCGTTGTATGGTCCGGTAGATGCACTTGTAAATAACGCAGGCGTTATGCTTCTCGGTCAGATAGATACTCAGGAAGCATCGGAGTGGAAGCGCATGTTTGATGTGAACGTAATTGGCTTGCTCAATGGCATGCAGTCCGTCCTAGCACCGATGAAAGCACGTAACAGTGGTACGATCATTAACATCAGCTCTATTGCGGGCAAGAAAACATTCCCTGATCATGCTGCTTATTGCGGTACCAAATTTGCGGTTCATGCTATTTCTGAAAACGTACGTGAAGAAGTTGCGTCATCAAATGTTCGCGTTACCACGATTGCACCTGGTGCAGTGGAAACGGAATTACTTTCACATACAACGTCTCAAGATATTAAAGATGGTTATGACGCCTGGAAGGTGGATATGGGCGGCGTGTTGGCAGCAGACGACATTGCACGAGCAGTGCTGTTTGCTTATCAGCAACCGCAAGGTGTATGTGTTCGTGAAATTGCTTTGGCACCGACAAAACAACAACCTTAACATCGAGTTACGGCGATTTTAGGTCACTAAAGCCGTAAAACTTTGCATATCGATTCGTGATTGAGATGGCATCTTTAAACTAAGTTGCGTGAAAATTTAGGTCATCCATTTAAATCCGGACACTAAGTGTGTTATTGCTTATACCCAAGTTACTCAAGGTGAGAAAAAACTTTGAGTAATTTGGGTTTTTATTTGGTCTCAACTTTAGGTAGCGGAATTTATTTAGGTCGAAGGCGATAGTTGTGAAGAAAGGAGAGTGTGACGTAAAACAAAATGAAGCAATATCCGTCTCTTAATGAGAATTGATTTCATCAACGTCACAAGCCGTTACAATTATCCGTTAGGTATTATACTTTGTGGGTGGTTAATATTTAACCAAACAAGGAGGTGTGTATGAAACGATTCGCAAACATACTTTTTGCAACACAAGGATTGCCAGGCCATAGTGACGCCCTCGAACAAGCGATGAGGATTGCATCTAGCAACAAAGTGCCTGTCTCAGGGCTAATAGCGTGTCCTGATTTCCCAACAGACATGATCCAGTATCAGCAAAGTTATGAGCAATCGCTGCAAGACTCCCTCAAACAAAGTATTCACGAATACAGACAGAAGCTGGGACTCTCTGAAGAGGATCTCGCATTTCCTCTTACTGTGAAAAGCAGTGAAAAGCCCGCTGTCTGTATTATTCAAGAAGCATTAGCTGATAACAAAGATCTCATCATCAAAGAAGCTGAACCGCTCGGTGAAGGTGCTGAGGGTTTCAAAGCTATTGATATGACTCTGTTACGAAAATGCCCTTGTCCGCTTTGGTTGCACCGACCAATTGATAAGCCAAGAGATAAACGCCGTGTTGCTGTGGCTATCGACCCATTAACGGCAAGCGATGAACAGCACTCATTAGCCGTGCGTTTACTCGAATTATCGCGTTCGATAGCCGACACCTGCGATAGTCGTTTACACGTGATTTCTTGCTGGGAGTATTACTTAGAAAACTACCTTAATGGTAACGCTTGGATTCAAGTCGATGATGCTGAGTTGAAACATGAACTCGACAAAGCAAAAGCCGATCATAAACAAGCTCTGCAACAGCTGTTGGAGGAGTCTGGGATTACAGGTGAAATTGTGATTCACCACCTGCATGGAAAACCCGACGAAAAGATTCCAGATTACGTAGAGAGTATTGAGGTAGACGTGCTGGTAATGGGAACCTTAGCGAGAACTGGTATATCTGGCTATGTCATTGGTAATACGGCTGAAAATATTTTGCAATCGATTAACTGTAGTTTGGTCGCTCTTAAGCCCGATGGTTTTGTCTCACCGATTCAGTAATTGGGGTGTAACAAAGTTGGGTTTAAGTGATGTTTTAGGTAAAGGAGGGAGATGGATCTCTAGAACATGGAATTATCAATGTATCAATAAGTTATCAGAGGAGAGTGACATGAAAAACCTATGCCCGAAATGCCACACAGAAATGATAGAACGTTCGAATGTTTATGTTTGTCCGAGAAATGATATCGGTGACTGCACCTACGATGCATTCGAGTTAGCTGATGACGATAATCCATATACATTCAGCCAAGAACACGTAAGTAGTGACCTACGTTCTTATGCCGTAGCAGACAGCAAATAGCGGTTTGTATCGGCGTTCCTCTAAGTAGCACTCAGTGATTACTGTTTGCTACTTTTCCCTTGGTTTCATGATCGTTTTTGAAGCGCTTGGGCTAAAACAATACAGTGGAGTTTGTCATTTACGCCGGATAGGGCGTATCTTCTTATAATAACGAATGGGCTGCGATGTTGAATAACATAACGGGTAAAGAAAACCTGCCGAAAAACCTAGATAATCAGTTGGTCTTACTGATTTTCCCTGCGCTGCCAGTTTTAATCTTCTCTTTTCTCTTCTATATCTATACTCCTGTAGGCGTGAGCTGGAATGCGGAATGGATACCAAGCCTCGATATCAACCTTAGCTTTAGATTAGATGGTCTTTCATTTCTTTTTGCGGGACTGATCAGTGGGATTGGCGCACTGATTCAAATCTACGCTTTGGCTTATTTACGAGAAAGTGATAGCCGGTTTTCCTTTCATTTGTATCTAACCCTATTCATGCTTGCCATGCTAGGGATTGTGATGAGCGATAACATTCTGTTGTTATTTGTTTTCTGGGAACTCACCACCATCACTTCTTACTTACTGATCGGGTTTAATCACGAAAATAAAACGTCTCGGAAAAACGCCTTGCAGTCGCTGATTGTTACCGGTGCTGGTGGACTAGCGTTGCTAGCTGGTCTTATCTTGCTGGGAGCAATGGCTGGGAGTTATGAGCTAAATACCATTATCGAGCAGGCAGACACTATTGCGCAGCATGAATGGTTTATCCCATCTCTAGTGCTCATACTACTCGGTGCATTTACTAAATCTGCGCAATTCCCGTTTCATTTTTGGCTACCTAACGCGATGGCAGCTCCCACTCCGGTCAGTGCGTATTTACACTCGGCAACAATGGTAAAGGCAGGCATTTACCTATTAGCACGTTTATCGCCAGTTTATGCCCACAGCGAGATCTGGTTTTATGCTTTAGTCATCACTGGGAGTATCACGGCCATTTGGTGCACATTTGTCGCATTAAAACAAACTGACTTGAAGCTGATGCTAGCCTACAGCACGAATGTTGCTTTGGGTAAATTAACATTATTACTAGGTATGGGCACAGATTTGGCTGTTAGTGCAGTATTGATGTTTATTCTCGCTCACTCTTTCTATAAAGCTGCGCTGTTTATGGTGGTGGGTAATATCGACAAAGCGACAGGAACACGAGATATTGATCAATTGTACGGTCTGAAGTCAGTTCTCGTCATCAGCATGGTTGCGGGGAGTTTGGCTGCATTGTCTAAAGCGGGGTTCCCGCCGTTGTTAGGCTTTTTGAGCAAAGAATACATGTACAAGTCCGCAGTAGAGCTCAATAACTGGATCGCCTTTGTACTATTAATCGTGAATATACTGATGGTCGCGCTAACCATTATGCTTATTGCGAGACCATTCTTTGCTCGCCGTGATCTCGTGCCGATTGAAACTAAACCAGTTGAGACAAAAAAAGCCATGTGGATCTCGCCTTTGCTCTTGGCACTTGGCAGTCTCCTGGTCCCGTTATTCGGTTTAAATTGGTTAGATCGCAATATTATTTTTCCGGGCTCTGCTGACATTCTGCCCACAGCAGCTCTTAAAGAGACATCACTATGGCATGGCGTGAATGTACCGTTAGTGTTAAGCGTTATTACGCTAGCGTTGGGGTATGTGGTGTACCGTGTTTATCCAGCTGTGTCTGCATTTTTTCAGCGGTTACATCTATTCGTCCCCAAAGCGGAGAATATTTTTGAACGACTATTAGATGGCATGATGACAGTGGCGAAGTGGCAAACGGCGCGGTTACAGCAAAAGAAATTGAGTCGCTATGTCCTATTATTTTTCACGGTACTTGCCGTTGCGTTACTGAGTCAGGTAGCGCTTATTCCTCTGCCTTTGGTTGGCGAACTTTCAAGTGTCACTTTCTATGAGATTGGTATTGCCTTATTGTTGATTGGTGCTGCGCTCGTATGTACGTTGTCCCACGCAAGACTTCTTGCGATTTCTGCGCTTGGTATGATTGGCTTCATGACCACGCTTGTTTTTATGATTTATAGCGCCCCGGACGTTGCGAAGACTTTACTGTTAGTGGAAACATTAATGGTGGTCTTTCTTGCATTGTTAATGCGTCATATGCCGCGTCTAGCCACCGTGCCCAAGCATTCAATAAAACGTAAAGTAGCGAATATTTGCATAGCAGGTGTGATAGGTGTTTCGGTTACTTTACTTTTGTTAGGAATCACGTCTCAGCCGATGGACTCTTCGGTGTCAGATTTCTTTGCAGAAAACAGTGTCCCGGGTGGACATGGGCGAAACATTGTTAACGTTATTCTGGTCGACTTTCGCGCATTTGATACATTGGGAGAAGTTGTCGTCGTTGTTATTGCTGGGATTGCGGCAGTGAGTTTGCTTAAGACAAGAGCGAAAAAGCAAAATCGTATCCAATCATTAATTTTTGCAACCACGGCACACATTGTTTCGGCACTCATGCTCGTATTTTCAGTGTATCTGTTGTTACGTGGTCATAATGAACCGGGTGGTGGCTTTATTGGTGCGTTGATTGCCGTTATTGGTTTATCACTTCTCATGTTCGCGGAATCACCGAAATACGTTCGTTCTAGGTTGTATTTCAAACCGTTTCTCATTGCGTTATCTGGCATCGCATTGAGCTTAGTTTCTGGTGCTTTGAGCTTTGCGTTTGATAAACCGTTTTTGACCGGACTGTGGTGGAAGGATGTTATACCCCTAGGGACGCCATTGGTTTTTGATGTTGGTGTTTACCTTGCCGTTATAGGTGGCGTGATGGGTATGCTGCTTCGTATTAATGAGGAGCTAGAGTGATGGAAATAGTCTGGAGTGTTGTCGTTGGAGTATTTGTCGCAACAGGTGTTTATTTAATGCTTGAAAAGCATATCTTGCGCCTTTTGTTCGGCATCATGTTACTCAGTAGTGCGGTTAACCTTGCTATTTTTACCGCTGGGAGGCTGACGCCCGGAGAGCCGCCATTGATTGGCGATAATGCTCTTTTACCACCAGATAGCGCGGCAAATCCTTTACCTCAAGCGCTTATCTTAACTGCGATAGTCATCGGTTTTGGACTACTTATTTTTGCTTTAATGCTGTTCTATCGAGCTTATAAAGACACTGGAACTGCAAACGTCGATGAAATGCAACGTTCTGAGGAGGGTCAATGAGTTCGATTTTGCTTACGTTACCGGTAGTTCTCTCGCTGAGTACGGCGTTGATTATCTTCTTCGTCCGTCGCTCAACAAAAAGTGTTGAGTGGTTGAGCGGTGTAAGTGCGATTTCGAACCTTTTCGTTGCGGGCTTTCTCACAGAAAACATCATAAATAATGGTATTCAAGCCGTTGCTTTTGGTCAGTGGAGTGCGCCATTTGGTATCGTGTTTGTCGCAGATTACCTCAGCGTTGCTATGGTGATGATCACGGCGGTGATTGGTGCGATATGTGTTTTCTACGCGATGGCGGACCTTCACCGAAAGCCCTCCTATAGCAATTACCATGCGTTAATGCACATGTTGCTTGCTGGCGTTTATGGCGCTTTCCTGACTGGAGATATTTTTAATCTGTATGTTTGGTTTGAGGTCATGCTCATTTCATCATTTGGTTTAATGGTGTTAGATGCAACGAAAACTCAAGTTGATGGTGCAGTAAAGTACGTGATGTTGAACCTGATTTCGACGCTGGTATTTTTGCTTGCTATCGGCTTGTTGTATGGCGCAACGGGCACCTTGAACTTGGCCGATCTCTACACCAAAGTAGGGGAAAATGAATTGAGCATCAACATGATGCTGTCCGCGCTATTTTTGTTTGCCTTTTCTATTAAAGCGGCACTCTTTCCTTTATTTGCTTGGTTGCCAGCTTCTTATCACACGTTACCAAGCGGTGTGGTGGCACTGTTTGCCGCGTTGCTTACTAAAGTCGGTGTATACGCGTTGATAAGAGTCTTTACCTTGGTATTTCCGCTCGCCGAGAGTGGTTGGCAACCGACGTTAATTTGGGTCGCAGGGCTAACCATGTTAACGGGCGTTTTAGGAGCGGCTAGCCAATTCGACATTAAGAAAATTCTTTCTTTTCATATTATTAGCCAAATAGGCTATATGATCATGGGGTTGGCTATTTACACTCCCTTAGCTTTAGCCGGTGCCATTTTCTACATTGTTCATCACATCATTGTAAAAGCGAATTTGTTCTTAATAGGTGGATTCATCGAGCGCAAATATGGCTCTAGTCAACTTGAACATTTGGGTGGGGTATACAAAGCTATGCCTTGGTTAGCGTTCTTGTTTCTTGTCCCTGCGTTTTCTCTGGCCGGTTTTCCACCGCTATCGGGTTTCTGGGGAAAGCTATTGGTCATCAAGTCGAGCATACAGGCTGAATATTACTGGTTAGCAGGTACCGCGTTATTGGTGGGGTTGCTTACCGTCTACTCGATGACGAAAATTTGGAGTGAGGCATTTTGGAAAAAGCCATTTAGAGAGAAGCCAGAACAGACTCTGCAGGCCAAAGTACATTGGTTGTACTGCGTTCCAATTATTGTATTGACAACGTTGACGCTAATCATTGGCTTAGTGGCGGAGCCTTTTTATCAATTTTCCGTTCAAGCTGCAGAACAACTGTTAAATCCGACTGAATACATCAGAGTGGTGTTAGGAGGAAATACATGATCTATCTATTCCTCAATTTTTTCTTAGCGTTAGCGTGGATGATGCTTAATGGCAGCTATTCGAGTCTGAATTTTGTTGTCGGATTTACGGTCGGCTTTTTTGCTTTAAGGTTGAGTCAACCATTTGGATTGAAAACGAGCTATTTTCAACGTTTTGCATCTGCATTGAAGTTATTGGTGTACTTCGCTTATGAAATGGTTATATCGGTTGCGAAAGTGGTGTGGGACGTCGTGACACCTACTCATTTGAGTCAGCCTGATATCGTTTATGTCCCTCTGGAGGTCGATTCTGACCTAGAAATCACATTACTGGCGAACATGGTTTCTTTAACACCGGGTACGCTTAGTTTGGATGTTACGGCTGATAAAAAGTATCTTATCGTTCATGCCATGTTTGCACCTGAACATGAAGAGGTTATTCGCGGAATTAAAGATGGGTTAGAGCATCGAATTTTGGAGGTGACGCGTGGATAGTTGGCTGCAAATAACGGTCACTTTTGCCTATTCTGGGCTACTACTCAGCTTTGTTATGGCTTTTGCTCGTTTAATTCTAGGACCAACGCTAGCTGATCGAGTTGTGGCGTTAGATCTGATTTCATTTATCACTATCGGATTTATTACGGTTTACACCTTAGACAGCGGTGAGGACGCTCTGTTAGACATCGCCATTACATTAGGTTTGGTCGCATTTCTCGGCACGATCGCATTTGCACGTTTGATCGTTAAAAGAAAGGAGAAAGAATAATGGACGTGTTGATTGGACTATTTTTATGCTTAGGAACATTGTTGACCTTGGTTGCAAGTCTAGGTGTCCTGAGGCTTCCTGATTTGTATACCCGAATGCATGCAGCGACCAAAGCTGGAACTGTCGGAGTGAGCTGCTTGTTATTAGCGGTCGCTTTCTCACTCCCTGAAGTTACCGTGATCTCTCGGGTTATCGGTACGATGTTGTTTATCGTTCTCACTGCGCCAGTCGCCTCCCACCTGCTCGGCAGAGCAATGCGAGAGGTCGGATATAAGATTTGGCGCAATGATTAACCATTAGCGTCGAATAGTACTACGTCCTAGTTGAAATAAACTCGAAGCTGTATTGATGAAGTCGGAAGTAATTGACGGTATATTCAAATGCACGACCATCTTCTAGGTAACCAGTGGACTCAACTTTTAGAATAGGGGAAGCTTCTGATTCATTCAGGTATGAGGCCGTCTCTGCATCTAACAAATACGGTTTGACAGACTGACTGCTTTTCGCAATTTTCAATCCTTTGCTATTTTCAATGTACTCATATTTAGAACCATTCATTATGGCTATGCTCAAGTCTGGAAATAACACTGCTGGCATATGAGTGACTTCGTAAATTTCAGGCTCATCATTAATACATCTGAGTCTATGTATTTCATATGTATCATCATTGGGCGAGAGATTTAACTGCTTAGCAACCTGTTCATTCGGTTTTTTAAGTTCGAACTTTATGACTTGAGAGCTAGGCGTTTTCCCCTGTTTACTGACTTCCTCGATAAAACCTAGCAAATGTAAGGCATCATGTTGGGCTTTTAGATCGTTTACATAAGTTCCACTACCTCTTGTCCGACTAATTAAATTATTGTCGACCAGAATTTGTAAGCTTTTTCTGATGGTTACGCGGCTTACGGAAAACTCTTCTTGCAAATCACTCTCTTTTGGAAGCATCGATTTAGGTTGTAGTTCCCCATCTTTGATCTTTTTTTCTAATCGTTCCGCAATGTCTATGTATTTGGGTTTCATAATACCTCGCTAAGTCTTGGATCATGATAGCAAGAATGTGATCTGAGATGTAGTTAATACTTTTCCTTAGGATCTTTGTGTGATTTTTATCTCGTATCTTTGTGCTTACACTTTAAATGTATCATAAAAGTATTAATACTTATTTTATACATTTTCAGGATAAACATTTGAGGTAGCGAAATGAAACGTCAAAAATTAACGATTGTTGGTGCTGGCAGTACATACACACTTGGTATGATGAACAGCCTTATTGCCGAAAAAGATAACTTTCCACTCGCAAAAGTCGTGTTTTACGACATAGATGAGAAACGCCAAGAATCGAATGCATTAGCTACTGAAATTCTATTGCGAGAACACTATCCAGAAGTTGAAGAGTTTGTTTATACAACGGATAAATCTGTCGCATTCGCAGATTCGGACTTTTTCTTTATCCAGATCCGCACTGGTGGGTTGGCCATGCGCGAGCGCGATGAACAAATCCCGCTATCCAACTCTTGTGTTGGGCAAGAGACATGTGGCGCGGGAGGAATGGCATATGGACTTCGCTCTATCGGCGACATGATCCAGCTAGTGAACGAGATCCGACAAACGTGTCCAGATGCGTGGATTCTTAATTACACCAACCCGGCGGCAATTGTCGCTGAAGCTTTAAATCGTGAATTTCCGCATGATAAGCGAATTCTAAATATCTGTGATATGCCAGCAGCGATTATGGTCAGCTATGCGCAATTGTTAGGATGTGAAATTTGGGACTTCGTTCCTGAATATTTTGGGCTTAATCACTATGGCTGGTTTACCAAAATTCGTAACAAACAGGGTGAAGACTTAACGGACAAAATTAAAAATATCATCCTAAAAGAAGGGATCAGTGCGGTTGATGCGGAAATAGCGGATGACCCATCGTGGCAAGCCACATTCAAAAACATGAGAACAATGCTTGCTGATAATCCAGAGTTTTTGCCGAATACGTATCTTCAGTACTATTTGTACCCTGAAAAAATGGTGGCGAAAGAGGATATCAACAATACCCGCGCAAGGCAGGTAATTAACGGCCGTGAGAAACGAGTGTTCGAATTGAACGCAAGAATAATTGAAGCGGGCACCACGAAGCACGAAACACTGCATGCCGATATCCATGGTCGATACATGGTGAGAGTTGCGGCTTCGCTTGCCTACAACTTGAGCGATGTGTATCTCGTCATCGTACCGAATAATGGTGCTATTACAAATTTACAAAATGACGCCATGGTAGAAGTTCCAGCTGCGCTAACTAGTGATGGACCGAAAGCTTTTACTGTAGGAAAAATCCCAACCTTCCAAAAAGCCATGATTGAGAGCCAACTTGGTTACGAGAAATTAGTTGTGGATGCTTGGTACGAAGGAAGTCAGCAAAAGCTGATTAATGCACTCACACTTAACCGTACCGTGGTTAATGTGCCAAAAGCTAAAGAAATAACAAAACAATTACTAGAAGAAAATAAAGCCTACCTTCCTCAATTTTTTCAATAACAACTGGACGTTCGGGGCCTACTTGTAGGCTCCGTGAATGAAACAAGAGGTTTATATGAAAGACATTATTCAAAGGTTCGGAGCCGCGATGTTTGTTCCCGTTCTATTATTTCCAGCAGCGGGCATGTTATTGGGTTTCTCTGTTGTGCTGTTAAATCAAGAAGTGTTTCCTTGGGCACTAGAGGGGAGTGCTTGGGTTAAAGTCTCGACGATCATTTTACAGGCATCTCTCGCTGTATTTAAAAATATGGCACTTATTTTTGCCGTTGGGTTACCTATCGCTTTAGCTAAAAAAGCATCTGGTCGCGCTGTACTTGCAACACTCGTTTCCTACATTACGTTTAACTACGTTATTGGTGGAATCCTTCAATTTTGGGGACCAGAACTGGGCGTGAACTATACGGAAGGTGAGCGAGGTTTGACTGAAGTTGGTGGCATTCTAACGCTTGATACCAACTTACTAGGTGCCATTTTAATTGCAAGTCTCTCTGTTTGGGTTCACAACCGATTCTTTGATAAAAAGCTACCGGATTGGGCGGCTGTATTTGGCGGAACGCCATTGGTTGTGATCATTAGTTTCCCCATTATGGTCGTGATGGCAATTCTAACTTGTTTGACTTGGCCAAGTATTCAGCATGGTATTAACAATCTGCAATCATTTTTGGTTTCTGCTGGATCGTTAGGGGTATGGCTATTTACGTTTTTAGAGCGAATCATGATACCAACGGGGTTGCATCATTTCGTATATGGTCCCGTTTTTTATGGGCCAGTTGCAGTCGATGGCGGAACGGT
The DNA here is from genome assembly GCF_033344395.1 of Vibrio sp. 1874. NCBI lineage: Bacteria > Pseudomonadati > Pseudomonadota > Gammaproteobacteria > Vibrionales > Vibrionaceae > Vibrio > Vibrio sp. 1874. The sequence goes on from NZ_JAWPOR010000002.1 coordinate 489,806, forward strand.
TGCCTATTGGATTCAAAATATACAGACATTCGCCCAGAGCTCGGAAAGTTTAACGACACAATTTCCTCAGGGTGGTTTGATGTTGACGGGAATGGGTAAAGTGTTTGGTTGTACGGGTATCGCACTAGCACTCTATTCAGTTGCGAAAAAAGAAAATAAAAAGATGGTGATGGGGTTAGTGCTCGGAGCCGCAATCACAGCAATTCTTACAGGGATAACCGAACCAATAGAGTTTACATTCTTATTTATCGCACCTGCGCTGTTTGCTTTGCATGCGTTGTTATCTGCGACAATGGCAACGATCGCCTTTATGTTTGGTGTTTCCGGTAACTTTCAGACTGGCTTGATAGACTTCATTTTCCAAAACTGGTTGCCTTTGGCTGGTAACCATGCAGGAACATACGTGATTCAGATTATTATTGGTCTCATGTTTACTGGTGTTTACTTTGTTACGTTTCGCGCGCTTATTTTAAAATACAACATACTTACTCCGGGACGTGAAGGTGCAGATAGTAAGTTGTATTCCAAAGCTGACTACAAAGAAGCGAAAGCGGTCCATAACAGTAGCGCAAGTCCGTCACAAGCTAGTGCCTTTATTGAAGGTCTGGGTGGAAAAGAAAACATTGAATTGTTAACTAATTGCGCGACGCGTTTGCGTGTTAAAGTTAAAGATGTCTCTCTTGTAAAGGAGAACGCATTTTTCACACAGCACGGAGCGGTGAATATTGTTAGAAATCAAGAGAGCCTTCAAATCATCGTTGGTTTAACGGTGCCACAAGTTCGCGAAGATATGAGCCAACTGATAAAAGCTTAACCCCCAAACTAATGCTCCAGCTCATATGGCTCAAAGGTGAGATAGAATTATCTCACCTTTTTTGTGTACATGAAGCATATTTCGCGCAGTTTCCACGAAAGTGGGGAGGAGTTATTGAGCGAGCTAAAAATACAGTTAGGTTATACCCGTCTGTATTGTTGGAAGACTTGTTGAGTCTCTAAGTGACAGTGGCGCCACTTTCTATGTTGAAAAGCGTTTTAATTTCTTCCAGCACTTCTGGGTTAGCAATAGCACCAATGTTTTTTACAGCTTGTCCGTTTACCAATTGTTTCACTGCTAGCTCAACCAATTTGCCTGAGCGCGTTTTAGGAATATCACTGATAGCAAAAATTTGTCGTGGGACATGGCGCGGTGAACATTTTGTTTTCAATGTTTGGCGAATTGAATCGGTGAGTTGTTGGGTTAACTCGACGTTGTGAGCGAGTTTTACTAGTAACCAGATTTCTTCAGACTGCTGGTTTAACTTGCCGACAGCGATGGAGTCTTCAACCTCGGGTAACGCGTTCACTTTCTGATAGATTTCAGCGGTACCGATGCGTACGCCGCCTGGATTTAAGGTTGCGTCACTACGGCCATAAAAAATAAAGCCGCCATGTTCGGTTTGCATCACATCGTCGCCATGGTGCCAGATATCGGTAAACTTGCTCCAATAAGCGTTGTGATAAAGTTCGCCGTTGTCGTGCCAGAAGCCAATAGGGAAGTTAGGTAGCGAGTTATTGCAAGTTAGTTCGCCGCGTTGCTGTGTAATGGTTTTTCCCTCGTCGTCCAAAACACGCACATCGATTCCCAGCCCTGCGCCTTGGCATTCACCTTTGTAAACTGGTGAAATAGGGTTTCCAAGTACAAAGCATCCGCAAATATCCGTGCCGCCAGCGATAGAAGCGAGATGCAAGTCCTGCATGATGTGCTGATAGACATAACTAAATTGTTCTGGGTAAAGCACCGAACCAGTTGAGCAAAGAGTTTTGAGTGACTTCAGGTTATGTTCTAGTTTTGGAGAGCAGTTTGCCTGTTCCAGTGCTTCTAAGTATTTCGCTGAAGTACCAAACAGCGACACGCTATGTTCTTCTGCTAATTGCCATAAGACGGAGTGATCAGGGTAAACCGGACTACCGTCGTAAATCACTAAGGCTGCACCACTCGCAAGAGCGGAAACATGCCAGTTCCACATCATCCAACCACATGTTGTGTAGTAGAAAACCTTGTCTTGCGATTTGATGTCGCAATGCAGTTGATGTTCTTTGAGGTGATTGAGCAAGGTACCGCCTGCGGAATGGACAATACACTTAGGTTGACCTGTTGTACCAGAAGAATACAAAATGAATAACGGGTCATTAAACAGCGTTGGTTGATATTGAATTGATTGTGGAGAAAAGTGGTGAGTAATATCGGACCAAGAAACAAACTCAGAAGTGCTAGCACTCTCAGCGTTTTGTAAATATTCGATTTGGCATACGCTAATAGTAGTCTCTTCGGAGGCACTGCTTAACTTACTACTAAGAGTGGTGTTCTTGTCCGTCATATCGAAAGCTTTGCCTCCGAACTGGTAGCCATCACAGCAAAAAAGAACTTTCGGTTTGACCTGACCAAAACGCTCTACGACGCTATCGATACCAAAATCAGGAGAGGTTGAAGTCCAAATGGCACCAAGACTGGTGGTGGCCAGCATGGCAATAACGGTTTCAGGAAGGTAGGGCAAATAACCCGCAACGACATCGCCTTTACCGACACCACAATTGAGTAGCCATTGTTGAATGGCAGAAACTTGTTTAAGCAACTGTTTACCGGTGAGTTGTCGGTGTTCACCGCTTTCATTGCTAAAAACAATAAACTCACGCTCTGGTGATTGCTCAGCCTGAGATAGGAGGTTCTCTGCGTAGTTCAGCGTGGCGTCAGCAAACCATACTGTGTCTCTATTTACATGGTGATGATTAGAACCTGTTTGTGTCCATTTGGGACTGCCAAGGCTCTTGATTTGCGAACCTATATCTCCGATTACGTTGCAAAACTGCCAAGTATGTCGCCAAAATTCATCATTGTGCTCAATGGACCACTGGTGTAGAGACGTGTAATTGTTGATTACGGTACCTTCGGCTTTGTCTTTATTAACCTTTTCGATGAACCGTAATAAGTTGCTATTGCTGACGCGCTCAGCAGATGGTGACCAAATAGGTGCAGAATTTGGCATAGGTCCCTCTAATTTCAATTCTTTTGAATATGACCAAAAACAAAATAAAGGGGCGAACATAGCAGTGTTCGCCCCTTAACTGATCGTTTAAAGTTGTTCGGCAAGCTGAGGTAGTACCTCAAATAAATCACCAACCAATCCATAGTCGGCAACTTCAAAGATAGGAGATTCTGGATCTTTGTTGATCGCGACAATCACTTTGGATTCCTTCATTCCTGCAAGATGCTGGATGGCACCGGAAATCCCAACCGCTATATAAAGCTTAGGTGCAACGATTTTACCGGTTTGACCCACTTGTAAGTCGTTGGCAACAAACCCGGCATCAACCGCCGCGCGAGAAGCGCCAATGGCAGCACCTAGTTTATCGGCCACTTGTTCGATCAACGCGAAGTTCTCTTTGCTACCGACCCCGCGTCCACCTGACACAACCACCTCTGCCGCGCTTAATTCAGGGCGCTCTGACACGGTTTTATCGACAGAAACCAATTCAACCATTGGAGCTGAGATAGTTACCTGCTGATGCTTAATATCAGCTTGGTTGTGACAAGTAACCGGCTCAAACGCAGACGCGCGCACGGTGATGACGCGAACCTTGTCGCTGGTGGTCACTTTGGCAAATGCGTTTCCTGCGTAAATAGGGCGGATAAAAGTGTTTTCATCGATAACTTGGACAATATCGGAAATTTGCCCAACGCCGAACTTCGCTGCTACTCGAGGTGCAAGGTCTTTCCCTTTTGATGATGAGCTAGCCCAGATTGCGTCAAAACCTTCAGCAATACTCACTACAATAGGTGCGATACTCTCGGCAAATTGATGCTTAAGTTGCTCATCATCGACACAAATTACGTTTGATATACCATCAACGCGACAAGCTTGCTGAGCGACTTCTTCACACTGGTGGCCCACTACGATCAAAACATTGTCTTGGCTGACTTGTTTTGCTGCATTAACCACTTTGAGTGTGTCAGCATGCAATTGGTTATTGTCATGCTCTGCTATGATTAAGTTCTTCATGAAATCACCTTCGCTTCGTTACGCAGCTTATCGAGAAGCTCTGAGACAGATTCAACCTTGATGCCACCTTTTCTTTGCGCTGGCGGTGTGATTTCTTGAATGGTTTGGCTAAATACCACTTCAACACCCAGACTGTCAGGTGTGATGGTATCTAACGGCTTGCGCTTAGCTTTCATGATATTAGGCAAAGAGGCAAAACGCGGTTCATTCAGGCGTAAGTCAGTACTGATCACCGCAGGTAAGTTCATCGCGACCGTCATCAAGCCGCCGTCCACTTCTCTCACGACCTGAACTTTTTGATCTTCTATCTTCACGTCGGAAGCGAAAGTTGCTTGAGGCCAGTCAAGTAGGGCGGCCAGCATCTGAGCCACTTGGTTGTTGTCCGTATCAATGGATTGTTTACCCGTAATCACAAGCTGTGCTTGTTCTTGCTCAACCAGAGCTTTGAGCAGCTTAGCGACGACCAATGGCTCTATTTTGTCTTCAGTATCGATATGAATAGCGCGATCGGCACCTAACGCAAGCGCAGTACGTAGTTGCTCCTGACACTGGCTACCGCCGGCACTGACAACGATGACTTCATCTGCAATACCTTGCTCCTTTAGTCGTACGGCTTCTTCAACGGCTATTTCGCAAAATGGATTAATCGTCATCTTGACGTTATTGGTTTCAACATCGCTATGGTCCGCTTTCACGCGAACTTTAACGTAGGGATCAATGACCCTTTTGATTGGCACTAGTATTTTCACGTTAGATTCCTTTTACAGTGAAGACTATGTGTTTACAGTGAAGACGATGTGATGACGTCTTTAAAATGATGTTAATTTACCTTTACGTTTGCGTCAACTTTAAATATATTGTTGATTAACAAGTTGGCAACATGCAAAGAAAAAGGAATGCAATCATGGAAAGAGACTGCATGGAATTTGATGTTCTGATTGTAGGCGCTGGTCCCGCAGGTTTGTCTGCGGCATGCCGAATCAAACAATTAGCAGCAGAAAAAAAACAAGACCTCTCTGTTTGCGTGGTAGAAAAAGGTTCTGAAGTTGGAGCGCATATTTTATCGGGTGCGGTGTTTGAAACGCGGAGTTTGGATGAGCTTTTTCCCGACTGGGAAGAGAAAGGCGCTCCGCTCAATACCAAAGTAAACCAAGATAAAACCTACTATCTAGGCAATGACATCAATGGTCATGAACTGCCTTCTTGGGCGGTGCCTAATACGTTACATAACAAAGGTAATTACATCATAAGTTTGGGCAGTCTATGCCGATGGATGGCGTTGCAGGCTGAGAACTTGGGGGTGGAGGTCTACCCAGGTTTTACCGCCAGTCAAGCGATCATCGATGAAGATAGTCGTGTTTGTGGCGTGATCACGGGCGATATGGGATTAGATAAAAATGGTGAACAAAAAGGAAATTTCGAACCTGGTATTGAACTGCGAGCGAAGTTTACTTTATTTGCTGAAGGCGCACGGGGGCATATTGGTAAGCAGTTGATTAACCGATTTAATCTTGCTGAAGAGAAAACTCCTCAACATTACGCTATCGGTTTTAAAGAGCTGTGGGAAATCCCATCAGAGCAGCATCAGCAAGGTTTAGTAGTGCACGGATTAGGCTGGCCGTTATCAAACGAAGCCACAGGTGGCAGTTATCTCTACCATTTAGAGGGAAACCAAGTTGCCGTCGGGTTGATTGTTGACTTGAATTATAAGAATCCGCACTTGAGTCCATTTGATGAGTTTCAACGTTTTAAACACCACCCGTTGATTGAGCAATACCTCAAAAATGGGAAGCGTATTAGCTATGGCGCGAGAGCGATCACCAAGGGCGGCTTTCATTCGCTTCCCACGCAGCAGTTTGCTGGTGGCTTGTTAATTGGCTGTGATGCAGGAACACTTAACGGCGCTAAAATCAAAGGCACACACACCGCAATGAAATCTGGCATGCTTGCCGCTGAAGCAGTATGTGAAGCCCTTGAGAGTCAGTCAGTTACTGCTGATTATCAAAAGCATTTCAAACAGTCTTGGCTGTATGAAGAGCTTTATCAAGCACGTAACTTCTCAAGTGGTATTCACCGCTTTGGATCGTGGCTGGGCGGTGGTTTAGCGCTGCTGGAACATAACGTATTAAAAGGCAAAGCTAAGTGGCATATCCGCTGTGATAAGCCTGATCATCAGTCTCTGTTATTGGCGGAAAACAGCAATGAAATTGTCTATCCGAAGCCTGATGGCGTGTTAAGTTTCGATCGCCTCTCTTCTGTTTATCTATCCAATATCTTCCATGAGGAAGATCAACCATGCCACTTACGACTGGAGAACCAGCGGATTCCTATTGAGCAGAACCTTGAATTATATGCAGAGCCAGCACAGCGCTATTGTCCGGCTGGTGTGTATGAAATCGTACAGGGGGAGCAGCAGCCAGAGCTTCAAATAAATGCGGCCAACTGTATCCACTGTAAGACCTGCGACATCAAAGATCCAAGTCAAAATATTACCTGGACTCCACCAGAAGGTGGTGGTGGTCCGAACTATCCAAATATGTAAGCGTTTGAGAATAATTTTTATTAACAATTTATTTACTTAAAGTTTGCGTTAGTTCAAATCTTTCTCGATGAACTCGATTGCAACTTAATCTTTCAGGCACTATTCTGATTTTAAATTGACGTTTACGTAAACTGAATGCAAAGTTGATGCATAGGTGTAAAAGCGGTTACCAGTATCAAAGTTAGGTTTGATCAAATAGTGCTCAATGGAACGCACTTAAAATAACGAAAGGGAGATCAACTATGGTATCGGAATCGCCTCTGTTGCAGGTAAACGATATTTCATTGGCTTTTGGTGGGGTGAAAGCTTTAACTGACGTGAGCTTCCATGTGAATGAAAAGGAAATTTTTTCAATCATTGGCCCAAACGGTGCAGGTAAAACCTCAATGCTCAATTGCATCTCTGGTCGATACACACCAAACAAAGGCTCTGTAATCTTCGCTGGAGATGATGTAACTAAACGGACACCTAGCCAACGAGCTGAGTTAGGGTTGGGAAGAACCTTCCAAAACTTAGCGCTCTTTTCTCACATGTCGGTACTGGACAACATCATGGTTGGCCGACACCACCTACTAAAAAACAACTTCGTCACGGGGCCACTCTATTGGTTCTCTAATGCGCAGAAAGAAGAGATGGCGCACCGCAAATATGTGGAAGACGTGATCGATTTTCTAGAAATCCAGCACATCCGAAAAGCGACTGCAGGCACCCTATCTTACGGCTTACGTAAGCGTGTAGAGCTTGCTCGTGCCATTGCCTTAAAACCTAAGTTATTGCTGCTTGATGAACCAATGGCAGGAATGAACTTGGAAGAAAAGGAAGACATGGCACGTTACATCATGGATCTGAATGAAGAATTAGATATCACGATCATCATGATTGAGCACGACATGGGCGTGGTCATGGACATCTCTAATCGCGTTTTGGTTTTGGATTTCGGTAAACACATTGCTACGGGTGAGCCTGAAGAAGTGATGGCCAACCCACATGTGAAACAAGCGTACTTAGGCGAAGAGTTACCGACATTAGAGGAGAGTGCATAATGGCACAGCAACATAATGATTGGGCAGATATAACCCGCTTAGATACCTTTCCAAAAGTGTTGCAACACAATGCCAAGAACTGGCCCGAACAAGTCGCAATGCGTGAAAAGGAGTTTGGTATATGGCGAGAGTTCACTTGGAAGGATTATGAAAACCGCGTCAAGTGGATGGCACTGGCACTACAAGATTTAGGTATTGGTGAGCAAGATGTCGTTGGTTTGCTAGGTGATAACCGCCCGGAATGGGTATGGGGCGAGTTAGCGGCACATGCGATCAAAGGTTTCTCGCTGGGCATCTATCAAGATTCTATGCACGAAGAGGTGGCGTACCTTATCAACTATGCCAAAGCAAAAGTCGTGATTGCCGAAGATGAAGAGCAATGCGACAAGCTGCTTGAGCTTGGTGATGAAATTCCTAGCGTTGAATACATTATTTACTGCGATCCTCGTGGAATGCGTAAATACGATGATCCAAGATTAATTGATGTTGAACAGGTCTACAAAAAAGGTCAGCTGATTGATAAAGCGGACCCAGACAAATATCTCAATATGGTTGTTGAAACCAAAGGCAGCGATCTTTCAATTCTTTGTACTACGTCGGGTACGACTTCTAAACCAAAATTGGCTCAGCTACACAGTGGCACGTTCTTGGATCACTGTGCGGCTTACTTGCGTGCAGACCCTCGTTCCCCAGGCGACAACTATGTTTCTGTTCTGCCTTTGCCTTGGATTATGGAGCAGGTTTACGTGGTTGGTCAGGCGTTGATTTCTCGTCAAATCGTTAACTTTGTGGAAGAACAAGAAACCATGATGTCCGACTTGCGTGAAATCGGTCCAAACTTTGTGCTGTTAGCGCCACGTGTGTGGGAAAACATTGTGGCAGACGTGTCTGCACGAATGATGGATTCGACACCGTTTAAGCAAAAGATGTACAAACTGGGCATGAGCTTAGCCAACAAAGCGCTGGAGCAGGGCAAACGCTCTAAGTTGGCTGAATGGATTCTTCTGCGTGCTCTGCGTGACCGTTTAGGGTTTTCGAACCTGACATCTGCGGCAACCGGCGGTGCGGCGATGGGACCGGATACTTTCCGTTACCTACAAGCTATTGGTGTGCCACTTAAGCAGCTTTATGGTCAGACCGAAATGTGTGGCGCATACACCGTGCACCAAGCGGATGATGTGGATTACGATTCCGTTGGTGTTGCGTTTGATAATGCAGAAGTGAAAGTCATCAACCCGGACAGCAATGGCGTTGGTGAAATCATCGCGAAAAGTACAGGCATGTTTACTGGCTACTTAAACAACCAAGCAGCATATGATGAAGATGTTCAAGATGGTTGGATGCACACAGGCGATGCGGGCTATTTTAAAGATTCCGGTCACTTGGTGGTGATTGATCGTCTGAAAGATATGTCGGAAACCAGCCATGGCGACCGTTATTCGCCACAGTTTATCGAAAACAAACTCAAGTTCTCGCCGTTTATTGCAGAAGCCGTGGTGGTAGGTAAAGGTCGACCTTGGCTGTCTGCCATCATCTGTATTCGCTATGCGATCGTCGCGAAGTGGGCAGAGCAACGCGGCTTGGCATTTACCAACTACACCAACTTATCTGCTCAACCAGAAGTGTACCAAGCGATTCGTGAAGAAGTTCAAAAAGTGAACGAATCCCTACCGGATGCACAGAAGATCAGCAAATTCATTCTACTTTACAAAGAGCTGGATGCCGACGATGGAGAGCTAACTCGCACACGTAAAGTACGCCGTGGTGTGGTTGCAGAGAAATACGGAGACATCATCGAAACCATCTACAGCGACGATCCAAAAGTCGATGTCGATACGGTGATCACTTATCAAGATGGCACCAAAACACGCATTCAAACGTCGCTAGTTATTGAAACGCTTATTGAGCATGAGCCAACACTAGTGGATAGCGAACAACGGAGGATCGCATAGTGAATACGGATTTATTACTGCAACTCGTCATTAATGGCGTGATCGTTGGCATGTTGTATGGCGTTGTCGCCATGTGCTTTGTATTGATTTACAAATCGACCCAGGTGGTCAACTTTGCTCAGGGTGAGTTCTTGTTGATTGGCGCATGGGTATGTTGGGCGGCATTGGTACACCTACAGTTACCGTTTTTTATAGGCTTTTTACTCACGCTCGCGTTCATGATGATTTTTGGTATCGCCGTGCAAACCATTGTGCTCAGACCGTTGATTGGTGAACCGATTATCTCTGTGATCATGGTGACCATTGGTCTATCGATGTTTTTCCAAGCGCTGATGAAGTGGATATTCGGTGTCTCTGCTGTGTCGTACCCGCAAGTGTTCGAAACTAACGTGGTGAATATCGGAGGTTTGAATGTTGAGTTTGCTTACATTCTGAGCTTGATCTTCTCAATGCTCATCATGGGCGCGTTCTACTGGTTCTTCAAATTCAGCAAAATGGGTCTGGCAATGCGCGCAACGGCATTCAACCAGCAAGTAGCCCAGAGTCTTGGCATTTCCATCAAGAAAGTGTTCGCCATCAGTTGGGCCATTTCGGCAATGGTATCTGCAACAGCAGGGATTGTTATCGGTATCGTTAACGGCGTATCTGACGCGCTATCCATTATTGGTATCAAAGTTTTCCCAGCCGTTATTTTAGGTGGCTTAGACTCGGTAGTCGGCGCAATTGTCGGTGGTATTACCATCGGGGTGCTAGAAAACTTGGCTGAGTTTTTTGATAGCCAATACCTGCAAGTGGGTAACCTGTACAACATCGCACCATTCTATGTGCTGTTAATCATTCTTGCCTTCAAGCCATATGGCCTGTTTGGTACCAAAGATATTGAGCGTATTTAAGGAGAAATAACATGGCTCAACTTAGCATGCGCCCATGTGGGGATTTTCGAACCACATACAAAAGCGATACGCCAATTTTTGAAACCAAAACCATCAGAAGCCTTGCGATTGCAGGTGTCATCGCCATGCTGGCAGCACCGCTGGTCTTGGATATTTACTTCCTAAACCTGTTTATTCAGATTGCATACCTCGGTATCGCGGCATTGGGCTTAAACATTTTGGTTGGTTTTACCGGACAAATCTCGCTAGGTCACGGTGCGTTCTTTGGCTTTGGCGCCTTTGCATCGGCTTGGCTAAATAACCAGTTTAACATTCCAGTCGTGTTTGCGATTCCGCTCGCGGGTTACTTAACCATGATTGTGGGGATGCTGTTTGGTCTGCCAGCTGCTCGAATTAAAGGTTTATACCTAGCTATCGCAACGTTGGCGGCGCAGTTTATTCTAGAGGACTTCTTTGCTCGCGCAGATTGGTTCAGTGGCGGCTCATACGGTGCTAGCGCGAACCCAATTAATTTGTTTGGCTTTGAGTTTACGACTGACGAAAGCTTCTTCTACATCGCTCTGTTTGCGCTGATCTTCATGTATATGTGGGCATCAAACTTAATCCGTTCTCGTGACGGTCGCGCGTTTGTCTCAGTACGAGATCACTATCTATCAGCAGAGATCATGGGCATCAACCTAACCAAGTATCGTCTGCTCTCATTTGGAGTGTGTGCATTCTATGCAGGCATCGGGGGGGCACTCTACGGACATTATCTAGGGTTTGTATCAGCAGAAGGCTTCACCATCATGATGTCTATCCAGTTCTTGGCAATGATCATCATTGGTGGCTTGGGTTCAGTCAAAGGCACATTGATGGGGACGATATTTATCGTATTGCTGCCTGAAGTTTTGGAGTTTGGCGTAACGGGGCTTTCAGCGTTTGGTGATACCACCGCTTTCACTGATGGTCTGGCTTACTTCAAAGAGATGGCGATTGGTTTAGTCATCATGTTGTTCCTTATTTTCGAACCTCAAGGATTATCGCATCGCTGGCAACAGATTCGAGCATATTGGAAACACTATCCGTTCTCATATTAACGTGGAATTAAGTGGAATATACCTCAATAACAAGGACAACGAGTTATGAACAAAGGACATTTAGCGACAACGTTGGTGCTGTCATCTGCACTGTTTACTACCGCAACTTGGGCAAAAGATTCTGTGTTTGTCGGGCAATTAGTCGACTTTTCTGGACCAACTGCCTATGTGAGCAAGCCTTATGGTTCTGGCGTGCGAGACGCATTGCGTTGGATTAACCAAAACGGTGGCATTAACGGTACCGAGCTCGAATTTGAAACAGTAGACATGGCGTACAAAGTACCAGTGGCGATTTCTAACTATAAACGTTGGGTTGCGCGTAAAGACATGGTTGCGCTGCAAGGTTGGGGTACGGCGGATACCGAAGCGCTTATTTCGTTTGTTACCAAAGACAAAGTGCCGGTGTTCTCTGCTTCTTACTCTGGTCACTTAACTGACCCAACTGGCAAAAACCCAAAAACCGCGAAACCAGCGCCTTATAATTTCTTTTATGGTGCGTCGTACTCAGATGCGTGCCGTGCGCTAGTTAAGTGGGCGAAAGAAGATTGGGAATCTAAGGGCAATCAAGGTGCGCCGAAATTTACGCACATTGGCGATAACCATCCATTCCCGAATGCGCCAAAAGAAGCGTGTGCAGAGTACGCCAAAGAACTTGGTTTTGATGTGCAAAACCCAGTCGTTGTGTCACTAAAACCAGGGGACTTCAAAGCGCAATGTTTGTCGCTGAAAGAGTCAGGCACCAACTACGGTTACATTGCTAATATCGGTAGCTCGGTTATCTCACTAGTGAAGTCTTGTAACACGGTTGGGACAGAGTTCCAGTACATGGCAAACATTTGGGGCGGCGATAAGCCAGTGCTTGAAGCAGCAGGCGATGGCCTTAAAGATTACGTTTTCCCAGGTATGACGGCGTTTTGGGGAGACGATAATGAAGGCATGAAGCTGGTCCGTGAGATTTCTAAGCAGTCTGAATCAGAGCCGGGCGAATTCAGAACTCACCATTACATTCGCGGTATTTGTTCTGCGTTCTATATGAAAGAAGCAATGGAGTGGGCGAAAGACAACGGTGGTATCACAGGTGAAAACATCAAGAAGGGCATGTATGTCCATGACAACTGGGTACCACAAGGCTTAGAAGGTGTTTGTGTCCCTGCGAACTGGAAACCGGAAGATCACCGAGGCACAACAACCGTGAACGTCTTTATGGGCAACAACGATGGCGGCGCAGTTGATATTAAGAAAGTATCTCAGGTGACGTTGTCACGTCGTGACGATTGGCTAGGTTACTAATCTACGACTTATTAATAACAAAGCTTACTGAAAATAAGGATGGGTGAGAGAACACTCTCACCCTAGCAAGGAGTAGCTTGATGGCTGAATTAGCAACGAATATCGAACCGGCAGAAATACTGCTTTCAGTGAACAACATTGAAGTCGTCTACGACGAAGTAATACTAGTACTTCGCGGTGTGAGTTTAGAAGTTCCAAAAGGGCAGATTGTGACCTTACTGGGCGCCAACGGTGCGGGTAAATCCACAACGTTGAAAGCCATTTCTGGTTTATTGAAAACCGAAGATGGTGAAGTGACGCGCGGCGAAATCAACTTCATGGGCGAGCGTATAGACAACAAAAGCCCGGAAGAGATCGTCCGTTCGGGCATCTTCCAAGTTATGGAAGGGCGCCGAATTGTTGAAGATATGACGGTAATAGAAAATCTTCGCTTAGGCGCTTATACACGCTCTGACAACGAAGTTGAACAAGACATCGAAATGGTGTTTGACTATTTCCCGCGACTCAAAGAGCGCACTGGCCTGGCGGGCTATTTGTCTGGCGGTGAGCAACAAATGTTAGCGATTGGCCGAGCGTTAATGGCTCGACCGAAGATGATTTTGTTGGACGAACCGTCTATGGGGCTTTCTCCACTGCTAGTTAAAGAAGTATTCAGCATTATTAACAAGATCAACAAAGAGCAAGGTATTACCATGCTTTTGGTTGAACAGAATGCCAACTTCGCTCTTCAAGCGGCCGATTACGGTTACATCATGGAATCAGGCAAAATCGTACTAGATGGCAGCAAGCACGAATTGCTAAACAATGAAGACGTAAAAGAATTCTACCTTGGCGGCGGCGATGAAGATCGCAAGAGCTTTAAGAATCTGAAATCTTACAAACGTCGTAAGCGTTGGTTGTAAGGAGCAAGGATGAACGAACTATTTGATGCGAAAGAATCGTTGTCTCTACAGGCGCGAGAAGAGTCGTTGTTTCAACGTCTGCCAACGTTGATTGAAAATTCGAAAGTCAATAGCGAACATTACGCGGCGCATTTTTCTGGGTTAGAGCCTACATTGGCAAACAATCGTGAAGGGCTTGCTAAGTTCCCGATTACACGTAAGTTCAATGTACCTAATCAGCAGCAACTTAAACCGCCGTTTGGTGGCTTAAATAGCGTTGCCATTGGTCAAATGGCGCGTGTTTTTCAGTCTCCTGGGCCTTTATATGAGGCTCAAACGGATGAGGCCGATTTCTGGCGTATGGGGCGTGCGTTTCACGCAGCTGGGTTCTGTGCGGGTGATTTAGTGCATAACACGCTCTCTTACCATTTCTCTCCTGGCGGATTTATTATGGATGGTGGTGCAAGGGCTTGTGGCTGTGCGGTATTTCCGGCTGGAGTAGGCAATACCGAAGCGCAAATAGAGGCAATTAAACAGCTTCAACCTAATGGTTACACTGGCACACCTTCGTATTTGCTGACGTTGCTACAAAAGTACCAAGAGAAATACGATGAGCTGCCTAGCTTTGAGAAAGCTCTGGTCTCTGGTGAAGCGGTTACAGCAGACATGCAACAGATGTTTGAGGACAAAGGCATTGCAGTCTTTCAAGCCTACGCAAGTGCAGAGCTTGGTTTGATTGCTTATCAAGTGTCTGGTGAACAAGGATTAGTGATTGCCGAAGATATTATTGTTGAAATCGTTGATCCTGATGGTGTTCCTGTACAACCGGGAGAAGTCGGTGAAGTCGTTGTAACGTCGCTCGATGAGAAGTTCCCGCTGATTCGCTACGCAACGGGAGATTTATCGGCATACCTAGAAATGGGCTCGGATTCGCTACGCACGTATGCACGAATTAAGGGCTGGATGGGACGAGCAGACTCCGCGGTGAAAGTAAAAGGGCTGTTTGTTTATCCGCATCAGATCCAAGAAGTCTGTCGTCGCCACGATATTAAAGGCTCCTTGAAAATTGAACGCGATGGCTTCAACGATGCCATTACTTTCTGTTGTCATGATGTGCATGTATCAGCAGAGGACATTCAAGCAACACTCCAGTCTGTCACTAAACTGAAAGGCAATGTCCAGTTTGTACCGAACCAAGCGGAGCAGCCGTTAATCAATGATCTTCGCAGTTAACTCATTGGTGGCATAAGTGCAGTAGAAAGTGGTTGTCATAAAAAACTAACAACGTCAGACAAAAGGCTAGAAAAGGGATACCACATTGCGCTGCGTATCCCTTTATTTTTTACTACCGCAATCAGGGAGCGGGTAAATGAAACAGGCACCAATGATTAACACACAATTCTGGGATGATTTGTTTATCCGAGGCACTATGCCTTGGGATGCCCAATCGACACCTCAAGAACTCAAGGACTATCTCGACAATTCACTTCATGTAGGCCAGTCAGTGTTTATTCCTGGGTGTGGTGCCGCTTATGAACTGAGCACTTTTATTCAATATGGGCATGACGTGATCGCGATGGATTACAGCCAAGAAGCGGTAAAAATGGCGCAATCAGCGTTAGGTAACTACAAAGATAAAGTCGTATTGGGTGATGTATTTAATGCCGATTTTTCTCACTCGTTTGATGTCATTTACGAGCGGGCCTTTCTCGCAGCACTACCGAGAGACATGTGGTCAGAATACTTTTCGACGGTGGATAAATTATTGCCAAGCGGAGGTTTTCTAATTGGTTTTTTCGTCATTGATGATAATTACCTATCACGCTTCCCTCCATTTTGTTTGCGAAGTGGGGAGTTGGAGGGTTATCTAGAACCGGCGTTTAAGCTTGTGGAATCCTCAGTGGTGGCAAACAGTGTTGAGGTTTTTAAAGGCAGAGAACAATGGATGGTGTGGCAGAAACGTTAGTCGTCACTGAGACTTCTTTAGAAAGTATTCGCGGAAACTGTCTGGTTCTTTTTTAATCGCTGAAAAGTAAGTCACAAATGTATGATATTTGGTCGATGCCATGAGCCAGAGAGCGATAATAGGAAAAAGTACAAAACTAACAAAAAAAAGTTTATGTTCATCTTCAAGAAGGAATAGGCCAAGAGCGTAAACAAGGAACTGAAAGTAAATATTGATTAAGTTGATTTCTGCCGCTTTAGGTTTGCCTCTAACAATCATCATGCTTGGGATAACAAGCAGTAGAGTCATGACCCCAGCAAAAGAAAAGTTTAGAGCCAAGAAAGTATCAGTAGTTAAGTGCTCAGACGACTGGTCAATCAATATTGCCAGCAACGTTACTGCCATGCCGCCTCCCATCATAATCAAGGTAATGACTGCCACGCCAACAAGAAAAACCCAAATAGAAAGGTAATGGTTGTCAAAAAACTCTTCTGCCTTCAATCTTTTAAACCTCATCGATACATACTGTGAAATAACAGAGGTTACTTCACTCTATTCCTGTTGAGGGGATACTCACACAGAAAGAATACGTATGTAAAATATCAATAAGCGTTAGTTTTAAAGGCGGGAGTTACCCCCATAATAGGTCGAAAGGTATTTCAGAATGGCTTCGCGATTATCACCCGGCAGTTCATCCATCCCTTGCTCTTCAATCATCCAGTCTAAGGTTTCATCTCATCGTTGGCGGCTTAGTCATTGTTGTGTGACCATGTGTAACGAATGACAGGCTGAGCAGACTGCCGCGACGAGTTCCATATTCTCTCCTGGCGCTAATATCCCATCACCAGCTGATTTGACCTCCATTTCAGATGAAGCAGTATTCCAATCTGGTGGCGTGTAGGGTTTTGGGTTGCTAGCCATGCAATGATTGCGGCTCGCGCCCCCTGGTCTTTTACGCCGGGAAAGACCATGTTTGTGCCCGGAGCAAACTCTGGTGGTGACGCCAAAAAAAGCATCCAGTTTTTCTGCGTCCCATTGACCTTGATGCTGTTTGATGGCTTCGCTGTAATTGAAGCCTGTAAAGCCGGCAATATCACGCTCTGCTAA
Organism: Vibrio sp. 1874; assembly: GCF_033344395.1. Classification (NCBI taxonomy): domain Bacteria; kingdom Pseudomonadati; phylum Pseudomonadota; class Gammaproteobacteria; order Vibrionales; family Vibrionaceae; genus Vibrio; species Vibrio sp. 1874. The sequence continues at coordinate 506,575 of NZ_JAWPOR010000002.1, forward strand.
GCCCCAAAGAGGCAGCCCCACAAGCACTTCCTCCATTTTTCAAACTGGTGACAAGCTTTACACACCATCGCTTGCTGTTCGCCTGCGGCTATCAACTCGTCATTGTTTGCTAAGGCTGAGTAACTTAACAGCGCGAGAAAAGTAAACGAGAGCGGGAAAACCCGCTTATTTAAGGATGTTGCTTTCACTGTTATTCCCCCTTCATGTTTAACCCTTAACAATCAGCGCGATTCGGTGGAAGGTGTTGTTGAGGTAACCTTTCGGGTTCCATGTGATAGCAAAAGGTTGGCCCACCTCTTGGTCATCAGTCGCCTTTGCCCCAACTTCGTAGTAGCCCGCTTGGGGGAATGTCACTTTGGCGTTGAACGTCTGCCAAGCGCTGTCATTGGCTGGGGCTGCGAGTTCGGCATCCATACATGTTGCGCCAAAATCAATCCTTTCTCGCTGCACTACCGAGAGACCAGTGGCCAGATTACTTTGCTATGGTGGATAAATTGCTGACAAGAGACGGTTTGTTAATTGGTTGTTTCGTTATAGATGATGATTACCACTCTCGCTTCCCTCCATTTTGTTTGCGAAGTGGGGAGTTGGAGGGTTATCTAGAACCGACGTTTAAGCTTGTGGAATCCTCAGTGGTGGCAAACAGTGTTGAGGTTTTTAAAGGTAGGAGCGCTGGATGGTGTGGCAGAAAAGTTGCCGTATTTAAACGCTATGGCATCAAATAATGAATACAAAATCAGCGTCACATAATGCATCTTTTAAAGACAATTATTCTTGTGGTAACGATAAGTGTTGTGAATTGGCGAAGTTGCGAGAAATGTGGATCATGTCCTTTGAAAATATAAGGATATATAATATGGACAAATCATTTTCTCTCATCGATAAGCCTACCTTCTTAGGCTCACTCTTTCTTTTACTCAGCGTCGTTATACCCTTAATTTTATTTCCCACACAAGGTGCGGATTGGATAGCTTCGGCCAAATTTTTCATGACCGATAAGCTTGGTGTGTTATACCTCGCACTGGGTATCGCAGCAATGTGTTTTATGATTTACACCGTGTTCAGCGATCTTGGCCAAATCAAACTTGGTGAAGCCGACGAGCAACCAGAATTTGGTAACGCCTCATGGGCTGCAATGCTATTTTGTGGAGGTATTGGCGCAAGTATTCTGTATTGGGGGTGTATCGAGTGGGCATACTACTATCAATCACCACCATTTCAGTTGGAAGCAGGCAGTGAAGAAGCCATTCGCTGGGCCGCGACTTATGGTCTGTTTCACTGGGGACCGATTGCTTGGTCAATTTACCTTATTCCTGCTCTGCCTATCGCTTACTTCTTTTATGTACGCAAACAACCTGTTTTGAAAATCTCTAGTGCGTTAATGCCTGTATTAGGAGAAAAGCGTGCAAACGGTGGTATTGGCAAGTTTATTGATGTGTTGTTTATTTTTGGTATGTTGGGTGGCGCGGCGACTACGCTTGGCTTAGCAGCGCCTCTTATCAATGGTGGTCTACATCATATCTTCGGTCTTCCAAACAATACCTTCAGCCAAGTGGCTGTATTACTTCTCTGTACTGCTATTTTTGGTTACTCCGCGTATGCAGGGCTTGAGAAGGGGATCAAATTCCTTAGTAACATTAACTTCTGGGGTGCGATGGGCTTGTTACTCTTTATACTTGCCGTTGGGCCAACCGTGTTCATGTTAGAAACGGGCTTAGATTCAATTGGTCGTATGTTGTCTAACTTCTTTGTTATGGCTACCTGGGCGGAGCCGTTTGGTGGTTATGGTGAGTTTACAGATACACACTTCCCGCAAGACTGGACTATTTTCTACTGGGCATGGTGGTTGGTCTTTGCTCCTTGTATGGGATTGTTTGTTGCGCGTATCTCGCGTGGAAGAACGATCAAACAGATGGTCGTAGGTTCTATATTTTACGGTTCTTTAGGTTGTTTCTTATTCTTCATTGTTTTAGGTAACTATGGTTTATCGTTGCAATTGACGGGTGAGCTTGATGTCATTGCAATCCTCAACGAATCAGGCGCGCCAGCGGCTATTTTTGCAACGTTAGACACATTACCGTTAGGGCCAATCGTTATTGGTGTTTTTACACTATTGTGTATCATTTTTACGGCGACTTCGTTTGACTCTATCTCGTACATTCTTGCGTCTGTGGTTCAAAATGATGTGACGGAAGAACCGATGCGCTGGAACCGTTTGTTCTGGGCGTTTACTTTGTCTTTTCTGCCAACCGTCCTAATGTTCATGGGAGGTTTATCGACATTACAAACCGCTGCGATCGTGGGAGGTTTACCGTTGTTAGTTATCTCGGTGATGTTGATGGTGTCCTTTGTCCGCGCGGCGAGCCTAGATATTAAACATCAAGCAGAATACGAAGAGCCAACCATTAACATTGAAGAACTGCCGGAAATTGACCCTTGGTCAACAGAGGGAATGGCTTTGGCGAAATTTGAGCGCTTTAAAGACTTAGCTCAACAGGCGGCTGAAGAAGAGCGCGAAGCAATGGCGGCCCTGATGAGCATGCGTAAGAGAATTCGCGCATTTGCCTTAGAACACAGCTGTGAATCTGGGTTTTCGGACCATCATTTACCAGAAGAGATGCAAACAGAGCTACAGCAACTAACCGAAGCGCTTGAGTTGGCTCAAAAGAAGAAACAAGAACTGTCTGAGCAAGCCCAAGAATCTCGAATGGAATTTAATCATGTGTTATTAGGCGGCGCGTCGGCAGGTTTAGCAACATCGCAGGCTTAAGAACAGGCACACAAGAGCCGAGTACAAACTCGGCTCTTTTTTTGCGTGGATACCTTACAGTTAAAAATTCTGCTCAATCAGTGTTAATGCTTACACTATTTTAGGTTGACCATCTGATGCGGTGGCACCGCCGTCTACAGGTAGGTTTACGCCATTAATGAAAGATGCGTCATCACTTGCCAAGAAAGTCACGACAGACGCAATTTCTTCAGGTTCGGCTGCTCGGCCAAGCGCAATGCGCTCATTGAATTTATCGCGGATGTCCTGCGGCCAGCCGTTTGTCATGTTGGTTTTTACTAAACTTGGGCATACGGCGTTAATTCTTACCCCATCCGCACCATGGTCCAATGCCATCGCTCGGGTAAGGTTCACCACTGCACCTTTACTCGCGCAATAGAATGCGGCACCCCAGTCACCACCCAAACCGGAAACGGACGCGGTATTTACCATACAACCTTTCGTTTTTAAGAGTTCAGGTAAAGCAAACTTCGCGCAATAAACAACACCATCAATGTTTACACCAGAGATCTTCTTCCAGTCTTCCACACTACCTTCAATCACGGTACCAGGGACATGTACGCCGGCATTGTTTACTAAAATATCCAGCTTACCGAAACGGGTAACAACATCAGAAATCAGTGCTGCGACTTTGTCTGGATCAGAAACATCAATGGAATGTGCAGACACACGCTGCTTATCAAAGCCCTCAACGGCGTTTGCCAACTGCTCTTCATTCCAATCGGCAAGAGCGACGTTTGCGCCTTCTTCATACAAACGTTTTGCGATGGCCAAACCAATACCATTGGCAGAACCAGTGACGAGTGCGACTTTATTTTTTAATCCTCTCATGCGATTTCTCCTTCGAAACTTACAAAAACGGGATCTTGATTTTTCTCTGTGCGCGGCAACATCAGTTTGTCGTTGTCGCTGTAATCTACTGGGATAGCCACCACTGCTGGTCCTTCAACGTCCATGGCTTTATTCAATGTCGGTAGCAATTCGTGCTGACTAGTCACTGCGAAGCCTTTCGCGCCAAATGATTCGGCGTACGCCTTGAAATCAATTGGTCCAAATTTCACACCAGAGCAGCGCTGATATTTGTTGATCTCTTGCATTTCTACCATGTTGTAGGCGTTATCAACCCACACAATATGGACGATATTACAGTTCAGTCTAACCGCGGTTTCTAACTCCATGCTCGATTGCATAAAACCGCCGTCTCCTGATATCGATACCACTTTGCTACCAGGTTTTAGTAGGCTGGCACCAATGGCCCATGGCAGTGCAACGCCCATCGTTTGTTGGCCGTTAGACACCAGCATTTGGCGAGCTCGAAAACAGCTTAAGTAACGAGCGATCCAGATGTGGAAGCTCCCCATATCAAGACATAGCGTGGTATCTGGTGTGATGATAGATTGCATGGCTTTAATCAGTGCCAGTGGATGAAATCCTTGCTTGTGATAGACATTGGGATAGGTTTTGATCACTTGCCGTTGCAGTGCTACCTCTTCCAGTACTGAAAGTGCCGTTGGGGAAAGGCGGGCATATTCAGAGATATAGCTGCCCATCTTGTCTAATGACTGCGCAATGTTTCCGACGATTTCAACACAAGGCTGATAATTAAGTTGGTATTCTGCCGGTTCAATATCGAGGTGAATCACTGGGTTGCGGTGGCTGTTCCAAAGCTCAGGGTCATACTCTATTGGGCTAAAGCCGATGGTGAGAATTAAATCGGCGTCCCGCAGTAAAACATCGCCAGGTTGGTTATTAAACAAACCGACACGCCCAGCAAAGTGATGATAGTAATTGATGTCTACCGTGCCGGCGGCCTGGTAAGTGCCGACAACGGGTAGCTGCGTATTTTGAAGAAATCGGGCGATAGCAGCAGCGTTTTTACTGCGGCTTGCGTGAAGGCCAAGTAAAACCACACAGCGCTTTGCTTTACTGATTCGACTGACCGCTTCTTCGATTGCTGCGATGTCTGCGCAACCAGGCTGTGTGTAAGGCGAGGGGACAATAATGTCCGTTTGGGTTTGCTCGGATAAAACATCTTGGGGGAGACTCAAAAAGCAAGCCCCAGGACGACCTGACTCTGCGATACGAAATGCGTTCGCCATGATCTCGCTTGCGGCGTCCACATGCTGCACTTCAGCACTGAACTTAGTTATAGAGCGAAAAATACTGACGGTATCCATGCTCTGGTGTGTTTGTTTTTGCTGGTCAGTTCGTTTCACCGCACCACCGATAGCAATCAGCGGATCGCCTTCGGAGTTTGCTGTTGCCACCCCCGTAACTAGATTTCCACAGCCAGGGCCTGACGTAACCATGGTGACGCCTGCTTTGCCGGTTAGTCTTCCCATAACGCCCGCCATAAATGCGCCGTTAGCTTCGTGGCGTACCGGAATCATTTGGATGTTAGTGTCTTCAATCGCATCGAACAGTCGATCGATTTTTGCACCGGGAATACCGAAAATGTACTTAATGCCGAGAGACTCTAGCTGTTGAGCGATCAACTGAGCTCCATTTTTATTTGAAGGTTTGGATTGCATTTGTTGTCCTTATTATTTGCCTGACTTTGTTACTTTTCCGCCTTTTCTATGGCGGTATTTATATCTTCCGGAGCCAAATTGGCGTTGAGGAAGTCTGTCGATACCGGGGTATCAATCACTAGCCGCGAGACTTTGCCAATCTGGAGGAACCCTGACGAAATGCTGTAATCCTGAATATGACCACCTCCTTGGCGGTCATCGGTAATAAAGTGTTCGTGATAGCCGGGCACATTGATGCCAGTCGTATATTTAGGACTGCGAAAGCCGGCGACCACGCCTTGCTTATGCGTGAAGCGGAACGTTGGTTGTTCTTTGACCACTTCAAGCATTGGCCGATAAGGGCGTGTTTGTTTAGGTACGGTGCGAGTACGAACTGAATCGAAAACGCCATCAATGCGCACTGCGCAAAATAGGTTATCGCTTGGAACCATCTCGTCTATGATGCTATGGACTTCATGACGTGACATGCGCGATGTCAGTGGCAGCTCGATATCAGGCTTAAAAAAAGTCATGACAGCAAAGGGCGTTTTTTGCGCCAGGTCTGCCGGGTTTGCGGAGCCATCCGACTTGAGTTGAAAAACTTCCTTATCAAACGCAATCAACTCACCATCCAATTCATTGAACGTACCTAAACCAAAATCCCCATGTTTCAGCAGTTCTTCTATGGTTGTTGAGCCTTCGTAAACACCAGCGATCAAAGCACTCATTAACGAAGTCTGATAAATCTCACCATCTCCGGTAACGTGATGGTATTCAGAAAATTCTTTCGCTACTTCAAGCGAACAAGCACATAGAGGGTTATAAAATCCACGCATGAGTAAGACCAGTTATGCAATGAAGAGTATATTTAGATTGACTTCTACACGGTGCTAAATCCAATATAAAAAAGATTTATTTTGATATGGAAAATATATGGAATTTCGCTACCTGAAGTATTTTGTCGCGGTCGCCGAGACTCGTCACTTTACCCGAGCAGCTGAACAGTTAGGGATTGCGCAACCTCCTTTGAGTCAACAAATCAAAAAGCTAGAGCACGAGCTTAGCGTGGACTTATTTAAGCGCTTGTCTAGAGGAGTAGAACTGACCCATGCAGGGCAAGTCTTTTATACGGATGCGGTAAATATTCTTGCTGATGTGGAACGCGCTAAAGCAAAAGCCCGACAGATTGCCCGTGGTGAAAATACGCAGGTTAAAATTGGGTTCGCGACGTCAACATCAACCTGCATTAAGGTATTGGAGAGGATTGGGCGTATTCAAGAGAATGGGGTTCATTTACAGACGGCGGAACTATCAATGCCAGAGCTTGCCACTCAGTTAAAAAGCAAACAACTTGATCTCGCAATCATGCGGCTACCCTGTTACGCCAGTGAGCCTTTTGAGCACAAGGTGTTGTTTAACGACCCGTTTGTCGCGGTGATTCCGGCGGGCCACGAACTGGCAAAGTATCACTGTATCCAGATGAAACAGTTGAGAGGTCATAAAATTTTACTGTTTCCACGAGAGACTGGACCCGCATTGTTTGATGGCATGAGCACACTTTTTGCCGACGCAGGAGTAAGGCTCGAACCACAGTTCGCAGCACCGCAACTTCGTACGACGATTGCCATGGCGCAGGCCGGGTTAGGTATTGCTCTCGTTCCGCGCTCACTGGCTGAACATCTCGATGATTCCGCGACAGTCGCCGAGATTGAGGATATCCCTCTCACTAGTCGTGTTGTTGTTGCTTGGGAGGCATCTAATCTCAATAAACAAGCGCTAAAAGTAGCCATGCACATCGGTCATGTTGAGGCTTAAAGATGAGTCATCGAACTGGCTCTGATAGCCACAGGCAAATGTGATACTCTCACTCGTTATATGCAAAGCTATGCTTTGGTTGAATAGACAAATCTTACTCAACGAATAGAACTTACTGAGGATGTACCAATGATATACGCTGCGGTCTTTGATATGGACGGGTTGCTGATTGATTCAGAACCTTTGTGGAAGGAAGCGGAAAAGCAGGTGTTTTCATCAGTTGGTGTCCAAGTGACCGAAGTGCTGTCAAAGCAGACTGCAACTATGACGACAGGTGAAGTAACAAGGTTTTGGTATGAACGTAATCCTTGGCAAGAAAAGAGCCTAGAGGAAGTAGAGAATGCTGTTGTGGATAAAGTGGAGGCATTAATAATTGAAAAAGGATGCGAATTAGAGGGTGTTACAGAAACACTCAAATTGCTTAAGGAAAAAGGGTTTAAGATAGGGTTGTCTACTAATTCACCTTATCAACTCATTCCCATCATTTTGAACAAACTCGGTATTGCCAGTTACTTTGACGCGATATCATCGTCAGACGATGTAGAGCAGGGTAAGCCAGAGCCAGATGTCTACCTTTTAACAATCAATAAACTAGGTGTAGATTCAAGTAACTGTATTGCCTTTGAAGACTCTTATTCGGGTATGCTTGCGGCAACACGAGCAAACATAAAAACAGTCGTGATACCTCAACCTGATAAGTTCTACCAAGAGTTTAATGAAGCCAGTCTAAAGCTGCAAAAGCTATCAGAGTTTAATGAAAGCCATTTGGCGAGTTTAATGGACTTGAATTTGAAAGAAACAATTGCACCAACACCGCATGAAAGTTTTTTAGAAGAAGGACTTGATTGTGAATAGTCGGTCGCTGAAAAAATACCTACTGCCAATGTTCTTATTGGTTTTACCTATAGAATCATTCGCAAAAGATACGACTATGTTGGACGAGCTCAATAATCGATTTGTTACATTTGAAAGGCGATTTGATGATTGTATCAACTCTGCTTCTCAAAATGATATGAGTGAAAACATTGTCGGTCAGATTCAAGCGCTTAATATTGATTTTGAAATTTCGGTTGGCTATTTATACAAACAATCACTTTATTTATGCTCTGATGATGAATTCAGTGATTTAGCAAGAATTATCATGATAATTGAAACCTCCGATAATGATGGATTGCAATTATCAAAGGCAAAAGCTAGTCAAATTAGAAAGCTACTTTTTAGCAAAGTGGATTTACGTTTAGAGTCGAAGTTTCAAAGTTTACCGCAAGATAAAAAGGAAGCATTACTGAGCATTGCGAAAAAGCTTGAACCTTTTGATCTCGTAAGCATGCATGAACGACTTCAGGCAATGTAGACTTATGAAAGAATGTTTTGAGTAGATTCTTAACGCTTGGCTTTTTCATTAAGATTGAGTATTAGGTTCAACGCCTCTAGCTCTTACACAAGATCTAGAGGCATCCATTTTTTATTGACTTAAACGTGTCGAGCTAAGATTTTAACCCTGCAGCGGTCATCATGACGCGAAATAACATAGACACTAACCCTAATGCAGCGACGCTAACGACCCAAATTCCAACCATCCAAGCCCATTGGCGGCACCAATTTTTGATTTTCATACTCACTCCTTATCAACTCGTTAATGGTACGCTTCGCCTTCTTTTACTTTTCCGGAGAAGACGTAGTAACTCCAAAAGGTGTAAGCCAGAATGATCGGGATGATGATCACTGCTCCAACGAGCATAAAGCGCTGACTGCTTGCAGGAGCCGCTGCTTCCCATATTGATATGCTAGGAGGAATGATATTTGGCCAGATACTGATGCCAAGCCCAGCGAACCCGAGAATCACGATCACTAGCGCCATCACGAAAGGGCTGCGCTCTTTACGCTTTTTAACGGAGTCAGCAATCTTCAAACATACCAGTCCAGTAATGACTGGTACGGGCAGTAAGTAGAACAAATTCGGCAGAGAAAACCATCTTTCCGCAATGGTAGGGTAAGCAAGTGGAGTCCAAGCGCTCACAATGACTAATGCGGAGATCATCGCCAGTAGTGTTTTGTTAGTGAAGCGGTACATCGTGTTTTGCAGTTCACCTTCCGTCTTCATGATGAGCCATGTGCTACCAAGCAGCGCGTACGTTGCGACTAAACCCAAACCACAAAAGATGGGAAAAGGGCTGAGCCAGTCGAGTTGGCTACCTACGAAGACGCGGTTTTCCACCGCAAAGCCTTGAATTACCGCGCCAACAACGATGCCTTGGAAAAACGTGGTTAAAATCGAGCCGACCATAAAAGAGCGATCCCAGAACTTTAAGTGGCTTTCCAATGCTTTAAAGCGAAACTCAAATGCGACGCCACGAAAGATCAAAGCAATCAACATCAACGTTAAAGGGATGGTTAGCGCTTCAATAATCACCGCGTAAGCCATCGGAAAAGCGCCAAATAGAGATGCGCCTCCAAGCACAATCCAAGTTTCGTTGCCATCCCAAACTGGCGCGACACTGTTGACCATGACGTCTTTTTGTTTTTCATCTTTGATGAAGGGCATCAGTATTCCAATACCCAAATCGAAGCCATCCATGATGATGTACATCAAAGTGGCAAAAACGATGATCGCGAACCAAATCACGGATAAATCAAAATGCATATTCTTTACCTTAACTTTGTGACAAATTCTAGATGCGGCCAGAAACGGTCGTCATGTCGTGCTCATCGTGTTCGATAGCATCAGGGCCTTTTTTGATTTGGTGGATCATGTAGTAATAACCAAAACCAAATACCAAGCTGTATACAACCAGGAAACACAGCAGGCTGATGCTCATTTGTAGGTCTCCGTGTGCAGAAACCGCATCACGCGTTTTTTGTACGCCATACACGACCCAAGGTTGCCGACCAACCTCTGTCGTAAACCAGCCTGCGAGTATTGCGATAAGACCAGATGGCCCCATAAATAATGAAAACTTGAGGAACCAACGCGAGGTATAAAGCGTGTTCTTTTTTCGTAACCACATGCTGTAGAAGCTTTGAAAAATCATCAGAAGTCCTAACCCGACCATGATTCGAAATGACCAAAAGACGATAGGTGAGTTCGGTCGTTCCTCTTTCGGGAAGTCTTTCAGCGCCGGGATTGGCTCAGTTAAACTGTGGCGTAGGATCAAACTTCCTAGAACAGGAATTTCTAAGGCATAGTCTGTGCGTTCTTGTTCCATGTTTGGGATGCCGAACAATATCAATGGGGTTGGTTTGCCATCGCTGTTATCCCAATGTCCTTCGATGGCGGCGATTTTAGCGGGCTGGTATTCCAAGGTGTTTAGCCCGTGCACATCGCCAATCACGGCTTGGAGTGGCGCAAGGAACACTAAGATCCCGAGCGACATCGAAAACATGGTTTTTACCGCAGTCGATTGATTGCCTCTCAATAAATGCCAAGCGGCTGACGCGCCTACAAAGAGTGCTGAACTGACAAAAGCTGCGACGCTCATGTGAGCCAAACGATAAGGAAATGAAGGATTGAAAACGATAGCAAACCAGTCGGTTGGCACCACACGTCCGTCGACAATTTCATAGCCTTGTGGCGTTTGCATCCAACTGTTGGAGGCGAGAATCCAGAACGTCGAAATGATCGTTCCTAACGCCACCATCGAGGTTGCAAAAAAGTGCAGCTTTTCGCCGACGCGACGCCACCCAAACAGCATTACGCCAAGAAATCCGGCTTCGAGAAAGAAAGCCGTTAACACTTCATAAGTCAGTAATGGGCCTGTGATAGAACCAGCGAAGTCGGAGAAACCACTCCAGTTGGTGCCGAATTGATAGGCCATGACAAGACCAGATACAACACCCATTCCAAAGTTAACCGCAAAAATTTTCGACCAGAAGTGATAGAGCTTTTGGTAATCGGGATTACGTGTTTTTAGCCATAAGCCTTCCAGCACGGCGAGATAGGTGGCCAAACCTATGGTGATAGCGGGGAAAATAATATGAAAGGATACCGTAAAGGCGAACTGTATCCGTGCAAGCATAAATGCGTCGAGGCCAAACATTAAACTTCCTTTGATCTTTTAAGTTTTATGAGAGAGCTATTTTAAAAGGAGCGGAATGAGGGAAGTAGGTACAGACAGTGACTATAAACCTATAACAGATTAAATATTGAAGTGTTATTATTTTGAATTCGGCTTTATGGAAGGGGATTTGCGTTTGGCGAAGTATCAAGAGTTAGTGGAACAGCTTAAAAGGCAGATAAAATCGGGGATATGGCATCCGGGTGACAAGCTGCCTTCGCTGCGTCGCCAATCTGAACACTCGGGTTTAAGCTTGATGACGGTGTTGCATGCCTATCAAATTCTGGAATCTCAAGGCTGGGTAACGTCACAGCCGCGCTCTGGTTATCGAGTCGCGCCCAATATTAAGAGTTCAAATGAACCCCAAGCGCCAGCCGCGGTTTCGTGGACAGAACAGGTAGACATCAATGAATTTATCTTTGATGTGCTGCAAGCGAGTAAAAATCCATCCATGATCAATTTTGGCTTTGCCTATCCAGATCCAAGTTTGTACCCACGCTATCACGTGAATCGGGCGATGAGCGCAGCCGCTCGCAATATGCCGATTTCTACCGCCTTTGATAACTTACCGCCGGGAAACGAACAATTACGCACCATCATCGCGAAGCGTTATGCTGCGAAAGGCATTGAAATTTCACCCGATGAAATTGTCATTACGGCAGGCGCGCTGGAGGCGTTAACGCTCAGTTTGCAAGCCTGCACAAGACCGGGAGATTGGGTGGTTGTGGAGTCGCCTGTATTCTATGGCGCATTGCAATCCTTAGAGCGGTTAGGTTTGAAAGCGCTCTCAGTAAGAACAGACCCAGTCACGGGCATTGACCTAGACTCATTGGAACGAGCGCTGCAAACACACGATGTGAAAGCATGTTGGCTGATGTCGAACTTCCAAAATCCTCTGGGTTTTACGCTCACCAACGAGAAAAAACAAAAGCTGATTGAGCTGACACAGCGATATAACGTGCCAGTGATTGAAGATGATGTGTACAGCGAACTGCATGCCGAGAATGACTCAGTTTACCCACTAAGAATGTTTGATGACATGGGCAATACCATGTTGTGCTCCTCGTTTTCAAAATCATTAATCGCAGGGCTACGTATTGGTTGGGTTGCGGCGGGAAAGCGGGCGCTAGAGGTACAAAAGTTACAGTTAATGAGTACATTAGCGACGAGTGCACCAGTGCAAATGACATTGGTGCACTATTTAACAAGCCGCAATTATGAATCGCATTTGAAGCAGTTACGGAAAAAGCTGTTTGAACGTAAAAGTAAGATGACGGATCTGCTTAATGAGCTGTTACCTGAAGAAGTCAAAGTGTTAAGCCAAAGCGGCGGGTACTTTATTTGGTTAGAGCTTCCCAAGCATATCGACGCCTTGCAGATATATCGAGAAGCGCTAAAAGATAATATCAGCATCGCACCGGGAAAGATGTTCAGCCTGACAGAACAATACGATCACTGTATTCGTCTTAACGCTTCTTTTGAGCTCAATGACAAATATGTTCATGCTCTCAATCTGCTCGCTAATATTATTCGCGAGCATTTGGCGAAATAGCGACTTTCTTCAGTTTTTTGGTTTAATGGAGCGCGCCGGATTTCCAACAACTCGATCGCCCGGCGCAACGTCTTTGGTTACGACAGAGCCAGCGCCGACGACGGCCTCATCGCCAATGGTCACGCCCGGCAGTATGATTGCGCCCCCACCAATCCAAACGTTATTGCCAATTGTTACCGGTTTGGCGATCTCATCTCCGGCTAAGCGTCTTTGTGTATCGAGTGAATGAGCGGCTGTGTAAATTTGCACTCTAGGCCCAATCATGACGTTCGCGCCAACCTCAACCTGCCCATTGCCAGAATAATGGCATCCCAGTTGATGTAGGTGTTTTCTCCGATGGACAAGTGACAACCGTAGGTAAGTTGTAGCGGTGGCTCTATACAGGCGCTGTTTTTTAATTGGACGCCCATTTCCGCCAATAGTTGTCTACGGATATCTGGGTTTGGCTCGTGGTTAAATTGGAAGACAAGCTGCGCAGTTTTGGCGCGCATTAGCTTTAGTTCTTCATCCAGACAATTATAGGTTTCTCCAGAGCGCCTCCGAGTCAGTTCTGACATAACAATCATTCCATCAATGTTATTTGCAATAAGGTGCATAATAGGTGAGAGTGATTCGAAGTGAAAATTTGATGCTTAAAAATCAGAAAGTTATCACTGATTTGCCTTGCGTATCCAGTTGGTTGATTGGCTCGTTTAGTTCACAAAGACGTATTCCCTAAATGGCTTAATCGGTTGAAGCCAAAGTGGGAAACCACTCGAAGCGTTTTACGTAGATTACAATATAGTTAATAAGAAGAACTTAATTGAGCCGCTGCGCTATCGATTGATCCAAAAATTTATGACTTATGCGCTCTGGCTTGCTGGCAACGATGAATCAAGAGTGAGCACTTTATGTTCGAACGGGTCATTTCATTTTTAGAAACAACACTGTTTACCTTTAACGAACAACCTATCACGTTGTGGGCGATATTGATGGTGCCGACATGGGTGATTGTCGCTTTATGGTTGTCCAAAATTTTAATCAAAACCGTTACGTCAAGAATGTCCTCATCGGGGAAAGATCCAAACGTGATTCATTTGGTTAAACGGATATTATTTGTCATCGCTCTAGCCATTATTTTTATGACCACACTTTCGATGATCAATGTGCCAATCACCGCGTTCGCCTTTCTGTCTGGTGCCATCGCTATCGGCTTCGGTTTTGGTGCGCAAAACATCATTAACAACTTCATAAGTGGCTGGATTTTGATTGGTGAAAAGCCAATCCGAATTGGGGACTTTTTAGAGGTTGAGGGCGCCAAAGGCACTGTCGAGCAAATAAATACACGCTCAACGAGAATCAGGCGAACCGATGGTGTTCATATGCTCATACCCAACAGTCAGTTGATTGAGAACGTGGTGATCAACTGGACGTTATGCGACAGATTAGTTCGTGGCTCTGTCGTCGTCGGTGTCGCGTATGGGAGCGATGTCAAACAGGTTGCTGCCTTAATGGCGGAAGTGACTTCGCAGCAAGCGCAAGTTCTGAGTTCGCCAGCGCCAGATGTGTTTTTTCAAGACTTTGGTGACAATGCTTTGATCTTCGAATCTTATTTTTGGATTAACTCAACGGTTGAGGGCGGTATTCGCTCGGTCGCAAGTGCCATGCGTTTTGAAATCTACGAAGCTTTCGAAAAGCACGGCATTGAAATCGCGTTTCCACAACGAGATGTGCACATTGATGGGGAAATCAAGTTGTCTAGGGAGAGAAACGGATAGGGCGATAAGCGGTATTGGTGTTCTTATCTTGGTGTCGAGTAACCATAGCGAGGCGGTCACAACACGGATTCACCTCGCTAGAAACAAGTTTGAAGGCGTTATTGGTTGTCCCACATGACTTCGCATTCTTCTTTGATTGCTGATTTTAGCAACTCAATCAGTGGAAACGCTCTGCGTCCTAGGCTTACCGCGGGCTCTGCTTGTTCTTCCTCTTCGTCTACATCAGTAGGGAGGTTTTCTTCAGCTGCATTTTTCGCAGATAGAGCAGAAGTTAATCTTGATAGCGCGTCAGGAACATCTTGAGCGGAAATTGATCCCGGCACCGTGCCGCTGTGACCCATCATTTTGAGCATATCTAATGCAATATCACCAAACATTGTGACGTTTGAGTGGCTTCGACAACGAAATGTTATGAGCATTTACCTGATCCTGTTTTATATGTTCGGTTTGAAACTAAATTGTAGCTGAAATCAGACACTAATTAATGTGATGAAGACCGTTGAGCGTTAAGGTTTTTATGAGTAACAACAAAAAACGGGCACGTACGTCTGCATGCCCGTTGAAATACATTACCTGATTGGTTGTTGATGATTTACAAGCTATACGGATCGCCCAGAGCTAATGCGACCCTAGAAGCAGGAGACTTTCCTAACGCACGGCAAATTTGCCAACCCGCTTCATTGATGACGCTAAGATCAACGCCTGTTTCAATCCCAAGTTGCTCACACAGATAAAGTACATCTTCCGTTGCAACATTGCCACTGGCTCCTTTCGCGTAAGGGCAGCCGCCGAGCCCCGCTACTGCGCTATCAATGGTGTTGATGCCCATTAACAAGGCTTGATAGATATTGGCTAATGCTTGTCCATAAGTGTCATGAAAATGTACTGCGAGCGCGTCTTTTGGCAGTAGCGTTAACAACGAATCCAGCATGGCGATAACGCGATTAGGTGTTGCCTTACCGACAGTATCACCGAGCGAAATCTCATAACATCCCATATCAAACAACGTATTGGCGACCTTGGTAGTTTGCTCTGGCTTGATTACTCCCTCATATGGACACACCATGGTACAAGACAAGTACCCGCGTACAGGAATGTTGTGCTGGTTCGCCAATTCGATAACGGGTTCAAATCGAGCGAGACTTTCGGTAATGCTGCAGTTGATGTTCTTCTGGCTGAACGTTTCTGAAGCGGAGCCAAACACCGCAATTCGCTTTACACCGCTTTCCAGCGCACGTTCTAACCCTGCGAGATTTGGTGTGAGCGCGCTATAAACCACGTTAGGCTTTTTTGAGATACCAGCAAACACCTGATCGGAATCGGCCATTTGAGGCACCCACCTTGGAGAGACGAAAGATCCCGCCTCAATATGCTTTAAGCCACTGCTGCTTAGTTGGTTAATCAAACGGATTTTATCAACCAGCGTCACTGACGTTTCATTTTGCAGACCATCACGAGCGCCGACTTCGACGATATTAACCTTCGCTGGTAGCATATTCGCGCTCCTTATCTTCACTGACGTTATCCGATATCAAAGACAAATTCAGCAGTATGGAACCGTGCTGTACTTGGTCCCCGTGCTGATAAAACAATTCGTCGACTTTTGCTGCTACCGGAGCTGTGATGGTGTATTCCATTTTCATTGCTTCGAGTACCAAAAGCGGATCGCCCGCCGCCACTTCGTCACCTTTAGCCACCATAACTGCTGAAATTATGCCGTTGAGTGGTGCGGTTGGACTTAGTTCATCATCTACATCTTTTGCAGAGTCAAAGTTAGGTTGATGAGCGAACGTGCGCTGCTGACCAAGATAAAATAGTGTTGTTCTTTGTTCATCGCTAAGTGCATTAAAGGTGTAACGCACATTATCAATATCGACGATAAACTGGTTGTCACTTTCAAGCAGGATGACCTGATGCAGCTCCTCGCCGCATCGGACAGTGAAGTGAGATCCTGTATCTTGCGATGATTGTTGCAAACGTACCTGATGGTTGGCATTGGCATCCGTGAAGTTAAATCGGTAAACGTTGTCAACTGACAGTCTAAAACCTCGTCTGGTTGGCGCGGGTAACGTTGAGCTGTCTGATTTTGAAATGAGATCATTCCGGTGAGCAACCGCCGCCAATGTAAGCCAGATTGAATCCGACACGTCTTGCTGCTCATTTATGCCTTGTTGATGTGTTACGAGGAAACCTGTATCGAGCTCAATCTCGGCAAAGGCTGGCTGCGAAATAATACTGTGCAGATAACCAATGTTTGTCGTTACTCCACGTACGTGATATTGAGTTAACGCCTGCTTAAGCTGCTTTAGCGCGATATCACGAGTTTGCCCCCAGACGATCAGTTTGCTGATCATTGGATCGTAATATTCGCTGATGCTATCGCCTTGGGTAACACCACTATCAACGCGTACGCACGCTAGGCGCACATTACTGTCTGATACGGGTTCTTTTAAGTAGTCAATGCGGCCAGTCGACGGCATAAAGTCATTGTCTGTATCTTCTGCGTAAATTCGCAGCTCAATTGAATGGCCGTTGTGGGTGATTTCAGATTGCGAAATAGGTAAATGCTCGCCAGCTGCAACTTTGAATTGCCACTCCACCAAATCAACGCTGGTGATCAATTCAGTGACAGGGTGTTCAACTTGCAGACGGGTATTCATCTCCATGAAGTAGAATTGACCTCGGCTATCGAGTAAGAACTCCACCGTGCCCGCGCCAACATAGTCGATCGCTTGAGCGGCCTGAACCGCAGCTTCACCCATTTGTTTACGCAGTTCATCACTAAGACCGGGAGCTGGTGCTTCCTCCACAACTTTTTGGTGACGGCGTTGAATGGAGCAATCGCGATCAGAAAGATAGACACAGTTGCCATGTTGGTCAGCAAATACCTGAACTTCAACGTGGCGAGGCTGCAATATGCATTTTTCGATTAGAAGCCGCTTGTCGCCAAAGCTTGAAAGTGCTTCACGCTGCGCACCGTCGATGGCCAGCGGCATTTCGGCTGCGCTATTGACTACTCGCATGCCTTTACCGCCACCCCCTTGGGTTGCTTTAAGCATCACTGGGTAACCGATTTTTTCAGCTTCCGCTAATAAGTGCTCTACGCTGTTGTCTGTGCCGTGATAGCCGGGAACCAAGGGCACGTTCGCCTCAGACATGATGGCTTTGGCTTGCGACTTCGAACCCATTGCTTCAATTGCGCTGGTGGAAGGGCCAATAAAGGTGATGCCATTTTCGCTGCACGCTTTGGCTAGTTTCGGGTTCTCGGAAAGAAAACCATACCCAGGGTGGATAGCATCGGCTTGCCATTTTTTCGCAGCGCCGATAATCGCATCGATATCGAGATACGATTCACTCGCAGGAGCGGGGCCAATGAATTCAGCGAAATCCGCTTGTTTAACATGTAAGCTGCTGCGATCCGCTTCGGAATAGACGGCTACCGTCTCGATAGCCATGCTTTTTGCGGTTTTAATGATTCGGCAGGCAATTTCACCGCGGTTTGCGATCAGTATTCTTTTAAACATGATTCCTCCAATTGGCGGCGCGCTTTTCAAAAAATGCAGCTAGTCCTTCTTGTCCTTCACTGGACACGCGAGCGGTTGCAATAGCTTGGCTGGTGTATTCAATTAATGAATGATCGATAGGTTGGTTATCACAGCGTAAACAAAGTGCTTTTGCAGCCTGCATGGCTTGTGGACCGTTGTTGAGCAGGTGATCAATGGTGCGATTGACGGCTTCACGTGGTTGAGCGTCTATCTGATGAAGAATACTCATCGATAGCGCGGTTTCGGCATCAATCAGTTCCGCGGTTAAAAAGTAGCGTCGGCTTTGTCGTTGTCCAATCGCTCGGATTACGTAAGGTCCGATGGTGGCGGGTAACAAACCGAGCTTCACTTCACTCAAACAGAAGCGGCTTTCAGGTGTACCAATAGCGATATCGCAGCAGCAGATAAGCCCAAGTGCGCCGCCAAATGCAGCGCCATGCACCATAGCAATAGTCGGTTTGCTAAAGGTATCCAGCGTATGCAAAAGTTTTGCTAGTTGCTGTGCATCTTGCAGGTTTTCACTCTCGGTTTTGGTGGCCATTGACTGCATCCAGCCCAGATCTGCTCCCGCAGAAAAGTGTTTTCCCTGTGCAGTTAACACCAGTGCACGGAGAGAATCGTCCTTTTCGAGCTGTTCTAGTGTCTCAATTAGTGAGGCAATCAATGCGTCATTAAACGCGTTGTGTTTTTCTGGCCGATTCAGGCTCAACCAGGCAACGCCATTGCTGTCTTTTTCAAGCAGTAGTCCGGTCATGTGACTTCCTTTGTCTGACATTTCAGTCTGTATTTCAATGCTCGCTAACCATTACTTGTTAAACATCGGTATTCGCGAGGAGTTAAGGTTTGCCTTGCATCCGACTACATACGGAAGATGCCAAATTTGCTGTCTGGTATCGGCGCATTAAGCGCAGCAGACAGAGCAATGCCGACAACATCACGGGTTTTCGCAGGGTCAATAATGCCGTCGTCCCACAAACGAGCACTGGCGTAGTATGCATGGCTTTGAGTCTGATATTGCACCGCAATTGGACGTTTGAACGCTTCTTCTTCCTCCGCGCTCCAGCTTTCACCTTTGCGAGTTTTGATATCGCGGGTCACTTGCGCCATCACGCCAGCCGCTTGCTCTCCACCCATGACGGAGATGCGCGCGTTTGGCCACATCCACATCATGGTTGGATCATAAGCGCGGCCACACATGCCGTAGTTCCCAGCGCCATACGAGCCACCAATCACTACGGTAAACTTCGGTACGTCTGCACATGCCACAGCGGTTACCATTTTCGCGCCATGTTTTGCGATGCCTTCGGCTTCATATTTTTGGCCGACCATAAAGCCCGTTATGTTCTGCAAGAAAAGCAGAGGAATTTTGCGTTGTGCGCACAGCTCAATAAAATGCGCGCCTTTTTGTGCTGATTCCGAAAATAGAATGCCGTTGTTAGCGACAATGCCAATCGGCATACCGTGAATATGGGCAAAGCCACAGACCAAGGTTTCGCCGAACAAGGCTTTAAATTCATCGAACTGGGAATCATCAACAATTCGGGCAATGACCTCTTTAACATCAAACGGCTTTTTGAGATCGGTTCCGACGATGCCGTACAGCTCTTGGGCAGGAAAACGTGGTTCCTGTGGTGCTTTTTGCTTGAGTTGAACGGGTTTCAAGTGGTTAATTTGAGAAACGGCTTGTCTTGCCAACTCTAACGCGTGGTGATCATTTTCTGCGTAATAGTCCGCCACACCAGAGGTGCGACAATGAACGTCTGCGCCACCAAGATCTTCCGCGCTGACTTCTTCACCTGTCGCTGCTTTTACAAGAGGTGGACCTGCCAAAAAAATCGTGCCTTGTTCTTTGACTATGATGGATACGTCGCACATGGCAGGAACATAAGCGCCGCCAGCGGTACATAGCCCCATGACCACCGCAATTTGTGGAATGCCTTTGGCCGACATACGGGCTTGGTTGTAGAAAATACGGCCAAAATGGTCTTTATCTGGGAATACCTCATCTTGGCGGGGTAGGTTAGCGCCGCCAGAATCGACTAAGTAAACACACGGCAGTTGGCATTTTTCTGCAATTTCTTGTGCTCTTAAGTGCTTTTTCACGGTGAGTGGGTAGTAACTGCCGCCTTTTACCGTCACGTCGTTCGCGACGATCATGCACTCAGTGCCGTCAATCACACCCACACCTGCAACCACTCCAGCACATGGAACGTAATCTGGATACACATCCCAGCCAGCAAATTGACCAATTTCTAGAAAGGACGAACCAGGGTCGAGTAGGGCAAGAATGCGCTCACGTACCGGAAGTTTGCCTTTCTTCTGCTGATGCTCGCGGGCTTTCTCACCGCCACCATCTTCGATTTGCGCAGTCACGGTATAAAGTTGATCTACAAGTGATGCCATAGAGCGGTAGTTTTCCTGATACTGCTCTGAATGGGTGTTAATATTGGTCGTCAAACAAGCCATAAATAGCCGATCTCCATTCGGTAGACGGGTGTCACCACCCGTCTTTATTTAGGTTGAATAAGATTTAGATTGAATAAGGAAGTTGTTTCGAGTTCGAACCGCCTAGGTATGATGATTAGGCGCTTTCGTTAAACAATTCGCGACCAATAAGCATGCGGCGAATTTCTGAAGTGCCCGCACCGATTTCATACAGCTTGGCATCTCGCAACAAACGGCCCGTATCAAACTCGTTGATGTAGCCGTTACCGCCAAGTAGTTGAATCGCATCCAGTGCCATCTTGGTTGCCAGCTCTGCGCTGTAGAGGATCGCGCCAGCAGAATCTTTACGTGTGGTTTCACCGCGATCACAAGCGGCAGCGACGGCGTAAACATACGCTTTAGCGGCATTCATTTGTGTGTACATATCCGCGATTTTTGCTTGAACTAGCTGGAATTCACCGATGGATTTACCGAACTGTTTACGGTCGTGAATGTAAGGCACAACGATATCCATACACGCCTGCATGATGCCAAGTGGGCCGCCTGCAAGCACCACACGTTCGTAGTCGAGGCCGCTCATCAATACTTTCACGCCTTGGTTTTCTTCGCCGAGAATATTCTCCGCAGGGACCTCGCAGTTTTGGAAGACCAGCTCACACGTATTCGAGCCGCGCATGCCCAACTTGTCGAGTTTTTGTGCTTGAGTAAATCCAGGGAATCCGCGTTCCACAATAAATGCCGTGATGCCTTTGGAGTGCTGGCTTGGGTCGGTTTTTGCGTAGACAACATAGGTGTGTGCATCAGGGCCGTTGGTGATCCACATTTTGTTGCCATTTAATAGGAAAATATCGCCTTTACGTTCGGCTTTAAGCTGCATAGAGACCACATCAGAGCCGGCGCCGGGTTCACTCATAGCAAGGGCGCCGATATGTTCACCGGAGATGAGCTTAGGTAGGTATTTCTCTTTTTGCGCTTGTGTACCGTTACGGTGGATTTGGTTGACGCAAAGGTTGGAGTGAGCGCCGTAACTTAACGCAACCGAAGCGGATGCTCGGCTGATTTCTTCCATAGCGATAACGTGGGCGAGATAGCCCATGCCTGCACCACCAAACTCTTCGCTGGTGGTCACACCTAAAAGACCCATGTCACCTAATTTGGACCAAAGATGGTTTGGAAAGTCGTTAGTTTGGTCGATAGATTGCGCTAGCGGCGCAATTTCTCTTGCAGCAAAACTATTGATTTGCTCGCGAAGCAAATCGGTATTTTCGTCATAAACAAAGTTCAGGGAAGAGTAGGTAGATTTCATTGCGTGTCCTTGCCTTTACGTCACCTACATCCCAGAGTTGAGGTGTTAGGTGACTTTTTCGCCTTTCATGGATCTCAGTGTGTTTTGGCATCGCAACTGCGCAGCATTTAACTCCATCATTACCGCTTGAATGTCGTTTGCTTGCTGTTGCAATGCTGCCTTCTTCTCTTCGATCAACCGAATCATATAGTTCAACTGCTCAGTACTTTGATCGGTATCGTAGAGTTCAAATAACTCTTTGATATCTGCAAGAGAAAAGCCCAATCGCTTACCTCGCAAAATCAGTTTTAGTCGAATTCGATCGCGACCATTGTAGATTCGAGTGTTGCCTTTACGTTCTGGAGTTAGGAGACCTAAATCTTCGTAGAAGCGAATGCTTCGAGTAGTAATGTCGAACTCTTTCGCGAGCTCGCTGATCTTAAATGTGTTCATTCCTTAACCTTACGACTTTCGTATAACATTCACATGAATATACAATTCGTTAACGTTAAAGTAAACAAACAACATCCACTCTTGAGCCTTGATATCACTCGCATTTACTCAAAATCAAAGAGTCACTCGAACAAACAATAACCTCAAACTTGACGTTAACGTAAATGTTAGTATAGTTATGACGTAAACGTCAACAAAAGGTTAATGGAATGAAAAATGAAACATGGATTGTAGCCGCTAAGCGAACGCCTATCGGCTCTTTTCAAGGTGCATTAGCTTCAACAGATGTCACGGAACTTGGTGCGAAAGCCATTCAAGGGGCGCTAGCCGAAAGCCAACTCGATGTGCACAAAATAGACGAAGTGTTGATGGGATGCGTTTTACCCGCCGGTGTGGGGCAAGCGCCTGCAAGACAAGCAAGTCTTAAAGCTGAAATGCCACAATCGATTGGTTGTACGACACTGAACAAAGTTTGTGGATCGGGTATGAAAACCGTCATGCTGGCATATGACCTTATTCAATCTGGTAATGCGCATGCTGTCATCGCTGGTGGCATGGAAAACATGTCGTCTTCTCCTTATCTATTAAAGAAAGCGCGTGATGGTTTCCGTTTAGGTCACGAGCAAGTGCTTGATCACATGTTTTATGACGGGTTGCAGGATGCCTACCAAGGCGAGCTGATGGGTGTCTTTGCAGAACAGACGGCGCAAAAGTATCAGTTCAGCCGTGAAAGTATGGATGCCTGGGCGCAACAGTCGGTGACTCGTGCGCAGCAAGCAATCGAACAAGGTTTGTTCAAAGAAGAGATCGTGCCTGTTAACGTAAAAAGTCGACGCGGCGAAACCCTGGTTGTAGATGATGAGCAACCGAGCAAACTCGACGTCACTAAAATTCCTACCTTACGCCCTGCGTTTGCCAAAGATGGCGGCGTAACCGCAGCAAACTCTAGTTCCATTTCGGATGGTGCGTCGGCAATGATCTTAGTCGATAGTGAGTTTGGTCGTCAGGAAAACCTTCAGCCTCTAGCCAAAATTGTCGCGTACAGCACGCATGCAAGA
The DNA here is from genome assembly GCF_033344395.1 of Vibrio sp. 1874. Classification (NCBI taxonomy): domain Bacteria; kingdom Pseudomonadati; phylum Pseudomonadota; class Gammaproteobacteria; order Vibrionales; family Vibrionaceae; genus Vibrio; species Vibrio sp. 1874. The sequence continues at coordinate 529,838 of NZ_JAWPOR010000002.1, forward strand.
CAGCCTGATGAGTTCACCATCGCACCAGTCTTCGCGATTGAATCGCTGCTGGAAAAAACGGGCTGGGACAAATCAGACGTGGACCTTTGGGAAATCAATGAAGCGTTTGCAGTTGTAACGCAGTACGCAGTGAAAGCGCTTGAGTTGGATGCAAGCAAAGTGAATCCACGTGGCGGCGCATGTGCGTTAGGCCATCCAATTGGTGCAAGTGGTAACCGAATCCTCGTCACTTTGATTCACGCTCTTAAACAGGCAGGCGGCAAACGCGGTGTCGCATCACTTTGTATTGGTGGTGGCGAGGCAACCGCTATCGCGATTGAAATCTGCTAAATCACTCTCAACAAAGTTTCACTTACATAACAGTAGTCAGTAACAAGCTGAAAAATACAAGGATGTCATCATGACAGAACAAGTAAAGCAGTATATCGGTGGTGAATTTGCCATCTCCGATTCAAAACAATGGCTAGATGTAACCAACCCGGCAACCAACGAAGTGATTGCACAAGTACCTTGTGCCACGGAATCGGAAATGAATGCGGCGATTGCCAGCGCAACAGAAACGTTCAAACGCTGGAAAGAAGTTGCAGCGCCGGAGCGTGCGAGATTGATGTTGCGCTACCAACATCTGTTAAAAGAGCAACACGATGAGTTGGCGATACTGCTTTCAAGTGAGACAGGCAAAACCCTCGCGGATGCAAAGGGTGACATTTGGCGCGGAATTGAAGTGGTAGAGCAAGCTGCAAACATTTGTAGCTCAATGATGGGCGAAACGGTGGAAAACGTCGCGACCAATATTGATGGTTACTCTTACATTCAACCGCTCGGTGTTTGTGCTGGCATCACACCCTTTAACTTCCCTGCGATGATCCCATTGTGGATGTTCCCGATGGCGATCGCTTGTGGCAACACCTTTATTCTAAAACCTTCGGAACAAGTTCCGCTGACTGCAATGAAATTGGCGGAGCTGTTTGAACAAGCTGGCGCACCAAAAGGCGTATTGCAAGTTGTTCACGGGACCAAAGAGCAAGTCGACCGCATTCTGACTGATCCAGTCGTTCGTGCGATCTCTTTTGTTGGCTCTGTGCCCGTTGGTGAGCACATCTACAAAACAGGTACAGACAACCTGAAACGCGTGCAGTCATTTGCAGGTGCTAAGAACCACATGGTCATCATGCCGGATGCAAACAAACAGCAAGTCATCAATAACCTAGTTGGTGCGTCAGTTGGTGCTGCAGGCCAACGCTGTATGGCGATTTCGGTTGCCGTATTTGTCGGCGAAACCAAAGAATGGATTCCAGAGCTTAAAGAGGCGTTAGCTCAGGTTCAGCCTGGCGCGTGGGATGATGAAACCGCCGGTTATGGTCCACTGATTAGCCCTCAAGCGAAGCAGCGAGTGGTGAATCTGATTAATGAAGGCAAAGCGTCAGGCGCGAATTGTGTTCTGGACGGGACAGAGTGCCAAGTACCTGGCTTCCCGAACGGTAACTGGGTGGGGCCAACACTGTTTACCAACGTGACCACAGACATGTCGATTTATCAGGAAGAAATTTTCGGGCCTGTGCTGTTAACTATGGAAGTGGATGACCTAGATGAAGCGATTGAACTGATCAATGCAAACCGCTTTGGTAATGGTACGTCTATTTTCACGGCGAACGGCGCTGCCGCGAGAAAGTATCAACACAATATCGAAGTAGGTAACGTAGGCATCAACGTTCCGATTCCGGTGCCATTGCCATTTTTCTCATTTACTGGGTGGAAAGGCAGCTTCTACGGCGACCTGCATGCTTACGGTAAACAAGCGGTTCGCTTCTACACCGAGACGAAAACGGTCACCGCGCGTTGGTTTGAAGATGACATTCCAAGCGGTCCAAACATGACCATTCAACTTAGCTAATTACTGGATTAGCGACACCTCTAGCCAAGCGCCACCGTTTAAGTGGGCTTGGCTCGGATACAAATGCAACGAATTAGACCTTAGGACTTCAAGATGGATTTTGAATTAAACGAAGATCAACTCGCGTTTGCCGAAGTAGCAAAGCAGTTTGCAGACCAAATGTTAGCGCCTCATGCGGCCGAGTGGGATGAAAACCATCACTTCCCTAAAGATGTACTGCGTCAGGCGGGTGAGCTGGGCTTTCTGAGCATCTATACGCCGCCAGAGCATGGTGGCTTAGGGTTATCTCGTTTGGATGCGGCGATCATTTTCGAGCAGTTGGCTATGGGTTGTACCGCGACTACTGCGTTTATGACCATTCACAACATGGCGACGTGGATGATCACCAGCTTTGCCAAAGCAGAAGTGGCGCAGCAATTTAGCGCGGATCTAATTTCGGGTGAAAAGCTCGCTTCCTACTGTTTAACCGAACCTAATGCCGGCTCTGACGCCGCTTCTCTAACGACTAGCGCAGTGCGTGATGGCGATGAGTTTGTCCTCAATGGCGCAAAAGTGTTTATCTCGGGTGCGGGTGATACAGATGTTCTCGTCGTGATGGCGCGTTCGTGTGGTGAAGGAGCGGGTGGCGTTTCTGCATTCGTTGTTCCTGCTGATTGCGAAGGCATTAGCTACGGTAAAAAAGAAGCCAAAATGGGTTGGAACTGCCAGCCAACTCGCATGATTACCTTCGAAAATGTCCGCATTCCGGCTGACTATCTGTTGGGTGAAGAGGGAGAAGGCTTTAAGTTCGCCATGCTTGGCCTTGATGGTGGTCGAATCAATATCGCTACTTGTTCCGTCGGTACTGCGCAACAAGCACTGAACGAAGCCAAGCAATATATGAACGAACGCAAACAGTTCGGCCGTTCACTGGCGCAATTTCAAGCGTTGCAGTTCAAGCTTGCTGATATGGCGACTGAGCTGGTCGCTGCGCGTCAAATGGTGCGACTCGCTGCCGCTAAACTCGATGCCCAGCACGCAGAAAAAAGTGCGTACTGTGCCATGGCAAAACGCTTTGCTACTGATGTGGGCTTTAAAGTCTGCGATCAGGCGCTGCAAATTCACGGTGGCTATGGCTACATCAAAGAATATCCAGTCGAGCGCCATTTCCGAGACGTTCGTGTTCACCAAATTCTTGAAGGTACCAACGAAATCATGCGTCTGATCGTCGCAAGACGATTACTAACGGAAGGCGTTGAGCTGCTTTAGTCAGCGAGACACAGCCTTACCTAAAGAAATTAAAAAGGACTGAAAGATTATGACGGCACAAATCAAATTAGAGCGCGAAGCGCATATTGCCAAGCTCACGATTAGTAATCCGCCAGCGAACACTTGGACGCTTGAGTCTTTGAATCAGCTAAAAGAGTTGGCAATTGAACTTAGTAATGATCGCTCTATTTATGCGTTGGTTTTAACAGGCGAAGGCGAGAAATTCTTTTCTGCTGGAGCAGATCTTAATAACTTTGCATCGGGTGATAAATCACAAGCAGCAAACATGGCGTTCGCATTTGGTGAAGCGTTTGAAGCGCTTTCTGCATTCGATGGGGTTTCTATCGCAGCGATTAATGGTTACGCGATGGGCGGCGGTCTGGAAGTGGCGATGGCGTGTGACATTCGTATCGCAGAAGAACAAGTACAAATGGCACTTCCTGAAGCATCGGTAGGTTTGTTGCCGTGTGCGGGTGGGACGCAAAACCTGACCGCGTTGGTAGGTGAAGGTTGGGCGAAGCGTATGATCCTGTGTGGCGAGCGTGTGACGGCCGAGCGAGCGGAAAAAATTGGGTTAGTCGAAGAGGTGGTGGCGAAAGGTCAAGCACTCGAAGCGGCTATGGAGCTAGCACAGCGTGTTGCAGGTCAATCACCGAAATCTGTGTCTGCGTGCAAAACGCTAATTCAAGGTCGACGCAGCCAAACTCATGCAGCTGGATTGGTTTTGGAGCGTGAACTGTTTTTACAGCTGTTCAATACACAAGATCAGACTGAGGGTGTGAATGCGTTTTTGCAAAAGCGCAAGCCACAATGGACAAACAGCTAGCGGAGGCCAAATGACAGGTACAGTAAATGTTTCAAAACTTGAGTGCGCTGATGGCTCTGTTATTGGTGTGCTGGAGCTGGATAATCCAGCTGCTCTCAACGCGTTGAGTTACGTGATGATTGAGAAGTTGTACAAACAGCTTAGTGAATGGCAAACGGACGACAGCGTCGTCGCGGTATTCTTGCATGCTCAAGGTGAAAAAGCGTTTTGTGCTGGTGGCGATATTCAAGCGATCTACCGTGCACTTGAAAACAAAGAGCAAGACTTTGATTCTGCGTTTTCAGCGATGGAAACCTTCTTTGACCTCGAATATCGCTGTGACCATCTTATTCATACTTATCCAAAACCGATCATCGCGTGGGGACATGGTTATTTGATGGGCGGGGGAGTTGGCCTGTTTATGGGTGCCAGCCATCGCGTAGCAGAAACCACCACACGCTTTGCAATGCCAGAGATTAAAATTGGCCTTTACCCAGATGTAGGCGCGACGTACTTCCTGAACCAGTTGCCAAAACATTTGGCACTGTTCTTAAGTTTGACTGCTTGCCAAATTAACGCAACAGATATGAAAGCGTTGGGGTTAAGCCAATGGATTGCACAGCCAGAAAACAAGCAAGTGCTGCTGGATCTGCTTGCATCGGTAAGTTGGAAAGGTGAAGCGAACATCAACGAAAAAATCGCCACTACGCTGCGTTCGGTACACGTGGACGAGCCAACCGAAGGGATGTTGATGCCCTATGCGGAATTGATTGAGCAGTTATGTTCGGGTGACTTAGCGTCAATTGTTGATGCAATCAGCCGTGCTAACGTTGATAACAAGTGGTTCGTCAATGCGCAGAAGTCACTGAACTATGGCAGTCCGTTGTCGCTCAGTATCACTTATCAGCAGTTAACGCAGTATCAAAACCTCTCTTTGAAAGCGTGTTTTGATATGGAATTTAACCTAACACTACGTTGTGGCTTAGAAGGTGATTTTAGAGAAGGGGTTCGTGCGCTGATTATTGATAAAACCAATCAACCGACTTGGCAACATCGCACGGTTTCTGACGTAACGCCACAAGTTTTGGAGCGCTTCTTCTCGCCAATTGACTCAGCAGAATACCCACTGACCGCATCGTCGGTAGCTATAGCGGCACTTTAGTACAAGGAAGAAATACGATATGGACAAAATTGCATTTATTGGCCTTGGTAACATGGGTGCGCCTATGGCTAAGAATCTACTCAAAGCGGGCTTGAATGTCGAAGTATTTGATTTGAACCCAAGCGCAGTTGAGGAGTTGACCGCATTGGGCGCTTCAAGTGCCGATTCCGTTCAGCAGGCAGTACAAGGTGTGGAGGTGGTTGTCACTATGCTGCCAGCGAGCCAACACGTTCAAAGCGTTTATCTTGGTCAAGATGGCATCTTAGATAGCGTCGAATCAGGCACCTTGCTGATTGATTCATCCACCATCGATCCTACGACTGCTCGTTTGGTTGGCGAAAAAGCATCGCAACTTGGTATCAGTTTTGTTGATGCGCCAGTATCTGGTGGCGTTGCGGGCGCAGCAGCAGGTACGTTAACTTTCATTGTTGGCGGCTCACAAGAGAACTTTGTTCAAGCCAAAGCGGTGCTTAGCCACATGGGTAAAAACATCTTCCATGCTGGTGATGCTGGAGCTGGTCAGGTGGCGAAGATCTGCAATAACATGATGTTGGGCATTTTGATGAGCGGCACCTGTGAAGCACTCAATTTAGGGATGGAAAACGGACTCGATCCCAAAGTGCTTTCCGACATCATGTTGCAAAGTTCAGGGCGTAACTGGGCGCTAGAGCTTTATAACCCTTGCCCAGGTGTGATGGAAAATACGCCTGCAAGCAATGGTTATCAAGGCGGCTTTATGAGCCAGTTAATGGCTAAAGATCTGGGTCTTGCGATGGAAGCGGCGGTTGCCAGTCAAACATCAACGCCAATGGGCAGCTTGGCTCGTAATCTGTTTAATTTTCACAACGGTCAGGGCAACGGGCAAAAAGATTTTTCGAGCTTGTTTGAGTTCTACCAAAAGCAAAATCAGGCCTAAGGAGCGCTTATGGAGTTAGCAAATAAGGTCATTGCGATCACGGGGGCAGGGCAGGGGCTGGGTAAACAAATGGCACTGTCACTGGCGGAAAATGGCGTTCATCTTGCGCTTATCGACCTCAATTCAGATCAACTGGCTGAAACGAAAGCGGAATGTGAATCTCTCGGCGTTACCGCTCGTTTTTATGTGACGAACGTGACTGACGAACAGCAGGTGTGCACTGCTTTTGAGCAAATTGAGGCAGATTTCAAGCAGCTCAATGGCGTTATCAATAACGCAGGTATTATGCGTGATGGTATGTTCATTAAAGTCAAAGATGGTCAGGTTAACACGATGTCGCTGGAACAATTTCAGTCTGTTCTAGATGTGAATGTAACAGGCACTTTCCTGTGTGGCCGTGAAGCGAGCAAGGTAATGCTGAACACCGATAGCAAAGGGGTTCTGATCAACATATCCAGCGTTGCGCGTGCCGGGAATATTGGTCAAACCAACTATTCAGCATCTAAAGCGGCGGTAGCCACCATGGCAACGGTGTGGGCGAAAGAGTTAGGGCGTTTCGGAATTCGCTCAGTGGCGATTGCTCCGGGTGTCATCAAAACTGCCATGACAGACCAAATAAAACCTGAAGCGATGGAACGTTTAATCGGAATGATTCCGGTTGGACGTTTAGGTTTGGCGGATGAAATTTCATCGACCATAAAATACGTGTTAACCAACGAATTCGTGACCGGAAGAGTGTTCGAAGTCGATGGCGGAATGCGAATGTAACCCCTTCTGCAACATAAAAAAGGGGAGCGAGTTTGATTGTCCGCTTCCTTCCATTTTCTCCTTTCTTTTATTGCTTCTATCTGAAAAATGTATTGGATGCATGGTCGACTGCTATCTCATCGAACGGTATAAAAATTGATTCTATTTCTAATGTGAATGGTTAGTTCTATATTGCTTGTCATGTAAATGTATCAACTCACAACTAAGACGATCTTTTGTCTCACTAACGAGATCGTCATTCTTGGTGTGTAAAAAACATTCTTATTGGTCATATTGTAACCGAAAACTATTTCGGCATCTAAAGATGGTGATTTATTATTCAGCGCAAAATACATGGGAATATGAGGCTGACTGAATAACCTTCAGTTGTCTTAATAATAAATAATCAGAATTCTCAATTACACTGAAGTAACTACCCATTAGGGAAGAGCAATAATGTCACTATTTCATTCGCTTAGGACGATGCCGCTATTATTGGGGTGTCTGTGTTTTTCTGTTCAGGCCTCCACAGAAAAGGTGGAACAGGAAGGTAAGTTTTTACAGTCGTTAGAAGGCATCGAAAATCAAATTTACGCATTACCTCAGAGTTCTTTAGCTTTGATTGAAGCGTTAGAAGAAGAGTCTTTACTACAAAACCAACCAACAGCGCTGTTGGTGCGTTACTGGCTTGCCAAGGCCACGGTTTTAGAGCTGCTAGGGCGCGTAGAAGAGAGTCAGAGTGTCGTTCAAAAAGGATTGGAGCTTGTGCGTCCACAGAGCCATGAGTATCTCCTGTTTAAGTTGATTCAGATGCGAACTATGGTTGGAAAGAGCGATATCGATACCGCGCTTTCTGCGTTGGATAGCTTGTTGGAAACATCGCGTGAGAATGGTGATAAGCAACTTGAATCAGAAATCCTGTTGCTAAAAGGACGCTATTACGATGAGCAAGGTGAGTTTAAAAAATCCTATGCTGCACTTATGTCGTCCATGGATGTGGCTGAATCTTCAGGTGTTCACGGGCTGGTCGAACGTGCAGCACTAGAGCTAGGTGACGTACTTGTCAAAATTCAGGGTTACGACCGATCTGAGGCGCTTTTGGAACAAGCATATCGCTATTTTAGGGATAGGCGTATGTCGTTCAATGAGTTGTTGAGCGTTTTGACGATAGCGAAACTTCATAAAGCACAGTTCCAATACGAAGAGGCGATAGCGTCATATCAGCGAGCGTTAAAGCTGGCTCAAATTATCGGTGATGGACGCTTTAGATTTCGAGTTAACCTTGAACTTGCAGCTTTATATCGCGAGACGAATCAAGAAAAGAAGATGGTTAACCACTTGAAGCTGGCGGAGAATTTACAGTACAGAGAAACGTCTAGCGCGTATTTGGCAACATTTAAGTTGTTACAAGCCGAATATATGTTAGAGCAGCAGCAATTTGAAATACTTTTAGCGATGATCGCGCCAATGCTGCCGGAGATTATAGAGAGTCGATACGTCAAGCAACAGCAAATGGAGCTACTAAAAGTCGCCGCTATGGCCTATGCGGGGAGCAATGACTTTAAACTAGCATTCGAAACTTACGGTAACTATCACGATAAATTTATCCAATTTAGTAATCAAAGAGAAGTTGAAAATCTTGAGCGCCAGCAGACGTTATTTGAATTGGAACGACTTGAATATGAGAACGAAGATCTCAACTGGAACAATGTGTTGCAGCGTATGGAGCTAGAAAATAACCGTCGTACTTTTTACTTATTGGGTGAAGCGCTACTTGCGCTCATCGGTGTTCTATTTTTGATGGCGGTAGTATTTCTCGTCGTCAATCGCTCGCGTTTGAGAATGCGTCGCCTCGCAAAGACAGACACATTGACAGGGTTGTTCAATCGCCGTTTTTTAGAGGACTGGTTCACTAAGCCAGTAGAAGTGAGGCGTGAGCGAAAAGAGAAACCGGTACCTCAATCTAAGCAAGAAAAGATACAACACTTTGTTTTTGAGCAAGTCGAGCAAGTTAAGTACGGTTATCTAGCTTTAAATAAATGGGTAGATAGCAAACTCGATAAACAGAAAATGGTGCCAAATAAACCACAATCGGGGCCAGTAACTTTAGCGTTAATCGATGTGGATTATTTCAAGCAGGTAAATGATACCTATGGGCATGTGTTTGGAGATACCGTACTAACGGGCGTTGCCAAAGTGTTGGAGGAAACTGTACGTGAGAACGACATTGTTGCTCGCTTTGGTGGGGAAGAGTTTGTTGTTGTTATGCCCAATACAGACCATAAAAACGCCCTTATTACTGCAGAACGTTTACGTAGCGCTTTATCCCTACATGGCTTTGTTACGGAACAGAAAGAAGAAGTGAGAGTGACCTGTAGTTTTGGAGTCGTTACCACTGAAGATAATGAGATGAGTTTTAAATCACTTTGCGATCAGGCCGATAAATTGCTTTATCAAGCGAAAGCGAACGGACGCAACTGCGTGAAAGGTCGCTCGCTAGCGTAACAGAAATCAAGAGTTCAGGCTCATCGCACGATGAATCTGAACTTATCCCTCCCATTTACTTTGATAGCCAAGTGACTTTGAGATCCTTGCTTCGAATATAAAACGCTGAATCTAACATCTTAAAGTCACTTGGCGATATTACTTAAAAATGGCTTAAGGATATCGAATCGCATATTCATGGCGTTCAATATAACCTCTCTCTTTGCCTTCTTCACCTTCAAAGTGCGAATGCCACTTGTGTCTACAAAACTATAACAAACTAGTGTGTCTATTCTTTGTACAAATAAACCGTGTACAGGTGAAATGATTAGTGGTCGATATAAATTTTTTGTGGCACAGATTTTTGTTGTTCAAAAATCAACTCGTTCATAATCGTTTTAAAAATAGAGTAAGAGTTAAGTATTTGATTTTGTTTTTCTTGTTTGTTTGTTCTTAAACTAAAATCTAGTTATCCCGACAAGTTCTTACCGAGCGATTTTTCGTACACCCTCAACTTTTCATCCTTTTTTACTAACATTTTTCTTTAAAAATAATTTGAGTTCGAATTAATTTTCAGGCATTTTATATTTAACTAACCGTTCAATTAAAAATAACAGGGACGCAAAATGCCAAAGGTGGGGATGCCTGAAATCAGAAAACCGCAGCTTGTGAAAGCGACAATGTCAGTGATTGATAGAGTCGGTTTACACGCGGCGAGTATTTCGTTAATCAGCAAAGAAGCCGGTGTATCAACGGGGATTATCAACCACTATTTCGGTGGTAAGCACGGATTGCTGGAGGAAACGATGCGAGAAATCTTGCGTCAGCTTTCGTCCACTATCACACAGAAGTTACGTGAGCTGCCAAGTGATGCTCATCACCAAAGAATTAATGCAATCATTGACGGTAACTTTGTCGGCTATCAGGCAGAAAACCAAGTTGCTAAGACTTGGCTGGCGTTTTGGTCGTACTCAATGCATGACGAGCAGCTCAAGCGTTTACAGCGTGTCAACGAACGACGTCTATTGTCCCACCTAAGAAAAGAACTCAAAGCATTATTAAATGCAGAGCAGGCTGAATTGGTTGCTCATGGTATTGCATCACTTATTGATGGAATTTGGCTGCGCGGAACGCTCAACCCGCAAGGCATTGATGCAGAAAGAGCGAGAATCATCATCAACGATTATCTCGAAAAACAACTTACGTTTTATTCTGAAAAAATATAAAAGTTACAGGTCTTCAAAATGGAAATGAAAGCACACTATATCAATGGTGCGATGTACGACGGGTGTTCAGATGAACACTTCACCACTTACAATCCGGCGAATGGTGAGCCATTGGCCAACATTAAACAAGCGAACCAAGACGATCTTCAAGCAGCGATTGAATCGGCAAAAAAAGGTTTTGCTGCATGGTCGGCGATGACTGCGATTGAGCGCAGCCGTATTTTACACAAAGCCGTTGCCATTTTACGTGAGCGTAATGACGAGTTGGCTGCATTGGAAGTGGCAGATACTGGTAAGCCCATTCAAGAAGCTATCGCGGTTGATGTCACAACAGGTGCCGATGTTCTTGAGTACTACGCTGGCCTTGCTCCAAGTCTACAAGGTGAACAGCAGCCGCTCAGCGACGATCAGTTTTTCTATACACGTCGTGAGCCATTGGGCATTTGCGCGGGTATTGGCGCTTGGAATTATCCAATTCAAATTGCGATGTGGAAATCGGCGCCAGCACTGGCTGCGGGCAACGCAATGATCTTCAAGCCATCAGAAGAAACACCATTAACGGCGCTTAAGCTCGCCGAAATTTATTCAGAAGCGGGCATGCCAGATGGCGTATTTAATGTCGTGCAAGGGGATTACCGAGTAGGACAGATGCTAACGGCGCATCCTGATATCGCAAAAGTTTCATTCACGGGTGAGTCAGGCACCGGTAAAGTCGTCATGAGTGACAGCGCTAAGACACTAAAACAAGTAACGATGGAGCTTGGTGGTAAGTCTCCACTGATTATTTTTGATGATGCGAAGTTAAACGATGCCGTTTCTGCGGCCATGGTGGCGAACTTCTACACCCAAGGTGAGGTTTGTACGCACGGTACACGTGTATTTGTCCATGAAGGTATTTATGACGACTTTATCGCACAGCTTAAAGCCCGAACCGAGCTGTTAGTCGTCGGCGATCCGCTTGATGAGAACACGCAAATTGGCGCGCTAATCTCTAAAGATCATGAATCGAAAGTTCTAGGAGCGATTGAAGCCGCGAAAGCGAGTGGCGCGACGTTACTCACTGGCGGCTACAAAGTAACAGACAATGGCCTAGCTAATGGTAACTTTGTTGCTCCAACCGTATTTGTCGATTGCGATGATGACATGAGCCACGTTCAACAAGAAATCTTTGGCCCGGTAATGTCAGTCCTAAAATTCCGCGATGAGTCGGAAGTGATTGCGCGTGCAAATGGCACAGATTATGGCTTAGCGGCAGGTGTATTTACTCAAAACCTATCTCGTGCGCACCGTGTGATCCATCAAATTCAAGCGGGTATTTGTTGGGTGAACACATGGGGTGACTCACCTGCAGAAATGCCAGTTGGCGGCTACAAGCAATCAGGTGTTGGCCGTGAAAACGGAGTTGAGACCCTTAAGCATTACACACAAACGAAGAGTGTTCTGGTTCAGCTAAGCGACTTCGAAAGCCCTTACAAATGATACTACTCATAGTAGATAACTGACCACTTTAGCTTGTTAAAATGCTCGATAACTACGTTGTCAATTTTGATTGTAGGTTAACTACTTATCGAAAATTTCCGCCTTGTTCTCAAGCATTTTTCCTACGCTAATTTCGTTCACTTATCTAGGGTGATTAGTATTAACTCCTAGGAGAATAAAAATGCAACAACACTACGATTACATCATCGTCGGTGCGGGTTCGGCCGGCTGTGTGTTAGCGGATCGCTTAAGTGAAAGTGGTCAAAATTCGGTCCTATTACTCGAAGCGGGTGGGTCGGATAAAAGTATTTTTATCCAAATGCCAACAGCGCTTTCTTACCCGATGAACACTGAAAAATACGCGTGGCAGTTTGAGACGGTTGAAGAGCAAGGGTTGGATGGTCGCCAACTTCATTGTCCTCGCGGAAAAGTTCTGGGCGGTAGCTCATCTATCAACGGCATGGTTTACGTTCGCGGACACGCTTGTGACTTTGACCAGTGGGAAGAGGAAGGCGCGAAAGGCTGGAATTATCAGTCGTGTTTGCCTTATTTCCGTAAAGCAGAGTCTTGGATTGGTGGTGCTGATGAATATCGGGGCGATCACGGTCCAGTCGGCACATGTAACGGCAACGATATGAAGCTCAATCCACTGTACCAAGCTTTTATTGATGCAGGCAAAGAAGCGGGCTACCCAGAAACAAAAGATTACAACGGTTATCAGCAAGAGGGCTTTGGCCCAATGCATATGACCGTCGACAAAGGCGTACGCGCTTCGACCTCTAATGCATACTTAAGCCGCGCTAAAAAACGCAAAAACTTCACCCTAATGAAGAGGGTGACGGTTCATCGAGTTTTATTAGAAGAAACTGGTTCAGAAGGAAAGAAAGCGGTAGGCGTTGAATTTGAAAAGTCAGGTTCAATTCAGCAATGTTTTGCGAATAATGAAGTGATTTCGAGTGCGGGTTCGGTTGGCTCCGTTCAGCTGTTGCAGCTTTCAGGCATTGGCCCTAAGGCAGTATTAGAAAAAGCGGGCATTGAGGTGAAACACTCGTTGGAGGGGGTAGGTAAAAACCTGCAAGATCACTTAGAAGTGTACTTCCAATATCACTGTAAGCAACCTATCACGCTCAACAGCAAATTAGGTTTGGTGAGCAAGGGCTTGATTGGTACTGAGTGGATATTAACTCGCAAAGGCCTTGGTGCTACTAACCACTTTGAATCGTGTGCGTTTATCCGCTCTCGAGAAGGGCTAAAGTGGCCAAATATTCAATATCACTTCTTGCCAGCGGCAATGCGTTATGACGGGCAAGCTGCTTTTGATGGTCATGGTTTCCAAGTGCACGTTGGACCTAACAAGCCAGAAAGTCGCGGGTCGGTCGAAGTTGTCTCTGCGAATCCGAATGATAAGCCGAAGATTGAGTTTAACTACATTTCCACTGAACAAGATAAGCAGGATTGGCGTGATTGTATTCGCCTTACTCGCGAGATCCTCAATCAGCCAGCCATGGATGAGTTTCGTGGGGATGAGATCCAACCCGGTCTGAACATCACAACGGATGAACAGATTGATGAATGGGTGAAGCAAAACGTCGAGAGTGCTTACCATCCATCTTGTACCTGCAAAATGGGCGCAGATAATGACCCATTAGCCGTCTTAAATGAGCGATGCCAAGTACGCGGTATTCAAGGCTTGCGTGTGGTGGACTCTTCTATTTTCCCAACCATTCCGAACGGTAATTTAAATGCGCCAACGATTATGGTGGCAGAACGCGCCGCGGATATGATTTTGGATAACGCCCTAGAAACGTCGAACAACGTACCAGTTTGGATTGCACCGGACTGGCAAGAGATGCAACGAATGCATCCGCCAAAAAGAGATCTCGATTCGATCTCATAAAATGAAAAAGTCAGTAATCATTACAAGGAATTCAACATGTCTAAGATGACAAAAATCTTCTCAACAATTGCACTAAGTACTTTAGCAACAGGCGCTTACGCCAACCAATGTGAAACGGTTCGTTTCGCAGATGTAGGTTGGACTGACATCACAGCGACCACTGCCGTTACATCAGAGTTACTTAAAGGGTTGGGGTACAAAACGAAGACCGATCTTCTGTCTGTGCCTGTAACTTACTCCTCTATGGCTAATGGCGATATCGACATTTTCCTAGGTAACTGGATGCCAACGATGGAAGGTGATATCGCGAAATACCGTGATGCAGGTACTGTTGAAACCGTACGCGCGAACCTCGTTGGCGCAAAGTACACGCTAGCGGTTCCAAAATACGTTTATGACGCAGGCGTAACCAACTTCGCTGACCTAGTAAAACATGCCGACAAATTTAAAGACCGCATTTACGGCATTGAACCAGGAAACGATGGCAACCGCTTAATTCAGTCAATGATTGATAGCAACGCATTCGGCCTAAAAGATTTCAGCCTAGTTGAGTCCAGTGAAGCTGGCATGGTGTCTCAAGTATCACGTGCCGCACGCCGCAATCAATGGATTGTGTACCTAGGTTGGGCGCCGCACCCAATGAATAGTAACGTTGAAATGGAATATCTAGCGGGTGGTGATGACTTCTTCGGTCCTAACTACGGCGGCGCGAACGTCTACACAAACGTACGTAAAAATTACCTCGCTGAGTGTCCAAATGTAGGTCAGCTAGTGAAAAATCTAGAGTTTAACCTAGAAATGGAAAATGAACTGATGGAAGCGATTCTTAACCAGAAACAGAAGCCATCAAAAGCAGCGCAAGCATGGTTGAATGCAAACCAAGAGCAAATTGAAGCGTGGCTAGAGGGCGTGAAAACGGTAGATGGCCAAGATGCGCTAACAGCTATTACAAACTACTTAAAAACAAACGCTTAATAAGCAGTATTTGAGCTCGTTTTTTTAAAAGAAAGTGGGCAGAGTTTTGCCCGCTTCATTAACACAAAGGTTTTATTTTGAATTTTATTACGGACAACAAACTACCGTTGGGCCAATGGATGGAAACTGGCGTCGATTGGTTAACCATCAATGCATCGGGTTTTTTCGATGCAATCTCTATTACACTTGAAACGATCATTCTTTTCGTGGTGGACATTTTTAAATGGATGCCACCTGCAGCGCCAATCATTATGACGGCGGCAATTGCTTGGTTCTTACATCGCAGCATTCCTCTTGTCGTATTTATCGTGTTGGCCTTACTCGCAATTCTCAACCTTGGTTACTGGCAAGAAATGCTGGAAACCTTTGTCCTTGTGTTTGCAGCGACAACGATTTCCGTATTAATTGGCGTGCCGTTGGGCATTATGGCGGCGCACCGTCCTTGGTTATACACCTTGTTGCGGCCAATACTCGATTTGATGCAGACCGTACCGACATTCGTTTACCTAATTCCAACCTTGGTTCTGTTTGGCTTAGGTATTGTCCCTGGTCTAATCTCGACCATCATTTTCGCTATCGCTGCGCCAATTCGATTGACGTACCTCGGCATTATTAAAGTGCCGGAGGAGCTACTTGAAGCGGGTAAAGCATTTGGTGCCAGCCGCATGAAGTTGCTGTTTAAGGTGGAGTTGCCTGCGGCATTACCAAGTATTATGGCCGGTGTTACGCAATGTATTATGTTGTCTTTGTCTATGGTTGTCATTGCGGCGCTTGTTGGTGCTGATGGGCTTGGTAAGCCAGTCGTACGTGCACTGAATACGGTAAACATTTCACAAGGTTTTGAAGCGGGTTTAGCGATTGTACTCGTTGCCATCATTCTTGATCGCTTGTGTAAAGCACCAAACCAGAAGGAGGCATAATCATGGACGCTATTACTATTAAAAATCTTGATGTCGTTTTTGGTCAGCAACAAGCACAGGCGCTAGCACTGTTAGATCAAGGGAAGTCTCGACAAGAAATCATTGATGAAACTGGCCAAGTGGTTGGGGTTGATAATGTTTCGCTGAACGTGAAACAGGGTGAGATCTGTGTTTTGATGGGGCTTTCAGGCTCGGGTAAATCAAGTTTGCTGCGAACAGTTAACGGGTTGAACGAAATTTCTCGTGGCTCTCTGAAAATTAAAGACGGCGACGACATGGTTGAGCTCTCTAACTGTGACGAACAGAAGTTGCGCCACCTTCGTACTCACCGCGTGTCCATGGTGTTTCAGAAGTTTGCATTGATGCCATGGTTAACGGTGTTAGACAATGTAGCGTTTGGTCTAGAGATGCAAGGCATTGGTAAAGCAGAGCGTCGTAAAAAGGCGCGTGAACAGCTCGAAATGGTCGGTTTATCTGAGTGGGAAACCAAATTCCCGCACGAGCTTTCTGGTGGTATGCAGCAGCGTGTTGGCCTAGCGCGAGCGTTTGCGATGGACACTGATATCTTGTTAATGGATGAACCGTTTTCAGCACTTGATCCATTGATTCGTGCTCAGCTTCAAGATGAATTGATTCTGCTTCAAGAAAAGCTAAACAAAACCATTCTTTTTGTGAGTCACGACTTGGATGAGGCGCTTAAAATCGGCAACAACATCGCCATTATGGAATCAGGAAAGCTGATTCAACATGGCAAGCCAGAACAGATCATTCTTGCTCCAGAAAACGATTATGTGGCGGACTTTGTTGCTCACACTAATCCATTAAATGTGCTGAAGGGACGTTCCTTAATGCGTGACGATTTGGTTCGCGAAGATACGCGTGTTCTGATTTGCCCTGATAAAGATATTTGGGTGATACAAGAGAGCAAGGGGTTAAGTTTAGCGGATAAAGATAAATCGTTGATTCAATGGAAGAGCGACTCTTCGAACCTTGACGAAGTTAATGAAAATTCTCTGGTTCAGGTTAGCCCAGAAATCAGTATGCGAGAAGCGATTGAACTTAAGCAGCGTAGCAATCAGCCTCTGCTTATGGTTGAAGATAATAAGCTGGTTGGTGTGTTAAGCGACAATGAGCTTTACGATGCATTGCTTGGTAATTTTAAGTCAGAGCAAGTTGCGTAAAGTTGACGCAGAACCAAGTAAAAAAGAGCCGCACATTAATGCGGCTCTTTTTAGTTTAAACAATGAGTTAAGTCGCTAAGCTAAGACAATGGTCGACTATAGAGTCGTAATTACCTCATCCATTGCAAGGCGCGCTTTTGGAAGACCATGATTATAATCTTCCCCATCTTTATGGTAGCCAATCGCTAGCGCAACTTCACAAATATGGCCCTCGAGCTCTTCTTTAAACTCTTCTCCAATCAGAGCCGGATCGACACCTTCCATCGGTGTTGAATCAATGCCAAGTCGTGCCAATGTGTGTAGTAGGTTGCCTAGTGCCAAATAGACTTGTGCTTTTGTCCAGTTTCCGTTGAAGCCATTTTCGTCCGTATTTGCATCGGCAAAAGCGTAAGCACCCATAAAGTTGTTGTACATCTCCGCTGGCAAGTGGCCAGATGTTACTTCTGCATCCACACGCTTCGCAAATTTCTCTTTAGTAAATTTAGGATCGTAAGCAAACAGAATCGTATGTGATGCGGCTTTCGCGTGTGGTTGGTTAAACTGATGCATATTTGCAAACGTATTGTGGAAACGTTGCTTCGCTTCATCACTTTCAATAACGATGAATTTCCATGGTTGTGAATTGATAGAAGACGCCGACAAACGCAGTGCTTCTTTGATTATCGCCATGTCTTCTTGAGAAACGCGCTTGGTTTCATCATATTTTTTTGCAGTGTAACGGTTATTTAGATCGGTAATGATTTGATGGGACACGTTTATATCCTCTTTATGTGATGACAGATGAGGATGCACTAGCATCGACAACCATGCGTACCTCGAATATGGGTTCATGATAATGGATATTTTTTCATTGATAAGAGGGTGTTTATTTAAATCACTTTTTACTTTTTGTTGAAAATCGATGTGAGTTGATCGATTTGAAACTTAAAAGTCCTTATTTGGAAGCTTTTATTTGATATTAAATTAAACTCATATTGAGGCGTAGGGGAAAGCAACATGAACGTGATTGAAGTTTTTAATGATAGCTATGAACGTTGTACTTCAGATCAGGAGTTTTTCGACTTGTTCTACAAAAATTTATGGTCGAAAAGCGCCAACTTTAGACAGAAGTTTGACGGTATAGACATGCACCAACAAGTGAGAATGCTTAGAGGGTCTATCGTATTTTTTATGATGGCAGATACCTCGACCGAAGCGCACAAAATGGTGGAAAAGTATGGGAAAAAGCATGCAAGTGCCGAAATTGGTATAGAGCCGCAGGATTTTGATGTTTGGCTTGAGAGTTTGTTAGAAACGGTTCGGCAGTGTGATTCCGGGTACGATACCGATGTTGAAACCGCTTGGCGAACATGCTTTAAAACGGGCTTAGAAGTAATGAAACAAGAATGTGATAAAGAAGATGGGCACTTCCTTAAAGCGAGTACCAAATAAGGAAGTAACGTGAGTGGTCGTTACTTCCTAGGGTCAGAACCTTACTTATCTTGTGTCTCTTTATTCTTTTTCACCGCTTCGGCGATATCACTGACAGCTTCGACAAGATTGATCGGCATTGGAAAAATAATAGTGGATGTTTTGTCTGTAGTGATTTCAGTGAGTGTCTGCATGTAACGTAATTGCAGTGCATTCGGTGCTTCGTTGAGCATTTGCGCTGCTTCTTTTAATTTATTTGAAGCCTCTAACTCACCAGTAGCGTGAATGATCTTCGCCCTACGGTTACGTTCTGCTTCTGCCTGACGGGCTAGGGCTCTGACCATGCTGTCATTTAAATCAACATGTTTGACTTCAACCGTAGCAATCTTGATTCCCCAGTCATCAGTCTGTTGATCGAGAATGGATTGTAAATCCTTATTGAGGCGTTCTCGCTCTGATAGCAATTCATCGAGTTCATGCTGACCCAATACCGAGCGCAGCGTGGTTTGTGCTAACTGACTGGTGGCATCGCTGTAGCTTTCAATATTGTTAATCGCCATTTGAGGATCGACTACGCGAAAATAAACGACCGCGTTGACGCGCACAGAAACGTTATCTTTGGTAATTAAATCTTGTGTCGGCACATCCAAAACGACAGTACGTAAATCAACCCTCACCATTTGCTGAATAAATGGGATAAGGATGATCAAACCAGGTCCTTTGACTTCTTGAAATCGACCAAGAAAGAACACAACCCCACGTTCGTATTCTCTCAAAACCTTGAACATTTGGGTCGCTAGTGCGAACAGCAGCACCACGATCACCGCAACGGTATAGAGCATCATAAAGCGCCTCCTATTTATTTTGGCGGTCATCAGGCATCACAGTTAAGGTCAGCCCTTTAACATTAACAATGGTGACGTGATCACCTTGTTTGAATTGTTGATGGTCTTTGGCTTTAGCTCGCCATAACGCACCGTTGAGTTGAACGCGTCCTTCGCCATCGATAAAGTCATCGCTTACCACGGCGACCTTCCCAGGGTAAGTCTCTAAACCCGTCGTTACACGCCGGCGACGAATTTTGAGCAGCAGGCCGACGGTCAGCACGATTAGAGCCACGGAAAATATGGCAATACCAAAAATCAAAGGAAGGGCGATCTGGAATCCTGGTAACTCACTGTCCATGAGAAATATCGAACCGAGTACAAAGGCGACAACGCCGCCTAAGCCCAAAATACCAAAGCTCGGGCTGAATGCTTCCGCTATCATTAGTGCAATACCGAGTAACAGCAGACCAAGACCTGCGTAGTTGACGGGCATCATTTGTAGTGCGTACATGGCCAGAAGCAGACAAATCCCACCTAGCACACCGGGTAAGCCAATTCCTGGGTTGTAAAATTCAAGAAGTAAACCGTAGATGCCGATGAGCATTAGAATGTAGGCAACGTTTGGATTGGTGATAACGGCTAGCATTTCTGCTCGCCAATCGGGTGTTCTTTCAATCCATACGGGATTTTCCAGTGACAATGTCACATCACGATTGTTAACTTTAACAGTTTGTCCATTAATGGCTTTGACTAAATCCTCTGGTGAGTTGGCTATATAATCAATAACGTTTAATTCCAATGCCTCTGTGGCGTCCAAACTCGCTGCTTCGCTCACTGCTTTCTCTGCCCACTCTGCATTTCGGCCATGAAGCTTTGCTAAGCCTTTAATATAGGCTCTAGCATCATTAATCACCTTTTTCGCCATTGCGGTTTTCGCGGGAACTTTCTCTGAACCTTCGTTGGTTCCTTCTGACGTTTCTTCCGCGTTTTGATCTTTGCCATCATCCGATGAAGGGGGCTGAGGGGCACCACCTAACGCGACGGGCGTTGCCGCGCCAAGGTTGGTGGCTTCAGCCATTGCGGCAACGTGGCTGGCGAGTAAAATGTATGTCCCTGCGCTAGCCGCTCTAGAACCAGATGGGCCGACCCAAGTTGCAATGGGAGTCGAGGAGGTGGTAATCGCGTGAATAATATCTCGCATTGCGCTATCTAAGCCGCCTGGTGTGTTCATCTCTAAGATCACTAAACTGACACCGTTTCGTTGAGCTTCTTCTATTTCACGAGATAAATAGTCGCTAGTAGCAGGCCCTATAGCGCCTTTGACAGGAACAATCCAAACACTATTCGCCAGTGCTTGACTGGCCATCAAGAGTAAAGGTAAGAACCATATCCATAGTCGTTTCATGCAGTCCTCCTTGTGTGGTCACAGGGACTTTTTGAAATCCTAATTCAAGTATATCCAAATAACTTAGAGATGCTTGAGTATAGGTTCTAATGAATAAGTTCCCGAGGCTAATTAGGAGACTACTTTTTTATATATAAACGCTGTGTGAGATAGTAAACTAAAGCAAATTATTGGTAATTGTGATGTTTATGTTTATTGTTCAGCGTTTGATTAAGTTGGCCGTTATCTGTGCCGTTTTCTTTACTATTTTCGATCTGATCTCCTATGGAGAGGTGACTTGGTTTCAACGGTTTTTGGCTTTTCTACACTAAACTCAGATTTCAATACGTTAGCTACTCATAAGGCGATAGGTTTCTTCCTATTCGCCTTACTACTCCCTCTTCAACCAAAGCCTTAAACAAAGCAATACTTAACTCGTTTTTTCAACTTCCTGTCGGTGGAAAAAACGCCAAAATGCAACTAAATTCATATCAATGACAAGTTTAAGGTATGTAGTTGATGAGGCAATTCAGCGCAATCGCACTAGCTGTTGTAACACTCATTTTGAGCCAAACAACAACCGCAAGAAACGCGAAGATGTTAGGTGATATCTCCCTAGTTCAGCCCATACAGGGTGATCCTAATGTGGATATTAAGCTAGCGAGAATTGGCTGGCATCTCTTCCGCGATCCTCAATTATCGTCAAATGGTAATGTCAGCTGCGCGACATGCCACAATCTGCAAACCAATGGCGCTGAAAATACACCTGTCTCTACGGGAGTGAAAGGTGATGGAATTAGAAATTCTATAACAGTGTTTAATGCAGCGTTAAATTATCGTTTTTTATGGGATGGTACGGAAAACACCTTGATGGCTCAGATTGATGGTCCAATCCATAATCCAATGGAAATGGACTCAAACTGGCAAACAATAGAGCAATATGTAAAAGAGAGTGAACATTATCAAGCTCTATTTAATCGTGACGGTGAGTTGCCGATTAACGTTCATAATATCAAGTCCGCTATTGTGGAGTTTATTGAAGGGCTGCAGACGCCTGGCGCACCATTCGATGCTTACTTATTGGGTTACACGCATGTACTGAGTGAACAGCAAATCAGAGGTTGGAAAACATTTCAGACTTCAGGTTGTGTGCAGTGTCATCAGGGTAAAAATATCGGCGGAGCGATGATCCAAAGGTTCGCCTATTTCAAGGATAAGCCAGTAGTAGAGGACTCGGGCAGGCAGCTCGTTACGATAGAGGATGAAGAGCGATTCTATTTTAGAGTAGCCAGTTTACGCAATGTCGCGCTAACGAGTCCTTATTTTCATAATGGGCAAGTCGATAAGTTATCCGACGCGATACAAATCATGGCTAAAACCCAGCTCGGTATAACGATGAACGATGAGAATGTCGCGGACATTGAAGCATTCTTGCAGTCGTTGACAGCACCTAGACCCATAATTTTAGAGGTGTTGGAAAATGAATAAATTCAAACTGATCAACTTTTGCTTTTTTATTGGGATACTGACGTGCTGCACACTGGCGTATATGTCGTATATGAACTCAAAAAACGCTCAAGAATTTCATGCAGAGCTAATGAACATCGGACATGAGTTGATTGAAGAGCGTGATGTTATCGTGAACCGATATGCCGTTGAAGATAGAAAAAACTATGAGTTAACAACATCTTTAGTAGAGATAGAAATCGCAGCACAGGCACTGTTGGAATCATCAAAGGCATCAGTTTGGTTTCCCGTGACACCCAATCGTATAAAAGTTAGGGATACGCTTGAACAGTTTAAGGAGCGAGTGCTTCAAACAACGTTGAAGCTTGATATGTTAATTGGTGTTCAGGTAGAAAATCGGTATGCATTACTCATGTTGTTCAATTTATATCAGCAAGAGGTTTCTATCGAGAGCGGTCAATCATTGGGTGGCAGTCGTTATTTTGAATTTCTCAACCAGTTGCTTCTAACACAAACTGAAGTTGAGAGTGAAAAGGAAGCGAACTTCCTTAAACGGCTTCAAACGAGTGATAAAAGAATTGAATTGCTGACGAATGAACTGCTTGATCACACTTATATTGAGTTTGTCGAAAGCTCAGAGCATCGGTTACTCAATATTGCTCAAAGTGAGGCGCGTTTTACGTGGTTGTTTGTATTTATTGCGGTGATGTTTCTAGTTAGCGCGTTTGTTTATCAGTCACATCACCGAATGCATAACTTAAAACAGTTGAATCTTGAAATTGAAGAGGCGAGAAACAAAGCCGAGCGAGCGGCAAAAGCGAAATCAAATTTTCTCGCTGCAATGAGTCACGAACTAAGGACGCCGATGAATGGTGTACTAGGGCTTTCTCAAATGATTGCAGAAGAGACCAAAGAGCCGACGACGAAAGAGCACATTAGGGTTATTCTTGACTCTGGCCAGCATCTGATGACTATCCTCAACGATATTTTGGATTTTTCTAAAGTTGAAGAAAACAAACTGGAATTTGAGCAAGCTAAGTTTAAGCTCGATCAAGTGCTTTCTCCGGTGTGTAGCGCAATAAAACCACTTGTTGATGAAAAAAATATCGAGTTAATCTTGGAAAACGAGGTTTCTGAATATACTGAATTTACTGGGGATTGTGCGCGTTTACGACAGATCTTATTTAATCTCGCCGGTAACGCGGTGAAGTTTACCAATGAAGGGCATGTGCTGGTTAGAACCGAGTTAGATGAATCGAATCAGTTGTTGGTCATGCGCGTGAGCGACACCGGTATTGGTATTGCGCCAGACAAGCACGAGCATATTTTTAACTCGTTTGAGCAAGCAGACTCATCAACGACTCGAAGGTTCGGCGGAACAGGGCTTGGGTTAGCCATCGTCAAAAAACTAACCGATTTGATGGGTGGCCATATTACTCTGAAGAGTATAGAAGGTGTTGGAAGTCAATTTATCGTTGAGTTGCCGATTCCTTGGGTAGAATCTGCTCCGAAAAAGCAGCAAGAAGCACCGAAACCTCGCGCAAAATCACACCATTTAAAGATACTACTTGCTGATGATAACCGTGTGAATGCCATTGTGGCAAAGGGGTTTTGCGAAAAGCTTGGGCATGAAGTGGATGTTGCAGAAAATGGATTAATCGCGGTTAAAAAGGCGAAAGAGAACGAGTACGACCTGATCTTGATGGACAACCATATGCCCGAGATGAATGGCGTTGAGGCGACACGCGTTATCCGACAAGAGTTAGGTATCAAGACATTACTCTTTGCGTACACGGCAGACGTATTTCGTGAAGCTCACGATAGCTTTATTGAAGCAGGAGCAGACCATGTGCTTACAAAACCGCTACAGCATGAGAGCTTTTCATACGCTCTCAAACAGTTTGCAGCCAGACTCGAACCGAAACGGAATCCGCCACTAACGAATGACAGCAATGTGCTTCAGTTGCAACGTAAGCCAATCGAGAACTTAAGGTTAACAGAGGAAGAACTCTCCCGTTCAGGCATGTTTACTTCTTTACGAGATGAGCCAGAAGCGCTTGACGAGCTGCTAAAAAGCATTATTGTTGATTTTGAGACATCTGTTGATGAGCTTATTGAATACTTTATGGCTGAAGACTTTGCTTCATTAGCGCTGACGTTGCACAAAACGAAAGGGATGGCACTGAACCTAAGTTTACCTATTTTGGCGAGCCAAACGGAGGCCCTGGAAACTCAACTTAAAGCCAACCAAAGTCCCGAGATTGAGCAGTTGCAGATGCTGATCAATCGGTTACAGGTCAACATCCATCAGTCTCATAGACTTTTGGATGATATCCAGAAGAACAATGCCGATCCTCAACAGATTTTATAGTCCCTGTGAGTGCGATGCTTTCCTTAACTCATTTTGTTGTGGTTTACTGTGGCAAGGACGGATAGTGTTGATTCGTCGTCGGAAAATCAGGGAGTTAGAATGAGTAAGCATTCCGCTTTAATCAAATGGCATCGTAAAGCTGGGGAAGAGTTTAGTGATAATAAGTATAGTAGGGCACACATTTGGCAATTTGATGGAGGGTTGCAAGTCCCAGCATCTCCATCTCCCCGCGTAGTACCATTACCACTATCCGTAGAAGAAAACGTTGATCCAGAAGAAGCGTTTGTCGCGGCACTTTCTAGTTGTCATATGCTCGTTTTCCTGTCTATTGCAGCAAAGCGGCGTTACGTTGTGGACAGTTACTTCGATGAAGCGGTAGGGGAGCTTGAAAAAGGCGAAAACGGAAAAGAGTGGGTATCAAAGGTAACGTTAAACCCTAAGATAACATTTTCAGGTGAAAAACAACCGACACCATCTCAATTAGAAAAACTGCACCACATGGCCCATGAGAATTGCTTTATCGCCAACTCCGTTAAAACAGAAGTGACAACGCTTATTGCGAATTAAGTGGAGCTCTTTATCAAAAAGCGCGGCCTATTGCGGAGTTATATTAAGCCAGCAGTCATCCTGCTGGCTCGTTCATCTAGACGACACCTTGCTCAATCATTGCATCAGCGACTTTTCTAAAGCCTGCAATGTTGGCGCCTAAAACTAAATTTCCAGGTTGGCCAAACTCTTTACTGGTTTCGTTTGCATTGATGAAAATATTTTTCATGATGGTTTGCAACTGACTATCCACTTGTTCAAACGTCCAGTTTTGCATGCTGGCGTTTTGCGCCATTTCAAGTTGACTGGTTGCAACGCCGCCTGCATTGGCTGCTTTGGCAGGCCCATAAGCTATGTCTGAGTCCACGATAATATTGGCAGCATCACGGGTGGTTGGCATGTTCGCCCCTTCACTAATCAAAATACATCCGTTTTCGATAAGAGCCAGTGCGTCGTCTGACGTTAGTTCATTTTGAGTCGCACAAGGGAAGGCAGCATCAGCCTGATATCGCCAAACAGCATGTCCTTCATTAGGATAGTCGCCCTCTGGTGTGTATTCTGCTTCAGGGTAAGTTTCTAAATATTCTTCTAAGCTTGCTCTTTTCACTTCTTTCAGTTGTTTTAGGAGCTTAAGATCAATACCGTGCTCATGATAGATCATACCTCGAGAGTCGCTGCATGTAACTGGCGTTGCTCCCATATGGTACAGTTTTTCAATGGCGTAGATAGCCACGTTGCCAGCACCAGAAACGAGACAAGTTTTCCCTTTCAATGAATCGTTGCGGTCGTTGAGCATGCATTCTGCAAAATAGACGGCGCCATATCCTGTCGCTTCTTTTCTGGCGAGTGAGCCACCCCAAAGAAGACTCTTGCCTGTAAGCACACCTTCGTAGCGGCCCGTCAATCGTTTGTATTGACCAAACATATAGCCAATTTCGCGTGCCCCGACACCGATATCGCCTGCGGGCACATCGGTGGTAGGACCGATGTGACGGTACAACTCGTTCATAAATGATTGGCAAAATCGCATGATCTCGCCGTCGGATTTTCCTTTAGGATCGAAGTTTGAACCGCCTTTGCCGCCACCGATAGGAAGGCCAGTCAGTGCGTTTTTAAAGATTTGCTCAAAGCCGAGAAATTTTATGATGCTCGCATTG
Source organism: Vibrio sp. 1874 (assembly GCF_033344395.1). NCBI lineage: Bacteria > Pseudomonadati > Pseudomonadota > Gammaproteobacteria > Vibrionales > Vibrionaceae > Vibrio > Vibrio sp. 1874. Next base: position 555,934 of record NZ_JAWPOR010000002.1, read on the forward strand.
ACTGAGTGATGGAATCTCAATCCTCCTTTGTACGGCCCCAAAGCAGAGTTGAATTCAACTCGATAACCTTTGTTTACTTGTACATTTCCAGCATCATCAACCCAAGGAACTCGAAACATGATTTGACGTTCTGGCTCGACGATCCTCTGGATAATCGCTTGTTCCTTATATTTATTATTGCCTTCTATTACCGGCGCGAGAGAAGTTAATACTTCTTCTACCGCTTGGTAAAATTCTTTTTGCGCAGGGCTACTGTGTTGCAACGCAACAATAGTATCGTGTATGTATGACATAGATTTCTTCCTTGATGTGAATAAGCAATCAGTTTATATGAATGTATTTCCATTAAATAGTGATTTTGACCAAGATTCAATGGTTGTAGTGGTCTTTCCTGCGGATGAGAATGTGCAGCTTCTAACCCAGGCAGTGTTGGTTGAGATAGGTAGGGCGAGCTAAGTAAGCGGGTGGTTGAGTGATCAGTTTCACATATAACAAGCAGAAATCACTTTAGTCGATGTTGTTGTGCAGTTACGCAAATTGTTTATGTTAACGTCATGTTAAAGTTTGTGTGTGTGATAACTTGTGAAAAGACAACTATATGGATGAGCTTAAGGTTCTGAACTCGTTTATTCAGCAGAATGGCCTACCAGCGTTTGGCCACCTTGATGGAATTCCAACATCGTTACAGCTAGATAAATTTACCTACCTCGATGAGATGGATAAGCCGGTGTCTAAGTGGCGCCGTTACCGCGATTATAAGCAGTTTCAGTTCGTCAATTTGGTCACACCTAATTACGTCATTGGAGTAGCGATTGCTGATATACGGTATTTAGCATCCGGCTTTTGCTACCTGTTTGATATTAAAAAGAATAAGTTGATTGAGCAACAATGGTTGAAACCTTTTAATATAGGTTATCAAACTCAGCCTTCCAGTTGGTGCAGTCTTGCCCATCTTGCTAACAAAAGAGTTCAGTTTTCTATTAAGGATGGTATTTGGCACGTCCACTTTGTGACAGAGTCAGTCAATGCGGATCTCTATTTACGTCCAGAAAATATGAGTTTGCCATTAATGTTGTGTACGCCAACAGGTTATGCGGGTTGGACATATACTCAGAAGCACAATGCGTTAGCAGTAGACGGTAACTTGTTCATATTAGGAAAAGAGCAAGATCTTTCAGAGGTGGCTGCTGGTTACGATTTTTCCGCTGGGTACATGCGGCGAGAAACAAGTTGGCGCTGGGCGAGTATCAATTGCTTTGAGGATGACAGGCGTCTGGGGTTGAACTTGGCAGCTGGCGTTAATGAAACTGGCTATTGCGAAAATGTATTGTGGATTAATGGTCAGCGTCACTTTTTGCAACCTGTGCAGTTTCAGTTTTCACGAAGTGATGAAGGGCAAAAGTGGCATATTACGTCGGAAGATAAACGAGTTAACTTACAGTTCACGCCTTTGAATCGACGCTCAGAGAAGAAAAATTTTTGGCTTCTCAAAAGTAACTTTCGTCAGTACATCGGTTATTTCTCTGGCTATATTATCGATGGAAATGGCATCAAACATCAGTTAGAAGAAGTTATGGGTCTTACTGAAGATCACTATGCAAAATGGTAGAAACACAATGGATTGGACGCAGTTGATGGACCGCCCAGAATTACTTCTGATGATTCTGGCTCCAGTTTTCTTTTTCTGCATGCTTGCCGAATATTGGTTCGGACAAAGAAGGGGACGCTTGCCTGAAAGCGCGACGTATTACTTCCCTGAAGTAGCGTGTAATTTTGTTCTTGCGGGCTTACACCAAGCGACAGACATACTCACGGGTTTACTGATTGCTCAGTTGTATTTGTGGTGGTTTGATTGGCGTTTGTTTGATATCGAAATGAGCGTCTCAGCTTTTCTTTTACTTGTTGTCCTGCAAGATTTTTTCTATTACTGGTTTCATCGGGCTAGCCATCGTATTCGTTGGATGTGGGCCGCGCACGTTGTTCATCACAGTTCGGAAAGAATGAACTTCAGTACCGCCTTTCGTCAAAGTTTAATGTATCCGCTAGCGGGGATGTGGATTTTTTGGTTGCCCTTGGTGATTATTGGTTTTGAGCCAAAATGGGTTGTCTTCGTTGTGTTGTTTAATCTGGGCTTACAGTTTTTTGTTCACACCCAATCAATTCGTTCGCTCGGGCCACTAGAGTGGGTATTTAACACGCCGTCTCATCATCGCGTTCATCATGGTGTGAACCGTCAGTACATCGACAAAAATTATGCGGGTGTATTAATTATTTGGGATCGAATGTTCGGAACGTTTGAACCAGAGGTGGAAACGGTTCGGTATGGGGTTTCTAAACCTGTAAACAGCTTTAATCCCATCCGCGTGACGTTTGCAGAATGGAAAGACATGTTTTATGACGTAACTCGACCAAACTTATCATGGAAACAACGCTGCCGCCGTTTGTTCGCTCCGCCATCGGATTTTTATGAGTAAATTGGATAAAGAGATTGGAGCGGGCAGCGGGAATCGAACCCGCATCATCAGCTTGGAAGGCTGAGGTAATAGCCATTATACGATGCCCGCGCATCGATAGGACTCAGTTAATATGCCACACTGCACGAAAAAGAAAAGTCTTTTCTCATCAAATGTTTGTCAGTTGCCTAAAAAAGTAGCGGACTGATGTTAAAGTGTTCATTGTCTCTGGTTTTTTGTGGCACTCGCGACTCCGCTACTAAGCCTAGGGGCTTCCAATTAGGTCGTAAACACCGAATTCTTAGGTGTTTAGATGTTGATGATATTCAAGATTTTCTGTGTAAAGGTTAATCTCGTTTATTGAACAGTCACGTTTCATGGTCAAGACTAGATATTGAAATGATTACTTTTTACTGTTGATGCGTATGTATAACACAGGGTAATTCTGCTGAAACAGTCAGCTTAACCAAAGGAGATTTAACATGATGAGAGGTTTGATATTAGGGCTGGTGGTGATGCTGGTATCTGCTTGTACGACCGTGACAACCGATGTAGATAAACAAGCCGACTTTTCAGCTTACAGAACGTTTGACTTCGGTGCTCAGGCGGAAGCTCCTACCAGTATTGATGGTCGACGTATTGAGCAAGGGCTTGCTGAACAGCTTGAGGGTAAGGGTTTAAATAAGGTAAATAGTGGCGGTGACCTTTACGTACATCATGATATCGTAGAAGAATCCGAGCTTGTTTCTTCAGGATCGTCGGTGAGCTTTGGCTATGGCTGGAATAGCTTTGGTGTGATCACTTCAAGCCCAGAAAGATATAAAGAACGTAAGTATGGGAAGTTGGTGGTTGAACTGGTTGATGCAAAGGCTAATCAAGTCGTTTGGAAAGGCGTTTCAAGTCGTAAACTGTCTGAGTCAATGAGCTCTGAGAAAAGAGAATCTCTCATCCAAGAAGAAATCGCGAAGATGTTTGAAAGCTACCCTTACGGTGAAAAATAATTAGTATTCTTAACGATTAAGAATACTAATTGCCAATAGTTACGCACAGGGTTAAAAGAACTTATTATTTTGGCTTTGGTTACCTTTGTGCGTACGATTCTGATTGCTTTACTCGGACTACTTTTCTGCTTGTTGGCTCCGAGCATGAGCCTGGCGCACTCACACCCAAATTTTCTTTCCTTTCATAACCAGAATATCGCTGTTGACGCTAAGTCGAAGCACTTTTCAGAACATCCTGTCTCTCCAATACAACAAGACTATCCGAGTTTAAACAGCCGGAATATATTGAGGGTTAGCCATGCTAAGGAAATGAGCTCGAACGACGATGTAGAACCCGAATGGTTTGAAATGCTTGATGTAGCATGGTGGGCGCATCGTTCGGCAATTTACTCGATGAAGCGGCTAAAACGCATCGGCAATGAGGCTTTAGATTGTTGTATTGAAAGTATTTTTAATCACTCTAAATACAGAATCGGCGTGAGAAAAGAATCGAATTTGATATACCGCTTTATACATGCTCGCTAACACATTCCATGTTTTTGAAACTTTTGGTTAATTATGCTTAGGAGCGGTTTATGTTTGATTCGATAATTCAGGTCTTGAGTGCCTTTTGGCATCAAGATTTCACGGCGTTAATGGCGCCAGGCAGTGCAGGTTTAGTTTATTTTGTTGTTGCTGTGATTATCTTTTTGGAAAGTGGTTTTATTCCCGCTGCACCTTTCCCATGCGACAGTGTCGTCGTATTGTCCGGTACGCTGGCGGCGGTTGGCGTCCTTGACCCAATTATGATCATGTTGGTGATAGCTGTTAGTGCGGGATTGGGAAGTTGGGCGGCTTATTTACAAGGCAAGTGGCTAAATCGCTTACCTAAGGTCCAAGGCTGGGTGAGCGCGGTTCCTCAAAAGCGTTTGGAACAAGTCGACGTATTACTCAGTAAACATGGATTGGTTGCGCTTTTGTGCGCGCGGTTTATTCCGGTTGTTCGTTCCCTATTGCCATTAATGATGGGGTTGCGAGTGAAACGTATTAGTAAATTCCATTACTTTGCGTGGCTGAGTGCGATTTTATGGACACTGATATTATGCGGTTTTGGTTCATTACTTCCTTTGCTACCGGAAAATATGAGCAAAGCAATCACAATGCTATTAATGGCGGCACCAATAATTACTCTTGTGATTGGAGTGCTTAGTTTCTTGTTTGTTAAAGCACGTCGAGCGTTCTGTAAACCCAAGGATGTGTCTGAGTTTTCTCAGTAAGTTTACTTGATTTGCACTTTTAAGCTTGTATGCAGATTAGACATCTAATCGACAGGTTTTTATCAGTAAAAAGAAAGGCGCATACATTGCGCCTTTCTTTTTGAGTGTCGTTAGGGTTTCGAATTTAATAGCCAATGCTATATAAGTATTCGCCAACTTCTTTGCACTGAGACTTGTAGATGTTCTCTACTTCAGACTCATTCTTATCTGCTGCTTTAAATTCAAGTTCGGCAGACGATAGCTGGTCAAAGCTGTAGTCTCTCTCAGACATTAAGTAGTGTCTGAACATTGCTCTGTGTTCCGGAACTGCAATACGTGCGTTAGAAACGTTGGCACACTCTAACAGAGTGTCGTTACTCATTTCTTCTGGCTTAGTTTCTGTGTTTGCTAAGGTTGAGCCCGCTGCAAATAGTAATGCTAGTGCGATGGTTGTAGCGATTCTTGTCATTATATGGACCTCAAATTGGTTCTAGTAACAATGAGCATATTGGCTCTTATCGTTACATTTTCGTGTTCTCTGTATGTCATAAAAAGTTAAACAACAGAGAAGGCGTTGCGACCATGAGTAAAGACGTACATTAAGTTCGCTTCCTTTCTTCCTGAGAGGCGATAAAGAGAGCGTTGACTCATGAGTCCGCCATAACTGTCTAGAGGTAAGCGAGATGCTTGTTTTGCCAACTCCAGTAGTGGTGGAGAAGAGAAAGCAATAAGTAAAAAATAATCAGGAGTAAAATCTGATGATAAAACGCCATCAGTAGCTGATGTTCGGCGACAGGAGACAAGCCCGAACAACTCGCGCTTTATATGTAGGTAGTAACTTTCTGAACCCCAAGAGCTCAGAGAAGCTGAGGCATGAAAATCAGTGTGTGCTAGCTCAAAATCGTCTTGTTGAGAGAGTTTAAGTAGGCGCTCGGAAGTGTAATGTTTGGTGTGGTGCCACTCATGCGCATATGAAGCTGTGATGAGCCCTGAGAGCAGGGACAAAGAAAGCATCAATAATATATGGTGTAGATAACGCAAGAAGTAACCCTAAACATATAAAGCCACAGTTACCCACCATGATTAAGGAATCTTAGTGGAACTATGATAACGATGAAAGCCAGTGTCTGATCAACTCAGCGTATACTAACGAGATGGAAGGGGGATGAACAGAGTTTTCTGATCGCACTTAGGTATATCAGCGAATAACACAATAATTTTCGCTTTCGAGTAAGCGAAAATGGAAAGAGAGTCGTTGCACAAGGACGATTAAGCTAACAGGATTATTACTGGGGAAGAAATAGAATCTTCTTTTTTCTTCCCCATATGTGTCACATAGGTATTACGCGCTTGCGTAAATAACGCTGCCACCTTTTATAGTGTCAATGATCTCGCGAGACAACTTCTCTGGTAAAGCAGGGCAACCCCAACTGCGTCCGAGGTATCCATTCTTCTTGATGAAGGAAGGGTTTGCGTAATCGGCACCGTGCACGACAATGTAACGCTCGCGAGCTTTGTCGTTTAATCCAGAGCTTAGCCCATCTAATCGAAGTGAATAGCCATTTGAGCCGTAGTAAGTGGTATCAGTCAAAAAAGTGCCCAATGATGTTTTTCGCGAGTTCACGACATTTGAAAACTGTGTCGCTGTTTTCTTTCCGCTGTTCACGCCGTGAGAAACATACGTATTGTAGATTAGCTTCTTTTTATCTAAATCAACCACATAAAAACGCTTTTCAGTTGATGGTTTACTATAGTCGATGATCGTTAGTACCGACTTCTTTCTATCGGGTGTCTTCTGATAAGCGATGTAAGCGTCACTGAACAACTTAAAGTCTACTATGCCATCTAGCTTGGCTTGTTTAAACACATGTTCAACTTGCTTTGGTCGTAAATGATCCCTGGGTTCGTTATCTGATTGTTTTGCAAAAGCAAAAGGTGAGACAGACAACAGCGCACATGTAAATAATAAAATTAACTTTTTCATCTTGGCTAAATAAAACTCTATGGTGTTACAAATTTACCGATTGCTTCATGCATTCGTTAAAACAACATGCACATCAATATAATTCTATTCCCAATGTTTCTTATTGCACGCTTAGGTGCTTGATATTGGGTTGACGATAAGTTTTCGAGTTAAAAACTAACTAATTGAAACTTATATAAAATATGAAGTTTAACGATGGTTTCTATAAACTTCGGCGTAAATAATATCTGATATATGTAATTAATAAAACTGTGTTTAAGGATATTTGTGAAGTTGCTAATTTATAAAAACGGCGTTTTATTTTTCGTACTTTAGAAACTCTTTTTATTTCAATGTGTTTTCTTTTTCTACGCTTTATCCAATACCTCAAAAGTTTGTGATTTAACTCGTAACAAATCGTAACGCCGAATCGTTATGTGTATAAGTGCGTTTATAATGTATGAATAAACAACAGGGTGGTAAGAAAAGGCAGTAAAACAGCGGTGAATCGGTTGTTTTTAATTCACGATTGACAAAGCCAAGTCTAAGTCGTACAAAAATTGAACTTGTGAATGTATCGTTTAAGTGAGAGTGATGAGCTCGACAAAAGTGAAGTGATGCGTGCTATTGTTTATTCTCTAATTTATTCGATTACATAAGGAAGGGTACATAGTAAAAATTGAAAAAATAATTCTATCGTGTGGATTAAAATATATAAATAATAAAACTTAGAAATTAAAATATAAGAACGCCAGATCTGAATTCATTAAATTTTTGAACATGAAAGTAAACTCTATCTATTATGTTTGGTTTGGTTTGGTTTGGTTTGAAAGCGCTCAAATTGATTTAAGGACGGTTATGACAGCATTTAATAAAGTGTTTATTGTCACTCCCAATGTTAATGATTTTGCAATGTTGCGAGAGTCGTCATTGGAAATGTCTCTTCAAGTAACGGCAAGCAAACCTATCCAACTCTATGGAGAGCCTGTTAAAGCCAGTTGGAAAAGTATTGATATTGAATGGTTAGACGTTAAGGGTGAAAAGCCATTACCCAGGCCTGATATTGCAGCATGGGGATCTTTTACTCTTGCTGTATCCGCTTCTATTGCGGATAAGCTCAATGTGTTAAGCGAGAATGTCGAATTTTTACCATTAAATCTACAAGGAAAGCCTTGGCGAGCATTAAACATTGTCACTCAAATTGATGCTATTGATACCTCTGCTACCGAGTATAATCTTCGTCATGGTAAGCTAAGTCGTGTTAGACCGTTTAAGAAACTCGTTTTGAATAGAGAAGCCGTTAATGAATCTAACTTGTTCAGAGTAAAAGGTGCTGGGCTCAGAACGTTTTGCACGGACAAAAAAGGTGGCTTGTACGATAGCGTCAAAGCGCTGAATTTGACCGGTTTGGATTTCAAGGAAGTGCTGGTTTAAAAACGAATAAATAGTGATTTACTCAACTAAAGTCATAGATATAGGTATGGGGGAACAAAAGCTGAGCATCTATCAATGAAGCTCATATACAGCTAAATACAGCCGCCACAGTTGTGACTGCTGTACGTCTCCCCCTTAACTTATGTTCTTGAAACCCTAATTGAGCTGACCATGGACGCATCAAATCGACTGTCGTCATTTGCCGATTGCCACCACAAGCTCAATTGTTCTTTAGTCATTGGTTTGCCAAATAAATAGCCTTGCATATAGTCGCAGCGGTATGCCGATAACCATTCATGCATCATATTGTGTTCAATACCTTCTGCTGTAACCGTTTTATTTTGGGCATGGCATAGCTCAATAATAGGTTTGATCACATGTCCGTTGTTGGTGTTCATCAATGTAACGAGGAACTCTCGATCAAATTTGATTTTTTGAACCGGATACTGAACGAGCTGAGTTAACGATGTGTAACCAGAACCAAAGTCATCAATTGCAAGACGGTAGCCACGTTTTGATAGCTCATCAAGTAGGGCCGTGCCTTGTTGTTCTGCGGCAAAGGTTTCGGTTATTTCTATCTCAATACATTCTGGTTTAACACTGTGCAGTGTCGCTTGTTCATGGATGTAGTTTGCCATTTCTATCGAGTTTAGCTCTGCTGATGAAAGATTGACCGAAAGAACAATATCCTTACCGAAAATATTCCTTAATTGATGGTATTCCGCCGTTGCATTGGCGAAAACCCAGCGGTCAATTTTATCAAATAATCCGGCTTGCTCTGCAATTGGAATAAACTCCTTTGGGGGGATAGGGCCGATACCTTCGGCTTCCCAGCGCAACAAGACTTCTAACCCCTCAATTTCGTTGCTTCGATTGTTCATATAGGGTTGAAAAACAAGGTGGAATTCTTCCTCTACATTGCTTTTTCGGAGCGCACGTTCAAGCTGACTTCGTCTTTGAGACTCAATATTGAGAGCGGCTGAATAATAGGCGTATTGATTTTTCCCTGCCCGTTTTGCTTGATACATAGCCGCATCGGCACTGGAGAGTAATTTCGCGATGTCAGTACCGTCTTGAGGATATTGTGCAATACCTACGCTTGCCGTAACGGGAAATGAATTACTCCAAGATGAACTGAGATTACTAATCGGTTTTAGTAACTCTGATGCAAGCAAATCAGGCAAGCGTTTTACCTCTTGATTTGAGCTCAGCAAAATTGCAAATTCGTCACCAGATAACCTGGCGGCAAAGCAGGGGCTGTTGTAATCGTGCGAGAACTTTTGACAAGCATTCTTGATGTGTGATGAGAACACTTTTAATAAGTTATCTCCCAATTCATGCCCGTATTTATCATTCACGTATTTAAAGTTATCAAGATCGACGTAAACAACCCACAGAAACTGCGAAGGGGAGATAAGTTCACGAGTGGCAAGCTCATGAAAACGATGGCGATTGGCAAGTTGCGTCAGGTGATCCGTTTCAGCTAGGCGTTTTGTCTTTTTATAGATGACATTAAGTTCCTCATACATATCAAAAAAGCGTGCAGAGAGGCGTCCTATTTCATCGTTTGTTTCTAGCTTTTCAATATTGTCACGTTGATTAGATTCAAGTTCGTTCAGCTGCTTATCAAGGCGAGAAACAGGGCGCAACACATAGCGGTACAACACCAAAATGATTAATGTGATAGTGAAAAACGCCGCTACGCCAAAGGAGAAAGCAAGTTCTAGCCACACTTTATCGACTTTATTCCACATTAAATATTCGGCAGGAGAAAGCACGGCATAAAAGTGCGGCAGCAGCTCAATGGTTTGAGCGAGAGGAATATCAAGATAAATGGGTTTGTCGGCGAAAGTAATCACGCTGTGTGTGTCAAACTCGATTTCATGCTTAATCTCGTTAAAGGCTTCAAGTGATACGGAAACTACCACAAAAAACACATTTTTCGAGTCAAAGCTCAAAGGGTGAGTCCCCGTTCTTTTGTCGACGACCTCATATTGAAGAAGAATGCTTTGTCCACTGGAGTTATAAATAAAGCCAGTGTGACTGAAAGCCTCTCTGTCATTGAAACTTCGTGATATGTACTCTAATACCTTTGGGTCGACCACGCCCGATGATTCGTAATATTTGTTTTCTGTGTAGTAGAGAAGGTTTTGTTTGCCGTCGAGGATCGCCATGCTCGCATCGCCTTTGTAACCATGGCTTAATACTTCAGCGGTCTCGTCTAATCGATTAAACAAGACTCGCTCACGATAGGGGTTGTTATGATTAACCAAATAGTCTTGTAATACATCACTTTTACTGAGCGTATAGGCATAGCTATTAAGAAAAATATTCGCTTGTCGAAACTGCCCGGCCAGCTTTTCCATCTGCAACTGAATATAGCTGTCTTCCCGCTTGATGAGCGTCACTTTTTGAATGCTATAAATAATATAGCTAGATACTAACGCGCTTAATAAGATCACTGGCGCGACAAGCAAAATGACTCTATTGCTTAACTTCATTATGGTTCTTAGTTTCCGTTTGTGTCCCTACAAACGTCGCGTACCAGGTAAGGTACTGAACGGATGATGTGTTTTGGCAAATTGTAACCAGATTGTAAGGTGAGCGTTCTCCAAAATCAGGCAGCTATCTAAGAATTGTGATGACGTGAAAGGTTTCGAGCTTATTAACTAGAGGTTTTCTCAGTAGTTGGACGTCTCTTTTCCTTCCTCCCTGTATAAAACCTAACCGTAATGACAGGGAAATACCGTCATCGAAACGTTTCGATGGTAAAGTGTGACTCAAGTGCACTTTTCCTATTCAATGACAATTGAATTACAGATCATTCTCACACCTTATCGATCTCACACTGGTCAAATTGCGATGACGAATTATTATTTCATCGAAACGTTTCGATGAGTTTTCTGTTAATAACGAAAACACTTTAAGACAGGCGCTCATGGTTGTATGAACGTGTAACCGAAAGGTCGATGAGATGAAAAAAAGTACCCTAATTAACTCAGATATTTCTTACTTGGTGGCGACGCTAGGCCACACCGACGAGATCACGATATGTGATGCTGGTCTACCAATCCCAGAGCATGTTCAGCGAATCGATTTGGCGCTAACGCATGGGGTACCAAGTTTTCTTGATACTGTTCGCGTAATTCTATCTGAGTCCCAAATCGAAGGGGTCATCATTGCGGAAGAGTTCTCTGATGCAAGCCCAGTTTTGCATGAAGCGTTGCTCAACGAACTGAGCAAAGAGAGTGAAGAGACGGGCAAATCTATTGAGGTGAGCTACGTGTCACATGAAGCGTTTAAAGCACGCACGGCCCAAAGTCGCGCTATCGTAAGAACCGGCGAATGCTCGCCATATGCGAACGTTATTTTCCAAGCGGGCGTGGTTTTTTAAGCCAGAGATATTGAGGACAGATTATGACTCAAGCCATTCTACAACTAAGCGAAATTGAGAAGGCGTTTCCGGGCGTAAAAGCACTCGACAAAGCAAGCCTGAATGTTTATCCAGGCCGTGTTATGGCGCTGATGGGTGAAAATGGAGCAGGCAAGTCAACGTTAATGAAGGTGTTGACAGGCATTTACCACATGGATGCGGGGAGCATTCAATATCAAGGTCAGCCGGCGGCCTTTAAAGGTCCACGCGATTCACAGGAAGCTGGTATTAGCATTATTCACCAAGAGCTGAACCTGATTCCTGAACTGACGATTGCCGAAAATATTTACTTGGGACGAGAGTTCACCGGCTCCTTAGGGCGTATCCAGTGGGGCAAAATGTATGACGAAGCTGACAAGCTTTTAAAACGTCTCAATGTAAAGCATTCATCAAAAACATTGCTTGGCGATTTAAGCCTTGGTGAACAACAAATGGTGGAAATTGCAAAGGCACTTTCGTTTGAGTCGAAAGTCATCATTATGGATGAGCCAACGGACGCACTGACCGATACCGAAACGGAATCACTGTTTAAAGTGATTAATGAGCTCCGCGAGCAAGGATGCGGCATCGTATACATTTCGCATCGTCTTAAAGAAATCTTTGAAACCTGTGATGATATTACAGTGCTTCGTGATGGTAAGTTTATCGGTGAGTGCAAGGTGTCCGACACTGATGAAGATGGCCTAATTGAAATGATGGTTGGCCGAAAATTAGAAGAGCAATATCCACGTATTGATGTCCAACATGGCGAAACTTGTCTTGAAGTCATTGGTTTGACTGGGTCTGGCGTTCAGGATGTGAGCTTTACTCTCAAGCGTGGTGAGATTCTTGGAATTTCTGGCTTGATGGGCGCAGGCCGCACTGAACTCATGAAAGTCATTTACGGCGCATTACCTAGTGAGCATGGTGTTATCAATCTTGATAACAAAACTATTAACCCGGTTAGCCCGCAAGATGGCTTGGCAAATGGTATCGCTTACATCTCTGAAGATCGCAAAGGCGATGGTTTGGTTTTAGGTCTTTCAGTTAAGGATAACATGTCACTTTGTTCGCTAAACCAGCTGACCAAAGGCTTCCAGATTCAACACAGCGACGAAGTGATTGCAGTGGAAGATTTTATTAAGTTATTCAACATTAAAACCCCAACGCGAGATCAAATCATCGGCAACTTATCTGGTGGTAACCAGCAAAAAGTTGCGATAGCGAAAGGGTTAATGACGAAACCTAAAGTTCTGATTCTGGATGAGCCGACACGTGGTGTTGATGTCGGAGCAAAAAAAGAGATTTATCAGCTCATCAACAAGTTTAAGGCCGAAGGCATGAGCATCATCTTGGTTTCTTCCGAGATGCCTGAAGTGCTCGGCATGAGCGACCGTATTTTAGTGATGCATGAAGGTCGTATCACCGGCGAATTTGATGCGAAAGACGCCGATCAAGAAAAATTACTCGCCTGTGCCGTAGGCAAAGAGATCAATGAGGAAGCAGCATGAGTACGAATACCATGAGCAAACCAACCGAAACTGGCAACAAGAAGTTGTTCACAAAAGAGTGGCTGATTGAGCAAAAATCACTGATAGCTTTGATCTTTCTGATCGTTGTTGTGTCATTTTTGAACCCGAACTTTTTTACGGTCGACAACATTCTCAACATTCTTCGTCAAACCTCCGTGAATGCCATTATCGCAGTGGGTATGACATTAGTTATTTTAACAGCAGGCATCGACTTAAGTGTTGGTTCGGTATTGGCATTGTGTGGTGCCTTTGCGGCAAGCATGATTGCGCTTGAGGTTCCGGTGCTGGTGGCGGTTCCAACAGCTTTAGTCGCAGGTGCAGCGTTAGGTGCGATCAGCGGTATCATTATTGCGAAGGGTAAGGTGCAGGCATTTATCGCTACGCTGGTTACCATGACGTTACTACGCGGTGTGACCATGGTGTACACCGAAGGTCGACCAATCTCGACAGGCTTTACTGACACCGCGGATGCGTTCGCATGGTTTGGTACTGGCTACGCGCTAGGCATTCCGGTTCCTGTTTGGTTAATGGTGGTTGTGTTCGCAGCGGCTTGGTATTTACTTAACCACACGCGCTTTGGTCGCTATGTTTACGCACTAGGCGGCAACGAGTCTGCGACTCGCCTATCAGGTATCAATGTAGACCGAGTGAAGATTGGTGTCTACGCCATCTGCGGTATGCTAGCAGCGCTTGCAGGTATTATCGTAACGTCTCGTCTTTCTTCGGCGCAACCTACAGCGGGTATGGGCTACGAGCTAGACGCTATCGCAGCGGTTGTTCTTGGCGGTACCAGCTTGATGGGCGGTAAAGGCCGTATCATGGGTACCTTGATTGGTGCGCTGATCATCGGTTTCTTGAACAATGCACTTAACCTACTTGATGTTTCTTCTTACTACCAAATGATTGCAAAAGCAGTGGTTATCTTGCTGGCGGTATTGGTAGACAACAAAAACAAGTAATTCATAACAATCTGTATATATAAAACAGTGAATACAAACCGAGTCAGGGGATGTGTACTGGCTCACCCTACACAAAGGACTAGAACGATGAAAAAACTTGCAACTCTTATCTCTGCTGCACTTCTTTCTTCAACCGTATCGGTAGCGGCGCAAGCTCAAGATACCATGGCGATTGTGGTTTCGACGCTAAACAACCCGTTCTTCGTAACGATGAAAGACGGTGCGGAAGCAAAAGCGAAAGAATTGGGGTACGACTTAATTGTACTGGACTCGCAAAATGACCCGAGTAAAGAACTGTCGAACATCGAGGATTTAAGTATTCGCGGCGTAAAAGCAATTCTTATCAACCCAACGGATTCTGATGCAGTGTCTAATGCAATTCGTATGGCGAACCGTTCTAAGATCCCTGTGTTGACATTAGACCGTGGTGCAAGCCGTGGTGAAGTTGTGAGTCACATCGCGTCGGACAACGTAATTGGTGGTGAAATGGCAGGCCACTACATCATGGAAAAAGTCGGCGAAAAAGCAAAAGTCATTCAACTTGAAGGTATTGCGGGCACATCGGCAGCGCGTGAGCGCGGTGAAGGCTTTATGAATGCCGTGAAGGGCAGCGATATGGATCTTCTTGCTAGCCAACCAGCTGACTTTGACCGCACGAAAGGTCTAAACGTAATGGAAAACCTGCTAGCGGCTAACCCGGATGTACAAGCGGTATTTGCACAGAATGATGAAATGGCGCTAGGTGCACTTCGCGCAGTTCAAGCTTCTGGCAAAGATGTCGTTATCGTTGGTTTTGATGGTACGGAAGACGGCATTGCAGCAGTTAACCGTGGCAAACTAGCGGCAACTATTGCTCAGCAACCAGACCTTATCGGTGCTTTAGGTGTTGAAACGGCTGACAAAGTTTTGAAAGGTGAAGAAGTAGAAGAGTACATCCCGGTACCACTAAAAGTAGTCACTAAGTAAGTTTTTAGTTCCAATAAATCATCCTAATTTTTGCTCTCTCCTCCGTTTATATCTGTCGTTTAGGAGGTGAGGGCAAACTTACCCAAAATACTGCAAAGTGTGGGGTATAGATGCCTTTGGCTTTTTGTCGAGACTCCTTTATCAGGAAGAGAAGTTAAAGTCATCTAATGTATTTTCCTAAACAGTTTTTAAAAAGGGTTCATTCAGAACCGAGGATAACCGTATGAATAAGTTAGTGGTGTTAGGTAGTGTAAACGCTGACCATGTTCTTCAAGTGCCTTCTTTCCCTCGCCCAGGCGAGACGCTGCATGGTCGCAACTATCAAGTTATCCCAGGTGGCAAAGGTGCCAACCAAGCCGTCGCGGCGGCGCGATTAAATGCAGACATCGGTTTTATCGCTTGTGTGGGCGACGACTCATTCGGCATTAACATTCGCGAAAACTTCAAAATGGACGGCATCGATATCACTGGTGTGACGATGCAGCCAAATTGCCCGACAGGTATCGCGATGATTCAAGTGTCGGACAGTGGGGAGAACAGCATTTGCATTTCAGCTGAAGCGAACGCCAAACTGACAGCAGAAGCGATTGAGCCAGATTTAGAGCGTATTCGCCAAGCAGATTACTTGCTAATGCAATTGGAAACGCCGATGTGCGGCATTGAGAAAGCTGCGCGTGTAGCGAAAGATGCCAAAACCAATGTCATTCTGAACCCAGCGCCAGCTCGTGAATTGTCAGATGAATTACTGTCTTACATTGACGTGATTACGCCAAATGAAACGGAAGCTGAAGTTCTGACAGGTATTACTGTAACAGACAACGAAAGCGCGCAAGAAGCGGCGAATGTGCTACATGGTAAAGGTATAGAAATTGTCATGATCACACTCGGTGCAAAAGGCGTTTGGCTAAGCCAAAACGGTCGAGGCGAAATCATCTCGGGTTTCCGCGTTGAAGCGACGGATACTACCGCAGCGGGCGATACATTTAATGGGGCATTCGTCACTGGTCTCCTAGAAGGTTTACCTTTAGAATCAGCGATTAAGTTTGCACATGCGGCGGCTGCAATTTCTGTGACCCGCTTTGGCGCGCAAACGTCGATTCCAACCCGCGAAGAGGTGGACGCGTTTCTCGCTGAACAATAAGGCGCACAACGCCTCATTAAAATAGGAGTAGTAACATGGCGACGATGAAAGACATCGCAAAACTGGCAGGGGTTTCCACTTCAACAGTGAGCCATGTTATTAACAAGACGCGTTTTGTGAGCGAAGAGATCTCTGAACGCGTTAACAATGCCGCAAAAGAGCTTAACTACTACGCGCCCTCTGCGTTGGCGCGTAGCCTCAAAGTCAATCGTACCAAAACCATTGGTATGCTCGTGACAACCTCAACCAACCCATTCTTTGGCGAAGTCGTAAAAGGCGTCGAACGCAGCTGCTACCAAAAAGGCTACAGCCTCATTTTATGTAACACCGAGGGTGATAACGAACGTATGCGTCAATCCATTAATACGCTATTGCAAAAGCGTGTCGATGGTTTGATCTTGATGTGCTCGTCGCTAGAAGGAGAGCGTATCGATGTATTTGAGCGTTACCCAGATATCCCAGTTGTGGTAATGGACTGGGGGCCGATGCTATTTACAAGCGATAAAATCCAAGACAACTCACTTCGTGGCGGTTACTTAGCGGCGAAATACTTAATTGATTGCGGCCATACCGAAATTGGGTGCATCACTGGCCCTTTGATTAAACACCAAGCGCAAATGCGATACGAAGGTTATAAGCGAGCAATGAACGAAGCGGGCTTGGAATTTAATGCCAATTGGATCATTGAATCGGACTTCGAATGTGAGGGTGGGTATCAAGCGTTCAAAAAAATGGCTCAACGTGGCGCATTACCCAGCTCGATTTTCGTCTCTAACGATATGATGGCGATGGGTGTGATTAACGCCGCAAATGAGCTCGGTATTAAAGTGCCGGACGACCTATCCATTATTGGTTACGATGACATCCATATCGCGAAATTTATGTCGCCATCGCTAACTACCATTCATCAGCCTAAGTACCGTTTGGGGCAGGCTGCCGTTGAGACTCTTGTACGAAGACTGGACGACAAATCTAACGACGCTCAAGTCGTTCAACTGGAACCAACATTGGTTGTACGCAACAGTGTGACGAATTTCTCTTAATTAAAAACAAACGCATGGTTAACAAATTTAGTGCATATAATTTATAAAAAATGGGCTAAAAAATAAATAAGCATGCAAAACAGATGTTCGAATTTATTAACTCAACATTTGAAAAGTGTGATTTTTTGCGAGTAACTCGAAAGATTTCGTGTCGATAGTGCTTAAAAAGCTTATTATTAATAAAGCCTATAATTAGATTTATAAATTATTGAGATGAATGGAAAATCTTTATGTTAGTTAAGAGATATGCACAGTATTCAGTAAAGAGGCCGTGGTTTCACCGTTTCAATATTTCACTAGTATTAACGGTGTTTGTCGTGAGTGTTTATGAACTACTTGCGAATGAAGAGTATGTATACTTGGCTGGCGTGGTGTTTACATTTGCTTCGACTTTACTGTTCGCGTCAGCATCGACGTTCAAAAAGCGCTACCTAGGACACGAGTCCTAGTTCATTTGGAATGAATAATTGAGATAAATAGGTACTTTCAAGTAAGTAATGAATCTGATTTATGATCGAGTGCATCAAGAGGAGGACAAATGTCCTCCTTTTTGTTGGATATCACGTTCTAATATAGGCGTATTCCAAACAAAATAATAAAGGACATGTTATGGACCTCTTTGCCTTACTCGATATTAATAATACTCTCTTTAACATTCCGATCGGCGACGGCTACGCAATGAGTTGGATCGAAGCTTTCGGTACCGTTTTTGGACTGCTTTGCATTTGGTTTGCCAGCCAAGAAAAAACCATCAACTACTTATTCGGTTTGCTGAATGTCACGCTTTTTGCCGTTATCTTTTTTCAAATTCAGTTATACGGATTATTGCTTCTTCAATTGTTTTTCTTCTGTGCGAACATTTACGGCTGGTATGCGTGGACCCGTCCAAACGCACAAGGTGAAACGCTGGAAGTTCGCTGGTTAAATAAACAGAAACTTATTACTACTGCCTCTATTAGCGTTGCATGTATCGCATTATTAACGATCTATATCGACCCATTTTTCTTTGCGCTAGCAAACATTGCTGTTGATAGCTTGAATCTCTTTGGTGCTGGCTTGGCTGAACCGGTGCTTGAACCTGACGCGTTCCCGTTCTGGGATGCAACCATGACAGTACTGTCTGTTGTTGCACAAATTCTGATGACACGTAAATACGTCGAAAACTGGATTCTATGGGTTGTGATTAACATTATCAGTGTGGGTATCTACGCGACGCAAGGTGTTTACGCAATGTCTGTTCAGTACGCGATTCTTATGTTCATCGCTGCCAATGGCACGCGTGAGTGGGCTCGTAGCGCTAAGCGCAATGGCGATAAAACCTTAGCGCACGCTGCTGTGTAAGGAACGAAAAATGGCCAAACAACCTCATATCGGAGTGGATGAAACACAAATCTCTCCTCTCGTTATTGTATGCGGCGAGCCAGATCGAGCGAATCGTATCGCGGCATTATTTGATGATGCAGAAATGGTGTCGGAAAACCGCGAGTACCGTGTGTTTACCGGCAACTACAAAGGCAAGCCTGTTTCAGTGTGTAGTACAGGTATAGGTGCGCCATCGATGATCATCGCAGTGGAAGAGCTAAAACAGTGCGGTGTGACTCATGTGGTACGTGTTGGATCTGCGGGGGCAATGCAATCAGGCATTCACCTTGGCGAGTTGATCATTGCCGAAGGCGCGGTAAGAGATGAGGGCGGCTCTAAAGCGTATGTCGATTCGTCTTATCCAGCCTACGCAAGCTTTTCACTGTTAAAGGAAGTTGAGCGTTACTTGTCGATGCAAAAAGTGCATTATCATTTTGGTGTGGTGCGTTCTCACGACAGTTTCTATACCGATGACGAAGATGCAATATGCCAACATTGGAACAAGAAAGGCATCTTAGGTGCCGATATGGAAACCTCTGCGCTGTTTACGGTCGGTCGACTACGAGGCCTTCATGTGGCTTCGATATTAAACAACGTGGTGCTGTATCAACAAGATGTGAAAGAAGGTGTTGGTCAGTACGTTGATGAAGCCAAAGTAATGATGCAAGGTGAGAAGAGTGCCGCGATTACGGCATTAGAAGCCTTGGTTGCTCAGCGTTAGCCAGTCTCTATCTCAGTAAGTCACATAAACAGAATAGATGTAAAGCGACAGGTCACTGTCGCTTTTTTATTTGGAGTTACGGGGTACAATCCACCTTAAATAGTTGTCCGTAACTTTTTCTGAGAGAGCAGAAAATGAAAATCAGCCCTTATCCGACTGGTCGCTTCAAAACATACCTTGAAGAAAAGAGTGCCACCTTTCGCGATTTGATTTATCAATGCCAAATAAATTCGCGTTTCTTTGATGCTGGGGAAGCAATTCTCCGCCAAGGTGAGCAACTTCAGTACTTGTATGTTGTGCCAGTAGGTCGAGTCTCGATGAACATATTGGCCGCAAATGGACGACGTTTTCAATTAGGGGAAGCTAACTGCGACTATCATATTTATGGTGAAATGGAGTTCTTCACTCGGACTCCTTGTCAATGGAATGTGATAGCAGATGAACATATGCAGGTTGATGTTATCTGTATCCAAAAACTAACCGAAGCGCTGCAAAATTATCCCCAAATGATGGTGTTCTTCGCTTCAGCATTGGCTGAGGATTATCAAGACTCCATGGATATCTACACTAATCGTTTGTTGCATCCCATTACTTACAACATTGCCTATGATCTTCTCGTCCGTAATCAGACGGATAAGCTCCTTGGTGGCTTTGATAAAGTGAACCAAGAGGCTGAGCGGTTTGGCACCTCAGGCCGAGTCTATCGACGTGCAGTTAAGGACTTGATTGAAAAGGGATTGATTACAAAAACGGACAACGGTTTGGAGATTATTGATGAGCTGGCACTCAAAGCGTTTATTGAAGCGCATGAATGATACGCCCAGGTATTGAAACTGATGGGTTTTATAAGTCTTTGATATATCTAAGTCTTGAGTAAACGTAACTAATGTAAAGTACCTTAAATTTTGTTGAATGCATTAAAGAGTAGCGTTATATTGCGAACGCGTATGATAATAGATCTCATTAAGGCTTAACAAAATGAAAAAATTCGTCGGTGCGGCTATGCTGTCGTTATTTACTGTTTCTCCTTCTTTTGCTGCTAAAGTTGTGATTGACCACTACATGGGTCAAACAGAGCTAGAACAATCCCCAGAGCGTGTGGTTGTGATTGGCTTTGGCCCGCTAGATGCGCTGGACAACTTTGGTATCGATCCTGTTGCAGTATCTAACTCTTCTAATCTTCCTAGTTACCTTTCAAAATACAGCAAAGATAACTACACCTCTGCGGGTAGTTTGTTTGAACCTGATTTTGAAACCATCTACATGCAAAAACCGGATTTGATTTTGGTTGGTCCGCGAGCGTCTGCGAAATATGAAGAGCTGAGTGAAATTGCCCCTACAGTTGTTTTTGCGGCGAAAGAGAACCAAGGCTATTGGGAAGGCACGCAAGCGCAATGGCGCAATATTGGTAAGATCTTCAATATCGAAGAAAAAGTAGAGCAGAAAATTGAAGCGCTAGATGCTCAATTCAAAGTAATCCGTGACTACAACCAATCGAACAAAAATGATGCATTAACGATTTTAAGCATGGGTGACAACATCAGCGCGTTTGGTGCCCAGTCGCGATTTGGCGTCATTTATAACGACTTTGGCTTCTTGGAAACGGTTGAGCATGTGAAAACGGGCACTCACGGAGATGTCATTTCTTATGAGTTTATTCGTGAAGCTAACCCGAAAAATATCCTCGTGGTTGACCGAAATTCTCTGACAGGTACGCCGGATAACGATATTCGTAAATCCATGGATAACGACTTAGTCAAAGCGACTGCGGCATATAAAAATCATAAAATCACCTATTTAGATGTGGACGCTTGGTACTTGTCGATGTCTGGTGTGACAGCAACAGAAAAAATGGTCAGTGAGATTAAGCAAACCGTTGAACTTTAATCCAAGATAGCAGAGGTTAACTTTGAAGAAGTTATTGCTAACCCTTGTGGTTTTAAGCACGGTTTCGTTATTTGTTGGGGTGGCAAACATGACACCCCAACAACTCTTTTCAGGTGATGAGAAAGCATTAGAACTTTTCTTTACCAGCCGTATACCACGTTTATTTGCCATATTGCTTGCTGGTGCTGGCTTGAGTATTGCGGGTCTTGTCATGCAGCAAATCAGCCAGAACCGATTTGCGGCACCTTCTACAACTGGTACGATCGAATGTGCCATGCTGGGCTATGTACTGAGCGTGGTTTTCTTTGGTAATGATAATCACCTTTGGCTCGTGTTCGGCATCTCGGTATTTGGGACGCTGGCGTTTGTTTTCTTTATTCAGCGCATTCAATTTAAGAGCGTGGTTTTTGTGCCACTTGTCGGGATTATTTTCGGCAATGTCATCCAATCCATGACTACGTTTATCGCTTACAAATATGATGCACTTCAAAGTCTGAATGCTTGGACAGTCGCAAACTTCGCCAACATCTTGCGTGGTGATTTTGAACTGCTGTACATCGCGGTACCAATGGTTATCCTCAGCTATCTTTTTGCCGCAAGGATCTCTGCCGTAGGTATCGGAAAAGATTTCGCGATTAACTTGGGTTTGAATTATCAGCAGGTTGTGACGATTGGCGTGCTATTGGTGTCCATCATGTCAGCAAGTGTCGTGATGATTGTTGGCCAGTTGCCATTCTTAGGGCTGATTGTACCGAATCTCGTGAGTCACTTTTATGGCGATAACCTCAAAAAGAACATTCCGCTTACGGCCATGTATGGGGCCATTTTAGTGTTGTGTTGCGATTTGGTGAGTCGTTTAATTATTTTCCCTCATGAAATGCCAATCTCTATCGTGATTAGCATATTGGGTGGCGTGGTATTCATCGCAATGTTGTTGCGAGGTAAGCAACATGCGTGATTCAACGAAAATCCTGCTGCTAGGTGGCATTGCGATTCTTTTCGCGTGTCTGTTTATTGGTATTGGGCTAACGGCTGACAACTACCAATATTTTTTGTCTCGTAGAGTTCCTAAAGTATTGGCGATAGTGCTAGCGGGTGTGGCCATTGCTCAGTCTTCACTTGTATTTCAAACCATTACGCACAACCGAATTTTAACGCCAAGTATCATGGGTTTTGATGCGCTGTATGTGTTAACCCAAATTTTGATCGTGTTGATTTTTGGTGGGTTGAGTACCTTAGTTCTTAACTTGTACGTCAATTTCGCGATTGCAGTAATTGTAATGGTGTCGTTTTCGCTACTGCTGTTTGGGTTTTACTTTTCAAAAGGCAGCAAGAACTTGATTACGTTGCTATTGGTCGGCTTGATCTTTGGTCAGCTATTTTCCAATGCGGCGTCATTCTTTTCTTTGCTGATGGACCCAAACACATATGCAATTGTTCAGTCGAAACTGTACGCCAGTTTCAATAATGTCAAAGTGAACTTGGTTTACTTTAGTGCTCCGGCTTTGATGTTTGCATGTTGGTTGTTGTTTAGGATGCATCGCACTTTAGATGTGTTTTGGCTCGACCAAGACAATGCGAAAAGTTTGGGTGTTGATGTACCTAAAGTGACGAGAAATGTGTTTATTATCTCGGCGGTTTTGATTGCTATTTCTACGGCTTTGGTAGGGCCAATCATGTTCTTTGGTTTACTAGTGACCAACTTAAGCCGGGAAATGTTCCGAAGTTACCAACATAAAACGCTATTGGTCGGATGTTCGTTTCTATCCATAAGTTCACTACTTGCTGGGCAATGGATAATCGAAAACGTGTTTAGTTTTGAGACGACGTTGAGTGTCGTAATTAACTTTATCGGCGGTGCGTATTTCTTATACCTGCTGCTGAAAAACAAAGTTGTATAAATATGATAGTAATAGATAAATTAACGAAGGCTTTCGGTTCAAACAAAGTCGTAGACGAGGCCAATACTCAGTTTGAAAAGGGCAAGGTAACATCGATTATCGGTCCAAATGGCGCGGGAAAGAGCACGCTGTTATCTATGGCCTCGCGCTTAACGGAGCGAGATGGCGGTAGTGTTATCATTGATTGCAAGGAAATCGCGGAATGGGACACAAAAGAGCTAGCGAAAAAACTGGCAGTACTTCGCCAAGCTAACTCGATTACAATGCGGTTTACCGTAAAAGAGTTAGTCTCTTTTGGTCGTTTCCCATACTCTAAAGGAAATCTGACTAAAGAAGATCATGAGGTCATAGAACAAGCAATCGACTACTTAGATTTGCAAGATATTCAAGACAAATACTTGGATGAATTAAGTGGTGGTCAGCGACAGCTTGCATTTATTGCTATGGTGATTGCACAAGATACAGATTATGTCTTTCTTGATGAGCCTCTTAATAACTTAGATATCAAACACTCTCTTCAGATCATGAAAGTTGTGCAGCAGTTAGCCCATGACATGAATAAAGCCATGGTGGTCGTGATTCATGATATTAATTTCGCGGCGTGTTACTCAGATGTCATATTGGCGCTTAAGAAAGGCAAGGTTGTGGCGAGTGGTGCGGTTGAAGAGGTTATTCAAGCGTCTACGCTAGAGGACATCTACGAAACGCCATTTAACATCATAGAGTTAAACGGTAAGCGCATGTGTACCTATCATTAAGCGAGCTAGTTCGTTTTTAACGAGATCAATAGATAGGCGGGCTTACTTGGTGAGCTCGTCTATGATTGGGCATCGGCTCTCTGCATCTCCAGGACAAGAAGAAACCCAACCTTCAAGTTGCGTTTTGATCTCCATGAGGTGTGCAATTTTTTCTTCAACCTCTCTCAGTTTGTCCATGGTTCTTGCTTTTACTTCGCTACTTTTGCGGTTGGGGTTATGAGCAAGTTGTACGAACTCTTTGCATTCTTGCAACGAAAAGCCTGCGCTTTTTGCGCGTGATACCAAGTTAAGCTCTTGAATATGATTATCTGAATATTCGCGATAGCCAGAGTCGCTACGCGCTGGTGGAGATATGATCCCTTTGTCTTCATATAATCGAATCGACTTAGATGAAAGCCCAGTGAGCTTCGCGACGGCACCAATATTCATGTTTAACCTCCATAACGTTTAAGGCGAGTATATACCGATGTTGTGGATAAGACACTCCTAAATAACAGTCAGTTACCTAGAGTCTCCTTACTCTTTAATCACTTCATGTGGTGGCACACCAAATGCCTTTTTAAAGGCATAAGTGAAGTTAGAAGGGTGGTGGTATCCGGCTTCATAGGCGGCTTCTGTTATCGTCACTAGGCCACGTTCCAAATGTTGCCTAGCAATCTCAAGACGTCGAAAACGAATGTAGCCGTTTATGGTCATATTAAGTGATTGTTTAAATCGACGCTGTAGGTTTGAAACACTCATTGAGAATTGGCTCGCCAACTTTTCCAAGCGTAGTTCTTGATCAAGGTGAGTTTCAATATAGCTGACAATATCCTCAATTCGACCATCAATGTGTCGTTCAATACTGCTGTTTTTAGCACTGAAATTCTTAGGAATTTGCTTGGTGGCTTGATGTAATATTTGATAGATCAAGCTTTCGACCTCTAGCTTTTCTTGGAACTCTTGCGGTGTTTCTCTATTTGTTAACGTTTCGGCCAGCTCGCATAGCGTCTGGTTAGGCTCCAACTGTTGAAACGCCTGATGAGAGTTAAAAAAGGCTCGATGACTACAATTTTGCTCAAGGCGGGCCTCTAGCCATTGGGGCTTAACCAATATGTTGATCTTATTAATGAGGTTATCTTTGAGCAGTGAACGACGAAAATTTGCAGGTTTGAGTAAGTTCACCACTACACCCTTAGGGCCGTCGCTCGCGTCTAAATCAAATTGCAAATCGTCGTAGCCAAACGAGAGTCTACCTTCTAAAAGAATAGTGACCAGCAGTGAGGCGTGTGCAGTAGAAACAATATTCGAATCAATAAGTTCTAGACAACGCCCGCCATGAACAAAAATTTGATCATTGTACTGATATGATAGGAACTTACCTTCGGCCAGTTGAGTTTGACAAGGTTGGCCTTGCGTGACAATCCATTGTTTCTCTGTCGCCTCTAGTCTTTGGGTTAAAGCTATCTTGGCAATTTTAGTTCGTTTTGTTGTGACTTCCTGCATTTGACACTTCCTCATAACACTTGTGCGATTTCGCATAACCGAATCGCCTTTGTATTTATAAAACTCATGCTTATTATACCTGAGAATTATTATCATTAATATTTAGGAATTAAGTTATGGAAAGCCCTGCTTGTTCACCTATCAAGCTTTCAAGCCTTTGCCTTGCAGTGGGAATGGCGCTATCAACCCCTGTTTTAGCTCAAGATACTGAGTCACATTTTGAAGAGGTCGTTGTATGGGGAACGAAAGTTTCCAGCAACACTGAGTCGATGTTTGCGGACGACATGTCACTGAAGCAAGCGGATCATATGTCTGATTTACTGCGCGATATTCCCGGTGTGGATGTTGGTGGCACACACTCTGTGAATCAACGTATTACGATTCGTGGTTTGAGCGAAACCGATTTGGACATTCGTCTTGACGGTGCTTCTCAGCATGCGAGCATGTTCCATCATATTGGTAACTTGACGTTGAACCCTGACATTCTCAAATCTGCGGACATTCAGGTAGGTAATAACTCTGTGACTCAAAACGGGTTAGGCGGTTCGGTCTACTTTGAAACGAAAGACGCTCGTGACTTACTTCGTTACGATGAAAAGTTTGGTGCGCGTGTTTATGGCGGCTATGCATCCAACGACAACCAACAAGGTTCGTTGACACTGTACGGACTTTTGTCCGAAAACATTGATGCGATGGTCTATGGCCATTACGTTACGCGTGATGATTTTGAAGATGGTGATGGCAATAAAACCTATGGTGCTGCAGGTGATGTTTACAACATTCTGGCTAAGCTGGGGTATGAACTAAATGACATCCATCGTTTTGAGCTCTCTTATGACATGTACCGAGACAGTGGAGATTACAGTCCGCGTCCTGATATGTCTGGTAGTGCAAATAATAGCCTGTCGAGCAAGTTACTTATCCCTACGGATTATGACCGCGATACCGTTACTTTGAGTTACGAGTTGCGAGGCGAACAACACCAAGGAAACGTCACTCTTTATAATACCGAGACAGAAATTAAACGTGACGAAACGGTGATGGCCCCTCGTTGGCCCTCGAACCGTTTATCAAAGAACACCGCCAAAAACCAAAACTTTGGTTTGAATGGAAAATTCCAGTCAGATGTTATGTTAGGTGAGTTTGATAATCGAGTCACTTATGGCTTCGACTACATGGATAAAACGTCTTCGAGTTACTACGGTAGTCGTAAGTTTATGGACGAATCGGCGATTTCAACCGCACTGTTTGTAGAAGATCAGTTCTTCTTCTCTGATGCCTTCTTTATTACCGCAGGTATGCGCTTTGATGATTACAAACGCAAAGCTGAGACAGGAACCAGTAATTATGATGATGTGACTTGGGCTCTAGCTGCAGAGTGGGCGGTGACTCAAGATTGGACGTTGTTTGCGAGTGCACGTTCTCTATTTAAAGGTCCAGAGCTAATGGAAACCTTTATTGCTTACCAAGACGTTGCATTTTTAGAGGATGGGCTAAAGCCAGAAACGGGATTGAACACGCAGGGTGGTGTTCGTTTTGATAAAACCTTTGATAAGCATTTCTTTGGGGCGAATATTACGGTATTCCAAACGGAAATTGATGATTACATTGCAGACCAGTACCAAAACGCGACTCAAACTTACCTGATTTACAACTTAGGTGATGTTGAGATTAAAGGCTTTGAGGCAAGTGCTTCTTATGGTTACGACAAGTTTAACAGCAAACTTTCTTACTCTAAGTCGGACACCAAAAACAAGAATACTGGTGGTCCTGTTGCTGGGGGCAATGGGCGTAGCATTGATATGGGTGATAGCATTGCTCTAACTTTGGATTACCAGTCAGACGCTTTAGAAACGATCTTCGGGTGGAACTCAATGTTTGTTCTAGAGGAAGACAACGTCTTTGATGGTCAGCCAAAGAAAGCAAGTTATGATGTGCATAATCTATACGCTCAATGGGTGCCGTCTGATATTGATGGACTGTCGGTGACCTTTGGTATTGATAATGTATTTGACGAGTTGTACAGCTCTCATGCGTCTCGTTCGGGTACTGCACGTGGCTTCACGCTTGATGACTACGAGCCGGGTCGCAATTTCAAGCTCTCTGCAGCTTATCAATTCTAACAAGGTTCTTCATAGGACGTTTCAAAGTAACGAGTAAGTTCATGATTAAAGAAAGCACCCGAATAGATAGTGAACACGCTGACAAATACTTAGTGACGCTTTGTCGGCATTTTGGACGAAAGGTTCCTGCTACTTGGAATGAAAATAGCGGTTTGGTGACATTTCCGACGGGAAAAGCGGAGTTTAACCTTTGTGCATCTAGCCTAACTATAACCTGTGAGGCGGATTCAGAAGAGAAACTGAATACGGTTAAGGCGATCATTTCATCGCATGTGGACATGTTTTCTCGTCGAGAAACATTAGCACTTAGCTGGGTTCGTTAGCGCTCGTTTAAGGATGCTGTGATAGAAAGGGAATGTTAAAAGCAAAAGCCCGCAATCTTATGATTTGCGGGCTTTTATTGTTTGAATGCTATTGCGCTTTCTCAGGCTCTAGGCTTTTTTTTTCCTGCTGCATTTTTGCTAGGAAGTAGATGTTAACGCAAGCTATAAAACCGTTAGTTAGTACTACAGGCCAAGAATCAATCATTAGTCCGTAAGCGGTAAATAGCGCACAACCAATAAAGTTAAGGATACGAAGCTTAACAATATCTTTCATAGTTAGCGAAATAGCGACCATGATTGAAGCTGCATAACCTAAAATCTCAACCATATTCATGTCCATTTTTTGACCCTCTTAAAATCTGCCGAATTTTGTCGGTACCAATTCTTCTCATCTTGAGATTAATGAGGAAGCTCCATGCCTCGAATGGTCTTTTTTTGTTGTATGGACGCACTATATCAATGGAAAAACCGTGATAAAAGCCTCAAATCAAGGTTAAGAGAAGGTTAGCGATTACGCAAACGTTTAGGACTGGAATTACTGATAATTTTACTTATTGTGTTGATTGATAATAACGATGACATTAATAGCTCAAACACCATTGAAAGTAAGGGAATATTTACATATGATTGAAAATGATAATTATTTTCAAGTGCTGTGTTTATGTATTTTATTATTAGCTTGGTCGTGTTTTTTTTGTTGTATATCAGAACAAAACCGAACTCGTGGTGTGCGGGGATTCATATCGTAAGCCACATTTTTATCGTTGCATTTTGTCCTGCAATTTATGTTGTTCAATATTTAATCGTTACGTTTTTTTCGTCACCGATATTGATTAAGCTGTCATCACGCTCCGGTGTATACAACATTCTCATTGCTTTTCTTCCATCATTGATCGCAACCGGCAGTCTGGCGTTTAGCTGAATGATTTCATCTTTCTTCTTTTCTTAAAACAACTACACTTAATTAGAATAAGGTATCAATTTCATATAATTATTCGATATCTACGCGTCAGCACATGTGTCACATTTCTGTGACTACGAGTAAGTTTTACTTATGTTGCTCGGTAGTAGGGTATTTATCGATTGTTTAATGATTCAATACTTAGTTTAATCGCATAAAGGTGTGCAGTATGCCGCACTAAATTAATAAGAAATTATCTAAAAAGGTTAATGGGAAACGTAAGCCATTAGCGGAGGTCAGATGAGTACGCACACGGTACCGCAGAGCGCGATTGTAAATGCTGTCAAAGGTGAAGTTTTGGTTTTGGGCCTGGATGGAAACGTTAAGGTCATAAAAGCGGGGGATGAGTTAAGACCTGGCGAGATTATTATCACAGAAAATAATGCTTCTCTCGACGTACAGATAAATAATGAGCTTTATCTGGTCGATGCAAATTGTGTTGCTTGTCTTCCTGTGCCTTCTTCTGAACCGTTAGAACCAGTATTGGTACAATCTCCAGTTAATGGCTTGGTGACTTTTGACCCAACGGCTATTGGAAGTGCTGACTTCGACGCCAACGATATTGCCGCTATCCAGCAAGCTATTTTAGACGGAGCTGACCCTACCGCTATCTTAGAAGCAACAGCTGCTGGCGCAGGTGCTGAAGGCTCGGCTAATGCTGGCTACGTGACGGTTGAATATAATAACCCGGAAGTACTCGCGTCTACTTTTTTTGAAACGTCTGCGACTCGCAGCGGAGAAGATGATCGCGACGAAGATGACGGTTTGAATGTCACGATCTTTGCTGATGGTGGGCAGTCACTGCAATCTAGCGTAACAGAAGGCTCAATTTCTCTATCTAGCTACCCGCAAACCATTTCTTCTAGTGTGCTGGTTGAAGCAGGGGATCTCGCACTTGATACTGCTTCATTTGTGCCTGAAACGTCCTCATTAGAGTCTTTGTTAACCGAGTTAAACAGTGACATTACCTCTGGTGGTCAGCCAGTAGCGTTCGTTTACGACGAAGCGCAAAATGCCATTATCGGCACTCAAGGTGGTAACGAAGTGCTTCGTATCGAGATCGAAGCGACATCTTTAGGCCGTGATTTAGAGTTAGAGGTCGTTACCACGATTAGCCAGGGTATTGACCATGTGGCGTCCATCGCTGATGGCCAAGTATCTATCGTCGGTGATCAAATCAATATCGCTTTTGACATTACAGGCGCAGATATTGGTGGTAATAGCATTCAAGCGCCTATCGATTTTACGACAACCGTTATTGATGGCGATGATCCTGCGCCGCAGAACGTTACTTTTGAAAACGTTGAATCTTCTTCTACACCAATGACTGGCACTTTTGTTGATATTGGTAGTGATCAATTGGCAACGGTCACGTTTAATCAAGAAGGACTTAGTCAGTTCGATGGCCTACTGAGTGATAATCAGGCGACAGAAGCGGTACTCTCTGAAGACGGCAGTACTATCACCTTGTCCATTGCGGGCTCGAATGAAACCGTCTTAACCATCAGTTTGAATACTGATGGTACCTACCAATTTGAGCAATTTAAGCCGTTAGAACAAACAAACGGTGAAGATACGATTGAGCTCTCTTTGCCAACCACAATCGTCGATTTCGACCAAGATACGGCAAGCAACACCTTTACGATGACCATCCTCGATGGCGATAATCCAGTGATTGAGAACGTGACGGGCTTGTCTTTAGACGAGGCGGGGGTTGACCAAGGTTCACAGGAAGGCGCGGCAGTAACAAGTGGTACTGGGTCGATCACGACAGCGGTCGGAAGTGACATCATTGATCACTATGAGTTGGAACCTACAGAGTTCAATGTTGGTGGAGAACTCCAATCTCAAGGGCAGGTTGTTCAACTAGAACTAGCGTCCGAGAGTAACGGCGTACGTACTTACGAAGGCTTCATCGAGCTGGATGGTGTGCGTATTACCGTATTTGATGTGGCGATTGATGCACCTGCATTGGGCGAATACCAATTCAACTTGTATGAACAACTTGACCATACGGGTGCTAACGATGACTCGCTCACTTTCTCACTGCCAGTTTACGCGGTAGATGCGGATGGTGACCGCTCCTCGATTACCGACGGCTCGAACACACCAGAAGCAGCGCAAATTGTCATTCAAGTTCAAGATGACGTTCCTACGATTGATGGCGTTGAGGCTCTAGCCGTCGATGAAGACGATTTATCAAGCATAGGCTCCGATCAAAGCGACTCTGTGCTCGCGCAAGGCAACTTCACGACGACTCAGGGCTCAGACCGTGTCGTAAGTTATCAATTAGAGAGCGGCACTGATCCACTCAATGGGTTGGAATCACAGGGTCGATCTATCTCTCTGACGGAAACAACCAATTCAGATGGCAGCTTTACCTATTCTGCAACAGCTGAAGGGGATGCTATCTTCACCTTACAAGTGAACCCTGACGGTTCTTATTCATTTACCCTTGAAGGTCCAATCGATCATGCTGCGGGTAGTGATAGCTTAACTCTAGACTTCAATATTGTCGCAACGGACTTTGACGGTGACACCAGTTCACTTGTTCTACCGGTTACCATTGCTGATGATGTGCCAACCATTAACAACGTTGTTGCTCTTACCGTCGATGAGGATGACTTGAGTTCGGTAGGCTCTGACCAATCACAGCCAACGCTGGTTGAAGGTCAGTTCACGACGACTCAGGGTTCTGATGGCGTCGTACAGTATCAGTTGGATGTAAACGCTGATCCTTTAAAAGGCCTGCAATCTCAAGGTCAGACCGTCTCCATTGCCGAAACGCAAAATGCAGACGGCAGTTACACCTACAGCGCAACGGCAAATGGCAGCGCAGTTTTCACATTAATTTTGAATACCGACGGCTCGTACAGTTTTGAGCTGCAAGGTCCAATCGACCATGCGGCAAATAGCGACAGCTTAACCCTCGATTTTAATGTTATTGCTACTGATTTCGATGGTGACACAAGCCAAATCGTATTGCCTGTTACCATCGTGGATGATAAGCCGACCATTACCGACGTCGATGCGATTACCGTTGATGAAGATGACTTAGGCACGATTGGGTCAGATCAGACTGACCCGATTTCAATCGATGGCAACTTCACCACCACACAAGGCTCGGACCGAGTAGTGAGCTATCAGCTCGATGCTTCTGCAACACCAGTTGACGGCCTTACATCACAAGGCGTGGCAGTTACGCTGACTGAAACCGCAAACGGTGATGGCAGCTTTACTTACGAGGCGACAGCGGGTAGTGAAGCGGTCTTTACGCTGACGGTGAATACTGATGGTAGCTATAACTTCACGCTTGAAGGTCCAATCGACCACGCGGTAGATAGCGATGAGCTGACACTCAACTTCCCAATCATCGCAACAGACTTTGATGGCGACACCACAAATGCCATTATCCCAGTGACAATCGTGGACGATAAGCCTGTGATTACCGACGTCGACACCATTACGGTTGATGAAGATGATCTAGCGTCAATTGGCTCAGACCAAAGCAATCCAATTTCTATTGATGGCAACTTTACTACCACACAAGGCTCTGACCGAGTGGTGAGCTACCAACTCGATGCTTCAGCAACACCAGTGGACGGTTTAACATCGCAAGGCGTGGCAGTTACGCTGACTGAAACCGCAAACGGTGATGGCAGCTTTACTTACGAGGCGACAGCGGGTAGTGAAGCGGTCTTTACGCTGACGGTGAATACTGATGGTAGCTATAACTTCACGCTTGAAGGTCCAATCGACCACGCGGTAGATAGCGATGAGCTGACACTCAACTTCCCAATCATCGCAACAGACTTTGATGGCGACACCACAAATGCCATTATCCCAGTGACAATCGTGGACGATAAGCCTGTGATTACCGACGTCGACACCATTACGGTTGATGAAGATGATCTAGCGTCAATTGGCTCAGACCAAAGCAATCCAATTTCTATTGATGGCAACTTTACTACCACACAAGGCTCTGACCGAGTGGTGAGCTACCAACTCGATGCTTCAGCAACACCAGTGGACGGTTTAACATCGCAAGGCGTGGCTGTCACACTGATAGAAACCGCAAATGGTGATGGTAGTTTCACTTATGAAGCGACTGCGGGTGGCAACCCAGTATTTACTCTGACAGTAGATACTGATGGCTCTTACAACTTCACGCTAGAAGGGCCAATTGATCACGCGGTGGATAGTGATGAGCTGACACTCAACTTCCCAATTATCGCAACCGACTTCGATGGCGACACCGTTACTGAAACCATTCCAGTCACGATTGTTGATGATGTACCGACCATCACAGCGGTGGATGCGTTGAGTGTCGATGAAGATGACCTTAGCGGCGTGGGCTCAGACCAAACTGACGCTGTGTTCGTTGAAGGCGCGTTTACCACTATTCAAGGCTCTGACCGAGTGGTGAGCTATCAACTGGATTCAACGGCTGATCCTGTTGCGGGGCTAACGTCTCAAGGTGAGGCGATTACCTTGGTGGAAACCGCGAATGGCGACGGCAGCTTTACTTATGTTGCGACCGCAGATGGCAATCCTGTCTTCACGTTGAATGTAGCAGCAGATGGTACTTACGACTTTACGCTGCAAGGCCCGATTGACCATGCAGCTAACAGCGACAGCCTGACGATTGATTTCCCAATTATTGCCACCGATTTTGATGGTGATACGACTTCGGCGACCATTCCAGTCACCATTACGGATGATGCACCAATCATCGATAATGTTGTGCCTCTGGCTGTAGACGAAGATGATTTATCAGGCATTGGTTCAGACCAAAGCGACGCTGTGTTTGTTGAAGGCGCGTTTACGACCACCCAAGGTTCAGACCGTGTGGTGAGCTACCAACTTGATTCAACTTCTGATCCTGTCGCAGGTTTAACTTCTCAAGGTGAGCCTGTTACTTTGGTAGAGACGGCGAATGCCGATGGCAGCTTTACTTACGTGGCTACCGCGGATGGCAATCCGGTTTTCACCATGAACGTGAATGCAGACGGTACATACAGCTTCCGTCTAGAAGGTCCAATCGATCATGCGTTAAACAGCGATGAGCTAGTACTGAACTTCCCAATCATTGCAACAGACTTTGATGGCGATACGACGACCGCGACCATTCCAGTCACGATTACTGATGACGTTCCAACCATTAATAACGTTGTTCCACTGACAGTAGACGAAGATGATCTCGCAACAATTGGCTCAGACCAAAACGATGATGCGTTTATGTCGGGCTCTTTCAGCACAACTGAAGGCTCAGACAGCGTTGTTAAATACCAGCTTGATGCAACGGCAGATCCAGTATCAGGGTTAACCTCTCATGGTGAGCCTGTTGTGCTTGCAGAGACAGCAAATGGTGATGGCAGCTTTACTTACACTGCCACAGCAAATGGCAATGACGTATTTGAATTGGTGGTGAAGCCAGATGGCAGCTACACCTTTACTCTGCAGGGTCCACTAGACCATGCGGTGAATAGCGACAGCCTGCAAATCGACTTCCCGATTATCGCAACAGACTTTGATGGCGATACGTCGACAGAAACACTACCTGTCACCATCGTTGATGATAAACCAACCATCACTGACGTAGACGCAATCCATGTGGATGAAGATGACTTAGCGACGATTGGCTCTGACAGCTCAGATCCAATTTCAATCGATGGCAACTTCACTACAACGCAAGGTTCTGATGGGGTAGTGAGCTACCAATTAGATACTGCTGCAACACCAGTTGATGGTCTGACATCACAAGGTGTGGCCGTCACGCTGACGGAAACTGCAAACGGCGACGGTAGCTACACTTATGAAGCGACAGCAGGAACTGAAGCAGTATTTACGCTGACCGTTAATACGGATGGTTCATACAACTTCACGCTGCAAGGTCCAATCGACCATGCGACGGGTAGTGATGAGCTGACACTGAACTTCCCAATCATCGCGACGGACTTTGATGGTGATACCACCACAGAAACGATCCCAGTCACCATCGTGGATGATAAGCCAACCATTACTGATGTCGATGCGATTACCGTTGATGAAGATGATTTAGGCACGATTGGTTCGGATCAGACTGACCCGATTTCAATCGATGGCAACTTCACTACCACACAAGGCTCTGACCGAGTGGTGAGCTATCAGCTTGACGCGTCTGCAACACCAGTGGCTGGACTCACATCACAAGGTGCGGCCGTCACGCTGACTGAAACCGCAAACGGTGATGGAAGCTTCACTTACGAGGCGACAGCGGGTACTGAAGCGGTCTTTACGCTGACAGTGAATACTGATGGTAGCTATAACTTCACGCTTGAAGGTCCAATCGACCACGCAGTAGATAGTGATGAGTTGATACTGAACTTCCCAATCATCGCGACCGACTTTGATGGCGACACCACAAATGCCACTATCCCAGTGACGATCGTAGACGATAAGCCAGTTATTACTGACGTGGATTCCATTACGGTTGATGAAGATGATCTAGCGTCAATTGGCTCAGACCAAAGCAACCCGATTTCTATTGATGGTAACTTCACCACCACGCAAGGTTCAGACCGAGTGGTGAGCTACCAACTCGATGGCACATCAACACCAGTTGACGGTTTAACCTCGCAAGGTGTGGCTGTCACGCTAACAGAAACTGCAAATGGTGATGGCAGTTTTACCTACGAAGCAACAGCGGGCTCTGAAGCGGTCTTTACGCTGACAGTGAATACTGATGGCTCTTATAACTTCACGCTAGAAGGGCCAATTGATCACGCGGTTGATAGTGATGAGCTGACACTCAACTTCCCAATTATCGCAACCGACTTCGATGGCGACACCGTTACTGAAACCATTCCAGTCACGATTGTTGATGATGTACCGACCATCACAGCGGTGGATGCGTTGAGTGTCGATGAAGATGACCTTAGCGGCGTGGGCTCAGACCAAACTGACGCTGTGTTCGTTGAAGGCGCGTTTACTACCACACAAGGCTCTGACCGAGTGGTGAGCTATCAACTGGATTCAACCGCTGATCCTGTTGCGGGTCTGACATCTCAAGGTGAGGCGATTACCTTGGTGGAAACCGCGAATGGCGACGGCAGCTTTACCTATGTGGCGACCGCTGACGGTAATCCTGTCTTCACGTTGAATGTCGCAACAGATGGTACGTACGACTTTACGCTGCAAGGCCCGATTGACCATGCCGCTAACAGCGACAGCCTGACGATTGATTTCCCAATTATTGCCACCGATTTTGATGGTGATACGACCACGGCAACCATTCCAGTCACCATTACGGATGATGCGCCAATCATCGATAATGTTGTGCCTCTGGCTGTAGACGAAGATGATTTATCAGGTATTGGCTCAGACCAAAGTGACGCTGTGTTTGTTGAAGGCGCGTTCACCACTACCCAAGGTTCAGACCGTGTAGTGAGCTACCAACTTGATTCAACGGCTGATCCTGTCGCAGGTTTAACTTCTCACGGTGAGCCTGTTACTTTGGTAGAGAATGCGAATGCTGATGGCAGCTTCACTTACGTGGCTACCGCGGATGGCAATCCGGTCTTCACCATGAATGTTAATGCTGATGGCACATACAATTTCCGTCTGGAAGGGCCGGTCGATCACGCGTTAAACAGCGATGAATTGGTTCTGAACTTCCCAATCATTGCAACAGACTTTGATGGCGATACGACAACCGCGACTATTCCAGTCACGATTACTGATGACGTTCCAACCATCGATAACGTTGTCCCACTAACAGTAGACGAAGATGACCTTGCCTCAATTGGCTCAGACCAAAACGATGATGCGTTTATGTCGGGCTCTTTCACCACAACTGAAGGCTCGGACAGTGTTGTTAAATACCAGCTTGATGCAACCGCAGATCCAGTAGCAGGGTTGACCTCTCATGGTGAGCCTGTCGTGCTTACTGAGACAACAAATGGTGATGGCAGCTTTACTTACACTGCCACAGCAGATGGCAATGCCGTATTTGAATTGGTTGTGAAGCCAGATGGCAGCTACACCTTTACTCTGCAAGGCCCACTAGACCATGCGGTGAATAGTGACAGTCTACAAATCGACTTCCCGATTATCGCAACAGATTTTGATGGCGACACGTCGACGGAAACACTACCTGTCACCATCGTTGATGATAAACCAACCATCACTGATGTAGACGCAATCCGTGTGGATGAAGATGACCTAGCGACGATTGGCTCTGATGGCTCAGATCCAATTTCAATCGATGGCAACTTCACTACAACGCAAGGCTCTGATGGGGTAGTGAGCTACCAATTAGATACTGCTGCAACACCAGTTGATGGTCTGACATCACAAGGTGTGGCCGTCACGCTGACGGAAACTGCAAACGGCGACGGTAGCTACACTTATGAAGCGACAGCAGGAACTGAAGCAGTATTTACGCTGACCGTTAATACGGATGGTTCATACAACTTCACGCTGCAAGGTCCAATCGACCATGCGACGGGTAGTGATGAGCTGACACTGAACTTCCCAATCATCGCGACGGACTTTGATGGTGATACCACCACAGAAACGATCCCAGTCACCATCGTGGATGATAAGCCAACCATTACCGATGTCGATGCAATTACCGTTGACGAAGATGACTTAGGCACGATTGGTTCGGATCAGACTGGCCCGATTTCAATCGATGGCAACTTCACCACCACACAAGGCTCTGACCGAGTAGTGAGCTATCTGCTTGATGCTTCAGCAACACCAGTGGCTGGACTCACATCACAAGGCGTGGCAGTCACATTGGCTGAAACCGCAAATGGCGACGGCAGCTTTACCTATCAAGCAACAGCAGGCACCGAGTCGGTCTTTACACTGACAGTGAACACTGATGGCTCTTATAACTTCACGCTTGAAGGCCCAATCGATCATGCTGTTGATAGTGATGAGTTAACGCTCAACTTCCCAATCATCGCAACAGACTTTGATGGCGATACCTCTGCTGAGACAATTCCTGTCAAGATCGTTGATGACAAGCCGACACTTGGTGGAATCGAAGCAACAAGTGTGCAAACGGTTGATGAGGACGATATCCCAACAATCGGATCTGATGGTACACAGTCGAACAGCATTGCCGGTAACTTCATCGCGACTGATGGTTCTGATGGCATTGTCGAGTACAGCGTTTCTGACCTAACGACGCCAGTACAAGGCCTGACCTCTGGTGGTCAATCTCTGGTTATGGTTGAAGTATCAAACGCAGGTGGCGTTTCAGTTTACGAAGCTCGTATTGATGGCACGACGACACCAGTATTCCGTGTAACCCTCGATGCCTCTGATGACAGCTACACGTTCGATTTGCTCGCTCGTCTCGATCATCCAAATGCTGATGGCCAGAATGAACTGATCATAAATTTACCGATAAACGCGACTGACTTTGATGGAGACGTGTCGAACAACATCACCTTACCAATTACGGTTGTGGATGATGTTCCGACCATTGATGGTTTGCTAGCAGGCAGCGAACAAACCGTTGATGAAGATGACCTACCAGCAGGTACGGATGCTGCAAGTGCAGAAGATACTGTTATTTCAGGTACTTTTGATATCACCGAAGGTGCTGACCAAGTTGCTTCTATTCAGCTGAGTGACCTGACCACGCCAGTTGCGTCACTGACTTCAGATGGTGACGCTATCACCTTAGTTCTGTCTTCTAGCGCAAACGGCGTGAACGTATACCAAGGTGTCGCTGGCAATCCTGCTGAAGTGGTTTTCGAACTGACGTTGGATGCAACGAACAACACCTACGAGTTCGATTTACAGAAGCCGCTTGATCATCCAGATGGTAATCAGCAAAACGAGATTGTTATTAACCTCCCTGTGACGGCGACAGATAATGATGGTGATACTTCACCAGCCTTCACATTGCCAATTACCGTTGTGGACGATGTTCCAGTTGTTACCAATATTGAAAGTCTACGTGTCGACGAAGATGACTTACCTCTTGGTTCTGATGGCACTAAAGAGCCGTTAACGGTATCAGGTGAATTCGAAGTCACTAGCGCAGATGGTATTGATGCTTTCGAATTGGATCTGAGCTCAAATCCTATTCCGAACCTGAAATCGGGTGGAGAAGAGGTAACACTTTCTCAAGACGTTGGCGCTTCAACTGCTGACGCGCTTGTTTACGTGGGACAAACTCCGGGTGGAGTGACGGTCTTCACGTTGACACTTCATCAAGATGGTAAATACGACTTTGAGTTATCTGGTCAGTTAGATCACGCGGTTAACTCTGATGAGATTTTGTTGAATCTACCTGTGAAGATTACAGATGGCGACAACGATACCATCACTGCGACCTTGCCAGTTACGATCGTAGATGACAAACCAACCATTGATGCTATTAGCTCTGGTAGTACCTTGTCTGTGGATGAGGATGATATTCCAAGCCAAGGTTCGGACGACACGCCAGAATCCAATATCATTGGTGGCAACTTTGAAGTTACTGATGGTGCCGACTCTATCGTTAGCTTCCAGTTGGATAGCTTAACGTCGCCTGTTTCTGGACTTACCTCAGGTGGTCAACCGCTTGAGTTGGTTGAGTTTTCAAATTCAAATGGTGTGATTGAGTACCGGGCTTACGTACAAGGTACGACGGATACCGTCTTTAAACTGACGCTAAATGGCTCAGCTGACAGTTATGAGTTTGAACTATTAGGTGCACTTGATCATCCTGCGGGTAACGATGAAAACTCGTTAGTCATCAACTTCCCAGTCAACGCGACTGATTTTGATGGCGATGTGTCCAATAACATCACCTTGCCGATCACCGTGGTGGACGATGTTCCAGCTATTGTGAAAGTGACAGACTCTAGCCAACAAACCGTTGATGAAGATGATCTTTCCGGTGGCTCTGACACGACAAGTAATGATTCTACGGTATTGAACGGCGGATTTGAGGTCGTTGCTGGTGCAGACAAGATTGTCAGCTACCAAGTTTCAGACCTCGATGCAGTCGTGTCTGGTTTAACGTCGAACGGCAGCAGCATCGAGTTGAATCTAGTAGGCACGAATGGTGGAGTAACCAGTTACGAAGCGGTTATTACTGGCACATCAACTAAGATCTTCACGCTGTCTCTTGATGCGAATAATGACAGCTACCAATTTGAGCTGTTGGGACCAATCGACCATGACGCTGTTCAAGGTGAAAACAACCTTGTCATTGATATTCCAATTACAGTAACAGACTTTGATGGTGACACGTCATCATCACTGAATCTTCCAATTACCGTAGTTGATGACATTCCCGAAATTAAATCAGCAGATGCTTTGGCGGTTGATGAGGATGACCTTGCCAACGGCTCTCAGGCAACCAACAAAGACAGCCTAGAAGCAACGGGCAATTTCGATACGGTGGAAGGGGCAGATACCGTTGTCTCTTATCAGCTGGATCTTACTTCTAACCCGATACCAGGAGTCACTTCAGGTGGTCTTGCGGTGACGTTAGTTCAAACCGCGGTAAGCAACAACAACTTTACTTATCAAGGTCAAACACCTGATGGTAACTCAGTGTTCACGCTAGTTTTGAACGCTGACGGCTCTTACAAGTTTACGCTTGAGGGTGCGCTAGATCACTCAACTCAAGGCGAAGATACACTCATACTTGATCTCCCAGTCTTTGCGACCGATGTCGATGGTGATATGGCAGGTATTAACTTACCAGTGACGATTACCGATGATGTTCCAACCTTGCACGATGCATCTATTTCGCGTGTTGAGGGACAAGGCAGTCGCACGGTTCGTTTATTCCGAGACCCTGTAGAGGGGGATGATGACCTTGGTGCTGACGGCGCACAAGTGACTTCATTCTCGGCTGATGATTCAGGCATTTACTTTAAGCAAAACGGTGTTGATTCTGATTCTGTCGATTTGAACGGCAGCGACCAAGTCGTATTTGTTCACAAGGTTCTTGACGGAGTGGATACTGAAATCGGTCGTTTGGTTGTTCGAACCGATGGCAGTGTGTCATTCCGTCCGAATGACGATCTTGACCATACCGAAACCGACTCGATTGATTTCACCATCAACGTTGTGGCAACCGATGGTGATGGCGATATCGCAGATGCCGATGTGGATATCTCGATAAGAGACCGCAATGCGCAAATTGACACGTCTACCGTTACTGCGTTCGAAGACCAAGGGCGTGATGGTGTCGTTGTGGGCGTTGACTCTGCAAATACTCAGGACAACTTGTCGACGCTGGATGTTAGCCCTGCGAAAGTCGACTTGGTTATCAATTTACATGATATCGACCGTAACGAGAGCTTAGGTGACATCACTATTCGAGATGCTGATACTCACAACGGTACGTTCTACTACCGAGACGGCAGTGGCAACTACATTGAATTAACATCTGTGGGCAATACGGTTGTTCTCGACGCATCAAATGTTGAGCAGTCATTCAATGGTGAGCTTGTCTCGCTAGATAACTTGTACTTCGTACCAGATCGTCATACATCAACCGATGCTTCTGGTATCGATCCTCGTATCCGCGTGGAAATTCTTAACAATGGTACGCCAGATCATACGATTAATGGTCGTTTAGACATTGAAGTTGCTGCCGTTGCAGATATTGCAACGTGGACGGCAAACAGTGAATTTAACTACTCGGTTGATGAAGATGGAAACAATGTCGCACTTAACATCACGGCTGAAACCCAAGACACTAGTAACCCTGAAGGCATTGTGTACGAGCTTGTCTTTACACAAGGAGAAGGTAACGCAGAGTTAGTCTATTCAGATGGTAGTGCGATACCAAAATCCAGTGGTGTTTATCTGGTGGATGCAAGCCGAATTGATGAAGTTCAAGTTGATCCGATAGATAACTTCTCGGGCGAAATCAGAATTGATGTCACCGCTATTACGACGGAAAACAACAATCCACTGCTTGGGAAAGATACCGCTCGCTCAGAAACCGAAACCATCATTATTGATGTAAACCCAGTTGCGGATAAAGGTAGTTTTACTGTAAACCGAATTAATGTGTTTGAGGATAATGCTCGAACTCAAAATACGGTAGACCCTGTCACTGATCACGACCCACTCCAATTAAGTGAAGTGATCACCATGAAACCATCAGCGGACTTAGATGGTTCTGAAGCGTTATTTGTGCGCATTTCTAACTTCTCAATTGATGGGGTTACTTTGGTGTGGTTGGACTCAGCAAACCCAAGTCAGATAGTAGAAGTGACCGACTCAGGCGGCAATGTACTCTATTACGAAGTGCCAGAGTCTGAATTAGCGAACGTCGAAGTTCTTCCTCCGTTGCACAGCAATGATGACTTTACTTTCAATGTCGAAGGCATTGTGAAAGACACAGCATCATTGTCTACCGGTACGACAGAAGATGTGTTGTCACTGGGCAGTAAGACTGTCATCGTTGGTGTAAAAGGTGTTGCTGACATACCAGACACGGTATTAATTGACGCGGGGAACGTTTGGAACCGATTCGTAGACGGAGATGTGGCCGGGATAGAGACGACTATTGAAGAGAATGGTGTTGTAAACCTCAACTTCTCGGTTGTATCAGGTGAAGTTGCCGATAGACCTCTGGATGATTCAGAAGCCATTACTGTTATCCTGTCCAACATCCCCGACGGTGTTCGTGTCGTAGATTCAGACGGTTCAAGCGTTGACCTCACCTTTGTTGGCTATGATGGTAACGGTCAACCGATTTACGAAGCAAACATCACTGGGCTGAATTTTAATTCCGGTATTCAAATTATTCCAGAAGCCTCTTCAACCGAAAACATTGCGATTACAGGGACGATCATTGTTACCGAAAATGATGGTCATAGTCGTGTGATTGAAAGAGAGGTAAGGATCAAGGTCGAACCCGTTATTGACGCTCAAGATAACTACGTTGTTCGATCGGAGGGAGATGAAGATACGCGCTTTGACATCGATTGGAAACCGACGCTCGTACAAAGCCCTGATACCGATGAATTCTTTAGTGATGTAACCATCTCTGGATTTCCTCCAGGCAGCACGGTCTATGTAGATGGTGTGGCACAAGCGCTTGTTTCTGGAACACTAACGCTTTCACCGCAAGCTGGTGAATCAGAGCAAGATTTTTCCGCTAAAATCTCTCAAAGTGGCTATGTTCAAGTCCAGTTGGAGCAGGATTCAAGTACTGACTTTGACTTGACCACGACCGTCACTGTGAAAGAGATTGACCATGAATATGTTGACGCTTCGAATCCCGGTGAAGGTATCGCTGAGAAAACCATCAATGGTACGGTGAATGTCCAAGTTAATCCAATCGTTGAGCCAGAGGATAATACGGGGGCAATAGATGACCAAACCCGTCTGCTTGTCACTGAAAGTGGTGGTGGTGCTACCGATATCGTGAAGTCAGATGATCAAGGTAACATTGACTTTACGATCAACACTTCTATGGGGGGCGAATCTGGCGCTCATATCATTAAATACCAAGAGTTTGATGCGTCTTCAGATGAAGTGGTGACTCAACTTGTTGTTCAATTTCACAATGTGGACCCTGAGATCCTCAACCAATTGGTTATCGTCGGTGCACTAAATGAAGGTGGAGGTCGTTGGACAGTAACCAATGAAGACAACTTCTCAATTAAAGCGCCGTCTGGACTTGATTTAACACCAAACGATGACAGTGACGATGGCGAT
Organism: Vibrio sp. 1874; assembly: GCF_033344395.1. Lineage (NCBI taxonomy): Bacteria > Pseudomonadati > Pseudomonadota > Gammaproteobacteria > Vibrionales > Vibrionaceae > Vibrio > Vibrio sp. 1874. The sequence goes on from NZ_JAWPOR010000002.1 coordinate 599,273, forward strand.
AACGGTGGTCTCTCTCAAATTGGCTTAACCATTTACGCAGAAGTAAATGATTTGGGCGAAGATTTGGGCAACGAAAAAGATGCGACGGTCGTGCGTCAAACGGATGTGACACTAGAGTTTCCAACCGTCCTCACACCGAAAATGAGTGTAGCGGCAGAGATTCAGGTGGCTGATGATGTCCAAATTCAAGCGTTGGAAGACAATTCTATTAACCTTGGTGCTCAGTTGACGTCGAAAGTCGATGCGATTAATGCAGATGGTGTGGAAGATGTCTTAACTATTATCGTCGACCCGACAGCTCCTGGCATTCCTCCTGGTTTGGTGATCACGGGGACGGATGTTGATTTTGTCAATGGTAAATACGTGTTCCAAGCCCATATCGATGCGAGTGGAAATATTACTGGCCTTGATGGCTTGACGATGCACTTGGCAGAAGATTACGCAGGTGATTTCGAATTACCAATTCGGTTTGTCACTAAAGACACTGAGTCCGGTGATGAAAAAGAAAATAATGTCCAGTTTCCAGTTCAGGTTTTACCGGTTGCAGACGTTCCGAGTTCAGCCGGGGATCAGCCGTTGGATAGCGATGTCACACCGAATGTAAAAGTAGATATCGTTGGTACTTTCGGCTTGGATGCAAACAAACAACCTGTAACTGATCTAAATAACGACGTTCCCACGGCGGATGGTGTTGGTTACGAAGATGGCTTAATCCAACTTAAATTGAGTGTTGATTTTGCCGATCAATTTAACAACACTCAAGGTGGTCGAGAAACACTAACGAACATCAAGTTAGAGCTTGATGACACAACATTAGGTGAGTTTGTTGATGCCAATGGTAACAGCTTAGGAACCAGTATTGAGTTTAATGAAGCTGAGATTTTAGCTGGTGCGCTTGACAATGTTCTGTTTAAGCCAAAAGAAAATTACCCCGTAGGTGGTGGCCAAAATACCGTCAAGATTAATATCGAGGGAGAAATTACTGATGAAGCTGTGTTTGATCAGTCTATCTTGAATAACTCTGGCGATAATATAGATGTGAGAACCTTCACTGACGATGTCACATTTGAAGTTACGCCAGTCGTTGATGACATTACCATTACAGGTGCCGATCCGACGCAGCCAATCACGGTGATTGGTGACGAAGATACTTTAATTTCGCTGAATCAATCGGGCTCTGGTGTTTCGATCAGCCTGAACGATAATGACGGTTCTGAGAGTTTCGTTTCACTCAAGTTAACGGGGCTTCCTGATGACTTTATCGTTAAATCCAATTCCTCTGATTATGTTGTTAAGAACAACGGTGGGGGCGAATGGAGTATTCAACTAAAAGATCTCACTCAGACGTCCATTGACCTGAGTGACATCCAAATTAAACCGCCAAAACACTTTAGTGGCGAGGCTGAGATAGGTATTACGGTCTTCATTCAAGAGGAGTTGCTACAAGTTCCAACGGAACGAAACAACAACTTTACGCTTATTGTCAATCCTATTGGTGATGATGTTGATGTGAATCCCGATACTTCGGCTGCAGGTAATGAGGGCGAAGACATTGTTATTAATGTAAATGCGTTAGTGGTTGATAACAAAGAGTCCATCGGAGATGGTGCAAACTACCAGGAAAATGATCCAGAGACGCTGAGAGTTGAGGTCTCCAATGTCCCTGATGGGGCGAGTGTTTCATTACCTGATGGGACAGTGTTTACTGACCAAGGCGGCGGCATTTTTGTCTTAGAAATCAATGCTCAAGACTTGGATCAAGTGGTGTTTAATTCTGGGGATCGCAACGATAACTCATGGGATGGTTCGCTGCATTTCAAAGTGCAAGCCGTTGATACTGGGCTCGATGGCAGTCAAAGCTTGGGCTCCGCAGAGGAGTTTGATGTCACTGTTGATGTTGAAGCAGTGAACGATCGTCCAGAGTTCGTCAATACCGTGGATGTGGAAACACCAGAAGATACGCCAATGCTGCTTGATGGTTTCAGCATTACCGATATTGATGCCGTACTCGATGATCCGAATGCTGAATATGTACTCAATGTGAACGTCGACAGCGGTATCTTGGAGCTTAATCCAACGCTCATCGCTACTTACAACCTAACCGTGAGCGGTGATGGTACGGACTCCGTTGAACTGAAAGGTACAGTGGCCGATCTAAACAATGCCATTGCAGACGGTCTGATTGAGTTTAATCCAGACCTGAACTTCTTTGGTGACGTTCAGGTGGACGTGACAGTCGATGACCAAGGTAATGAAGGTATCGTAATTGGTGGGGTAGATGACACCCTAAATACCAACAGCAGCAGCTTCAATATTGAAGTGACAGCGGTGAATGATACCCCAGAAACTACGCCAGTGACGCTACCGGATATTGAAGAAGATAGTGGTGTGTTCTCCATCTCTGAAGCGGATCTTATTGCGAATGCGACAGACGTAGAGAACGATAACCTCACGGTCAGCAATGTTCAGTTAACGGATCCGAATTCGGGTAGCATTACTTTCAACAGTGGTACGGGAGAGTGGGAATTTACCCCAGCACCAGATTACAACGGTCCAGTTGAAATCACGTACACCATTACAGATGATGGCACGACAAGTGGTGCATCCGATCCTAAATCGGTTAACGGCAGCGCATCGTTCAACGTAACGGAAGTCAATGATGCTCCAACGACGTCTGAAGTGGTACTTTCTGATATCGCAGAAGACAGTACGGCGGTTGAAATTACCCAAGCTGATTTGTTAGCGAATGCTTCTGACATTGAAAACGACACCTTGATGGTGAGTAATGTCCAGTTGGTTGACCCAAGCAGCGGCACATTGGATTTCGACAACGTAACAGGTACATGGTCATTTACTCCTGCGCCTGGCTACAACGGCAAGGTCGATCTGACCTACGACATTACCGACAACGGTACAACGAACGGTGTTTCTGATCCTCAAACGGTGTCAGGAACGGCGACCTTCGAAGTCACTGAGGTGAACGATGCACCGGTAACATCAGAGGTAACGTTGAGTAGTACGGAAGAAGATGGTGGTTCGGTAACTATTACGGCTACTGAGTTGCTGAGCAACGCAAGTGATCCTGAGTCAGACAACTTGACCGTCGATAATGTTGCGTTAGTGGACCCAACTTCCGGCACGTTGACTCAAGTGAGTGCGACAGAGTGGACGTTTGAACCCGCAGCAGATTTCTTTGGTGACGTTAATTTCACTTATGAAATCACAGATGACGGAACCACTAACGGCGCTCCAGACCCAATTACAATCGCGGGCACAGCAGTGTTGAATGTTGAAGCGACCAATGACGCACCTGAAATCACTGCAGCGTCGGTAACGGATACGATCAATGAAGCTGATGGCCAGAAAGTAACGGGTATTAGTGTGAGTGACGTCGACTTTGCGGGCGCACAAGCAAATGAAAGCATGACCGTGACTCTTACAGTTACCGAGGGCGACCTTCGTGTCGAGCCGCCAGCAGGTAGTGGTGTGACTGTTGGGGCGGGGATGGCTGGTGAAATAACCCTAATGGGCACACCAGATAATATTAACTCCGTTCTTGGAGCAACAGACGCTTCTGAGGGTGTATTTGTGGATGCAGGAGATGTCAACGCAGCTTCAATCACTTTATCGGTGAAAGTCGAAGACAACGGCGTGTACTTCGAAAATGCATCGGGTACCGCATTGGAGGCGAATCAAGACTTCACTATCAATGTGACACCTGTAGCTGATGCACCTACATTGAGTATCAATCCTCAGTTTAATTACATTCGTCAAATTGCGGCTAGCCAAACCGCGAGCAGTCAAGGTTTAGCGATTGTCGGAATCATGGCGGCGCTTACTGATGTTGACGAGGTGCTGTCTTTGGAGCTAACGGGCGTACCAGCTAGTGCTGAGGTAACAAGTGGCGTTTCTCCATCAGGCATTAGCTTCGATGGTACCACTTGGACAGTACCAAGCGATGAAATTGATACGCTAGAAATTGTCGCAACAGATACTAACAGTGGTATTGATGTCGGTTCTTACGATATTTCGCTTACGGCGATATCAACGGAATCTAATGGCGATGAAGCGCAGTCTTCACCTGTCCAAATTAGTTTGGATGTGAGTAGTGATAGCGACGATATTGACCAGTCAACCGCAGTGGACGACAGCTATTTAGTCGGCGGAGACACAGGTACCAACTTGATTGGTGGAGACGGTGACGACGTTATTCTGGGTGGTGATGGTGATGACGTGCTTATCGGTGGCTTAGGCTCAGATATCTTAACGGGTGGAGACGGCAGCGATATCTTCAAGTGGACGGTAGATTCCGTTGATGAAGGGGCAGTGGATACCATTACTGACTTCACTGTTAACGAAGACAGTATCGATTTACGTGAAGTTATCTCTGATCTCAATAACTCAATGATCGACATGGATGATCTGCTTGGTCACATTTCGGCAGACTACGATGCATCGACGGAAAGTGTTTCTCTGAACATTACGACGGATGCAAATGTTCAACAGACTATTGTCGTGGAAAACTTAGGTACTTCAATCGACTTCAACGGTCTCAGCTCCAACGAGATTGTAGAGTCATTGCTGAACAACGGTGTTATTGATAACGGATAAACCTGTATACAACATAAGAATGGGCGGCTCTGATAAGCCGCCCATTTTTTTCGGGAAAGCTTGATTTTAAACAGGAGATATTTGAATCGAAATAGAAAGCAAGAACGAAGCAAAGGGGTTATCTTGTTACAACGTTATAGTGATAGTTGGAAATTAAAATAGCGATAATTTGACGTTAAATCGCCTAAACGTGGATGTCTAGCAAGCTGCCAATGATTTCATTGTTTTTCTCTATGACAGACGCGCCAACTCGGTTATAACCAGCGGCTTGAGCTAGGTTGATGAGAAATTCAACTTTTTGAGAGGGAAGGCTAGGTGTTGAGGCTGTTATTGCGACATCCGCAACCGCAGCTAAATCGATGTTGTGATCAGAAAGCTCTTCTTTTACCTTACTTACATTATTGCTAATGCCATGTGCAGCTTTCTCGGCCATTTGTTGTGACATCTGAACGATGTGGTATCCAGATTGAATTCCCGATACAGGCATATCACTACTCCCAACATTATGATAGTGAGAGCATAAGTGGAGTTTATAAAACGTTCAAGTGTTTTATATCAATGACTTGATTAGGCAAACAGTTTGGCAAGCATTTCTCTTTCTTCACCAGATAGAACCGGTTTTTGCGCTTTATTTAGTTTCACGCTGATCTCACCTTGTAATGACTTTAACTGACTTGCCGTTAAATCACTGAGCTTTTGTTTAAGTTCATTAAATTGTTGTGCGTTCATCTCAATACCTTCGTCGTGATTCGGTTTATCCGTCGTTGCCCGAAATTCTTCATCCTTTGGATACAACATATTTATTCAACCAAAATAGATTAGAATTTGATCGATTGCTTTTTGTCCGAATATTGTCAAGGTGTGTTAAGTGATACGTCAGATTTTTCCTAAGAAGGTACATAATTACCCACTTTGGGGTAGGTGGAAACGTAAAAATAAAAAGGGAAGCGATATAGCGCTTCCCTCTTACATATGGTTTGAATGTTACTAACTTACTCTGACGGCAAACTTGCTAGCAAGTGAATGAAGCTCTGGGAGCATGCGATAGATAAGATGGAGTTGTTGCAATACCATGCGGGCAGAGCTGTCGTCTTCATCGCGCCATTCATTTAAGCGTTGCTCGAGTCCAGCATCATCAATATTAGATAGGTCACACTCCTCACAATGCTGGTGAAGCTGTTTATGAAGTACATCCAGATGTTGATGAATACAACGGTGAGCATCTAAAACGAGTTTATGAATTGACTCATCTTCGATGCGAGTTCTGTGCGCGCCTAATGCAGAAATATAGTTCAACATTGCGTGATTTAACGTTAGGAAGCGAAAACTTTCATCAACAGCTGCGCGATATTTGCCAGGCTCCGCCAGCATCGTACTAATCGCAGAAGAGAGTGAGGCATCATTATTGTGGGCCTGGCGGCGAGCGATACGGTAACTCAAATTGTCTTTCTTGCCGATTCTATACTGACCAATGATCTGATCGAGATACTGCTTGTTTGCCTCTATCGCATCCGACATAACTTTGTGAAGCCTTCTCGACTGCCAGTCGGGCAAAATAACTAATACAGCTCCTACTGCAAGTACACACCCGATGAGGGTATCTGCTAGTCGAGGAAGGACAACTGCGTAACCTTCACCTAGTTGATTAAATAAGAAGAGGACGAGCAGTGTAATAAAACCAGTCGCGTACCCATAGTTGTTCATCCGGAAGGCGAAAAACATCACACCAGAGATAACGATAAATACTAACTGGCTTTCTTGAGAAGGGAAAAAAGTCAGCAATGGTACACCAATCAACAAACCAGCTAATGTACCTATTACTCGCGCCGTCAATTTTTGGCGAGTGGCACTGTAGTTCGGTTGGCATACGAATAAAGTGGTTAAGAGTATCCAGTAACCTCGGTCGATGTTGAATATTTGAATGATTCCATAGCCAATCGTTAAGGCAATTGACATACGTAATGCATGCCGAAACAGCATCGAATCTTTGTGTAAATTTGCTGATATACGCTGCCACATCGCTTTTAGCGTGTGTGGGTTGGTATCGGCGAGGGTATCTTCTTCTAGGCCTTCGACATCTGGGTTGTTAATGTTATTAAGTTGTTTTTCTACCGTCGCTAAGTTGTTGAATAAATATGTTAACTGCATCAGAAGACGTTTCCAGTGCCCTTGCTTTTGTTCTTCTAGATAAGCAAGAGAGTTCTGTACTTCAGCTAATGCCAGAATAGATTGATCGGTATGGGAGTATTCATTTCCTAGCTGAATGGCTAGTGCAATATCACGACACGCTTGGGCTTGAGACTCCAAAAGATATTTAAAACGAAACAGCACATCAGAACGTTCAAATTCGGTCGCTAAATCCTGATAGCGATAATGGCTAGAACTGACGCGTTCGTGAATGTCTTGAGCGATGAAATAAATATTTAAAAATCGGTCACTAGGCCCATCAATGTGACCCCGTTTCGATCGGTTAAGTAATGTGGTTTTACAAGCGTTTAGTGCCGTAACCGTGGCAGCATTGCATTTTGCAGCTTCAATCCGTAGCGGTTGTGGCGTCAAGTTGGTCACAGGGTGAAAAAGCTTGGCTTTCGCATCAAGATAATTCGCCATTTGGAAGAACACATTGGCTAAGCTTTGTTGCACCGGTTGAAGAGGCCAAAATATCTGCCAAATCATGGACATGAAGTAATACCAGGCGGCACCAGTTAAAAGCAGTAGTGGCTGAAACCAAATGTTGGTGCTTTCATGTGCGCCAAGCATAGTATAAATAGCGATCAGCAACGAACCAAAAGCAATACTCGCGTACTTAGGACCTATCGCCCCAAGAATGATGAAGCCGAAGGTTGAGATAAATAATCCCAACGCAAAAGCCCAAGGGGTATCGAACAAGATTTCAATTGAAAAAGCAGCAAGCGCAAAACAGAGAAAGGTGAGAATCAGAGCCTTGATGCGTCCAGTGAAACTGTCATCACTTTCAGCCAAAGCAGCAGCAATAACGCCTAATATTAATGGCGTTATCAGCGTGTTTTGCTCGAAGTACCAAGTTGGGATAACCACACCCAGTAAGGTAATGAGGATAAGAACGCTGTAATTTATCGTCTTGTTTGCCCAATATAGCCGAAATTTAGAAGTTGCTTGCACAGTGCGCCTTATGTTTCCGATGAAGAACAGGGGGAATACTACCAGACCCACTATAGCGCGTTTATGATTTACTTTAAGAAAAATTCGTGGTTGCTGATAAAATCAGCAGAGATGTCATTGACTTATATTAAAGCTGCCAGGTCATGTGTTGAGGATTGTAAAGCCAGCTTCAAATAACCTCAGCTTTAGGTTATTAAATCGACAGTAATGTGAATTTTATTAAAGAATAGAAGAAGAAGCTTACTTAGGTGCTCGCAGTTGCTACAATTTAGCGCCTTAAAATGATATAAATCGACAACTTCTAAACTAAAAGGCGCACGTTTCATGCAGCTTACTGCCACTAGCAAAGCACAGTTTTTTATTCAAAATGAGTACCATCAGGTCGAAATAAAAGAGAACAGTGTTTTATTAAGCTCGATAGGCAGTGAAGAACATATTCCTTTTACGATCTGGAATGGCAAAGTTAGCGTAAAGCGTGGGTTATTATGGAGCTCTTTACAGTTTTTTGCTCATGAACACGAAGGCAAACAACAAAGCTGGCTAGTCCAAGGTTTACCGTGGCCACAATGCCGAAAGTTCGCGCTTGAGGCCGTTCGTCAATATCAAGAGTGGCACAACACTCAGTGCCGAAAACTGGCTGAGTATCTACCTAAGTGGGAAGAAGAGCTTTACAAACTAAAGCACTTGCCTGCTTACTTATCGCATTCTCAAGTGGTCTCCTGGGTTGAAAGTCTTAACCAAGAGTTAAGCGAGATGAAAACCACCCTAGAAGAAGCCAAAATGCGAATGCCGAATCGTATGTCGCAAATAGAGCCTTGGCTCATTGATACCTCTGAGGCGCTTGGTGAGCGTAATCGCGATTGGCTAGAAGCAGAACGTCCAAATTGGGAAATGCTGTTTAATCAAATTGAATCCTCTCCTTTGAATTTATCCCAGCAATATGCGGTATTACTCAACGACGACCACAACTTAGTTCTTGCTGGGGCCGGCTCGGGCAAAACCAGCGTTTTAACCGCACGAGTTGCCTATTTGTTGCAAAGCCATCAAGCTCAAGCAGAAGAGCTTCTCATGTTAGCGTTCGGTCGTGATGCGGCGACTGAAATGAAAGAACGCTTAGTAGATAAAGTGGGCATGGCGGCAGACGGTGTGCGCGTAAACACATTCCATCAGTTGGGTTTGTATATTCTTAAACAAGTCGAAGAGCAACCTGTCGAAATTAGTCCTTTAGCGTTGGACGAAAATCAACGAACAGCATGGTGTGTAGACTGGTTGAAAAAACATTGGATGACACCCACCAACTTTAAACGTTGGCAAAAACATTTAGACAAATGGCCGATTGCGTACCTAAAAGGGGATGATGAGTTAGGAAGCCATTCAGAAAATCCAAAACTGATCGCTTGGCTAGATTCGCAGCTGTCTCATTTAGCGTCGGTAGGGTTGACCAAAAAGCAAGTACAAGAAAAGCTCGTAAACCACCAAGACTATACGCGTTTAAATAGTGAACTCGCCTTATGCTGGCCATGTTTTACAGCGTGGCAGAAAATGCTTAAAGAAAGCAACCAAGTGGATTTCCCAACCATGATCAGTCGTGCGACAGATTATGTGAATAAAGGGAAGTTTGTCTCGCCATGGCGCTTTATTATGGTCGATGAGTATCAAGATATCTCTCCAGATCGTCTGGCATTGATTGAAGCACTGTGTGAATCCACTCAGAAACAAGCAGGTGCCACGTTATTTGCTGTTGGCGACGATTGGCAAGCGATCTATCAGTTTGCAGGAGCGGATGTCGATCTTATCACTGGCTTTAAAGAACGCTTTGCTCACTCTACCGTTCATCACTTAGATACAACTTATCGTTTCAACAATCAGATTGGTGATGTAGCGAATACATTCGTGCAGCAAAACCCATCGCAGTTGCCGAAAACACTAAACAGCCACAAACAACGCAAGCAGAAGAGCGTACATACCGCGCCGAGCAATCAAGTGGAAAAGATCTTGGATCACTTGAATCAACAAGCCAAGCAAACCAAGTCAGTTTTATTGCTAGGACGTAACCATTATCATAAGCCCGATTTGTTCGACGATTGGTTGCGACGTTTCCCTAATCTCGATATTCGCTTTATGACTTGCCATGCGAGTAAAGGACGCGAAGCTGACTTTGTGATTATTCTTTCTGTGGATGAGGGGCAATTCCCCGCTAAGAAGAAGCAAATTCACATTGATGGTGCGTTGACGGAGTCCAAAGACAAATTCCCTTACGCAGAAGAGCGCAGGCTATTTTACGTGGCGATTACACGTGCGAAAGAGAAGGTTTGGATTACGCATACTGGTGCGGGATCTGCATTCGTTCAAGAGCTCGTTAATGGTGACTATCCCATCGTGACTTCTCGTTAAATGCAACGTTTAGAATGTTAAAAACAGTAAAGGCGATACTTGGTATCGCCTTTGCTTTATTTGGTTAGCATCAAAGCTTACATGCGCTCAGCAAGATAGGCTTCGTAATCCGGCACTTCGATGTCTACTTCTTGCTCAAGAAGAGGGGAGTTAAACAGGAACTTAGCGGTGGCTCGGTTCGTTGCTACAGGAATATTCCAAACACTAGCAATACGAAGAAGCGCTTTAACGTCTGGGTCGTGAGGTACGGCATTCAGTGGATCCCAAAAGAAAACGAGAACGTCGATTTTGCCTTCTGAAATAAGAGCGCCTAGTTGTTGATCACCGCCCATCGGACCACTGATCATGCTCTTGATCGCAAGTCCAGTTTCTTTACTTAGCATGTGTCCTGTCGTGCCAGTTGCGTAAAGGAAGTGACTCTGTAGCTTTTCTTTGTTTTCTTTTACCCAGCGAAGTAGCTCAGGTTTGCAGTTGTCGTGAGCAACCAAAGCCACATGTTTATGGGTTGGCATGGTACGAATGGTTTTTTGCATCAAGATGTTTCCGTTTGTATGATTTTAAAATTGTTGTGACTCAATAGAACACGTTTTTGGTCTTTCAATCAACAGCCTTAACACGGAATGTCGGCCTATATTCTGACGGAGATAACGATTCTTCGATCGTGTCGTCATGAAGCGTCTTCGGAGTCAGTGGTTTGATGGTTGGTGAGGCATGTTTGTCATACGTTTTACCTCTTAAGTAATGCGTTGCTTGCATCATGGAAAGCCGACCTTGCTGCACCATTTTATCTGTTGGTGCGAAGAGCACTTTGTTACGTAACAGGCCTCGATATACACCATGACTTAAGTACACAGAAACTAGACCGATCTCCTCAGCTTTGCCGGCACTGCGCAGCTCACTGATGGCCGCTTCAATCGCCACTGCACTGCCAACAATGTAATCTATATTTCCCATATCGATCACACGTTGAACTAGGTTACGTTGTAACTCCTTGTCGTTGTCTGCCCAAAATGAGTCAACAATGTTGATATCACTTCCTTGTATCGCTTCATAGAATCCGGCAGTAACGGGTTTCGTACCACCACGAGTTCGCGGCCCCAAAAGTAAGGCAATGTTGGTTTTTCCTGACCCCTTTGGATGGCGAGCTGCCAAATATTGACCCGCTTCGTATCCCATCCAATGCCAGTCAACACCGACAGTCCCTTTTAGCAACTCACTTTGTTCTTCATCCAAGTCGAGTTGGTTCACAGTAGCAAAAACGGGAGTATTCCCTACCCAATTTTTAAGTGAATGCTCGTAAGCCTGTGGGTCCACGGTCCCAAGGATAACTGCATCTGCTCCCCATTGGTTACACAGTGCGAGTTGTTGTTCTTGACGGGTTTTGTTTGGGTAGCCGCCCGCTTCAAGAACTCGTAGCTCGACACCTTCTCTTTTCGCTTCGGACACCATTCCATAGTTTACTGACAACCAGTATGAATCCTTTAGGTGAGGGTATATTGCACATATTTTCTCTGCGGCAACCGCTGGCAAAGAAGCAACGAGGGTTAAAGTGGCTGCAGAATGTTTGAAAAATGTGCGAAATGCGTGTTGATTTTTAACCATGAAATGAAGTTCGTTGGCATAGATTAAGTAAACACTGCAAAATATAACGTAATATGTCGCTGAACACGAACATTAAGGTCATGAAAATATGCTGCTAGCAACTGCAAGCATCGGTCGTAAACTTTTGTTGTCTTTCATTGCGATGGCAATACTGGTCATGTTATCGGCACTTATTGGTGTGTCTGGATTTTCTTTGGTTGCCAAAACCGAAAGAAATGTCGTGGATTCTGCGATTCCCGCCATGATTGAGGCGAGGCAAGTCTCTGAGTTGAGTACTCGTATTATTTCGTCTGTACAAATGTTGTCGAACGCAAGAAACGAGCAGGAAAGAAAGGAGTCAGGGCGAGTGCTGTTCGAACAGCTCGAGTCTTTACTCACTCACATCAAGGAGCTCGGGAGTGAGTCGTTCGATTCTCAATTGTTAGAAGCTTTAGAGAATAACGTCCAGAACGTTATCGACAATTTGGCAGAACTCGGTGTTTCGGTTGAAAAAAAGCTGTGGCTTGCAAAAGAGATAGATACTCGTGTTGAAGAAATGCGTCTGCTCAGTGAAGAGCTAGAACAACTAACTCGTACGCAAGTTCAGAATACAAGCACCATTGCTGTTGCTAACGTCACGCATATTTATGACTTATTAGAATCGGATAAAAAATCGCAAGTTTATCAGGCGCTAGATGCACTGGTGGAGGTCGATCTTGATCTGACTGAGCGATTACATGAACTGCACTTGTTGGCCTTTAAAATGTTGAATCAGATTGAAGAGGCTCGGACATTAACGAATATTGAGCGAATTCAACAGGTTCAAAGTGATTTCGATAGCAACCTCAAAATCATGCAACGCCGTGTACTCGCTGTGGAAGATCCTACGCGCTCTAAGCAAATGAGCCAACTGCTCATAGAGCTTGGTAAGCGTCAGGTCGTATTTTCTATACTGATGCAGCAATACGAGAATAACGAACAGTCACAACAGCTGATGCAAAAGACATTAGAGTTGTTCTCAGAGCTTAATGGCACGGTCAACAAATTGGTTGATGATTCAAACAAAACCACTACCGTCGCTGTAGACCAATTGACCAGCACACTGAAATTCGCTCAGTGGTCTCTAACCGTTATTTCAATTGTTGGTTTGATTGTATTGGTGCTGATTTTATGGCGTGTGGTGTACCTTTCTGTTGTGAAGCGGTTAGCGGAATATTCCGCTGCGTTGCTGTCTGTGGCACAGGGTAACTTAGCGGTTGAGTTGGAAGTGAAAGGCAAAGATGAGTTGGCGCATATGGGGCAGGCCATCATCACGGCTCGTAATACCGCGCAAGCACTAAAAGTGGTAGCAGAGGGTGAAGCTCAAGCCAAGCGAGAGCTTGAGGAGCATAAAGAGCATTTAGAAGAGCTTGTTGAGCAACGCACTTCGCAGTTAAAACAAGCCAACCGCCGTTTGAATGAAGAGGTTTTGAATCACGCTAAAGCTCGCAAGCAAGCAGAGCAAGCGAGCCGAGCAAAATCGGCATTCTTGGCGACGATGAGCCATGAGATAAGAACGCCAATGAACGGAGTGTTGGGGACAGCACGCTTGCTGATTGACTCAGGCCTCAACCCAATTCAAAAACGCTATGCGGAAATCATTAATCGTAGTGGTAAAACGTTGCTCGCGATCCTTAATGATGTACTGGATTACTCCAAGATTGAAGCGGGGCATTTAGAAATTCGTCACATGGGCTTCGATTTACACCAAATGGTGGAGGACACTTTCCAGTTAATGAACAGTCGAGCACAAGAGAAGAAGCTGCTGTTCTCCTACCATATTGAAAGTGATGTTAGTCGCTACTGGAAAGGGGATGTCACCAGAATCAGTCAGGTGCTGAACAATCTTGTTGGTAACGCGATTAAGTTCACTGACGAAGGAGAAATTGATATCTACGTTAGCCTGAACCCTGAGGACGAGTCGCAAGTCCTGTTTGAAGTATCAGACACTGGAATAGGAATTGCCAAAAAATATCAGAGAACGTTGTTTGATGCCTTCACGCAAGCTGAAGGTGGGATGAGCCAAACTGGAGGTACGGGGCTTGGACTTGCCATCAGTAAGCGAATCATTGAAGCGATGGGCGGTGTTTTAGAAGTCGATTCCGAAGAGGGAAATGGTAGCCGATTCTGGTTCTCTATTCCGTTAGAGGAAAGCGAACCTGTTGAAACAGGAACCGTGGCAACCGCACGTTGCAAAGTGAAAGCAAAGGTCTTGCTAGTAGAAGATAATGAAGTCAACCGAGTGGTCGCGGAAGGCTTTCTAGAAAGCATGGGGCATCAAGTCGTGATGGCAGAAAACGGCTCACAAGCAGAGCAACTGATCAGCACACAAGATTTTGATATCGCTTTGGTCGACATCAACCTCCCTGATTGTGATGGAACTGAGTTGATCCAACGCTTAAAGCGGATTGAGTGTAATAAGCCGGCCAATAAAGCGCTTGCCGTCACGCCAATGATTGCAGTGTCTGCACACGTTTTTGCGGAAGAAGTTGAGCGCTATCTAGCCGCTGGTTTTGACGGATACTTGCCTAAGCCATTAGCAAAAGAGGCACTCGCGGCATTGATTCAGGATGCGCTAGACGGAAAGCCGTTGTTGTTGCCACAAAATGCCGACTGTACCCCGTTTGATCAAATTTCACCTCAAGAACAAGAGCTACAATCAAAGATCGTTCAAGCACCTAAAATAAAGGAACCCGATGTGGTTATCATTAATCCGAGCGTGATTGAGTCCGATATGAAAATCTTGGGCAGAGATAAGATGTTGCACATTATTAATCTGTTTAGAGCCACCAGCACCGATGTATTAAGCAAGCTGCAAGCGTCTGCTGAGGACAATGATAGTAAAGAAGTAAAGAACCTTGCCCATAAATTAAAGGGCAGTGCAGGAAGTTTAGGACTAACTGCGTTAATGAACGCTTGCCAAGCAATTGAAGCCGCGCCTCAACCTCTAGATACCTATAATGCGACTAAAGATGATTTAGTTTCTCAAGTGTCTGCATCAATTCAAGCTCTGGATGAGTTAATGGCGAAGTAATCCATCGAGCATTGAAAATAAAAAAACCTCCGGCTTTCCGGAGGTTTTTTCTATTCGGTCATGTCATCTTCCCACTCGAATCGAGTGTCTAGGGCATAAGGGTCATCATCAAAAGGATGTTCCACTTTGCCACGTAAGTATTCGAGTTGATGCTCAAGCATATTGACCGTTTCGTAGTCTCCCTCAGAACAAGCAACGTAAATCTGTTGTTCAAGAGCGGCAATGTTATCTCGGATACCCATGAGAACCCCCTTAAATCATCATCGATTCTCAAAACGATTATAGTCAAGTAATCCAAATTCGATCGGTTGTTTTGTACGGTACCAATTGTGTAAACGATCGCTAAATGACCAGAATTTTTCTGAGCTTCTACGAATCGCAAAATTATCCAATAACTTAACGTAATCGGACTCGTTTTGGATGGCACTAAATTGATCGACAAAATCTTTTACTTGGTTTTCGTTGATCGAGAAAAATGCCGCAGGGTAGCTTCCCACAACGCCGCGTACAATGGTCATATCATCGTTAGCAAAGTCACGGTTACTTTCTTCATCAAACAAGCTAGAGATGTTTGTGTGTGCATTGTTGTGAAGTAAGGTGAACAGTTCATCTTCCCCTGATTGACTTCTCACCATAAGCATAGTGATTTGCGGAACGGTTTTTAGGCCTTCACCACGAACGTGGTCAATACGTTTTAGTTGCTTTTCACTACTCGCAGAAAGAGCCGTGTCTTGAATTTCGTAGCGAGGCAGAAGCACATCTGAAACATGTTCGCTCAACAACTCCACCAACTCCGTTTTTGGATCGTCACTCTTATACTGAACGCTGGTTGGTTGGTTAAACGGCTTCACATTTCGTTGTAAAAAGTCACTCAACTGCGGGCTTTGATCTTTATACCAGCTAGATTGAAGTTCATGGCGCATATCGGCGGGTAACAACGAGATAAAGTTACTTTCGCCTTCTAGACGCAAGAAGTCCATAAACATTCGTGTCATGAGCTGATGGCCGAAGTTACCGTAAACGTCAAACCCAGCAACAAGCAAATAGTGGATACGCTCTAGTAGCGCGTAGTCAAGAATCCACACTGTTTTAGGCTGCTCACCAACTAACCCTTGAACAACAGAAGCACTATCAAAATGGCGGAATATCGTTAATGCCGCATTATGGTTGGTGCCATTACCATCCCAAATTACATCGGTGGATAGGTTTTCACCTTCTTTAAACCAGTTATTAGTGAACTCAGATTTAGCCTCTAGGTAGCGAGCTTGTTGACGCGCGTACTTGACCCAGTTGGTAACAGGTAGCGTGTTACTTTCTTGCTCTGCCGGTAGTTTTAGATTATCAGCCTGAGATCGGTAAAACTCATTTACTTCTGGGATGTCTGCTTTATCTGGATCAAGGAAAAACACCCAAAAGCGATCATTGATAACATTCAATGCCAGTTGGCCACGACAAACTGGGCCTTTGATGTATGCCATTATTGTATTTTGTGCATTATCTAGCATGAACTTAAAGCGCGACTTCACTGGAAGGTCGATGAATGATGTCATCGGGTTTGCAGCAACTTCTGGTTCATAACTCGGTAG
Organism: Vibrio sp. 1874; assembly: GCF_033344395.1. Lineage (NCBI taxonomy): Bacteria > Pseudomonadati > Pseudomonadota > Gammaproteobacteria > Vibrionales > Vibrionaceae > Vibrio > Vibrio sp. 1874. Next base: position 615,659 of record NZ_JAWPOR010000002.1, read on the forward strand.
CTGACTAACCATGTAATCAGCATCAATAAACCAAGTTTTCCAGTTCTCTATGCGTTGCTTGTTTAACGCGAATGGCATGTGAGTTTTATCTACTATGGTCCCTTGCTCTGGAATAATTCGATAAAACACACGTTCAACCCCTGGATCATCGTACGGGCGACGCGTTGAAATACGTTTGACGGGCTGTCCTGGTGGTGTAGCAGAGCGGACGAGCGTGAAGAATCGGGGATCTTCATCGAGTTCCGAAAAGTAGAGATGAGATAAAAACAAATGCTCATATATATACCTAGCCATCAGCTGATTTTTCAAATCAGAGTGGTTAAGTAATGCTTCGTACTTATCTATTTGCGCTTGCTCTTTCTCACTAACAGGTCGGTGAACGTTCATTATTGCGCCGTTTTCCAACCAAGTCATGAGTGTGTGGTATTCACTGTTTGATAGGTTTGGCATACCAAAAGGCATTCCCCAGGTCGGGTTATCCTTTTCGTATTGCTCGTATTCTTCAATCGTTGGACAGGTTTGCTCTCGGTCTATCGAAAAGTCAAAGCCTTCTAACTGGACTTGGTCAGGCAATGGGTGGCGCTCTTTTTGTTGTAGCAAACGTGCGATAAGGCCTGCATCAATGTTGGCTGCCATGCTTTGATCACGTTCGTTGAGAACCGGATGAAAACCCGCATCGCGCCACTCTTGGGTTGTTTCTGCATCTTCGAATAAGCGTGTTGGTGCTGCGGCTGTGAGTCTTGTTCCTTCATATACCAGTGCTTTACTCGCACCACGGTCAATGCCCTCAACAGAAGAGAGCTTAAGTTGACATGGTGCATCGTAGCACGCGTGGCAGACGACACAGCGGTTATCCATAATGGGTTTAACTTCGCTTTGGAAGAAGTTTGCTTGAGGGGTTTCCACGTCAACTGTGCGTTCACGCACGAGCTGTGGACCAAACAGTTGGTCATAGTTAAGACCAGCATAGGTTGCACAGCCGGCAAACAAAGTAGCAATGCAAAGTGTAAAAATTAAGCGCAAATTCATTGAGTTATTTTACGTGATTCGAATTTGCATTAATTAAAGCAAAATAAGCGGTCAATTACCAAAAGTTGGGCCAATTAGCGTTAATTTTTCTGTTGATTGTCTGAGCGCTTGAAAATGTAACCCTGGCGGTGGACTGTCTGAATTCTGTCTGTTGGAACGCCTTCGTGAACTAGACGCTTTCTCATTCTGCTCATGTGCATATCGAGTGCTCGATCATGTTCAGTAAATTCACGTTTTAGTACTGTTTCGTAAAGAAAATGCTTACTAAGTACTTGATCTTGATGGTGAGTGAGAGTTTGCAGCAGCTTAAATTGAATGCTTGTTAACTGAACAGATTTCTTGTTTGGCAAGTAATTGAGTACCACAGAGTGAGTGCGCTTATCTAGTAATAGCTCCTCATCATTATGGTGAACGCCGTTGTGTTGGCATTGGTAAGTTTTTCCATTTGAAACCTTGGAGTCAAGCACGCGGGCACCTTAATTATTAATGGTAGTAAAACGTATTATCATTAATATTTATATAAAAGCAATCAGGTACTTTATGGGCACTGTGATATGCGTAGACAATCTTAATATTTGAGATTAACAGTAGTGATGAATGGTGCGATGGCGCTCTGAACTAAAGTGCTATTGGAGTGCGTATTAGCTACAAATAACGGTGTAATGTTAGGCGAAGATAGAAAGAATTCTCATTTAGTAAATTCGCTTATCCGCTATTTGTGAACTATACATTCTGTTGCAGGAAGCACTTTTCTAATACACACAGAGGTTTATATGACAGCGAAATATGGCGTTAAACGCCGATTAGCGATTCTTGCCGCCGCTTTAATCGGTGCGACAAGTAGCAGTATCGCAGCAGAGAAACCAAATATTCTCGTCATTTGGGGTGATGATATTGGCCAGTCCAATCTCAGTGCTTACACGTTTGGCTTGATGGGGTACAAAACACCAAATATAGACAGTATCGCCAAAGAAGGCATGATGTTCACTGACTATTACGGTGAGCAATCTTGTACAGCGGGCCGTTCTACTTTCATTACGGGCCAAACCGTTCTTAGAACAGGTTTGAGTAAAGTGGGGCTTCCAGGTGCTGATCTTGGCTTGAAGGAAGAGGACGCAACCATTGCCGAAATGCTGAAGCCGATGGGCTATATGACAGGGCAATTTGGTAAAAACCACTTAGGTGATAAAGATGAGCACCTTCCTACTAATCACGGCTTCGATGAATTTTTTGGCAACCTTTATCACTTGAACGCCGAGGAGGAGCCAGAAAACGTCGATTATCCTAAAGATCCTGAGTTTCGTAAAAAGTTCGGTCCGCGCGGTGTTATCCGTTCGTACGCTGATGGCAAAATTGAAGATACAGGACCTCTAACTCGCAAGCGCATGGAAACCGTGGATGAAGAGACGTTAGATGCGGCACTCGACTTTATGGATCGTGCAGTCAAGGCTGAAAAACCTTTCTTTGTCTGGTGGAACGCAACTCGTATGCACTTCCGTACTCATGTGAAAGAAGAGAACTCTGGAAAAACAGGCATCAGCGAGTATGCAGATGGTATGGTCGAGCATGATAATCATGTAGGTCAGCTGCTGAAAAAAGTGGATGATTTGGGTATTAAAGACAACACAATCGTCTTTTACTCCACCGATAATGGCCCACACATGAACTCGTGGCCAGATGCAGGCACAACGCCATTCCGTGGAGAGAAAAATACCAACTGGGAAGGTGCGTACCGAGTTCCTGCGATGGTACGTTGGCCGGGTAAAATTAAAGCTGGCTCTGTTTCGAATGATATCATGCATCACATGGACTGGATGCCAACGTTCGTTGCTGCCGCGGGTGATGACAATATCAAAGAGAAATTGCTCAAAGGTTATAGTGCGAATGGTAAGAAATTCAAAGTTCACCTAGACGGCTATAACTTCCTACCATATTTGACTGGTAAAGAGGATAAGGCCCCACGTGAAGAAATTTTTTACTTCTCAGATGATGGAGACTTAACTGCACTTCGTTATAACAAATGGAAGCTGGTCTTTATGGAGCAACGAGCAAAAGGCACGTTGCGTATTTGGGCTGAACCATTTACCACACTTCGTGTTCCTAAGATCTTCAACTTGCGTATGGATCCTTACGAAGTGGCTGATATCACTTCTAACACTTACTATGATTGGATGCTAGACCGTGCTTACATGCTTGTTCCTGCGCAAGCTTACGTTGGCAGATTCCTTGAAACGTTTAAAGAGTTCCCACCAAGGCAAAAAGCAGCAAGCTTCTCGCTCGATCAAGTGATGGAGAAACTAAAAGAGAACCCAAATAAGTAAGAAAAGCTAAGTGAAGTTCCACATCTAGAAAGAGGCTCATTAACGTGAGCCTCTTTTTTTATCTGTAAAATTCTATCTATTCAGGTTTGTAGAAAGCTTGATGACGAAAACGCCTAACGCTTCAATTGACAAGATTTATAAACAAATTGGTTCGTAGTGGGCTGCCGTTAAGTTGGCTTTGATTTTTTCACGTAGAGCGATGTGGGCTGGGTTGTTTACCTCTCGCTTATGGTAAACGAACTTGTAAGGGATAGAGCGTATCGAAATGGGGCAGGGCAAAATTTGAAGTTTGAGCGCTTTGCTCCACTTGTTTGCAAAAGATTGAGACACGATCCCTAAACTGTCTCTTTGGGCGACATACAGCGCCATGCCCGCTAGCGAAGAGGTGATCAAGTCGACTTTTCTTTCTTGAATTGTTTCCTTTGCTAGTTGCTCGAACCCCGACATGTTGTTCCATTTTCCTGAAAATAAACAGTGAGTTTCCTCATAAAATTGCTCTTTTGTGAGCGTGCCGTGTACACGGGGATGGTTCTCACTACAGATAACCACGGCTTCTTCCTCATAGGCATCTTCAATAATAAACGCTGCATCTTTCGTGATCACCGTATCGATTACTAGATCGACTTTTTGTTGTCTTAACAGCTCAAATAATAGGAATTTTTCGGGTGGTGATTCATAAAAAATAGTGTTCTTTATCGGGTCCATAATGTGCAACAAAATTTCCGAACAACACACTTCAAAATGATTTTTATCAGATATCGCATTGTCAATAATATTAACCGCTTGCTGGAATTGCGGCAGTAATTGATAAGCGGTGGAGGTTAGTGCGATACCTCGCCCTTTTTTAACGAATAATTGCTTATCGACGACTTGCTCTAAACGCTTTATTGCAGCGCTCACAGCAGGTTGTGTAAGCCCTAATTGTTCCGCGGCTTTTGTATAAGATTGAAACTCCGCAACAACAAGAAAAGTTTGGATCAAATTCAAGTCCATAACGTCACTCATAAATTTAATTTATAGGTTAACTAATTTTTACTGCATTTATCGCCTGAAATTAGTGCTTTATCTTATATCAACAATGGTATTGAAAAGCGAATACCATTTTTACGCACTAGCGAACTCTTGGAGATAATATGAAAAATGCGACCAAAACGAGCAGTAAAAAACTCGTACTTAACGCATGTACGTTAGCTTTGGGCGCTGCATCTGCAGTTGCACATGCAGCGGACAAACCCAACATTCTTGTCATCTTTGGTGATGATGTTGGTTACTGGAACCTTAGTACCTACAACCAAGGCATGATGGCGTACAACACGCCAAACATCGATAGCATTGCTAAAGAAGGTGCGAAGTTCACTAACTTCTACGCGCAGCAAAGCTCGACAGCAGGCCGTTCTGCATTCATCACTGGTCAAATGCCAAAACGTACAGGTCTATCAAAAGTGGGCTTACCAGGCGCTCCGGAAGGTATCTCGGAAAAAGATCCGACGATTGCAACCGTGCTTAAACAAATGGGTTACGCAACCGGACAATTTGGTAAGAACCATTTAGGTGACCGAGACGAGCATCTTCCTACCAACCACGGTTTTGATGAATTCTTCGGCAACCTATACCACTTGAACGCAGAAGAAGAGCCAGAGAACGTGGATTACCCTAAAGACCCGGAGTTCAAGAAGAAATTTGGCCCTCGTGGCGTTATCCATTCTTACGCTGACGGCAAAATCGAAGATACCGGTCCACTAACGCGTAAGCGTATGGAAAATGTTGATGGTGAGTTTCTTGATGCCGCAGAGAGCTTCATAGAAAAGCAAGTAAAAGCGGACAAGCCGTTCTTTACTTGGTTTAACACCACTCGCATGCACAACTTCACACATGTTCCTGAAGAATACCAAGGTAAAACAGGTGCCGGTTTCTACGCGGATGGTGTTAAGCAGCACGATGACCAAATCGGTCAGCTACTTAACAAGATCAAAGAGTTAGGTGTGGATGACAATACAATCATTGTTTACACCACTGACAACGGCCCTATGGTTGATTTGTGGCCGGATGCAGGGATGACACCGTTCCGCTCAGAGAAAAACACTGGCTGGGAAGGGAGTTTCCGTGTGCCAATGTTGATTAAATGGCCTGGAAAAATTGAGGCAGGTAAAACATTCAACGGCATGATGTCATTAGAGGACTTTTTCCCGACACTAGTTGCTGCGGCAGGTGATACCAAAGTTAAAGACGAACTGCTAAAAGGCAAAAAAGTTGGCGATATGGACTACAAAGTTCACCTAGACGGTTACAACCAATTGCCATATTTAACGGGTAAGTCAGACAAATCCGCACGAAATGAGTTCGTTTACTGGAGCGACGACGGCGATCTTGTGGCATTGCGCCAAGGAAAGTACAAGTTCCACTTTATGATTCAAGAGAATGAAACGGGTATGGATGTATGGCGTAAGCCGTTCACTAAACTTCGTGTGCCACTGATCTTTGACTTGAGCATTGATCCATTTGAACGAGGCGATCAAGGCATGGGTTATTCTCGTTGGATGTACGAGCGTTCATTCTTAATGATGCCAGCAATGGATACAGTGAAAGAGGTGATGGGTACATTCAAAGAATTCCCGCCTCGTATGGAAGCAGGTTCGTTCGTACCTAAGTCTTCTAAGTAAATTAAGATTATATAGCGCTTTTTGGAGCGCTATATACCCAAATAGCTTCACTTTTGCTGTACAGCGCTCACGAGGTTATTTGGGTATATGTAATAGTGAGAAACGTATGAGTAAGATTTCCCCTCGCCATTCTACTACTATGCCTATTGTTCCTCTTAAAACGGCGTCTAAAGCGCCTGTTCTGGGCGCGTATGACCGTCGATTCCATGTGATGGCAAAGCCAGGCGGAGCAAAGTGCAACATCGATTGTCAGTACTGCTTTTATCTGCATAAAGAAAATCTACTGCACCAAGAAAAGCAGCCAAAAATGGACGACGCAACACTGGAAGCGTTCGTGAAAAGCTATATCGAAAGTCAGGATGGCGAAGAAATTGTATTCTCATGGCAGGGCGGGGAGCCGACGCTGCTTGGGTTGGACTATTTCCGCAATGTCGTAGCTTTGCAAAAGAAATATCAGCCGAAAGGCGTTCGCATTGAAAACGACCTTCAGACCAACTGTATTTTGCTAAACGATGAGTGGTGTGCGTTTTTAAAAGAGCACAACTTCCTAGTTGGCTTGTCGATTGATGGACCACGAGAGCTGCACGACAAATATCGCAAAACCCGCAGCGGTAAGCCAACGTTTGATCTCGTGATGAAAGCGGTAGATAAGCTCAAAGCGCATGGCGTGAAATTCAACGCGTTGGTCACGGTGAATCGTCACAATGCGAAATACCCGCTCGAAGTATATCGATTTTTAACCCAAGAATTGGGTGTGACTTATATTCAGTTTGCGCCGGTGGTAGAAGCCAACAACTTCCAAACAACCGCGCCGCAGTTTTGGAACGAACAGATGATCCCAACCAAAGGCAGTGATCTGGCTAAACCGGGGCATCCAATGTCGATTGTAACGGATTGGTCAGTCGATCCTGAAGACTGGGGACGCTTTTTAATGGCGACCTTTGAAGAGTGGGTGAATAACGATCTTGGCCGTGTGCTGGTTAATCTGTTTGAAACCGCGGTGGCGCAAGTAATGGGGAAACCGTCTCAGCTTTGCGTGACGGCGGAGTTTTGTGGCAAAGGGTTGGCGATTGAGCACAATGGCGACGTGTTCAGTTGCGACCACTATGTGTATCCAGAATACAAACTCGCCAACATTCATGAACACTCACTGAATGAAATGGCCTTCTCTACAAGACAATATACTTTTGGCATGGCAAAACGCGATTCATTGCCGACGTATTGTAAGCAATGCCCTTACTTGCCTTATTGTTGGGGTGAGTGCCCAAAAAACCGTTTGATCAAAACGCCGAATGGTGAGAGTGGTCTAAACTATTTGTGTTCGGGAATCAAAATGTTCTTTGATTATGCGTTACCGATGTTGGTTGGTCTTGCACAACTTCTCCAATCTCAAGAACCGCAAAGATAACATAGTGAATATAACCTTAAGTTATTTCATTTGTTCTTATACTTAACTATCGAAAAGACGGCTTAAACCATTGAAAAGGTATCCTATGAACCACGCACAACAAGCGATAAAAGAACTCATCGAACAAACAGAAAAAAGCGTCATTGGACAAAGCCACGTGGTTCGAGCTTTAGTCATCGGGTTATTAACAAATGGGCATATTCTGCTAGAAGGTTTACCGGGAACGGCAAAAACACGTTCCGTAAAATCGTTGGCGAACTTGTTAAACACCAGTTTTGGTCGAATCCAGTTTACGCCGGACCTTTTACCATCTGACGTGACGGGTACTGAGGTTTATCAAGAGCTGGATGGTAAGCCGCAACTCCACTTTCAACCTGGGCCCATTTTTAACAGCATTGTACTTGCTGATGAGGTCAACCGTGCACCAGCCAAAGTACAAGCGGCACTGCTTGAAGCCATGGCCGAAGGCACAATCACGGTAGGCGATAAAACTCACGTATTGCCGGACTTATTTATGGTGCTTGCAACGCAAAACCCAGTAGAGCAAGAGGGCACGTACCCACTGCCAGAAGCGCAAATGGACCGCTTTATCATGAAGGTTACCGTCGATTATCCAGAAGATGACGCCGAACGTGACATCATTCGTTTGGTGCGCAGTGAAGAATTGGGTGCGGAAACCAGCAGCGAAATTATTACGCCAAAACACATTGAGCCAGACGTGGTGCTAGAAGCGCGCCGTCAGTTACCAAACATCGTGGTATCGGACCTAGTGGAAAACTACATCGTTGCGTTAGTGATGGCAACTCGTAAGCCAGAGCGTTATGCCGATTCAAACTTAGCAAAATGGATTGAGATTGGCTCTAGTCCTCGTGCTTCCATCGCACTCGACAAATGCGCTCGTGCGTATGCGTGGATGCAAGGACGTGACCATGTGACTCCTGACGATGTGCGTGCCATGGTTCCGTCTGTATTGGGCCACCGTTTTTCTTTGACCTACGACGCACTAGCAGACGGAGTCGATCACCAACGAGTCGTACAAGAGCTGCTAGATTGTGTAGAAATTGGGTAAGTGGGAGGCATTATGGCTAAGCCAACTCTTGCGCCAAAATCACAGGGGATGGATCCCCGTTTGTACTGCGATTACGCTCGTTTAGTACGTCTGCAAGCACAAGCAGAATCATTCAGTTTACTTCCTCACCTAAAGGCGGGTAGCGTACTCTCTGGCCGACACAATTCGTTGTTTCGCGGTCGTGGATTGAACTTCGAAGAGCTGCGCCATTACCAATTGGGTGACGATATTCGTAACCTTGATTGGAAAGTTACGATGCGTACGGGTAAGCCGCATGTACGCAGTTATACAGAAGAAAAAGATCGCAACGTAATCGTGTGTGTCGACCAGAGAAGCACAATGTTTTTTGCTTCGACGCAAGTAATGAAATCAGTTGTCGCGGCAGAGATCGCAGCGATGTGTGGGTGGCGAGTATTAAAAGATGGCGACCGAGTCGGTTTTGTCATCGCATCCCAGCAGGCGTTGTTTCACAGCAAGGCACAGCGTTCGCAAAACGATCTTCTGGCGCAACTTAAACGTCTCGCTAAAGCCAATCAATCGCTCAATGTGGACTCCCGCAATTCCGAAAAAGTAACGTTCAGTCAATGGATTGAGCTTATTAAACGCATGAAGCTCAAGCAATCCACTTTGATTTTTATCAGCGACTGGAGCGACTGCGAGGAGCACCACCTTGATCACCTTAAACAGCTACAACAGCACAACGATGTTCTTGCTGTGATGGTCAGTGACCCATTAGAACAAGCGCTACCAGACGATTTGGCAAAATCGAAATGGGTGGTTGGTGATGGGCAGTATCAACTCAATTTAGACAGCAACGCAAAGGTAGAAGCTGCGAGCGCAAAGCTTGAGGCTCGAACTAGCTTACAGCGTCAATCACTCTCTCAACTTATGGCGATGAAACACCTTCCGCACATCGAACTCGATACGACAGGTGAGCACATTAAACAATTCCAAAAACTGGTAGGAGGGCGTTAAATGAGTGATCTTCCTACGCCTCCGAGTACCTACATACTCAGAGAGCTGCATGATGTGGCTGTACCATCTAGCGTGAGTTGGTACCCGCAAACTATTGGCTGGAAAATTTTAGCGGCGGTTGTGCTCATTGCATTGGTGTATGTCGTATATCGATTGGCTCGGCAATGGTGGCATAATCGTTACCGAAAAGAAGCTCTACTGGCGATTTCGCAAATCAAATCGAGCGACAAAGACATGCCAAAAGTATTGTTCTCTGTGCTTAAAGTAGTGCTGATTCATATTGATAGCCGCAACGCGAAATTGTTTGATACCGCCTTTCTGCGCAAGCTCGATGCGCTGTATCCGCAAACCGAAGATTCTCAAGCAAACTCGCAAATGGTTTTTAACGATGAGCTTTCAAAGTGCTGGCTACAAAGTATTGTTGACCCAAGCGTTACGCTAACCAACGAAGAGCGAGTAACGCTTATTGCTCGTGCGAAAAACTGGGTGAGTGAGCACCGTTGTGATGCTCAAAAAAGCGCGGCAAATAAATCACCACGATTGAAACGCAAAGCACATCAGGGAGGTCAACATGAATGATCTTCTTGCATCGATAACTGGTTTGTCAGGTTTTGAATTTGCTCACCCAATGTGGTTTCTGGTTTTGCCCTTGCCGTTGGTGGTGTACTACTTGGTGCCCGCATATCGCACTAAGCAAATGGCGATCAAAGTGCCGTTTTTTAGTCAGCTGGTGGAAGCGATTGGCGAGACGCCATCAGAAGGTGCAAGCCAGTTGACCCCGAGTTGGTGGCAACGAGCAACGTTAATTCTTTCATGGCTTTTGGTGGTGTGTGCGATGGCAAAACCCACCGTGTTAGGCGAGCCTCAAGTTCGCGAGAGTTTAGGCCGCGATGTGATGGTGGTGGTGGATCTTTCGGGCTCCATGGCCGAGCCAGATTTCACCTCACGTACAGGCGAAAAAATTTCTCGTCTTGATGCGGCAAAAGAAGTGCTGTCGGAGTTTGTTCAGTCTCGTAAAGGTGACCGATTAGGCTTGGTGCTTTTTGGTGATGCTGCTTTCGTGCAAACGCCATTTACCGCAGACCAAAAAGTGTGGCTCGAACTGCTTAACCAAACCGATGTGGCAATGGCAGGGCAGAGTACCCATCTAGGTGATGCGATTGGCTTAGCGATTAAAGTTTTTGAGCAAAGCGATAAGTCGCGTGGTGCTTTAGAACAAGATCAAAACCGTGAAAAAGTCGCGATTGTATTAACCGATGGTAACGACACGGGCAGTTTTGTTGAACCGATTGATGCGGCGAAAGTTGCGAAAGCCAAAGGCGTGAGAGTGCACGTGATTGCGATGGGTGATCCGGAAACGATAGGTGAAACCGCGTTGGATATGGACACGATTCATCGCATTGCGAAAGAATCCGGCGGTGAAGCGTTTGAAGCACTCAACCGTGATGAACTATCGGCTGCCTACGACGAAATTGGCAAACTGGAACCTCAACTTTACGAAAGCACCACATACCGCCCAAAACAAAGCCTTCACCATTACTTGATGGCGTTAGTGGTCATCATGCATTTGCTCGCGTTCAGCGTCGCAACACTCAAAAGAAGGGCTGCAACACGATCATCATTAGGAGAGAGCGATGTTTGATTCTCTTAGTTGGACGCAATTCTTTACGCAGTTTCATTTTATTCGACCACTGTGGTTACTGGCTTTGATCCCCATGTTTTTCTTGGTGTGGTTACGCTGGCGAGAAGAAAGCAAGCCAAGCTGGAAGGATATTTTGCCCGAACATTTACGCAATGCTTTGACGATAGGTGAGCGAGGCTGGCGTAAGCAACTGCCGCTTAAGCTCTTGATGCTGATTGTGTTCATCGCCATTGTGATTTGTGCAGGACCAACGTGGCAACGTGAATCTTCCCCCTTTGGCGAAGATCAAGCCTCTATGCTTGTGGTGCTTGATAACAGCGACTCGATGCTGCAAAAAGATCTCCCACCAAGCCGCCTTGAGCGTTCCAAACATAAAATACGCGATTTGCTAGCCGCGCGAAAAGGCGGAAAAACGGGTTTAGTCGTGTTCGCGGGCAGTGCTCATGTCGCAATGCCTATAACTCAAGACAGCAAAGTATTTGACCCATTTTTGGCGGCCATTACGCCAGAGATTATGCCCGTGCAAGGTAAGCTTGCCGAAAAAGCCTTGCCGTTAATTGATCTGCAATTGCAAGGTCAACCAGGCTCCACCGTTCTGTTGGTGAGCGACGGCGTGAACCCGGCCACGATTGAGCAATACCAAGCGTATTTCTCGGGCAAACCTTATCAACTGTTAATTCTTGCGGCAGGGAACGCTGACATTGTGAGTAACAACCCAATGGATTTGGATTCTCTACAAAAACTGGCCAGCCAGACCAACGGTCGATTGGTGGAAGTGACCGTCGATAATAGTGATATCGAGCAACTGAATCGATACGTTGAGCGCAATATGCAGCTTAATGGCGAATCTTCAATGCCTTGGAAAGACATGGGGTATCAAATTCTGTTCCCAATCGCGTTGATCATGATGCTGTGGTTTAGAAAAGGGTGGTTAGTGCAATGGTGTGTGATTGCGATGGTGAGCGGTACACTGTTGATGCCGACCAGTGCAATGGCGGAGAACATTTCTGTTAAAGCCGAGCAGCCACAAGTTGTGCAAAAAGTGACGACCTTCGACAAGGTGGCGCAATGGTGGTGGGATTTGTGGCTGACGCCAGACCAACAAGGACAGCGTTTGTTCAACCAACAAGCGTATTTAGAAGCTGCAAAACACTTTGTCGATCCATTACGCAAAGGCACGGCGTATTACTACGCTAGCGAGTTTGAGCTCGCGCACAGTGCGTTTTTGGAAATGCAAAACGACCCGTCCGAAGAGGTTCGAGATTACGGTCTTTATAATGCGGCGAGTGCATTGGCGCGTCAGCGTGAATATTTGGCTGCACGTGACTTGTTAAAATCCCTAGCCAACAAGCCAACGTTGAGCGAGAGGCTAAGACCGGATGTTGAGCATAACTTGAAAGTGATTGGTGGTATTGTAGAGGACATCAACCGGATGAGTGAGAGTCAGGCAGGAACGGAGCAAGAAGCATCAACCGAGCTAGGCGATAACCCTCAAACCGCAGAAGGGGCGGATGAAAAAACGTCAGCGGAGTTGATGATTAAAGAGACGTTAAGTGCAGACGACATCTTAGGTAGCCAAGAATTAGCCGACAAATGGTTAAAGCGAGTCGAAGCGGATCCTAAATACTTCTTAAATGCGAAGTTTCAGATTCAATTGCGTTCAATAGAAACCGGAGAATCAACCTCTACTGCGAACGAAAATACAGAGGAGGCGGTGCAATGATGGAAAGCCACCGTTTTACGCACTTTGCTTTACCCTTGTGGTTAGTTATCTGTTTCGGCTTCCTCCTGAGCAGTAGTGTGTTGGCTCAAGATATTCGTGACGTTCAACGAAAGCATGGAGTTGAGTTACAAGCGTGGGTTGGTAAACAACCAATGGCTGGAGAGAAGAGGAAAACACCAAGTTTTAGCGTCAATGAGCAAGTTATTTTAACCATCGAAGTGGCAACGCCGCGTTGGTTTACGGGTGGTACGAGAATTGGCAATATTGAAATACCCAATGTTATCGCCAAACAGCGTAATCAACTAGCAACCAACTTTACTGAGCAAAAAGAGGGACAAACTTGGTCGCGTCAACGCTGGGAAGTGACTTTGTATCCACAAGCATCTGGTGATTTTGTGATTCCACCTGTCGCTGTGGGCGTTCAGGTGTCGGCGCCGGATGGCGAGAAGGTGTCAGGCACACTTTATACGCAGCCGATTAAGTTCAAAACTGTCTTGCCATCGGGATTGTTGAGCGGTGATACGCCTTGGTTTTCTGCAACGCACGTAGACGTAAAACAAGAGTGGGAAACCTCCACTGAGTCACTCAAAGTTGGGGATGCAATCACGCGTAAAATCACCATTTTGGCTCAAGATTCACTATCTGTATTGCTACCAGACTTGTTGAAAGGAGAATCAACAACCCGTTATCAAGCATATCCTCAACCCCACCGTTTGACAGATACGCAAACACGTGGTGATTACCAGTCAACACGCACAGAAGAGAGCGTGTACGTGATTCAACAAGGTGGTGAATTAACCCTGCCGGATTATGAGTTCCGTTGGTGGAACAGTAAGACTCAGCAAGTGGAAACGGTGATGTTAGAGGGCAAAACTTTTGCCGCGAAGCACACATTGAAGTCCTTCATCAGAACGTACTTTGAATGGATTGTTTCCACGCTTGTGTTGCTGGGTTTTGTGATTATTTCATTGGTAGCCATTAAACGTTACTACCGCAACAGACCGACACCAGCATGGCTGACGTTTCACCGTTTGTTAAAGGCTAAACGTTGGTCTGAAGCAAGGACCATATTGTACAAACAATTGCGTTTAAATACGGCCGAGCTAGAAATGACCAAAGCCGATACGAGTGAATCGTGGCAAAAAAGTGCGTCGCGAATGCAAAATGGTGAAAATAGCGCTCATTTACTGAAGTCGATGTGGCGCAAAATCCAGACCAAACAAAAACGCTTTAAATTCCGTATTCCGCGAGCGTTACCAGAACTGGACAAAGTCATTGGAAGAGATGGCAATGAATAAAACGGGGCGCTAATATAGCGCCTCGTTTTTATTAGAGAATAGAGTTCAAATGAGCCAAGAGTTTATGCGCCGCGCATTGGAAGTGTCCAAAAATGCGCTTCCTGAATGTCAACCCAACCCGCCGGTTGGCTGCGTGTTAGTGAAAGACAATCAAATCGTTTCTGAAGGTCATACTCAAGCGATTGGTGGCAATCACGCGGAAGTGGAAGCGCTGAATGCGTATCAAGGCTCGTTAGAATCGGTGACGGCATACGTTACGCTGGAACCGTGTTCGTTTGTTGGTCGCACGCCAGCTTGCGCGGTGACATTAGTCAAATCCGGTATAAGCAAAGTCGTCGTAGCCATATTGGACCCCGACCCACGCAACAGTGGTCGAGGTATCGAGATTCTAAAACAAGCAGGTATAGAGGTAGAAACTGGTTTATGCGGCGAGGAAGTCAGCGAGTTTCTTACCCCTTACCTAGGCAAAGCCTAAGTCAAGCTTTACGTTGCACTATGGTGCCAGTTTATGTGGTGAATGAAGTGCGTCAAAATTGAGTTAAAACTCATTAAAACAAGCGATACCGCCCATTTATTGCACTTGGCTACGTGAAGGATCATGCTGTTAGATTAAAATAGAGAAAGTGACTTTTGAAAAATTTAATAGCATGAAACCGACCGACCTTAATCTTATTCCCATTTTCACTGCCATCTATGAAGAGCGTAACTTGTCTCGGGCGGCGGCGCGTTTAAACATCACCCAGCCTGCGGTGAGTAAAGCGCTAGCAAGGCTACGTGATATCTACGATGATCCATTGTTTCATCGTTGCGTTAAAGGTGTCGAGCCTACCTCGTTTGCGATGGATATTTATCCTGCTCTTCTAGCTTCAGTACAAAATTTCACTTCGACATTATCGGCCTCTAGTGAGTTTGACCCTAAAGTGTCGAATAGAGTGTTTTCTATTGCCTGTGTGTCCGTTGCAAGTTTTGAGTTGCTACCTCAAGTCATGAAACAAATCCGTGTGTCGGCGCCAAATGTTGCATTAGAAGTACATCCGCTTTTTACGGAAGATTTTGAAAGTGATCTGCGGTTACAACGATACGATTTGATCATTGATATCACACCAAGAGCAAGAACGGTGCTAAAACTGGAAACTGTACTTACGGAGCGTTTGGTGGTGGTATGTAGCGAAGCGCATCCACGCCTGAATGACGAGATTACGGCTGAACAATTTTTTGAAGAAGAACACGTAGTGGTTTCGCAGTGGCAGAGTCGTAAGAGCTTGTTAAACGCCGATGACATTGTCGACTTGGATAAGAGAAAGATTAAGTATCGAGCCTCAGGCGTACTAGAAATGCTCCCAATTATTTGTGGTAGTGAATACATTGGTTTAATGCCAGAGTCGATGATCAACTTGTTCAATAACACCTATCATGTTAAATCTTTATCAATGCCATTTGATGAACAAATGTATGAGCTTTGCACAATCTGGCATCCTAGTCGCACAAACGACAGCGCCCATCAGTGGTTGCGTTCACAGATTAAGCAAGCAGGAAAAGTCATCAACCAATAGGAAGTGCAATGAAAAAGACAATACGTGCCATCCTTAACGGAAAAAAAGCTGGGAATTCAGAGTTAAGAGATGCAATCATGAAAATGAGAGAAAAAGGCATCGACGTACAGGTGCGTGTGACGTGGGAATCTCAAGACATGCCGCGGCTAGTTAAAGAAGCGGTTGATGAAGGCATTGAACGTATTGTTGTCGCTGGTGGCGATGGGACCGTCAATGAGGCGGCTTCTGCGATTATTCAAATTGACAAAGAAAAACGCCCTGAGTTAGCCATTATTCCCCTTGGTACCGCCAATGACTTTGCTACCGCTATTCAAGTACCTAATTCCATTAAGGCGTCTTTATCTCTTGCTGTTGAGGGGCAGTCCGCTTTGGTCGATTGCGTCAAAGCGAACGATCGCTGCTTTATTAACGTGGCAACAGCAGGGTTTGGTGCAGAAGTTACAGCAGAAACGCCTGTTGAACTCAAAAACTTTCTTGGCGGCGGAGCTTACACGTTAACTGGTGTTATAAAAGCACTTGGCTTTAAACCATATGACGGAACAATAAAGATTGAAGGTGGCGCGTATCAGGGAGAAATGTTGCTCGGTGCGTTTTGTAATGGGCGCCTTGCTGGAGGTGGGCAAGAGTTAGCTCCAAAAGCGATGATTAATGATGGGATGATGGATCTAACATTGGTGCGCCCATTTTTACCTCATGAGCTGCCTAAAGTAATCGACGAGATCAATAACCCGAGTGAGAAAGGAGAGTTTGTGAAGTACACTAAAGCAAGCTGGTTGGAGATAGATTTTCCGAATCCATTGCCTCTTAATTTAGATGGAGAACCTTATCATTCGAGAACCATTAGATTTGATGTTCAGCCTAAGAGTATACGATTAGTCGTACCGCAAGATTGCCCTTGCTTGACTAGCTAAACGAGCGTTTTCCATGATTATTGCGTAACACAGCCACTAAAATGTGGCTGTGTTATTTGTGTTGAGGTATTAGTCAACTTCTTAACGTTTTTGAATGGTCTCAACGTCTATTTGCGTAGTTGTCCAATCTGAATCAACCTCTCCTCGAATCATTACGGTATCTTTTGGTGTCACTTCTTGACCCATCCAATCTTCGTTGTCGATCTCTACTTCGATCTCACCAGTGTTGTCTTTGAACAAGTAAGTCTCGTTACCAAATTATTGAACAATATGCCCGGTTAGCACTACAGCGCTGTCGTCGGTTGCGTTGCGCGCCTCTTTCACCGTATTGATTGCACTGACTTCTGGACCATTAAACGCGGCGAAAACCGAGCTTGAAAGTAGGGCAAGCATGGATGTTAACAATACTCTTTTCATTATCCTCTCCTGATATTAGAAGTAATAAGTTGTGCCTACATTAAAGGATGCAGTGTTTGCGTAGCTGTCTAGTTGGTATTTTGCGTTTGCGCCAATGGTGAGCTTTGGCAACACTTGGTATTCCGCGCCCACAGAGAACATTGCGCCTAACTCGTTGTTTTTCTCTGAGCTATGGAAAAGCGTGTTGCTTATTTCCACATCGTCATTCACGACAAGCTCATATTCTTGATGTTGAGCAACCTTGGCGTCGTATTGTGTGTAAGTTAAACCCGCTTTGAATTTTGTTGTCCATTTGTCACTTAATGCATAGCTAAACACTGATGCTAGCGAGACTTGTTTGGCTGTGATAGAGGAATCCCAATCCATTTCATGATTGTAATCTTTGCCATCAATTGTCTTGATACCAAGGTCCTTAGAACGGCCGTCATCAAGGTCAAACTGGCTGTAACCTAGCTCAATTGCCCAATTGTCATTAAACGAGTAACCGATAAATCCTGAGAAAATACCATCCTCAAGTTCTGGGTTAAGTGTTACATTTTCAGCTGAAAAGTGAGGTTCCAAGTCATGGTCAGTGGTGCCTAGTCCATATTCCAGACCTACATAAGGAGCCGCAGATACCGAAACTGAGCAGGTAACAAGTAACGCAAGAAGTGTTTTGTTCATTTTATTTTGCCTCTTCAAATCAACTTAGTGAGTAGAAGCGCATTTTGTGTGAAGAAGCGTGAAGCGATCGTGAAGAAACGAAAAAATGTTTAGAAAAAAGAGCAAGGGGCGATAACCGAGGGGCGGTTTGAGTGAACAAACACCAAGCTCTTTATATAGAGTAAGTTAAGTTGCTGCGACGTAACACACCGCAAACGAGACATTAAGGCGAGTAAACTCTTTGATCCAACGCCATTGGTTATCCTGGAGTTTATCGCCTGGCCCTTTTACTTCAATCCATTCGAACTCGTTTCCTTTAAAAGCAATCAGATCAGGCATCCCATTGCGGTAAAGCTTTAGGTCACTCAATTGTATTTTAAATAGCGCCATCAACATGTTAGTTGGGATTGTATCGAGTGCCATTTCGAGTAGCTCTTTACTTATTAAGCTCCAATGCACAAATGGATTGCTGATACCAAACTTCTCATCGTATCTAGTTAACAACGTATAAGTATTGCCCGTTTCCAACATATCAAACGTCGCATCTATCAAAGCTTGGCGTTTGGTAACAAAATCCGAGTGATATAAATCTAAAGGACGGTGTTGATAAGCGTTAATGAATGCCCCTTCAATAGGAGCAAAAATCGCATCCCAAAAAGTGAGACCAAGTAATGCATTAAGCAGTGCATTTTCGGCGTAAAATACATTCCAGCCTAAGGACTCAAAATACGCTTTGCTGGCGAGTTCGACTCTCTGTTGAGATAAATCCAGTTCAAGGCGGTATTCCGTACAGGTTGGCTTCGTCACTCTTGGCACTTTCTCGCCTTGTTTTCGTTTTAACCGTTGCTCAAGTTTTTGTGCAACTTCGAGCTCAGACACATCGATCGGTGAGTTAAGCATGTCTGTGACAATGTCACAAAATAAATCATCATGGTTTAATTTGTCATAGATACGTGCGCGTCGTTCTCGGCTCGGTGTGAGTTGAGTTTGGCCAAATAGATATAGGGCGGTCTCTAGATCATTAAGCCGTTCGTAATCACGTGCTATGTCATTCAACATGTGCTCGCGTTTACGATCTACGTAACGGTGTTTAACGGGCTGAGGCATTGCCTCAATTAATAAGTCGAGATTGGCTTTGTCTTTTCGGTCAAATTGCCAGTACAGGTTGGCCAACTGGCTCAGTTCAATTAAGCGGTCTATTTGCTCACGTGAATCAAAGAAACGGCGCACTTTACTCAATTGATATTGCTCGAACTGATGCAAACCTAAGTCATCAAGCACAAACTGACTTAAGTCTTGATGGGTGTTGGCAAAAAACAGAGTGAGTAACACGTCAATCATATGAGCAGAATTGAGTTTGACGATCGTAAACTCAAGCCGCTCTATACGATCAAATTCCGCATTACTCAAACGTTCGACAAGGGCGTCTTTCTTGAGTGATTTCGGCAGTTCGGGATAAAGCGTGGAGATTTCTGGCTTGGTCAGTAAATTAGCCGCTAACCCTTGATGAGAAAGGGGTGGGGAAAGGGCTACAAACTCATGTTGACTCAATTCTGCCAGTGCTTCATTGATAGAAGGTATTTCTGGATAACTCAGCTTATCACTTCGAAACCAACATCCCTTTCGGCTGTATAAACGTACCAAAAGGCACTGGGCGTGTTTGCTCAAAGAATCAAACGAGCAAAGCCATGCGTGTTCTTCCTTGGTCAGTAAATTGCTGTACCAAGTTACTGCGTGATGAGTCAGCTTAAAGAAGTTCTCTAGATAGTAGTCTGGTGCAAGTTCGATAGGGCTTTCCATAAACGACCGATAACAAAAAAGGCTTAACCCATAGGTTAAGCCTTTTTGCTATCAAATCAATTCGCAATTATGCGTTTTTTAGCTGTGCTACTTTCGCTTCAGACAATGGCTTAGTGATGAACGCAAGTACGATACATACTGCCATCATTGCTGAAGAAATTGTGTAAGCCAAGGTGTAGCCGTCGCCATTTGTCATCGAGAAACCAACAACCGCTGCGCCGATTGCACCACCGATACCCCATGCTGTGTAAAGCACGCCGTAGTTAGTGCCGTAGTTTTTCAGACCGTAGAACTCAGCCGTTAGAGTAGGGAATACCGCTAGAAGTGTACCGTAACCTACCGCTGCGATTGCTGTACCGATGATCAGTGTAAACTCAGAGTCGAACGTCGCGAACAGCACCATGTTTACGCCTTGTAGAACGAACGCAAGTAGAAGCGTACGAACACCGCCGATTTTATCTGCAAGCATACCCGCGGCAACACGACCGCCAGAGTTAAATACAGCAAGAATAGACGCTAGGTAAACCGCGTTTGGCAAGTTTGCTTGAACGCTTGCGATTGTCGTGATGTTACCGATGATCATTAGACCAACAGAAGCTGCAAACGCGTACATGATCCATAGAGAGTAGAACTGTGGCGTTTTCAACATTGCTTTCCAAGTTAAGTCATCTGACTTTTTCACCGCTTTAGGTGCTTGGCCTTCTTTTACTTTAGGCTCCGCAGGTGTGTAGTCTGCTGGTGGGTTGTTGATGGTTGCTGCAAGAGGAACCGCAATCGCTAGGATACCAACACCAAGAACCATAAAGCTAGTTTGAATGCCCATGCTGTCTATTAGCGCAGAAGTTACTGGCGCAAGGTAAATAGCCGCTAGACCAAAACCTGCCGCAATAATGCCGTTAACCATACCTTTCTTCGAAGCGTGGAACCACTTCATCGCAGAAGGTGATAGGCATGCGTAACCAAAACCGATACCTGCACCTGTGATCACACCGAAGGTAATGTTCAGCATGAGTGGAGTGTCAACAAAGCCTGACGCGATCATGCCCAGACCTGTAAGAACAGTACCTAGGATAAGGATCATTCGAGGGCCCATGCGGTCTTGAAGAATACCTGCAATAAGAAGACAGATAGAGAAAGTGATGGTTGCAGTTGCGTAAGGTGCAGAAGCTTCTGCAGCACTCCAGCCTGATTCAGTTACCAGTGCCTTGTTGAATACACTCCAAGCATACAGGATGCCAAGACAAAGGTTGATACAGAACCCTGCTAACAGGATGCGCATAGCTTTATCAATCTTGCTCATTTTTATTCTCAGTTTTTCCTCTTATTGGCAATGCCGCAAAGAAGGTTGGTTTAAAGATGTTTTTTCTCAAAATTAGTTTGCGTTTTTCAACGTTTAACGCAATGAGCGCGGATTATAACCAATAAATATGTGATTGGAATCTCTTTTTACGGTTACTGATAAAATAATTTGCAACATTAAAAGTGGATGTGAATTCATGGTTTTGTATGTAGTAAGAACGTTGTAAAAAAGTGATATTTTTTGTTCGCTAATAACGAATGATGAGTCAAGACAGAGAGGTTTTACGCTGTTGAGTGCACAGTTCACATTTCAAATAAAAAATTTCAAAATGTTTCCATGTTAACCATCTGTAACAAAAATGGCGGATTTATCATCTAACTGTCGTAAGTATCAGATGCAAAGGGTTTCTTAATTTTTAATTGTTAACCTTTTGTAATAATTGAAGCTGATTAGCTTTTATGTTCATTAAGTGAGCAAAAAAGTAACTTGTAATTGCTGATTTTAGGCGCAGAATATAGTGAAAAATGAGTTTTCATTTATGAAGGGATGCTTTTTAGATTTGTTGTGAGGTGACTTATGAAACTGTTCCTATTACTCATGGCTTCGGTATCCGCTGGTATCGCATCAGCAGACCACATCCATTCATTTATGTTGGGCTTATCTATTGCTTCTTTAGCGGTAGGTAGCTGTTATTTCTTCGCATTTCGCAGCTCGCGCTTTCCACAGCTTGCTTTATTCCTACTCATTTGCGGTATGCTTTCTAAGTTGACGATAACCGTAGTCGGTGTGATGTGGGGAATGTCCGCGGAATTAATCACGTCTCCAATCGTATTCGCACTTTCATATTTATTCTTTTCGCTTGCCGTTACCTACTTATGGTTTAGCTACAGAGAGAGCATCACTAAGATTCCTGACCGATTTAAGTCAGCGTAAATCAACACATTAGAATAAAAAAAACGCCAGCACATTTGCTGGCGTTTTTAATTAAACGTAATTTTGTTCGGATATTGCTTTTAGTTTGATCGTGGCAATACCGTTAGGCACTCATTGGAACAAGCACCATAGTACCAATAATCACCGTGATAAGGCCTGCTAGAACTGGAACGGATGTGCGTTTTACAACCTCAAACGGGCTGATGTTTGCCATACCTGATGTCGCAACGATTACGCCAGATACTGGTGAGATAGTACGGCCTAGGTTTGATGCTTGAAGCATCGGGATAATTAGGAAAGCAGGGTTTAATCCCATTTTCGCAGCCAAAGATGGTGCTAACTCCACGAACGCATAAAAAGGCGCGTTACCCGAACCCGTTGCAATTGCTGCTGCAACTGTCAATGCAGTTAGAATAAGCATTAAAGCAACGCCGCCTGCACCAGCATTATCTGCTAGATGAAGTAGGTTATCGATAGCTCCGATAGACATCAGACCTTGTGCAAAAACCCCTGCGGCAACCAAAAGCATCACAACGCCTTTGAACGCGTCAGCCATGCCTGCGTAACAAGAATCTAAATCTTCTAGTGATTTCTTACCATCGAACTTATTTACAACATAATGGATCAGAGCTCCAAGGAAAATCGAACCAACCACAATAGTGTAGATGTCTAGACTAAGTCCTGGAATGGTACGACCGTTGAATAGGAAAACGCCGATGATAGGTAGGAAAGGAAGAGCTGCATAAAACGCTGGTGCGTCAGCTTTGATCTCTGATACATCAATTTTTTCCATTGGTGTATTTTCTTTCTTATCTAAGTATTTGTTCCAGAAGAACGCTGCCGCTGCCATGACGATGATTGCGCAAATAGAAACAGGCAACACAGTTTGTACCGCAAACACATCAAGCTCTAAACCAGACTTTTCTGCTGCGATAACAACATCACCAGAAGTAGGAGAAAGGATGATTGCCGCTGGAGAGGCACACACTGCAACGGCTGCTGGACGAGAAATGCCCATCGCGACCATCATTGGGAATAATGTCGCCATTAATAGTACGCCAAGGCCTGTTGCAGAACTTACCGCAAGAGACATTAAACACGCCACAATGTAAGCCGCTACCAAAAGGACGTAAGGAGACTTGATGACAGAAAGCGGTTTAGAGAACTGTTTCACTACCACGTTGTTCGCGCCGATATGAGTCATGTATGACGCAAAACCACAAAGCAGCATGATTTGCATACCAAGACCGCCACCGCGGTATTGAAGCATGTATTTCACGTATTCAAGCGCATCTGTCACCATGTTACCAGTTGAGGTGATTTTTGACGGCAGCACGTCGTGCCCCAAAACGCCAGTCATAAGAAGTAAAGCAATACCAGCTGTCAGTAACACGCCCGCAGCTTTATAGCCTTTGACAATAAAGTAACCCACCGCAATGGTAACCACTAAGCCAATTAAGAGCTCTAACATAGGGATCTCCGAATGTTATGTAAAAAAGAAAGAAACTGTTTCAGTTTATGACAAGGAATTTACAGAATTCTTAGCTGTGGCACGAGACAAATATGGGGCTTGCATGATCTGAGACAAATAATAATTTAATAAATAATTTCGTTAGATTGTATTGTTGGAATTTGGTTTTCTAAGTGTTATGTGCTGGTTTGAAGCTATTTATAGGAAGGAAAATATGACTAGGAAAGTGAATGAATAATGAGTGAATTGATTCACAATAGGAAAAAGACTTTACTCAATAAGCAATTATTGGAAAACACTCTTCACAACAAAAAAGCTTCGCCGAAGCGAAGCTAAGTAATCGTAAGAATGAGGATAAACTATGCGTATCGACGAACCATAAGGTTCCAACTACGTTGCTGCCGTTCGAACTCTGCTTTAATTTGCTGGTACTTCATTTTCGTTACAGAACATTCGTATTTCTTTACCACACTGGCAGTTTTGGCACCGAGTACTTCTTTGCGCATCTCGTAGTATTCCTGCATGTGATGAACTAGAGTATCAAACTCGTGCTGCAGCTGATCGAGGATTGTTTGCGTGTTCGGTTTCGATTCTAGCTTTTCTCTTGCTTTCTTCAAAAGTTGACTCGCACGGGCTTTTTCAATTCTAAATGTAGGCGTTGTGCGCAACTTAGATGTGAGTCCTAGCCAAGAACATGACTTTATCAACCACTTCGTTGGGTCGTAATGCCACCAATACACGCCATTGCGATAGTCATTCTCGAAAATATGATGGAAATTATGGTAACCCTCTCCAAATGTGAAAAAGGCGAGTACACCATTATCGCGAGCAGTGTTTTTGTCTGTGAAAGTTTGCTTACCCCAAATATGTGCGAGGGAGTTAATGAAAAAAGTCGTATGGTGACTCATAAAGAGTCGAGCCGCACCAACGACCAATAACATCCCCCAGATATCACCGTAGATCAGTCCGAGCATGACTGGGAAACCAATATTAGTCAGTAGGGCAAGTGGAACATAATACTTATGCTGCCACATGACGATTTTGTCGCGCTTTAGGTCACGGCAGTTTGTATATTCGTTTTCCTTTGACTTATTGTAATCACGTAACATCCACCCAATGTGAGAATACCAAAAACCCCGCTTGGCTGAGTACGGATCTTTATCGTTATTGTCGACATGTTTGTGATGCACACGATGATCAGAAGACCAATGTAATGCACTATTTTGCAAAGAAAATGCTCCTCCAATCGCAAAAATGGCGCGCAAAATAGGATGAGCTTCGTACGTTTTGTGGCTCCAGAGACGATGATAGCCTGCTGTAATAGAAAGGTTAGTGAAACTAAATGCAATCACTCCCCAAATTAGATGTTCCCAACCTAGTCCAAAATGATATGCATACCAAGGCATTACAATAAAAGTCAGAACAAAACTGGCAGAAAATATTAATGTATTCAACCAGATAATAGGTGGTTTGTTTTGAGTCACAGGTGTATCCCTAACTTTGAGCTAACAACTGTTCGCTAGAATATCAGCGTACACATGTAAGTCAAATTAAAGTTAGACAAATGTGACTATTCCTTTGGGTGTAGATTAAGGAACTTGATGGGATATTTTGCTTTTAATTGAATAATGAGTAGTATTAAAAAATGAGCTCTGGCTTAAGGTGTATAAAATCTGCCAAGAAACAAGTGTTATAAAGGTGGAATATACCGAGACTCTATAAAGAAGCAAAAATGTAAGAAAATAGGAATACGTAATGGATTTACGATTAGCGGAATATAAGGACTACGAGCGCATTGCGCATCTTCATGCGGATAGCTGGAAGCGTCATTACCGTGGCATTCTTAGTGATAACTATCTTGAGAAAGAAGCGATTGACGACAAACTACTGATTTGGCAAACCCGTTTGACCAACCCACCATTCAATCAGCACATTGTCTTGGCGGAGGAGGGAGGTTTGCTACTTGGCTTTGTTTGTGTGTTCGGCAACCATGATTTCGAGCGTGGAACCTTTATTGACGCATTGCATGTTGATGACAGTTACCGTGGTCGTGGGATTGGTAAGCAGCTATTACTTGCTGTCGCCGAATGGCAACAGCAGTACTTTAAAGACACAGGTCTTTATTTAGAAGTTGTGTCGCAAAACATTTCTGCGATTGAATTCTATCGCCACATTGGTGGACAAGAGGATCAAGAGCGAACTTGGCGCGCACCTGATGGCAAAGAGGTGTTAGAAAAAGTATTCCGTTGGAAGAACGCCCAGTCATTAGTTAGTGGGATTGAGGAAAACGTGATTTACTCCTAACCTAGCGTTCTGAAACACTAGATAAGAGCAGTCTCAACACTGCTCTTTTTTGTTTATACACCCTAAAGTTATGTTTTTATTAAAAGCTTTCTAGAAGTTAACCCCCATAGCTTTTAGTTCGAGCTCACATTGCTGAGCATTTTCAAACTGAATAGCAGCCATGCCAACCGCTCGGGCACCTTCAACATTGTAAGGCATGTCATCAAGAAATACTGTCTCTTCGGGGTTAAGCTGATACTTTGAAAGTAGAGTTTGGTAGATCTCCGCTTGTGGTTTTAGTAATTGAACTTCAGAAGAGATGATTGCTCCATCAAACAGTGGCCAAAACTCATAAGTAGTACGAAGGTGTTCCACAATTTCGTTGATGTTGTCTGTGAGCGCATATACGCCATATCCGGCTCTTTTTACTCGTTTTAACAGCTCTATACTGCCGTAAAGTAATATTTGAGTGTGTTTTACATAATAAAAGAAGCGGCCCATTTCTTCCGTCGTTACTTGGTGTTCACGTTGATAACGCTGTTTTGCTTCCCTTTCGGAGATCGTCCCTTTATTTAAATCTTTCCAGATTTGTGATGAAAATAGCATCTGAGCCATTTTCTCTGACTCTACGGAACCACCAAATGTTAAGCGAACGATTTCTACTGGAGACCAGCGTACCAATACATTACCTACATCAAAAATGACATTTTTTATCTGGACAGAATTCATAACACATCCCAAGCCAATTGTTCTTCACCACGCTATATGCGGTGAGTACTGTTTTTGAATCGTTGGAAAGTCGTGCCAAAGGCGCGACTTAAGTTTCTTGCACAAAATGAGATTAACATCCAATTGGATACAGAGCGATTATCGCAAAATTGCACTAAACTATATGCAACTTTGTTTATTTGGTTGTAAATCAAGTGTAGCTGTCTTAAAAGATTGAAACTAAAGATAAGTATTGCGAGCTGTTTACGTCATTTCGCGCTGCTTATAAATGATGATTAATATATAATTAGTTAATAATAAAACGATAAAAGTGAATCAAAATCACACTATTGTGCGTCAGGCGGAGTAAGCAAAACAGATTATATGGACTCGATACGTAAGGTTTATCAATATGCAGAACCAAACCTAACTCTCGTTGGCTGGATGGGGTTTCTTGGCTTTCCGCTGTACTACTTTGTCTGGGAGTTTGCCTTTCCACAGGCTTATGAAAATTTACCTCTTAGATTGTTTTGCTCGTTATTGTTTTTCGGCATCATTTTTAGAAACCGCTTATCATCGACTTGGAGAGATTATGTTCCTATTTACTACCAAGTGACGATAACGCTGTGCTTACCGTTTTTCTTTTTTTATATGTTACTGATGAATGACTGGTCCAATGTATGGGTTATGTCGTTTATGTCTGCAATTTTCTTACACATTTTACTGGTTCATGTTACTAGGGTCATGTTTGCTCAAACCTTTGCTGGGATAGGTTTAGCAACATTCTTCGCTTGGGTTGCAAAAGGGTTCCATCTTGACTTGACCATGGATTGGACTCATGTGCCAATCTTTCTGTTTATTTATGTCTTCGGTAATTTGTTCTATTTTCGTAACCAAGTTGAACATGAAGCGAAAGTCTCGCTGGCAAAATCATTCGGGGCAGGGATTGCACATGAAATGCGTAACCCGTTGAGTGGGCTTTGCACTTCAATAGATGTTATCCAGTCGATCTTGCCCAACATGAAAGAGGCAGGAAAAGAGCAGTACGTCATGAGTGTAGAGGATGTCACCTTATTACGTGAAGTGAGTCAGGATGCAATGAACATTATCCAATCGGGTAATGAAACCATCGATTTATTGCTAACTTCGATTGATGAAAATCGAGTTTCTCGTTCTAGCTTCAAAAAATATTCAGTTCACTCGGTCGTTGAACGGGCAATTGAAAGCTTCAGTTATAAACGTGCCACTGATCGATTTGCCATATCGCTGGATGCGAGAAGTGAGTTTGAGTTTCTAGGTAGTGATACATTACTTAAATACGTTATGTATAACCTCTTCAAGAATGCCTTCCATCACCGTAAATCTGAAGATTTTCACATACATGTATCCATGATAAGTTCAGAACGCTTTAATCAAATTGTTGTAACCGATAATGGTGCTGGCATTGCTCCTGATGTTCTACGCAATATCTTTCAAGACTTTTACACCACTGGCAAATCAGGAAGTTATGGTTTGGGTCTACCGTTTTGTAAAAAAGTCATGCGTTCATTTGGGGGGAACATTGAGTGTCAATCTCAGTTAGGGGAGTGGTCTCAATTTACGTTAACTTTCCCACTAACGACATCTGATACCGTTACTGAAATCAAAAACGATCTGACTAAACTCAAAACCATTCTAACGGTGACTAGCCAAGATATCTTGGTGTCTAAAGTAACAGATATTAGCCGTTTTATGGGCTTTGACTCGACGATTTTAGATGCCAACCAAGTACTCAAAAAGAAAGAGTACGAGTTCGAATTCGATCTGATTTTTATCGATCTTGAGAGCTTAGATCCAAGAGCAAACCAATTGGATAGATTAGAATCTCTCTTGTCTTTCACTGAAGCACGCATAGTTTATCTTTTTGAGCATCATCCGACTCAGAGAGCACGTAAGGCTGCATATGAACCTATTTGGATCGAAACGCAAGCCTGGTTATTGAATACTAAACCAACTATTGAGCGTCTCTTATATGATTCAAGCTATGTATCAACACCAACGGCCTCGGTGACGTTAGATAATTCAAATAAGCGCACAATTATGGTCGTGGATGATAATGAATCTTTGCGTAAATTCACGGCAATGTTACTTGAAAAGCAAGGCTTTGAAGTGATTCAGAAAGAAGACGGGCAGCAGGCTCTGGATACACTAGAGCAAGAAGATGTTGATCTCATTCTGATGGATATCGAAATGCCAATTATGGATGGTGTAGAAGCGTCTAGGCGAATTCGAAGCTCGGATAAAAACTATGCGTCGGTACCTATTATTGCGCATACAGGGGATAGTTCACCTGTCACGTTGGACAAAATTGGGTCTTCGGGTATGTCTGACTTCATCGTAAAACCGGCGGATAAAAATCGTTTGTTCGATAAAATCGCAAACTGGATCTAATCATTCGCGACTTGTTTTCTTGAGGCGAGTTGCTCACAACGAATAACACGAATAAAGAGCTCAGCAAAACTGTTGAGCTCTTTAGTTTTATCTACACACTAACTTACACAAACTCTAAGTCAGGGTGTGCAAATGCTTGTTGGCAGACAGTGAGTACATGATCAACTTCAGCAGCTGTCATGTCTGCATTGACTGAAAAACGGATGATGTTTTTGTTCCTTCCAGTTGCAGGGCGGCAAAACACTGCGCCGTAAACATTTCGCTCTTCGAGAAAGTCGCGGACTCGCTCAGTGTTTCTCTCGTTACCACATTCTAATGCGATAATTTGTGATTCACTGCGAATAGTAAATCCAATGCGTTTTAAACCAACGGCTAAAGACTTGGCTCTTTCAAACAGAATATCTCGCTTATCATCTGATTTTCTTATGACGTCCAGTGTTTTCTCTAGCCGAATGATCTCTTGCGGTAATACGGTAGAACTAAATATTGCAGGGTACGCCACAAATGGAAGCGTCTTCGCCAGTTTTTCTGGGCCTAAAATCGCGCCAGCACGATAAGCAAATGTCTTGGCAAGACTAACGGTAATAAAATCTACCTTATGAGTTAAGCCAAGACCCTGCAGTATCCCCGCACCTTGTGGACCGTGTGTACCTAAAGAGTGTGATTCATCTACAACCAGGCCGCAGTCAAACTCCTGTGCTATTTCGTAGATATCACGTAGAGGAGCGATGGTCCCGATAGTGCTGTAAACCGAATCCACAACAATGATCCCTGAACCGTGACGTGAAATCTGTTTTCTTAGGTGACTGGTGTTGTTATGCATGAACGGATGAATTTGTGCTCCGGCAATACGTGCGCCTTCCCACAAAGACATATGTGCAAAGAAATCAATGTACACAGGTATGTTCGGTGCACAAATAGTCTGCAATAAACCGACATTCGCAGCCCAACCAGATTGAGAAAGTAGACAACTAGGCATACCAACGAAACTGGCTAGTTGCGTTTCAAATACAGGTTTCGATTCATCGTCTTGTAAGAAAATCGCGGACATCACGACGTTGTCATCGTGCTGGGAAATCGCATCACGATGCGCGTTTTGAATCTCCTTATTATGAGACAGTGCAAGGTAATCATTGCTTTGCAGGACAACGGCATTACACGGTGGGCGTTTACCAAGAACAAGGTGTTTTTTGTTCTCATTCGGTTCGATTAGATCTTGAATATAAAAATCTAGGCGTTCCTCGATAAAGGAGGGAAGTGGTTTGCTTTGTATAGTTTCACTCATAATAAATCTCTTCTTCATATGGAAAAACGCCAGCGCTGACACTTATTCATATTGCGGATTTTGGGGAGAGTGTCACTAACCAGGTTGCATAAGTTTGCAGACCCTTGCAAACTCGACATTTGAGGGTTGGATGGTGGCTGTAACTCTATAGGGGCCCGGGGTCTAAACTAGTTTGTGCTTAAAGTTTATACGGCGATTTTGCGGTGTTTTTTCGTGCTTCATATCTGGGATTTTGGATGAGGAATATAAAGTTTGAAAAGTGAAAAAAATGGGCGCATTAGATAACAAAAAAGGCGCGAAAATCGCGCCTTGAAACATGAGTAGATAAGAGACAAGCTTATCGCTTATTACGTAAATAGCGCTTACGACGCTCTTCTTTACGCTTCGCTTTTTCTTCTTCTTTACGGGCGGTCTCAATCTCGACTTCAATCAGCTCTTGAGTGATCATTTCTGGGCGTTCTAATGTAATTTGGCCCAAAGTGCCTTGACGAAGTTCGTGCAATAAGATCTCTGATACTTTGTGCAAGTCAACACGTCCACCTGCACGTAGTGCACCGCGGCGACGACCAATTTCTTCCATGATCTCGATATCTGATTCTGGAAGCTCTTCAATTTGATAACGCTCTTTAAGCTTGTCTGCATAATGAGCTGCTAGGTATTCAATGGTATAGAATGCGACTTCGTCATATTCCATCGCTGTATCTTTTACCGCGCCGGTAGCCGCAAGGCGGAAGCCACTGTGTGGATTTTCCACTTTTGGCCATAAAATTCCTGGAGTATCAGATAATACGATGCCATTTTGCAGGTTGATACGTTGTTGACGACGTGTAACCGCGGGTTGGTTACCTGTTACAGCGATTGTTCGACCTGCGAGGGTGTTAATGATCGTCGACTTTCCAACGTTTGGGATGCCCATGATCATGGTGCGAATGTTTTTACCAATTTCTTCTCGGTGTGGGGCAAGTTTGCGACAAAGCTCCATGATTCGATGCACTTCTTGTGGTTCAGAAGTCGTGATCGCCATTGCTTTTACATGTTGCTCTTGCTCCAAGTGCTCAATCCACAGTTGAGTTAACTCTGGATCGGCCAAATCACGTTTGTTCAAAACTTTAACGACAGGTTTGTCACCACGGATTTGAGAAATCAAAGGGTTTTCACTACTGAAAGGAATACGAGCATCCAGTACTTCGATGATCACATCCACTTGAGGGATTGCTTCTTCGATCTCTTTACGTGCTTTGTGCATGTGGCCAGGAAACCACTGGATTGAGTTATTAACCATTTGAATTTAATACCTTAATTTTTCTAATGCTCCAGCGGTTGTAAAAGTAGCAATGTGAATCTTGAGTAATACAATACTAGAACGCATTTTCTAAAACTGTGTTTACTTCAAGCTGCTCGAAACCGCGGAGTTGAGCTTTCTTTCATGTTAATGCGTCAGTTTATCATGGAATGATGATGAATCATTCAAGATGAAAGTAAAAAGCTATGGCGTGCAAACCTAAGCGCACACATCTCTTATATATACCGACTCGCAGTGAATATCCGTCTGGGTGAGAGACCGAACGCAAACGCTGTGTAGTCAAAGGTGGATTGTGTTGTCAGATTGTTCTGACGAATTTTGGTTTTCTGCTTTTATATCAAAGTGTTATTTTTATTTCGCTGTTGAGCGAAGTTTGACTTTTATCTGACAAAAACTAGTCTGAGCTTCCATTCAGAGGAAGCAGTCATGCTCAGTATTCTTAGAAGTATTACGGTATCGTCCGTCGCCTTAATTTTTTTAGCGAGTTCTTTTTGCTCAACTGCCAAACAGAGTCCTAAACCGAAGGTCATCGTTGGTGTTATTGCGCAAGACGAAGCTAAAGACTCGTTTGACGGTAGCGTTGGTCCTTCGTACGGAATTAGTCTTGAGTATTTGTCTAACATTACTAAAGCTCTGGATTATGAGTTAGAACTTCGGACTTACAAGCATATTCCGTCTTTACTTGCGGATGTCGAAAGCAAGAGGATTGATGGTGCGGTTGGATTTAGTAAAACAGCAGCAAGAGAAAAGCGTTTCTTGTTTTCGATGCCTTTTTTTTCGAGCACTATCGCTGTTTGGTATCGGAATGCCACTTACCGAGATAGTGATGCGCGTGATCTTAAATGGGTGTGTGTTGAGGGCAGTGTATATTGTGACAACCTCACTGAACGCGGTATCGATAAGATACATTACGTTAAAACACGTTTAGAGGCGTTTAATGAAGTTAAGCGAGGTAAAGCGAACGCGCTGATTTACACTTATGTTGGTATTACCCAATATTTGGATTTGAATGACATTGTAAAAGGGGTTGTCGATATTCCCAGTTGGTTGAAAAACGAAGAGGTGAGTTTTATCGCTTCGTTGGACAAACAAAGTCTGATCGATGACATCAACAAAATCCTTCAGTGGGAGCAAAATGGAAAAAACATTCGCTCCGTCGCCTCGAAAAATCCTTACCATATCAGTGATAAGTTATTGGTAGATTACCGACGTAATCATCAAAACAAACTAGTGATAACTTACAGCAGCAGTGACGAAGCTTATCCGTTTCTCTACCGAGATTCGCAAACGGGCGAGTTAGATGGTTTCTTTCCAGACTTCATCGACTTATTGCAGTCTCGTACTGGCTTGAGCTTTAAGTATGTGAAGCCGACGTCGAGCCTTTCCAATGGATTAACGGCATTTGAT
Organism: Vibrio sp. 1874; assembly: GCF_033344395.1. Lineage (NCBI taxonomy): Bacteria > Pseudomonadati > Pseudomonadota > Gammaproteobacteria > Vibrionales > Vibrionaceae > Vibrio > Vibrio sp. 1874. Next base: position 648,227 of record NZ_JAWPOR010000002.1, read on the forward strand.
GCTGATATAGTCCCCGTTTCTTATGTGGGTGATCTACCTAAGTCAGATTGGTTGTTCACTAAACCATTCATGCACAGTAATTACGTGGCTATCCAAGCGGAGCAGAGCAAGCGCGATAAATCTGCATTGAAAGAAGCGGGTATTCTGCTCACTTTGAAAAAGCAAGGGTTAGTTCATTTGGGCACTTGGCAGCGAGGCCAAGTTGATCATTATGATGATTTGAAAAAGCTGCTTACCGATTTGAAATCGGGCGTTTTGGATGTGGCTTACATTCCTGACGACATCGTTCACAACATGATTGCACAAGATCAAGTCGATGGCTTGGTGATCAATGCGGAGGACGTTTTGACGTTCTCTAATGCATTTGCGGTTGCAAACCACAATACACAACTGCAACACATGTTGAACAGCATCATCGAAACCATTGATTCTAACGAGATCGAAAAACTGCTGCGTTCTCACCGAAGCTTCAAACTGACTTATGGCTATGACGCGGAGCAGATCGCTACATTTGTTGTTGCTGGTTCATTCATATTCTGTCTCATGTTAATTGCGACGTATTTCATCTTATCTCACATGCGACTTAAAGTGAGGTTAGCCGAATTTAATGCTGACAATGAGGAAGCGGAAAAGCAATGGCTGATGGACATCATCAAAGAGATCAATAGCTTGGTTTTTATCCATAGTGAAAATAACCATATGGAGATGAGCAATTGTGCCAACTACAACAGTAAACAGTGCCAACAATGTAAGTTGAAAAGTGATTCTGCGCACGCTCCTCTGGTGAATAATTTTGATGAACTAACCACTGTTATTGCTGGAAAGCGTATTTCAGAAGAGGTTGCCTCGTCGGGCTGTGAACTTGATATTAAACATGTATATCGAGAACGCAAAGTCATCGCTTCTCCTAGCGGTAAGAACAAGTTTGTACTGACTGTTATTCAAGATATTACCCAGCAAAAAGAACGTGAGCAGGCGTTAATCGATGCGCAAAAAGAAGCGCAAACCGCGGTACGTGCGCGCGAAAACTTTTTGGCAACCATGAGTCACGAATTAAGAACGCCATTGTCGGCAGCACACGGCATCCTCGATTTGCTAAATCGCCAAGTGATGGCAGATTCAAATCGCGAGTTAATTGCCCAAGCCATACGCTCGCTCAATCATTTGAATACGCTAGTAGACGAAGTACTGGATTATTCAAAGTTAGAGGCAGTGCACTTAACCGTCGCCCCAGTTAAGACCGACTTGCTTAAAACCTTGTGCGATGTGTTTCGAAGCTTTGAACCACGAGCGCTTGCGAAAGGTTTGGATTACAAAGTGACAATCAAACCATTTTCGAATGCTTTCATTGAAATCGACGCGCTGCGATTGGTGCAAATTACCACCAATCTGCTCTCCAATGCGGTGAAATTCACTGCCGAAGGAGAGGTTGGAATCAGTGTCATTCTTCATGAAAAGCAGCTTATTTTGAAAGTGGCGGATTCAGGTATCGGCATGACGGATGACCAACTCGAAGGCATTCTCAATCCTTTTGTTCAAGCGGATGACACTATTACGCGTAAATATGGCGGTACTGGATTGGGGCTAAGCATTGTTGACCGATTGATCGACTGCATGGGCGGCGTGCTCTGCATCGATTCACAATTTGGCTTGGGCACGACGATTACTGTCAGACTGCCAATTGAGCATTGCGACTCTGAGCCAGACGTTTGTTTGAACTGGACGTATAGCGAGAGCTTACCACTTAATATTCGCCAGTGGTGTGACGCGTGGAAAATGCGTCCAGCGACGTTAAAAACAATGGTGGCGAACCTTCACCCTATACACGACAGCGATGCCAGTTTTAATGGCCTAATGCTGCGTGACGAACAAAGGGTACTTGGCAGTCTTACGCTAAGAGAGATTCAATATCCAGATACATTGTTCAATTTGCTCAGCCAAACGCAGCAAGAAACCAAGCTTAGTGACGTAAATCAAGAAGTGGTTTCTTGGGTTCTCGGCACGGTACTGGTCGCAGAAGATAATCCCATTAACCAAAGTGTGATAGCAATGCAGCTTCATGAACTTGGAATCGAACCTGTCATTGTGAATAACGGCCGCGAAGCATGGGAATACATCAACCAAGATGAAAACGTTGTGTTGCTGCTGACCGATTTTCATATGCCAGAAATGGATGGCTATGAGCTTGTTAGGCACGTGAAAAACTCCGAATTTAAAGCAATTCCAATCATCGGTGTGACAGCAGAAGATGCTCGTCTTGCCATTGAGCGCACACAGGATATCGGCATTGATGATGTGCTCTACAAGCCCTATGACCTTAATCAATTAAAAACCGTTTTGATTCCATTTATTGGCGAAAAAGAGAGGGGTAGGCTGCCCGGCTGGATTAAACGGTTCAAAGCACAGGACGCAAAAGAGATTGCGCGCGTGTTTAGTCAATCAATGTCTACAGATATAAAAAACTTAAACGCCGCATCGACTGAGCGAGACAAAAAACGGGTCATTCATGGCATCAAAGGAGCGGTTGGGGCGATAGGGGTAAGCATGCTGACTGAGCTTTGCATTGAGGCAGAACGAGTTACTGCTGCGGAGTTTGACAGGCGAACAGCGGAGCTAATTTTACGAATCGAGCAGGAGATCGAAAACATAAACTATTGGGTAGAGACAAATGAATACACAATTTAATGTGATGGTGATTGATGACCATCCGCTACAAACCACAATACTTACGCAAATATTGGATCGCTATTGCGCGCAAGTCATCCCTTTTAACTGTGTGGATGCCGCTATTCAGAGTGTGCAGGAACAACATTTTGACGTAATTTTTTGTGATATCCAAATGCCCGGAAAAGACGGCATCGATATGATGGAAATGCTCGATAAAGTCCAGTACCAGGGGCAAGTTGTACTGGTCAGTGCAATGGAATTGACCATTATTTCTGCGGTAAGAGCCATGTGCGAGGGATTTAGCTTTGAAGTATTAGGGAAGCTGCCTAAGCCATACGATGAAAATGAAGTCGTTGATTTGTTGGGTAAAATAAAAGATGAAAAAGCGAAACAAGTCAGCTTTGCTCAACCTATTGAAGTGGAAGATCAAGAATTCCTGTTTGCTCTGGCTGAAGGGCGAGTGAAAAATTATTACCAGCCTTTAGTCGATGTGCAAAGTGGGGAAGTGCTTGGGTATGAAGCGCTCGCGCGTTGGAATCATCCTATTTATGGTGTGTTACCCCCTCATTATTTTTTGCCAATTGTAGAGCGTTGCCGCCTTTCTGGAGAGTTGTTTCAAGCTGTATTGAGTAATGTTATCTATGACATGAAACACCGCGGATTGACGCAAAACGTATCCATCAATGTAGACCATGAAAACTTAGAAGATACGGCGTTCTCTCATTACTTTTTACAGCAATGTTTAGAGAGCGAAATTGACCCATCACAAATCACCATTGAAATTACAGAGCGAGATACATTTCAGACTAGCGCGTCCCTGTACAAGAATTTACTCAAGTTGAGGATGAACGGTGTCACTGTCTCAATAGATGATTTTGGCACGGGGTCATCGACGTTTGAAAAACTGGCTCAACTGCCATTCAACGAGTTAAAAATCGATCGTTCGTTTGTACAAGGTGTCGAATGCGACATCAAAAAACGCAACATCGTTGTTGCTATTTGCGCGTTAGCGAAAAGTTTGAATATACGACTGGTCGCGGAAGGTATTGAAGACGAAGTCACACTGCAAGCGATACGTGAGTATGGGATTGATCTTTGCCAAGGCTTCTACATTGATAAACCCATGCCACTAGAAGCCATAACCATACTAAATGAAAGATATGAATAAATTGAATTACTTGATCTTTGACGATCATCCTCTCGTTTGTGTTGCAATCAAGTCATTGTTGGAAGAGTTAGGGAAAACAAATGGGGTATTTACTGCAACATCAGCGAAGATGGCATTACAAATATTGAAAAAGGAAGAAATTCAACTGTTGATCTTAGATGTGAACTTGGCAGATTGCGATGGGTTTGATTTCTACAAACGTATCAAATCCCATGGTTATGAAGGCAAAGTCATTTTCTTCTCCGCTGAAACTAGCCAAATGTACAGCCAAATGGCTTTTCGTTCTGGCGCTGATGGCTATGTGTGTAAATCGGAAAATCACGACATTCTTAAAGACGCGATAGAAGCGGTAGAGAAGGGGTATACCTTCTTCAAATTTAAGCAAGTTGTTAACAGCGTTCGAGAAATCCCACAACTTTCAAGCAGAGAAAGTGCAGTAATGAAGTATTTATTACAAGGAAAGTCCAATAGAGAAATCGCTTCAGTGCTATCAATAAGTGATAAAACAGTCAGCACATACAAACGCCGTCTATTGGATAAATTTAACGTAAAGAACATTGTTGAGCTAACAAGAGTGGCGGGGGCGTAAGACCGCATCATGACACTTAAAAGTATCGCGTTGTCTCTTTTCATCGCAACATTACTATTCGTCACTTCTGTCACAATGATTGGTGCGGTGTTAATTTCTTATGAAGTAAAGCAGTTCAACACTTACGCGAATAATTTAGCCAAAATAAAACAAAAAGTAATTCTCATGGGGCTATTGACGGAAGCGCAGCTCGAGCAATACAAAGGCATGAGCGTGAGTGAAGTAGAAGCGCAAACAGAGCTGAGCTTTCAAGATGCGATTTACTCCCTGTCACCTTATGAAAAACTCAATTACGTTGAATCTGTTGCACGGAAATCGCTTCATCAGGCTGAAGCGTATTTATCAAATGCGTTCAATCGACAAAATGCCGTTATGTATTTTCGTTCTTATACTGGAAACAAACTCATCTTAGAGAGACCGATTGAAGCGTTAGAGGGAGTGAAAGCCACATTTGATGTTGATTGGTGTAAAAGTAATTATTCTTGTGTGTTAGCTGCGTGGAAAGAGCAACTGACGGACCGGGTATTGTTTTCCCTACCATTTAAAACGACATACTCCGATGACATGGCGATAAGCATCATGAGTCCGGTTTACTTTCAAGGTGAGTTAGTGGGAGAGTTTTCGGAACAATTGTACCTCTCGCCGCTTTATAATGATGGGAAAGCGGTGGATGTTCAAATAGCGAATGGGAACAAGCAAATGGTGATTTACTTCGCTGGCTACCCCTTTCCATCATTCGCGTACACCCAATCATATGTCGCAGACAACAACAATCTCATTGTTTACATGTACCCATTCAGTAAAATTGTACTGGATTATGTGTTCTTGTTTATCATCTTCTTTTTCGTAACTTTAGCGTATTACAACAAAGCTTATGAATCTAAAGAGAGCAAACTTCGCCTCGCGAAAGCACTGACGAACGTGACGAAAGATGATTTAACGGGATTGTTTAACCGCAGAGTCTTTCAAGATAGCGAATTCAAACGTCGTTTGGAAACCGCGCCATATTCCGTCATTGCAATAGATGGCGATAGGATCAAGCGAATCAATGACCATTACGGTCACCATGTAGGGGACGAAGTTATTGGGATTATTGCTGATGCTATGTCTAAAGTGTTTCGAAATAGTGATTATCTAGTTCGAACTGGTGGTGATGAGTTTGTTGCGATTCTGCCAGGTTGCAGTATCAGCCAATCTTCAATATTGGCGAAGAAGCTTCGTAGTGTCGTTAAAGATAACCGACTAAAGACCTTGGATATCGAAGTTAGTGTGAGTACTGGTATCGCGGCGAATGAGTTACACGAAACGCTTCAGGACGTTATTGTACGTGCAGATGAAGATCTCTATGAGATGAAAAAACACAGACAAAAGTCCCATTAAGCAGGTCTGGTATTGACTAAATGCAAAGTTACGGAACATAACCATGACATAACTGTTTGATTAATTTGACCAAACAGAATGAGTGGTCTTTTATATTAGAGCAGTCAACAAATAGTGATTGCTCTATTTATTCTCGACCTTACATCTGGTGTCGCACGTGAACAAAGATCTCGACTTAAACTTACTTAAAATACTTGTCTTACTGGATAAGCACCGTCAGCTCAAGCCCGTTGCGAAAGCGATGGGGAAGAGCGAAGCGTCAATTAGCAAATACCTTGCCCGATTGCGACTCCAGCTAAACGATGAATTGTTTATTCGGCATCCTCACCACATGGAACCGACGGACTATTTAAAACGTCAATTACCTAAAATTTCCGATGCACTCGAGAAGCTTGAAACTTGTCTAATTAGAGATGAGTTTGAACCGGAAAATTACGAAAAAGACATCACCATTTGTTTGCCGCAAACCGCTCAATACTCATTTGGGCATTTACTTGCAATGGATTTAATGGCGCTGTTTCCCAAGGCGCACATTTCGATAGCAACGATTACAGAGTATACGATAGAAGAGATAATCCTAGGCAAAGTGGATGCGCAGTTACATTACTTCAACGAGGATGTTCCGAAATCTGTTTATCAGAAGTTCATCGGCTATGCGCCTGCTGTGGTAGTTGTCCCTGAAGAGCTGGGAATTACCACCCTGGAAGAAGCGGCCAAACTTCCCTTTATCATGTTAGAGATTATCGGTTGGAAAGAGAAAGAGCAGCTCGTTAAGCGTGCAATGGAAAGCCACGGTATGGTCATCAACCGTATTGCGGCTCTAGACAACGTAAGCAGCGTATTGAAGCTAATTAAGCAAAAAAGCGCCGCAACCGTATTACTTGAATATCAGGCGCCAATTGATGGATATAAATTTATAAGAGTGCCAGAGCATTTTTACCCAGATGGCTGGCCAAAAGTGGTTGTACAGGTGAAGCAAAGCTTAAGACATGATGCAATGCACCAGTTGTTAATCGGTGCTATTGCAAAATACATGAGCGCTTAGCGGCAAAACTCAATGTTTTCTGACTGAGGAATAGTATGCAGAAGTTCAATCAACGTGTCCGCATGGTACTTTTTCAGAATACGCGTTTTGTAGGTGCTGATTGTTTTAGCGCTGAGTGAAAGTTGTTCAGAAATCTTCTTATTTGAGTAGCCTTGTACAAGATAATGGAACACCATGGCTTCGCGATTTGAAAGTGTTACGTTACCCGACGATGGTGTGTGAGTCGACTTAAACATTGAGTAACCGCGTGAAACACTCACAATTGCGTCGATAATGGTCTCTCTTGTTTCATGTTTGCTTAAGAAGCCGTTGGCGCCCATTTCGTACGCTGCTTTAGAAAGACTCGAGTAGTCGCGTGAAGAAACAAATAACAGTCGGCCACGATATCCCGTCGCTAAAATGTTTTTGGCTAAACGCATACCATCGCGGTCGCCAAGCACTACATCTAAAATAATCAAATCAATTTTATTACTGCGAACAAGCTCCATAATCTCCGCACTGTCAGTAGTTTGAATTACTTCAGCTGCATTGATTGCATGTTCAACAAGAGAAGCAAGTGCCTCGCTATACAATGGTTGAGCGTCAATAATAAGAACATTACTCAAAGTGAACCTCACCTAATACTTCAACTAGTGTGCCGTCAGGCGACAGCGCAATTGGATGAGTAGGATTGTAGGAAAAACCTTGCTAAGAGGAAGGAAAATGACTCTTTCAAAAAATGAAAATCAGTGTCTTGATTATGGGAATAGCGATGTCAGGTATTGAAATACCTAGTGATAGGATGATTGCTTAAAACTTACGCTGACAGAAAACTAACAAACTGAAAGTGTTCTTTCAGTGTTCTATGCCTTCAGATTTTCTTGCGATGCCTCTAGCGCTTCGATTTAAACCCGTGTTCACAAGCGCAGTTTTATACCATGCCACTTGAAGAGAGCTTGTTCTACACCAGGCATGAGCACGCTAGCCAACTTTGCACTGATATCTGTTGGATAGGTTTGGCTATTGACGCTGAACATCACTTCAAATTATTTCTAAACTTTTCATTGACTCGGCCGCTAAAAGTGGAGGTGTTAATTCGCACTTTGGCCACTCATAATTTCGTGTTCAAAAATGAGACAATTTTACATGGTTTGGTATGGAAATGTGCGTTAGCCGTCCTTTTGATGGTTTACAAATTTTGTTGTAACGACTAAAAAGGACTTTTGGATTTTTAGCCAGAGAATGGCTTCTCATGGCGTTTGCATCAAACTTTTTCTGATGCGTATTTTTGGTTGGATAATTGGCTTTATGAGTAACGTAACCAGCACCATTTTGACAGAAAGTGGTACCAATGAGCTTGAAATCATCGAGTTTCATTTAGAAAAAACATTGCCAGATGGCAGCACAAAAACTTGTTATTACGGCATTAACGTTGCGAAAGTACGAGAAGTGATTCGCGTGCCAGAAACAACCGATTATCCAAACGCACAACCTCATATGATTGGTGTGTTCTCATCCAGAGATGTACTGACGCCTTTAGTGGATTTAGCTGGTTGGTTAGGTGTACCAACACGACAAGATCTGGAGCGCAAGTTTGTAATCGTTACGGATTTCAACAAAATGACCAACGGCTTCTTAATTGACAGCATTTCGCGTATTCATCGCATCTCTTGGAATGATGTGGAATCACCAAGTCAGTTTTTGGAAGCGGGCGAACAAGATTGTGTAGTAGCCGTTGTCCGTAAAGAAGGCAACCTGATCATGATTCTCGACTTTGAAAAAATCATCGCAGACATCAACCCAGAATTGAGTATGGAAAAATACGATGTGAAAGGGGACAAGTCGGTGGATCTCAACCAGAGAATGGTCGGTAAGCGTAATGCTAAAACGATCATGGTGGTGGATGACTCAGCATTTATTCGCTCTTTGATCCAAGATACATTAGCTTCTTCAGGCTACAATGTGATCACATGTAAAGACGGTGGTGAGGCGCATGAGAAGTTGATGAGCTTGATCGAGGTTGCGAAAGAAGAAAACTTGCCAGTTAAAGAGCTATTAGATGCGGTGGTTACGGACGTAGAAATGCCTCGAATGGATGGTATGCACTTAGTGAAGAGACTACGAGATACCGAAGCGTTTCATGAAATGCCGATCATTATGTTCTCGTCATTGATGAGTGAGGATAACCGAGCGAAAGCACTATCTCTTGGCGCAAATGATACGATTACCAAGCCAGAGATTGGCCGCATGGTGAATATGATGGATAAATACGTGTTTAACTTTGCGTAAAAAACCGATCAGATGAAACAAATAAGGCTGCCGATTGGCAGCCTTATTTTTATTGAGGGCAGGGAAGAATATCTAAGGTGTAACTCTCGTTTGGAGTCTGCGGTGGCCCATATAAAATTCCGCATTGAGTTAGGCTACTATTTTTATCATCTCTTGCTGAAATGACGACTTTAATGTTGTTAGTCTGAACAATTTTCCAGTCACTATCACCATGCTGATTCTCAAGTTCCGAGACTAATAGAGCTAAGCTTGTTTCATCTGCATCTGGGTAACCGTACCTAAATGTACAGTTAAGAGAGCCATTTAACTCACAGCTTGAGAAAGGCAGACTTTCTGGGCCCTTACCTGAACCTGCGTCGGTGTGTTTATTTGATATATATGGATAATGTTCCAACCCTGCAATCGCCATTTTCCCATAACCCACGCCTAATGCTGACGCAATAGCGCCTTTCATTCCTTCCAAACGTGCTTCACGTGCATCACTTTGAAGGTTTAAAAAGCGTGGCGCGGCAGTGACAGCAAGAATACCGAGCACGACAATAACTACGACTAACTCTATTAGAGTAAATCCCGTTTGTTTTTTCATATTATTTTCACAGCAAGTTAAAGGTAGAAAAACACTGACCGTACACTTGTCTATTGTGTAAATAAGTACGGTAATGATAAATCGATTAATAGTATAAAGAGGTGAGTTGTAAAGTGCTATACCGACGCCGCACTAATTGACTGAATCCATTAAATGCTACGGAGAATTCACGGGTCTAATTCGGCTAGATTTTAAGAGGTCATTAATTCCGCTGAAGAAATGCTGCGTGAACAGGCGAGCATGAATCCTCTTCGATGTAAGCAAACATGTACATCAGCGGAATGAAATACAAAATGCAAATGAGGGCGAACCGCACAAATGGATTGTCTTTTTATTCACTTTGATGAATGCTACGCGGAATTCATATCGCAGTATGCCTGAGGTATTCATCATGCGAATGTGCTTTGGTTTTGTGTTTATTTTTCAAATATAAGAATAATCTAAATGGAATTCGATTCGATAAACTTTCTTGCAATAGGTTTGATATTTCTTGGCTCTTATGTCCAGACCGCAATCGGTTTTGGCTTGGCTATTGTTGCCGCACCTTTACTGATTCTTTGGGCACCAGAATATGTTCCTGCGCCAATCTGTTTAGTCGCGTTGTTTATTTCGTTGATGAATGCGATGAAGCACCGCAGTAGTGTTGAAATCGGCGGTTTAAAGATGGCGTTGATTGGGCGAGTGCCGGGATCAATTGCTGGTGGCTTGCTACTCTTTTTTGTATCTACACAAACTCTCACGCTTTGGATTGGTTTGTTGGTGCTGTTTGCAGTCGTGGTGAGTGTTTTACCGTTTCGGGTTGAGCCTACGCCTTCGCGTATGACATGTGCTGGTTTCTTTTCTGGGTTGTTTGGTACCAGTTCTGCGATTGGAGGCCCTCCGATGGCGTTATTGTTGCAGCATCAAGAAGCGAATCAGTTACGCGGTAATTTATCGGCTTTTTTTGTTTTCAGTTCGATTATTTCACTAATAGTACAAATCCCAGTGGGCTTCTTCACATTGCATCATTTGGTCATTACTATTCCTCTATTACCTGCTGCGGCGCTTGGTTACTGGCTAGCAATGAAAACTACCCAGTCGTTACCAAAAGAAAAGATTCGGTTTGGGGCACTTATGTTGTGTTTTGTAAGTGGCTTTACCGCCGTCGTACAAGCGTTGAGCCAATAATGCCATCTGCATCATAAAGTCACTGCGGGATTGCATTCCTTTTTATGTATGGCGGACTTGTTTACTTATGCCAAATTGGTCGTTTAGATGGGCGATAGTTTTATGAATAACACTCGTTATGGCACTTTTATGGCAGCATTCTCCTTTGTGATCTGGGGATTGCTACCAATTTATTATCGTTATTTACCAAATGCTTCTATGGATGAGTTGCTAGCATGGCGAATCATTGGGTCTGTACCTGTCGGGTTTCTAATTGTACTTGGGATAAGCCGTCGAGGGCTGAATTGGAAAGAAATCTGGCTTGATAAAAAATCCTTGTGGTACACGTTTGTGGCGAGCAGTTTGATGTGTATTTCTTGGAGTGCGTTCACTTGGGCTTTGACCCATCATCGGGTCATCGATGCCAGCTTAGGCTTCTTTATTGGGCCATTAGTATCTGTTGCACTAGGCGTATTTATTCTTGGGGATAAGCTCTCAAAAGGCAAACTTATTGCAATCGTGCTGGCAACAATTGGTGTTATGTACCAAGTGATTCACTATGGTCAGCTGCCCGTTATTGCACTAACGATGGGGTTGTTCTTTGCTTTGTATGGGCTGTACAAGAAGAAGATAAATTATGACTGGAGTACAACCTTGTTTGTTGAAGCATTGTTACTGACTCCAGTTGCACTCGCCTATTTGCTCTATAAACAATGGGCAACTGGTGAACTGGCTTCGGGCACAGATACCACAACATTGCTTTTGTATTTTGGCAGTGCACCTATCACACTTTTACCACTCGTATTTTATTCTATCGCAATACGTATAACTGATTTATCAACCGTCGGTCTAATGCAATACATCGAACCAAGCTTGCAGTTTGTGTTGGCAGTTATGTTTTTTGGCGAGTTGTTTGACGAAGTGAAAGCGGTGACCTTTGCATTTATTTGGGCAGGGCTGTTGTTCACAATTTTTGAAAGTATTATCAAAGGGCATCGGCGCAAAAAGCTGGTCAAACACCCCTTATAGTGGTTTCAATATTCTCACATATTAGCTTCTTTATTCTTATGCCCTCCATTCGAGGGCATTTTTAATGTCATGAAGCATTGGCTTTCGTTTTTTTCCGAGTAGAAATCATAACTTGAGATTATTTGACGCATTATCATAATGATACCGCTATAGTTATAGCCAAGTGACACGCTTATATAAGTGAAAACCAGATCAAGAAGGACGACATATGATCACAGCTCTGTATGCCAACATTCTCGCAATACTCATTATTTGGTTGGCTGTTCAAGTAATTAAGCAACGTCGCTTAAATCAAATTGCTTATGCAGATGGTGGGGTAGAGGCTCTACAAATTGCTCGTAGTGCCCAGAGTAATGCGACAGAATATATCCCCATCACCCTGATTTTAATGGCACTTTTAGAATTCAATAGTGCTTACCCAACATGGATACATCTCACCGGTATTATTTTTGTAATTGGTCGAGTTATTCATGCTAAAGGCATATTGAAAAAAGACTTGAAAAAGCGCATTAGAGGGATGCAGGTGACATTTCTGGTGATACTTTCATTGGTTGTGTTAAATATGATTTACCTGCCATACGATAAGTTATGGTAAGTCTGCGACGTTACATTCCACCACCATGGGTACTCGTTCTGATTGGATTAGTACTGAATATTGGCGCGATCATCGTTACTAGCTTAGTCCTTGATAAGTTGGGTAAACAGCACTCGCAGTTCGCAGAGCAAACAGCAGAAAACTTGTATTCCATCCAACTCGCATGGAACAGTGTGGAAACCCTAGAAAGGAAAAGAGAAGCTTTACTGCTGCATGTGCACATAAGTCAGAGCGTAGCGATACCTTTAGAGCTAGAAGAGGTATTAGCAGGTCATTTATCTTCTTGGGTTCATAACGAGTCGGATGAAATAAAAATTGATCAACTTCCTCAACTAATGTCAAAGATAAATCAGGCACAAGCTTCGTATAGAGACCGCATCGATAATTACTACATTGAGAATGTAGAGCTCAATGAGGTAATGGCAAAGCAGGATGAAAAGATCGCTTGGTACAAGAATATCGGACTCTTCTTGCAAGTATTCGGACTTGCGTTAATCCTTGCACGCGACTTAGCTAGGAAGCAATAAAAGCAAGAGCTAAAGATCAGGTTTATTGCGAAATGCCAATGGTAGTTTGCAAATTGCAATTTATTCTGTGAGCAAACAGTAGCTATTGGTTAAGTTTTAATGAAAGTGATTAAATAACAACCTGTTTTTGTGCGCTGAAAAGTTGGCACGCCTCATGCTTTAGTATGAGTGACCCTTTCTAAGCCGAGGGTCACCTAGCCAACTGACGTTGTTAGTGAACCATCTTGTTCACAAATATATACAGCCAATCACGACTCCTTGTGGTTGGCTTTTTTTTTATGCGGTCTAGAACTGTGCTTTAATCCAGATCATGCGATGGTCGGAAGATACATCCTTACCATCACCATACTTACCGATACGTGCATCGTTAAATAGTTTATGGCCTTCTTCATAAGACGCTGACCAGTACACAACAGAGTCTATTACATTCAAATTTGCTGAAGGCAAGGCATAGTCTACCCCTAAGCCAAACGTTGAAGTGATGCGATTCGGATATGGGTGAGTTGAACTGCGGTCAACAGCGTGTTCAGCTGCACCAAAGCTTGTTGGGTAAAGCTCACCATTCATCACGGTTTGGTTAACCAATGGATCGTTGTGCAGCTCTTGCATTACAGAGCTAATACCGTCACCAGACACTGGATCAAGGTTTTGATCACCCATCATTACGAATTTAGCGCCGTTCGTTAAGCCACCTGTTTTACCCGCATCGTCGTAAAAATAGTCTTTGCCTTGAATGTAATGATGCCAAAACTCCACTTCTGCTGCGTTTTGCGCTTTGTTTTTACCGGTGTCGAATACTGGTGGAGTAGGATGAGACATCAACAAGTGTACAACTTCTTCGCCGTTGCGAGTTGGAATGATGATTGGTGCGTCAACGTGGTTTTTCGAAGATAGACGCACTTGATCCCATTCTTCCGCTGAGTACCATTCATCACCACACTTCATGCCGTCTGGAATCTTTTGCGAACCGTCACAGATAGTAATGGTTGGAATTTTCGCACCTTCCATATCTTTCCATTTAAATGCTTGGAATGTACGTGTGTTTGCTGTGTCAATTTTATACTTAGACATAAGAGCAAATGCATATTGACCATGGTACATGCCAAAGCCCCATGCATCACCTGGCATTTGACCTGCGGTTCCGTTGTTGTCGAGATCAAACTCACTCAACAACCCTGTATTGGTTGAATAAGATTCAGCATAAGGGTATTCAATAGGCTCAAGGTTTGCTTCACCGCCCGCGCCATTGATGCTTTGCGCGACAGACAAGTAGTTCTTCTGGAATCCTTCAATGGCTGCTTTGTTTTCGCCTGTTCCGTCGTTGTTGTATTCCGCCATCATAAGAACATCAGGACGATTCTTTTGAATGATTGCTGCAACGTTACGAATTTGAATGACTTTTTCCGCAGTGGTTTTGTCTTCGGCTGCGATTGAACCGTCTAAATAAGAGGTGACCAACGCAGTTTGCTGCGTTGGTTCAATTTGCATTTCATCTACCAAAGTTTCGAAGGTAGCGCGGTCAAAAGAGAGGTTGTAAGTCGCTATTTTTACTTCTTTAGGCTGAACATTGACGTATTCAGTATCGTCATTACATCCAGATAGTAGAGCGGCGCCAACAAGGACAGCGATAGAGGTTTTGATTGCTTTCATGGGTACGTCATACCTTATAATTAATTCGGCTGAATATTAAAGTCATCAGTCATTGTTTTAAGCGATATTAGTCACACAAACGTTTTCATATTTACATGTTCAATTAGTTTTTGTGTGATTTGTGCAATAAATGCAACACTTTCAACACCAGAAGGTTATATGTAAATTGTTAAAAAACGGTGTCGTTATTGATGCGAAATAGAGAGTCCGCCACCGTTAAAAAGAAAAGCGTAGAATTTAAGCGTGCATGAGATGTTTGAGTTGTATGCTTATCGCCGTGTTTTATTTTTTATGTTTAAATTTCTGTATATAATAAGCTGTCAATCAGAAGTGAGGACGACCTCACCGCTCTATCTTTTCTCGGGGACGACCCCATCTCGTTGGGAAATGTGACATGGCTTGGGGAATTCTCTTCATTGCGGGCTTGTGTGAAATCGCATGGGCTGTCGGTCTTAAATATTCACAAGGGTTTACCAAATTCGGTGCTTCGGCATTCACTATTGTCTTTATGTTATTGAGCTTTTGGTTGCTTGGCATTGCGTTAAGAACCTTGCCTTTAGGCATTGCTTATGGCGTATGGGTAGGGATTGGCGCAATAGGCACGGCAGTCGTGAGTATTTATCTGTTCAATGAGCCAGCAACACTTATCAAAGCCTTAAGCTTGCTAATGATTGTCGCTGGTATCGCAGGGTTAAAAATATCAGCTTAACGTTAGGCTAAACACAAAACAGCCAGAGTCACTCTGGCTGTTTTTCTAAATGTCGTGTTTACGGTTCTGGGTAGGTATATCAAGCGTTGCGCTTAATAAAAGGTAACCGTAAGTGATGACCAAACGCATTAATTAATGCGCCTGTAACAATCAGACCACCACCGACGTACGTCCAAATGATCGGAACCTCGCCAAAGAAAATGATGCCTAACAACACAGAAAATACGATCTGGATATACGAATAAGCGGAGGCTTTACCCGCTTGTTGAGTTTGCATCGCTTTGGTTAACCCCAATTGTCCAATTTGGGTAAAGACACCAACTAGAACCAACATGAAAGTCAGATATAGATCGGGCATTACAAAATCGTCGCCAATCAGTAAGAGTGAAGCGGGGAGAGCAACCAACGGGAAATAGAAAATGATCACTGAGCTGTCTTCTGTCTGACTCAGTTTTCTGACAATGACGTAGGCAATTGAGCTACCAAATGCGCCTAAGATCGCAATCATGACGCTAAACATTGGTAAAGCGCTATCTGAGCCTTGCCCAGTTTCTGGGCTTACCATGATATAGATGCCGAGTAAGCACAACGCAATACAAAGGAAAGTTGACGGCTGGATGCGCTCTTTCAAGAAAAATACGGCGAGTAGTGCAGTAAATACCGGATGAATATACTGGAATATCGTCGCTTCTGCCAAAGGTAAGGTGGTCACTGAATAATATACACACATCAGAGCCATCGTACCCACAGCACCGCGTGCAAATAGTAATGGCTTATTATTGCCCCATACAGAAATTCGTTTTCGCTTTACATCGAAATAACTAATGATAAGTGAAACGAGCGCTCTTGCTGCAACGATTTCAAAAACGGGGATGCCGTAGTTGCCGACGTGCTTTACTGTAGCTGACATCAGAGCAAAGCCGAACGCGGAAAGCACCATAAAGCGCACACCGATGGGAATCATAGTGTTGAATGAATTGGACATTTTACTGCTCATTTGTTGCGACAGATCTCACTTTAGCATACTTAGTTAGTGATTAAATCCTCTCAACTCAAACACTTCTGTCGACAAGATGAATAAACAGTAGAATACGTAGCAATTAATCTGCCTCTCTTCAGCGTAACAATAAAAACTCGATATTTAAGGAGCTTACATGATCCCGATAAAAGCAACGCATGTTTCAGGCGTTGTCATTTCAAAAATTGATGGCATAGAAAAAATGCTGTTACTCAAACGCGTAAAAGGTGGCTATTGGTGCCATGTTGCAGGTGGTATCGAAGCGGGTGAAGCCGGGTGGCAAACCATTTTAAGAGAGTTAAAAGAAGAGACACTAATTGACCAAGTTGAGTTACATACAGCAGACTTTCTAGAGCAGTTCTACGAAGCAAAAAATAACCGTATCATGGTTATCCCATGTTTTGTGCTATTTTGTCCGCCTAACCAATCAGTTGTTCTTAACGAAGAGCATACAGAGTATCGCTGGTGTACGCTTGAAGAAGCTAAGCAGCTGGCTCCGTTTGCCAATCAGCATCACCTCTATGAACATGTATGGAAACATTATGTAGATGTGGCATCACTAACGCCATTTACGCTGATCGATCAAAAGGGCTAAATGAACGGCAACGGCTTTGATTAGTTTTTATAGAGAGGTTTGTTCTCATAAAATGAAGCGTTAGGATTTGCGCTGAGCGTTCACAATAAAAAGGAATAACATCTATGGATGAAGTCACATGCCAAGAGACGTATCAAGGAAATCACTTACAGAAGCGTTTTTCCGTCTCGCAAAGGGTCTCAATTGAGCCCCTCAACACGAAACACGCGTCCGCTTTACTAGAGGTTGTGAACACTCACCGAGAGAGCCTTGAGGGCTATCTACCTTGGACGGATTCTGTCACGAATCATAGAGAGGCCGTTAACTACATTTCCCAGCGAGTGAACAGTAACGCGCTGGATTCCCACTGGTGCGCAATTTATTTTGATGAGCAACTTACGGGTGTTATTGGCATTAAAGGTGTGGATTCACATACACGTGTTACTGAAATTGGCTACTGGCTTGCCAACAATGGGCGAGGCCATCGTGTGATTGATCAAGTACTCGCAGTATTGATCCCTTTCTTGAAGAAGAAAGGGCACGCACAATTCATTCAGTTCCATTGTATGGAAGATAACATCGCTAGCATCAATATTGCTGAGCGTGCAGGCGCCACATTAAAAGAATACGTTGATCATGAGTTCGATATGCTTGACCGCTCTCAACGACTAGGCATTTATGAACTACGTTTGACGTAGTATCCACCCTAGAGATATTTTAATCAGAGTTCGAACTCTAACTTCACGAGCGCTACAATAGTAACATTGTTGCGCTCGTGTTAACTTGGGGCGTCATTGGCAGAAACTAGGCTAGGAGAAGCATCATGAACGCAATCACAGAGGTTGAAGTAGATAACTTGTTACAGCAAAGCCTCGAACGCTTAAAAGCGGCATATGCAGCCGAGCCTTATCCTAGTTTGGATGAACGTAAACAGCGCCTTGTTTTGTTAAAAAAATCGCTGCTTGAGAACAAACAAGCTTTGGTTGAAGCGTTAAGTGACGATTTTGGCTATCGCTCAGAATTTGATACCGCCATGACCGACGTTTTGCCAACGGTCTCGCATATTAATTATACCCTCAAACGACTAAAAAAATGGTGCAAACCCAGCAAGCGCGAATCCGGCTTATTGCTCGCACCTTCTAAAGTCACCGTTCAGTATCAACCGTTAGGTGTCGTCGGGATCATTTCACCGTGGAACTTTCCTGTGATTTTGAGCCTTGCGCCTTTAGTGACAGCATTGGCTGCTGGCAACCGCGTGATGATGAAGCTCAGCGAATTTACGCCAAAAACCAATAAAGTCATCGTCGATATTTGCCGTGGGTTGTCTGAGTATGTCGAAGTTTTTGAGGGTGAAGCAGACGTCGCACAAGCATTCAGCCAACTGCCATTCGATCACCTTTTGTTCACGGGTTCTACGAGTGTTGGTCGCGCAGTGGCAAAAGCGGCAGCGGAAAACCTTACCCCGGTGACGTTAGAGTTGGGTGGAAAGTCCCCGGTGATCATTGCAAAAGATGCAGACATGAAGAAAGCCGTTGATGCTATCTTGTTTGGTAAATGCATTAATGCAGGCCAGATTTGTGTCGCGCCTGACTACGCATTTGTACCGCAAGAACGTGTCGAAGAGTTCATTTCGCTATTCTTAAAACGTTTTGAAAAGCTCTATTTAAAATCCAACAAGAATCAAAAGCTGACCCATATTGTCAACCAACGACAATATGATCGTTTGACTGCGCTACTTGAGGATGCAAAAGCGCAAGGTGCTAACCTTCACACTGTTGAAGCGTCGCCCCAAGAGGAACGACTTCTGTATCCTCATTTGGTCACGGATGTGTCGCCGAATATGCGAATCATGCAAGAGGAGATCTTCGGGCCATTTCTACCTGTTAAGCCCTACAATGCGGTTGATGAAGCGATTGATTACATTAATCAGCGCCAAAGACCACTTGCGCTGTATGTTATGTCGGACGACAAATCGACCATCAAACATATTGTACGCAACACCCACAGTGGTGGCGTCGGCGTTAATGATACGGTTTTACATGTTGGCGCTGAAGATGCGCCTTTTGGTGGCGTTGGTGAATCGGGTATTGGGCATTATCACGGAGAGGAAGGATTCAGAACTTTTAGTCATGCGAAAACCATTCTTCACACACCGAAATGGTTGCCAAGAACGAGCGTATTAATGCGCCGTAGGGCTATGGCGATAAAAGCGATCCAAAAGATCTTTGTTCGATAATAATTATGATTTGATTGATAAAAAACCGCCCGAATAGGCGGTTTTTTGTTTCTATGTGCTCTGAAACGCTGAGCACCAAAGTCCGAGAAACTTCCATCGCGTGCTACCAACAAAACAAAGAAAGGCTCTTGTTGAAAGAGCCTTGTTCAGGAAATGTCGAGAGATCTTGGCAAGTTTAATGCAGAACTTCACTGCTGAATCTTAGATATCTACAGTCGTTCATCAGTTCTTTAAACGCCTTTCGGTCCAGCTTAATCAGAGTTTCATGATCGCCAGCTTCAAGGTAGACATGTTCCAAGTTTGCTAGTCTTTCATCGCAAACTGTCGACATGTGGTAAGGACTACCAATCGGTGGAATAGCGCCGTGTTCACAATCGGTGAAGAGTCGGTAAACCATACGCTCTTTCACCAAGTGGAAGGTGGCATTAAATTCGTCGTTTAATCTCGACAAACTGATTTTGTTGTTGGCAGGTAAGACCGCCATCATATGACGCCCTTCATGATCCTCTAGAATCACACCTTTTGCGATATTCATTAAAGGCACACCTGCTGCAACACCACTTTGTAGCGAGCTATGACAGTGGCTGTGATTCACGGTTTGAAAGTGAATGTTATGCTCAGTCAAATATTCATCTAATCGGGTTGCAATCGTCATATAGCCTCCACGTGTATGAGACCCATAAAAAGTATAGTTTAGTCGGGCGACAATCGCGCATTTTACTCGGCGACACTGACGCTCTTTACGCTCCTGTTCTACGCTTATTGCAAGCCAGCGAGAAAGCATGGTTAACAATAATAAATAGGGGGCAACATGAGCAAGCCAATCATCGCTGATAACAAGCCGATCAAAGTAGAGTTGAAAGCTGGGCAAGAATATTACTTCTGCCGATGTGGGCGTTCTAAAAAACAACCTTACTGCGATGGGTCTCATTCGGGAACCGGCTTAAAGCCAATGAGCTTTAGTGCGGAAAAAGACGAAGATGCCTATCTCTGCCAATGTAAGCATACCGCCAATGCTCCTTTTTGTGATGGTACACACAAGCGATTTACCGCAGAGCAAGTCGGTAAAGAGGGACCGGAACAAAAGCCAGAGAAAAGAGACAAACCAACAGCGTCTGCTACTCAAGAAGAACCAACCCTCGAGTTTATCCACCAATTAGCGAGAGAAGGACTCTCTAAACTCGGTCATCATGGTCCGATGGCTGCAATGGGGGTTCCTAGGCATTTGCTACCACATTGGGATGCTATACAAATCATGGTGGCGCAAATGGCGACACAACCGTTGTTGGAAGACGTTCCTGTGTCTACCGAGTTGATTGTGGGACCAAATGCGCGTAAGCCGCTCAGACTCGCTATTCCTTTGTTGGTGTCGGACATGAGTTTTGGCGCACTTTCTGAAGAGGCGAAAATTGCGCTAGCAAAAGGTGCAGAGTTGGCAGGGACTGGGATTTGCTCTGGTGAGGGTGGCATGTTACCGGAAGAGCAAGCCGCTAATTCACGGTATTTCTATGAGCTTGCTAGTGCTCAATTTGGCTACGACGAATCTAAGCTTCTTAATGTTCAGGCGTTTCACTTTAAAGGCGGGCAAGGAGCAAAAACGGGCACGGGTGGTCATCTGCCTGCAAATAAAAATGTAGGTAAGATCTCTCAGGTGAGAGGCATCCCCGAGGGACAACCAGCGATATCACCACCAACGTTCAAAGATCTTCACACTACTCACGATTTCAGAAAGTTTGCTGACAGAGTTCGTGGCATCACAGGCGGCATTCCAATTGGATTTAAACTCAGTGCCAACCATATTGAGCAAGACATTCAGTTTGCGCTTGATGCTGGGGCTGATTACATCATCTTAGATGGTCGCGGTGGTGGCACGGGTGCGGCGCCAACTATGTTCCGTGATCATATTAGTGTGCCCACCATTCCTGCATTAGCTCGTGCACGTAAGTACTTAGATGAAAAAGGTGAAAGTGACCGCGTCACATTAATCATCACCGGTGGGTTGCGAGTTCCTACGGATTTTGTCAAAGCGTTGGCACTTGGAGCAGACGGAGTAGCGATAGCAAACAGTGCGATGCAATCGATCGGTTGTGTCGCCGCTCGCATCTGCAACACCAATAATTGCCCGGCAGGCATTGCGACACAAAATGCCGATTTGAGGCAGCGTCTCGACGTCGAAAAGTCATCCCAGCAACTGAAAAATTTCTTCGAATCCTCGGTAGAGCTCATGAAAGTCATGGCGAGGGCGTGTGGTCATCACGCTCTGAATGAATTTAGTCATCATGATTTAGCGACCTGGGATCACAACATGGCGAGGCTGTCTGGGATTAAGTATTCAGGTATGGACTTAAACTGATCTCTATCCATATTTTCTGCATATAGGTACATGTTTGATAACAATTATTTATTCGCTGAAATGTTTGAAATTTTGACTTGGCGTTAACTAAAAAAACAGTGTATGAACTACGCTGTTTGAGGTGGATATTCGATTTATTGAATAACAAAGAGTGGTTACCACAACCACGACACGAAGGAGCATTATATGAGCAAAGCAAACGGCGGTTCGGTAGGTAAATGTCCAGTTATGCATGGTGGGCAAACATCTACAGATAAGTCGGTGATGGATTGGTGGCCGAATGCCTTGAACTTAGACATCCTGCATCAACACGACTCCAAAACCAACCCATTTGGTCAGGACTTTAATTACAAAGAAGAACTGAAAAAGCTAGATGTCGAAGCACTTAAAAAAGATTTAAAAGATTTAATGACTGATAGCCAAGACTGGTGGCCTGCCGACTGGGGACACTACGGTGGTTTAATGATCCGAATGGCATGGCATGCAGCGGGCAGTTATCGTATTGCGGATGGTCGTGGCGGTGCTGCTACAGGCAACCAACGCTTTGCTCCTCTCAACTCTTGGCCAGATAACGCCAACCTCGATAAGGCTCGACGCCTTTTATGGCCAATCAAGAAAAAATATGGCAACAAACTAAGTTGGGCAGACCTGATTGTCCTTGCCGGTAACATGGCGTACGAATCCATGGGTTTTAAGACCTTTGGCTTTGCGTTTGGACGAGAGGACATATGGCACCCAGAAAAAGACACTTACTGGGGTTCTGAGCAAGAATGGTTAGCCACAAGTGACGCTGATAACAGCCGCTACTCTGGTGAGCGAGATTTAGAAAACCCGCTTGCTGCGGTAATGATGGGTCTTATCTATGTGAACCCTGAAGGGGTAGACGGTAACCCAGATCCTCTCAAAACAGCGCATGACATGCGAGTGACCTTTGCGCGAATGGCAATGAACGATGAAGAAACCGTCGCGCTCACAGCTGGTGGTCACACGGTGGGTAAGTGTCATGGTAATGGTGATGCCGCAAACCTTGGCCCAGAGCCCGAAGCAGCAGACGTTCATGAGCAAGGTCTTGGCTGGATTAATCACAAAACACGTGGTATTGGCCGTGACGCGGTAACGAGTGGTATTGAAGGTGCTTGGACAACACACCCTACACAATGGGATTACGGATACTTCCACCTACTATTTAAGTATGACTGGGAACTGAAAAAGAGCCCAGCCGGCGCATGGCAATGGGAGCCAATCGACATTGAAGAACAAGACAAGCCTGTCGATGTTGAAGACGGTTCTAAGCGCTACAATCCAATCATGACCGACGCCGATATGGCGCTCAAAATGGACCCTGAATATCGTAAGATTGCAGAAAAGTTCCAAAATGACCCTGCGTACTTTGATGACGTTTTTGCTCGTGCCTGGTTTAAGTTGACACACCGCGATCTAGGACCAAAATCATGTTATTTCGGCCCAGATGTGCCAAGCGAAGATCTTATTTGGCAAGACCCAACGCCCGCAGGTAAGACAGACTACGATGTCGATTTAGTGAAAACAAAAATTGAAGCAAGTGGCCTATCCATTAGTGAGTTAGTCAGTACGGCGTGGGATAGCGCGCGTACTTACCGTGGCTCTGACCGTCGAGGAGGTGCAAATGGCGCGAGAATTCGCTTGGCTCCGCAAAAAGATTGGCAAGGGAACGAACCTGAACGTCTAAGCCGTGTTCTTGCTGTGCTAGAAAAAATAGCAGCAGAAGAGGGCTGTAGTGTTGCAGACGCTATCGTGCTTGCTGGGAACGTAGGTATTGAACTGGCTGCGCGTGCCGCAGGTCATGATGTTTCCGTGCCATTCGCGCCAGGCCGAGGTGATGCCACCCAAGAGATGACGGATGTGGAATCGTTCGAAGTACTTGAGCCTGTTGCTGACGGTTTCCGAAATTGGTTGAAGAAAGACTACGCGGTTAAGCCAGAAGAGCTTTTATTAGATCGTGCTCAGCTTATGGGGCTAACGGCGCCAGAAATGACGGTACTTATCGGTGGTATGCGCGTTCTAGGCAGTAACTACGGCGGTGGAAAAGAGGGCGTATTTACTGAGCGAGTCGGCACTTTGTCGAATGATTTCTTCGTGAACCTTACTGACATGGCATATACGTGGAAACCAGTGAGTGCTAATCAATATGAAATCCGTGATCGTAAAACCGACGCTGTGAAGTGGACGGCTACTCGAGTGGATCTTGTCTTTGGTTCAAACTCGATCCTGCGTTCGTATGCGGAAGTGTATGCGCAAGATGATAATCAGGAAAAATTCATCCATGACTTCATCGCCGCATGGACGAAAGTCATGAACGCGGATCGTTTTGACTTGCAATAAGTGAAACGATGCCCGTCGGTAGATGGGTTGATGAATAAGTAAGAGAGGCGGGCGAAAAGCTCGCCTTTTTCTTTACCTATCTTTTTACTTTGATTGAAAGTTAAGCTCATTTGAACCATAATAACTGGACCATATGAACCATAGGAGCTTGATATGGCAACTGCAGCATTAAAAAGCTTCAAACCGAAACAACCTCATAAAGCCAATTTCTGGTTTATGTTGGGTATTGAAGACGCTGAAACAGGTCGTACTGATGCGGTTCACAAAGGCTTTGAGCCAAAGGTGTATCGCAATATTGTTGAGCGTGTGAAGCTTTCTCAGAGTGAGTTTCAAAACGTCACATTGATACCTGTCAGCACGGTCAAGCGTCGTCTAAAAAACGATGAGCGCTTCAATACGCAAGAAAGTGATGCAATCTATCGATTAGCGATGTTATTGAAACTCGCGACAGAACTGTTTGACGACGAAGAGCGCGCGTTAAAATGGATGAGAGAGAATGTGTATGGCTTAGGTGGAAAACGTCCACTTGATATGGTCTCGACCACGGTGGATTTTGAAATCGTAAAAGATTTGATCGGCCGTTTAGAGCACGGGGTATTCTCGTAATATGAAGCTCTATCGTCTCACACAAAAGAAATTTGCTGACACGCCATTCAGCCCCGTTGGCGCAAAGTTATTTGGAGGGCGATGGAACTCAAAAGGAACCGAAGCCCTCTATTTCTCTGAATCGGAATCCCTTTGCTCGTTGGAAGTGTTTGTTCACGTAAACAACGATCCTGCTATCACCAAACTTTACGATTTATATCGTATTGAAATGCCAGAATACCTCATCGCCACCTTAGATGAAGAAGATCTCCCTGTGACGTGGCGAGCAATACCGGCGAGCGAGTCTACGCAGTACATTGGTGACCAGTTTCTCAATGATCCTCATCCTGAGTTTGCCGCGCTGCAAGTGCCTTCAACGATTTCACCTCGTGATAAAAACTACGTGGTGAATCCAAATCATCCCAAAATGAAAGAGATCATCAAGAAAGCCGAAAAGCTCGATTTCGCGTTTGATCCGCGCATTTTCAAATAGACGCCTAGCTTTGTCTTGCTTTAAAGCATTCAGCGCTTACCTGAGATAAGCGCTGAAGCATAAAAGTTTATTTCCTTGGTTATTGTCGATCGTAAGTGAACTGTTGCGCTTCATTTGTAGTGTTGAGGTAATGCCCAAGCACCAACTCAGCACCTTTGTAAGATAAATGGCTGTCATCCGTATACATCGCATTGTTTGCTCCAACTCTCATTCGACATACGCCATTTCTGCAAATGGCATCGGTCAAGTCGACAAACTCAACGTGCTCAAATTGCTCAAAGTAGTTCACTAACTTCGCCACGTTTTGAGGGTGATGTTGTTTGGGAGAAAAGTCGCAGGCAGACTCTTCTGTCTCGCCAAACAAACGCGCTTTCCAAAGGCATTCTCCTACCGCAAACGGTGCAGAAGGGGTTGGACCGAAAACGACCACTTCCTTTCCTTTCAGTTCATTCAATAATTTGGTTAATGATGCTTCATAATCGGCTTGTGAAAGCTCTTTATTGAAATTAGAAGAGATAACAACGCGACGAATGGAAGGGGTACTTAGAATTGTATCGACAGCCTCATTGAAGAACTGTCGGCAAGAAATTGAGCCAGCAGCTTCTAGGATGTCGACATAACCGACCGCACAGGAATCTTGAGTAAGTTGCACCACGCCAGTTGGTGTTACTTCGGATAGACGCTTCACGTAAACCATGCTGTGACTATTGCCTAACACAGCGATGGCGGGCTGCGGCGCAGACGAGCACACATCGTTAACGTTGGTGTTGCCGTTGCAATCTAAACCATAACCGTTGTTAACGCGCATGGCCTCGAAAAATGCGCTTCTTTCTGGAAAACCACCGTTTTGATGACCGATAACGCCGAGCGTTAGCAAGGGCAACGTCAACAACACAATAACCGCGGACACAGTGCGCATGCTCATGGCTTTTCGGCTACGGAACGGCTTTTCAATAAAGCGCCAAGTGAAGTAAGAAAGTACAAAAAGAGTGACAACGTAAAGTGGGATATTGATGTCTTGTGTTGTGTCCAACATGTAGCGGTAAAAGACAAATAATGGAATGTGCCACAAGTATAAGCTGTAGCTGATTAAGCCGACGAACACGACCCACTTTAGGCTCAGTAATCTACCGCAGACATTGTCTTTAGAGGCAAACAAAATCACCAACGCGCTACCGATGACCGGCACCAGCAGCGTAGTGCCCGCGCCATCTTGCGATTTTTCAAACAAAAGCGCGGAAGCCAATATCAAAACGATGCCAATGGTTGCCAGCGTATCGTTAGATTGAACTTGGACTTTTCTCATCACTAATGCGAGTAATGAACCGGTTGCCAGTTCCCAAGCACGAGAGAAGATCATGTAGAAGGCGAAATCAGGATCGTTGCTCGTATAGACAATAGTCATCAAACTCAGCGCAAATACCGCGATGAAAAAAGTCAGGTAAAACGCGTTTTTACCACGAGCGAGTAGCATGAGTAGCAAAGGAATGACAATGTAGTATTGTTCTTCAACGCCCAAGCTCCATGTGTGGAACAGCGGGTTGGCTTGATCTTCTAAACCGAAGTAATTGTGGCCTTTCAAATACAGAAGAATGTTGGATGAAGAGAGAATGGAAGACACTGCAAATTGACCAACGTCTTTGTGTGCTTGCGGCAAAAATAGCCACCAAGACATCAAATAGCTGACGGCGATCACCACCAG
This sequence comes from Vibrio sp. 1874, assembly GCF_033344395.1. Taxonomy (NCBI): domain Bacteria; kingdom Pseudomonadati; phylum Pseudomonadota; class Gammaproteobacteria; order Vibrionales; family Vibrionaceae; genus Vibrio; species Vibrio sp. 1874. The sequence continues at coordinate 674,908 of NZ_JAWPOR010000002.1, forward strand.
TAAGAGGGGGAGTATGCGACGAATGCGTTGCTCATAAAAATCACCAAGGCTGAACTTCTGGTTTTCTAAGTCGTTAATCACGATGGTGGTGATCAAATAGCCGCTGATCACAAAAAACACGTCGACGCCAATAAAGCCACCAGCGAATTGCTCAACTCCTGCATGAAACAAAATCACCAACGTGACAGCAATCGCCCTTAATCCGTCTACTTCTGCTCTGTAAGTCATATCGTGTTGCTCCAACATTCCGTTTAATGAAGTAGAGCAAAATATGAACCAGAAATAATGTTTATTTAAATCAGTACCTTAAAGTGATTGTCAAAATGAAAATGCTAGGTGGGTTAACGAATTCCCAAATTGAATTTCAATATGGAAACCCCATAAAGAATGATCTTAAGAAGAGCTAAATCAAAGAACGTAAAGCGCGAGGCACTTAGACTTCATTGAAAATGATTACGCTAAAGAAACGATGACAGAGAATACGATTCAGGAAAAAATTGCCAGCTTTACTTGTATCGAAGAGGCTTTGGATTACTTCGACATCGAGTTTGATAGCCGATTTATCGAAAACAACCGAACCGAGTTGGTTAAGAGGTTTAACGGCTACTTAATCCTCACTAAACCGGATGATTGGTTTTTAGGTCGTCGTGCTTTAAAGAATGCTTACTGTAAAGTACAACGCCGTTTGCTCAGTAAAACGACGCGCTCTGCGTGCCGAGGTTGTACATCTTGTCAAAGACGTTAATTCTGGTGGCTTGCCTAAAAAGAACCCTGCATCTTGGCGTCACAGGGGGAAGAGCAAGGTTCTTTTGGGTTAGCTATTGGTTTGTCGCGAGTTGCGAATCAGCTTTACGTAGATGAATTAACCCGCGTGATACGCAGGGTAGTCCACTAAGCCTTTTTCACCGCCGCCGAACAATGTGGCAGGGTCATGTTCTGCCAGTGGATAGCCATGCTTGATGCGGCTTGGTAAGTCTGGGTTTGCAACAAACGGACGGCCAAAGCCAATCATGTCAGCTAAACCACTTTCGATCGCGTGTTGCGCCTTTTCAGCGTTGTAACGACCGGCATAAATCAGTGTACCTTTGTACGCCTCACGAACTGCGGTTTTAAAGTTGTGCGGAGTGTCTGGCGCGTCGTCCCAATCTACTTCTGCAATGTGAATGTAAACCACATTGAGTTTATCAAGCAGCGCTGCAGCGGCGGTGTAGGTTTCGACTGGCGTACTATCAACGGTGCCATTTAACGAAGTGAATGGTGCAAGACGAACACCAACACGCTCAGCGCCAATAGCTTGCGTCATCGCTTCTATCACTTCACCAAGAAAACGCAGACGGTTTTCAATAGAGCCACCGTATTCATCGGTGCGGTTATTCGCTTCAGAATCGATAAACTGGTTAACCAAGTAGCCATTCGCTGCATGAAGCTCGATACCATCGAATCCGGCTTCTATCGCGTTTAGGGCGGCTTGGCGGTACTCTTCAATAACGTTCTTGATGTCTTGTTTGGTCATTTCACGTGGCTCAACCACGTCGACAAAACCCGGTTCGTCTGTGCCGTTATCGACAAATACTTTCACGTTTTCTGCTTTTAGCGCAGAAGAAGAAATAGGTTGCTCACCGCCAATGTTATCAGGGTGAGTCACGCGACCAACGTGCCACAATTGCGCGAAGATAGTGCCGCCATTCTCGTGCACCTCATTAGTTACCCTTTTCCAGCCAGCAATTTGCTCTGGGCTGTAAATGCCTGGTGTCCATGCATAGCCTTGACCCATTGGCGAAATTTGTGTGCCTTCAGCAACGATTAGGCCCGCTTGAGCACGTTGAGCATAGTAGGTCGCCATCATATCGTTAGCGATATTACCTGGTTGAGAAGCACGAGAGCGCGTCATCGGAGGCATAACGATACGGTTTTTTAATGAGAGAGAGCCAAGTTGAATGGGTTGAAATAATGCGTCTGTCATAGGAAACCTCGTTATTTTTGAGTTTGGATGAGTTCGATTTGGTAACCATCGGGATCTTTAATGAACGCGATGTGAGTTTCTCCGCCTTTCATTGGACCTGGCTCGCGAGTAACGTTGCCACCAAGCGTTTTAATTTTTTCGCAAGCGGCGTAAATATCTTCAGACCCCAGTGCCATGTGTCCGAATGCGTTACCCAAGTCGTAACTGTCGGTATCCCAGTTATAAGTTAGCTCGATGGTCGCGCCATCTAGTTGATCAGGGTTACCAACAAACACCAGTGAGTAACGGTATTCTTGGTTTTCAAAACGATCCAAAACACTCATTCCCAGAACTTTTGTATAAAATTCGATAGATTTGTCTAGGTCAGCTACACGGATCATCGTGTGGAGAAGCTTCATAAGTCGCCTTTTCATAACGTTGCGTAATCACTATGCAAACCATATCGCCACTCTAAATAAACTGGAAATTATCGTTAATTATTAAAATGATTATTTAGTGTTATGAAAAGCGAGGTTGCTGGCCCTGCAACATGCAAACAAAGATTACTCGCCGTTTCTTTTTAATTGTTGGCATATGCTAATTACTCTTTTGAGAAACCGAGTAACTATCATGTCCACAAACAGCTACTGTCATTACACTCACGAGTCTCATCATCAATGTGCGGTTTGTTCTTCAATTAATGTGAATCCGAACTCTTTGGCCGTGAACTACCAATACCTAGCCGATGGTTCTGTTGTCGGAGAGTTTCACGTTTTACCGCGTCATCAAGGTTACACAGACCTGTTGCATGGTGGTATTGCCAGTTCGCTTCTCGATGGTGCAATGACGCATTGTTTGTTATCTAGAGACATTCAAGCCCTTACGGCGCAGTTGGATGTGCGCTACCATGCACCTATTCAGTTAGATGATCGAGTCACGATTACTGCACACTGTGAAGGTGAACGACGCGGTATATATCAACTGGTGGCTCAATTGCGGGTCAATAGCGAAGTTAGAGTGACGGCTAAAGGGAAGTTTATTCGTCCTAAAAAGGCATAAATAAAAACGTGTTCTACGGAGAGGCAATGAAGAAATTTGATGAGCTGTATGCAATTGCGACGAGAAAATCTCAATATGACCAAACCAACACTTGGTTTAAAGGCGTAGAGACTTATCTGGAGGCCATTGGCAAAGAAGTTGATGAAGTCCGCGAAGAGATTCGTGAGGATCGCCTTTGTCATTTGGAAGACGAGTTAGGCGATGTGTTGTGGAACTATCTTAACGTATTAAAAGCGCTGGAAAGAGAAAAGGGCATAGATCCTGAGAAAGTACTCGAAAGAGCCTGCAACAAATACGATCAGCGTGTATCTGCGATTGAGTCGGGACGCAGTTGGGATGAGATAAAACAGCAGCAGAAACAAGCCTTGAACGCAGAGTATGAAGCCGCGCAGTTAGAAGATGTAAAGAGCCAATAACTGCGCTTGGTATTGAAAGGGTTGGTTAATAGGGAATACCTAGTCAGCCCTTGGAACTGTTGACCAACAGTAGGTCACAAGGTGGTTGATCAAGTAACGTGTCTACAGTGCTGCCAGACCAAAATTGAGATGACATGCTTCGTTTACATGCCCCCATAATCAAAATCGCCGCTTGTGATTGCTTAACTGCTTTTGGTAACGCCGTTTCAGGGTTTCCTTCCGGTAATAGTAATGGAACTCGCGTTAACTTTTGCGCACTAATAAAATCTGTAATGCCTGCTTTTTGATTGCTTAATATCTCTGCACGATAGCGAGAGAGGTATGGTGCGACGTATCGGCAGTAAACGAGCGTCATTTTCCCGCTTAAGGTTTGTTCTAATTTTGAGCCTCGCGAGACGATGGCTTTATCTACTATCGACTTTTCATCCCCTCGATGAAGTGGGTCGATTGCACAAAGCATGTTGGCGTGAGAAGGCCATGACCGCTCACTCAGTAGCAACAAGTCGCAATCTTGTTGTGCTAGTTCTGTGAGCATCGTTTGAATCTCGTGTTTGTTAAAGTGTCCCACGAGCAGTAAGTCAGTGTGGTCAACAAGTCGTTTCGCAACTTGCTCAACCCAATGGCTCCCTTTGAAATGCTCGTAAGAGAGCGTTGGTATTTCAAGCTCTTCTTCTTCACAAAATTCGAAAATTAATGCGTTGAACTTTAAGGTCCAAGCTTCAAACTCAGCTTGTCTTTTTTCTATATGGTCAGAGTTGAAACTGAGAAAATGAGCGAATGCGTGATCTTCACTTCGGCGATGGTCTTCCACTAAAACTACAATAGGCTGGGCCAGCGCTGTCGAAAATTGAATCACTTTACGAAGCACCTTACGACTTGGTAAGGCGGCCTGCTGAGTCAGAAAAAATACAGGTGCCATTGATTACTCCATTATCAAACAAGGCGAATGAGCCTGACACACATTCAAGTCTATACCATGAACTGATGCAGAGGCGTTTTGTTTCTGCGAGCGAAATATAAATTCCGCAATTAAGTCAACTATCGCCTAGAATTTTAACATCAAGAATTCATGCCTTCGGATAGCACATATCGTCAATGCGGCGAATGTGGTAGTGAAAGCTATAGGTAAAAGTAATGATAGATTCCAACCAATTGCAAATTAACCGCAAAGTGCCACATTTGCTTGCTGAGATCATTAAAGCGATAGAATCGACCGAAGACTTGAGCTTTTTGAAAGACTATCAAGAAGCACAGATTGCGAACATTTTGGAGTCGGTCAACATTGCTTACCGTAAACGTGTCATAGAAGCAGTGCCGCCTGAGAAGTATTGGACGGTATTAAATTTGCTCCGATACGACACCGCCAAGCACATTCATCAATCACTCAATAAAGACTTACAACATGAACGCTTGACGTACATAAAGGATTCAGAACTGATCATCTTTGCGGACTTTCTACCGACCGAGTTTGTAGATGAATACCTTATTGATCAAAGTGAAGAGTCTGTCGCGCATATCCAACAAGCATTGTCGTATGAAGACAACAAAGTTGGACGTTATGCCGAGCCTCACTTTCTGGTCGCAAACCCTAAAAACAGCGTAGGAGGCATCAAAACCGAGCTGCTAAAACGCGGGCAAAGTCCAGTGCGGTTGATTATTGTGCGTGATGCAAGTGGTGTGATTGGTACGATAGAGCCGCAAACCCTGTTGCTGCACGAGAATCATATCAAACTTACCGACTTGACCGTAGTTACGCCAATTCTAGAAGATATTCAAACGATTCAAAGCGTCAGCAAACAAGTCTCGATTGATGGTGGAGCACATTGGTTTCCTATCATGGCTGGTGGCAAAATTATGGGCGTCTTGTCGATGGCGACCATTGCGATTACGTTGCGCGAACTCAGCCTACAAGCCGTAGTGGCAGAAAACGTACGAAGCGAAGAAGATTTGTTCACACCATTAAGCGTGGCGACAAGGCTAAGAGCACTTTGGTTGGTGATTAACTTGCTGACCGCTTTCGTAGCCTCCGCCATCATTGGGCTTTTTGATAATGTGGTCGAGCAGGTCGTTGCGCTTGCGATCTTAATGCCTGTCGTGGCGAGCATGGGCGGCATCGCGGGTAGCCAAACCTTAGCGGTGGCCATTCGAGGTATCGCACTAAACCACTTGCACCAAAGTAACTTGAAGCTATTGGTGAATAAGGAATTAAAAATCGCCACCATTAATGGTTTAATTATGGGATTGGTGATCGCGGGTGTCGTTTATATGGTGTTTGATTCTTGGCCATTGGCACTTATTATTTGCTGTGCCATTTTCCTCAATAGTTTGGCGGCCGCGGCATCGGGTACGTTGATACCATTCACGTTGAAGAAGTTTAACATTGACCCCGCCGTGGCTGGCTCGGTAGTATTGACGACCGTTACCGATGTCGTCGGTTTCTTTGCGTTCTTAGGCTTAGGTGCCATTTTCTTGATATAGATATCCAATTGACGTGTTAACCAGCAGAACCAATCGCACCATTTCCTAACCCAATATTTTGGGTACGTTTGGTTCGCTCAAAATTCCTCCGTTTTCCATAACCGATGAACACGTCGTTTCGGTTCTTACTTTGTATATCTCTTCACTGCCCAGTTCTATTCCCCCAAATTTCCCACTACCGATCTCGCTTAACGCTGGCGTGCCAAATGCCAATTTCAAACGCCAGATGATGCCCATTTTCTTGGCTGTATACGCATTACTTCACTCAAACAAAAAATAAGGAAACAATTTTGAATAAACTCATCGTATTCACTGGTGGTCCCGGTGCAGGGAAAACTTCGGTAATCGAACAGCTAAAAACACAAGGCTTTATCTGCGCGCCAGAAACCGGTCGTCACGTGATACAAACGCAGGTTGCCAATCACGGTTCAGCATTACCTTGGAATGACAAACAAGCTTTTCGAGACGAAATGATGAAGGCAGAAGTGAGCAATTACCGAGCTTTCAATGTCCACCAAGGGAATGTGTTTTTTGATCGCAGTATTGCGGACGTATATGGCTACAGTAAGTTGGAACAACTGCCAATCTCGCATGAGCTCATCACGCATTGCCAGACGCTTCGTTATCATTCTCAAGTGTTCATTTTTCCACCTTGGGCATCGATATTCAGCAACGACGAAGAGCGAAAGCAAGATTTTTCTGAAGCGGTGGCTACGTATCAACAGATGGTCAACGCTTATCACAAATTTGGTTATCAATTGATCGAAGTGCCCAAAATGTCAGTCGAAGACAGAGTAGCGTTTATTCGCGGCTCAGTCATCGAACGAGGCTGAAAGATGATTGACGCAAACAAATGCGTAAGGCGATTGTGAGCACGACAACAATATGCGTAAAGGGAGTTATTTATACTGGATAAAATTCAATAACTTAATTGAGCATTATGTCTTTTAAATATCTTACCTTATTGCTCGCAACGATGAGTATGAACAGCTTTGCTGATGTAGGCCTGCCTTCGGGGGATGATTGGTTAAACCATGTGACGAATGGCCTAGCCCCATATTGGATGATGGAAAGCGCGCATGGGCAACCTGCGGGGAATTTTCCGACTTTTCGTTGTGATAACGGTGTCATTCTCGACCCACAAAAGCCGTGTGAAGAATTAAACAAAGGGTGGATTAGCCCGCACTTCGATCGCGAGTACACCCGCATGAAATCGCGCCAAACTTACGCTTATGGCGTACTTTTTCATCTTACGGGTGACAAGCAAGCATTAGAGCTGGCAAAGAAAGGGGCTTATTACCTGATTGATCATCAACAAGATGAGAAAAACGGCGGGTTTGTGAGCTTTACGCGTAGTGGGAAACCGGGGATGGAGTGGCAACAACGAACTTCTCAAGACCAAGCTTACGCCTTAGTGGGTTTGGCGATGTACTACTACTTGACTCAAGATCCAAAGGTCGAACAAGCGCTTATCGACCAGCAAGCGTTTATATTTAAACAATACCGACGAAGCGATGATCGCGGTCTGGCTTGGGTTTTGAAAGACGGTGATGGGGAAAGTGCGAAGCAGCAAGAGCTAGTCGCTCAACTTGACCAAATTAATGGCTACCTGTTGTTAACGGCGCCATTTTTACCAGAACCAGCGCAAGCCAAGTGGAAACAAGATCTGGAGTGGCTGACGCAAGTGATGCTGGATAACTACCACTCCGACAAAGAGCAGCGCTTTTATGGCGCGATACACCACAAAGCGGTAATGATGCCAGATGCGAAACACAATGATTTTGGACACACCATCAAAGCGTATTGGATGACGTATCTCACTGGTCAGTTGTTGGAGAATTCCAATTGGACAGAGTTTGGCTTCAAAGGAATGAAACACACACTTAAACAAGCGCAATACCAGCAAAACTTTGAGCAAGTCAAAGCGCGCTTCTCACCAGAAAGGCAGAGCTATGCTTCTCTTTGATATTATCCGACAAAACGTTAGAGTACTAGCTAATCGAGTACACAATGCAAATCTAGAATCATCTGGCTGCATTTTGATTGTTAATGTGAAGTATTTGAAAGTCGAAAGGGAATATGGGAAAGCTCCTCAAATATCTAGAGTTTCATTAGCAAGTATAATTTCTCAAGAAGACAAGTATAACTTTGATTCGAGTGCTTATGTTCGTGGTCAAATTGCCAATATGTGTGAAGCTAGTGCTAAAGCTCCGATCAATACAAAGTTTCAAATTGTAAGCGGTCAGTATGACGATTCATACTCGACAGCAGTCTTGTTTATCAAATGTACATGGGAATAACATGAGAATTGTTAACGTTTTATTCGTAGTGCTCCTTGTTACGGCATGTAACGATACTACGTCAAAGTTTGAGGCAACTAAAACGACAGAAAGCCTCCTAACTAAGAACCGAGAAGCTCCAGAGCAGTTGTACAGCGAAGCAAATAAATTTTATGAACAAGGTGATGTGCAAGGAGCAAAGTCTTTATTGATCAAAGCTATCGAAGTGGATGATGTTCATAGTAAAGAGCTTTTAGGGGTAATCCTTCTGAAAGAGCCAAAAGTCATGGATGTTAAGCGGGGCTTTTCTTTAATCTCAGAGGCTGCTGATGATGGGTTGGCTAGTGCACAATTTTATTTAGGATCATGTTTGTATGATGATGGCTGTGGTTTACCTGAAAATAAGGTGCTTTCAGCCTATTACTTGACGCAAGCGTTAAATAATGGTGAAGGTGGTGCACAAATGCTACTTGGATTTCTAGATGAAGAAATAGGTGACACTGCGATTGATCAAAAAACATATGCGGTAGAGCTGAATCGCTATATAGAACAACTCAATTAATATTGCGGCTTAATGTTTTATAGGGTTTTAATCGAACCTCAAACAGAGAGTGCTGGACTTCTACAAAGCAGTAGAAGCCACAGCGAATCTGCAACAATAATCGAGTGTGTAATAGAAAATAAAAAGCCGTCAGAACCAACTGGTTTTGACGGCTTTTTATTCTATGACAGGTAGAGGATTCAATTTTCAGCGCGATAGGTCCATGAAAACTTAAGTGAGATTCCAATCACGTCGCATAATCTCACTAGTGTCATTGGAAATAAATGAATTGTTTCTGATACATAGAACGTATTAACATGGTTGCACTAGGCCCATATGAGTAAACTTATTGAATATACAATTTGAGAGAGAGGGTTTAGTTTTAAAAAATAACAGTTAGTTGGAATCTAGGTTAAATGAAAATAAAACTATTTAAAAAGCTACAAGTTGTATTTCTTGTGGTGTTGTTTCTCTAGGTTGTCCAAGCGGAAGCATGATCTAAAACGCTTATTTTATTCAAATAAATGGAAAGAAATGAAAGTGGAATTAAAAAATAACTATTCAGAATCAGAAATAAACCAGCCACCATCGGTACTTCTTGTTACGTCTCTGTTGTGTCTGGCGTCCGTTTGTTGGGCTGCATTGCTGTTGGCCATTGAATATATTGTTGGGATAGAAATGAGTGGTACAGGCTTTCTTAGCACGTTAATCCCAGCCATGAGTGTTGGTTATTACTTCGGCTACAAGACTGGAGATGTAATGCCATCAAAAACAAGATGGTATGCTGTTTTACTGTGGACTTTAGCAAGTTTGGTAGTGTTCTCTCTTATCTTAATGTCGTTAGATATTTCTCCGTTTTATTTATTATCTGAGCTCGGTGGGGTAAGTATTTTTATTGCTATCATAATGCTAATAACGATTGGCATCGCCTACTTAATTTTAAAAAGTGGTGAGAAAATGGCGATTAGAGTATTACTCAAAGCCAAGGAAAGTCAGTAGATAAAATACAACAAACGATTCAATTAGGATCATGACAAGACGCCAGCCATAATGTGCTGGCGTTTTAGTTTCCTGTTTGTAGGATTTTTTGTCTAAAAGGCAACCCCATTTATTGTGTTGTCGTTTGAGTTAATGGTTTATGCCTTGTACGCAAGATAGCTTAGCAGGTTTATGTATCGAGAAACGTGTGTATAATTCGCCACGAATTACGATTTATAGATATGAAAGGTAAGTATGGCAGTCCTCGAAATTCTCTCCATTCCAGACCCAAGGCTTAAAGTAAAAGCAGAAAAAGTCACTGATGTATCGACAGTACAAACGCTGATAGACGATATGCTAGAAACACTTTACGCAACGGGCAATGGTATCGGTTTAGCTTCAACCCAAGTAGGCAGAAAAGAGGCGGTTGTTGTCATCGATATCTCTGACGAACGCAATGATCCTTTAATCTTGGTTAACCCAGAAGTGGTGAGCGGAGAAAACAAAGCACTTGGTCAAGAGGGATGCCTCTCTGTTCCTGAGTACTACGCAGATGTAGAGCGTTACACGTCAGTTGTTGTTTCTGCACTAGACCGTGATGGCAACCCGATTACAATCGAGAGCGATGAGTTCTTGGCGATTGTGATGCAGCACGAAATTGATCACCTATCTGGTAACTTGTTCATTGATTACCTTTCACCGTTAAAGCAAAAAATGGCGATGAAAAAAGTGAAGAAGTACGTAAAAGCGAAAGCTAAGTAATATGAAAGGAAGTAACTCACAACCGCGAGTTACTTCCTTTTAAATCAAGAATAGGAAGGTAGTGAGAGCGGTTTATCTCTGTTTTTGGGGGACATAACGCTTTACGACCTTCATAAGCTTCTGAAATGAAGAACAGTCCATATGTGACTCATGAGGGCAGGTGGCAACATGGTTTAGGCTGTCTCGCACCGCTTTCAAACGTTTTATTTGCTCATCAATCTCAAGTGCCTTTTTCGTTAGTAAGTCACGATCGATATATGGCTTTGAAACTTCTGATTGATTCAACATTTCTGCCATTTCGTTAAGCGATATTCCAGCGATACGCCCCAAACTAATTAAATTGAGTGTATTGAGTACCTCTGATGAATATTGGCGTCTCAATCCATTCCTTCCTATCGAGCGAATTAACCCCAGCTGTTCGTAATACCTGAGCGTTGAAGTCGGCAATCCTGATTTTCTAACCACTTCTGCAATATCCATATTATTCCCCATTGACTTCAAGTTGGCTTTAAGTTGTAGCATGCAACTAAGACCTTAACAAATCAAAAACTTGAGGAGAGAAAAATGCTGCTTTTAATGGGATTGCAAGCTGTGCTAATAGGGATTGGTGCCACTTTGATAATGGATTTATGGGCATGGTTACAAAGGAGAGTGTTTGGTATTCCTTCATTAAACTATGCGTTGGTTGCGCGCTGGGTTTTGTACATGCCCCAAGGAAAGTTTATGCATGCGCCAATTATGGCGTCAGAGGCGATGCCGGGAGAAAAGTCACTTGGCTGGTTTTTGCATTATGCCATCGGCGTTACTTTCGCTTTGGCTCACGTTACTGTTTTTGGTCATCATTGGTTGGTAGAGCCCAGTCTAATGCCCAGCTTAATTACAGGCGTGGTAACGTTGATCTTCCCATTTTTGGTCATTCAACCTTGTCTAGGATTTGGTTTTGCTGCGAGTAAAACCCCAACACCTTGGAAAGCCCGTTTTCTTAGCACATTGGCGCATTTGGGTTATGGTTTGGGTTTATTCATAGCCGGGTTTGCAATCAAAGTTACGAGCCAGTATTTTGCATAGAGAACATGAGCATCATGCAAACGAGTGGTTTTTATCTATGATGCTCAACTCTTGGTTGTTTTTTGCGCTTTGATCATAGTTGACCGATATGTCTAAAGTCTGTTGCATTTATCCAAGACGTAAAGTCGGCGGACATTTAACATTGCCTTAACGTCAGAATGGCAAGCGGTTTACCAAGAAAAACTAAAATTATCTGGTTTGACATAAAGAATATTAAGGGTTTCAGATGGCTTCAAAAGTGGCAGGGATATCAATACTGAGTTTATTGGCAGCGCCAGTTGCGATGGGAGAAACAGCCAGTGCTTATGATTTATGTTTGCTAGACAAAATAAAGCAAAGCAAAGGTGAGGAAACCATAAAGAGCATTCGCGTGCAGTGTGAGCTTGACACAGTAACCAGCACAGTGCCCGCAGATCCAGAAATTGAAGAGCCTGAAGAACTTCAGGAAAGCTTGGTCGACAAGCGTTTGGAATCAGAACGAGAAAACGCGTTCGAACCGTTTAGCCTAGTCGCGCATCGCGTTAACTATATTCTTCCGTTTACGTACAGTGATCGAGTAAATAAACGCGCGTATGCCGACACCAAATACGGCGATGAACTGCGTAAGGAAGAGGCGGAGTTCCAAATCAGTTTTAAAGTACCAATGAACTATGATGACTTGTTGTTTGATGGCGATGGTCTGTTTTTTGGAATGACTCTTAAATCATTTTGGCAGGTATACACGGGTGCAGCATCTCGTCCATTCCGTGAAACCAATTATCGTCCAGAGCTTTTTTACTACACCCCAACTGACTGGATACCACTTGATGGTTCGACTTGGTTAGGTTTTGGTATTGAACATGAGTCTAACGGTCAGAGACAGGAGCTATCGCGCAGTTGGAACCGTGTCTATGCCAACGTAACCTTTGCAAAAGACAATTTTGCGGTTTCTATCCAGCCTTGGTGGCGTATACCTGAAGATGAAAAGACATCGCCTAATGATCCCAAAGGTGATGATAACCCGGATATCGAAGACTATATGGGACACTTTGAGCTATCGAGTGCTTACAAGTGGAATGGTTACGAGTTTACCTTTTTAGGTCGCCAGAACTTTCAAACACATAAGGGTTTTGCAGAACTGGGTGTGTCATTTCCGATTTGGGGCAAAGTTCAGGGGTACGCACAATACTCAGCGGGTTATGGTAAGAGCTTGATCGACTATGATCATAATCAGCAGCGGATTGGTGTTGGTATTGCAATCAACGGTGTTTTGTAGTTTTTCGTAGATGGATAGAAATTAACACTGGCAATTGAAATTTCAATATTTAGAATGCGAGGCTGAAATTGATTTCTAACCTAGAGTGATTTTATGCTTCGTGATTACACCTTCGATTGTCTTGTAACTATGCCTCGCCATGAGCTGGAAGAGTTTAGTGCTCGTATGATCAGTAAAATGGTGCCAGAAGACGTGATGAATGAGCTGTTCACTTTTGATCAAGAAGAAGTGGATAGTGAAGACCGCATGTTGTCTGCACGTCTTGATGCAATGCTACGCATGACAGCAATCGCACTGAGTGAAATTCAACAAGCGTTTGATGACTCAGACAACGCAAAGCAAAATAGCGAGCGAATGACGCGATTGGTGCTTTGGCATTTCTACGCGATCTCATTCCGTTTGGAAGAGGCCATCACGCTAGAAACACACTGTGCTCTAGTGGAAAAACTAATCGAAAATGCACCTTCGGATGTTTTTGCGTGGGTAAAAACATTGACGGAGCTGCTGCACACTTACGCTGAAATCAACGCGAAAGAGAATCCTCAAGACTAAACACCTGTCGTTTATCGTTCAGTAAATTAGAAACAAGGCGAGCCATTTGGTTCGCCTTGTTTTTTCGCGTCAGATAAACCTTCGGGTTTGAAATACCAAACAAGCCTAGACTCAGATTTGTTCGTTCACTAGCGAACGGCGTGATTCCTTCTTACACTGAATCAAGGTGTTTGTTGCTAAACAAGCAAATGCATGACTAAGTCGTGTATTGTTTTCCACTTAAATGCGGATAATTTATGTCGAAGAACCTTCTGGTTTTTAAATTGGAACCGACTATTGAGCGTTCACGCTTTCCAGCTGAGCTTCATCTATCTAAAGGAAGTGAACGATGGATCCGTTAACGCAAGGTTTATTGGGTGCAGCTTTGCCACTGGCCGTGAGCAACAAGCGAAACCTTGCAGTTGTTGGCGTGTTGGGCGTGGTCTCTGGGATGGCTCCGGATTTAGATGTGCTCATCCGTTCTTCAACTGATCCTTTGCTGTATTTGGAATACCATCGCCAATTTACTCACTCGCTCTTGTTTATCCCGTTTGGTAGTTTCATTTGTGCTTTGGTGTTGTATCCATTGTTCGCAAAAAAGCGAGGACTAAGCTTCCGGCAGAGTTGGTTTTACTGCGCGCTTGGTTATAGTACCCATGCGTTATTAGACGCATGCACCAGTTATGGAACACAGCTTCTATGGCCGATAAGCAACACGCGTTATGCTTGGAACACTATTTCGGTAATCGACCCCGCGTTCACACTCCCTATTTTAATATTGCTTTTGTTTGTTGCACTGAAGCGAAGCCCAAACTATGCCCGCATTGCATTTTTATGGTGCCTGGCTTACCTAAGTCTTGGAATGATCCAGCGAGATAGAGCAGAAGTAGCTGGTTGGGAAATCGTCAAAGAGCGACAACACAACGCTGTACAATTAAAAGCCAAACCAAGTTTCAGCAATCTTTTGGTTTGGAAACTAATTTATGAAACGGAAGAGAGCTACTATGTAGATGCCGTAAGGGTGGGGCGTTCAATAAAAATTTACCCTGGCGAATCAACTCCAAAGTTAAATATAAAAGAGCAATTTCCGTGGCTAAACCCGCAATCGCAACAAGCAAGAGACATCGAACGTTTCCGTTGGTTTTCAAACGGTTTTGTAGCGACGGATCCGAATAATGAAATGCGAATTGTTGATATGCGTTATTCCATCGTACCAAACCAAATTAATGCGTTATGGGGCATCAATCTATCCCCAAAAGCCAGCGCAGACGCGCACGTTGAATACACTGCTCATCGAGGAAGTACTGCAGAAGATCGCCAAGTTTTCTTCAACATGCTTACGGATTTTGAGTGATGGCTTTACTTTGGATACCGATGCGGTGTCGTAGTAACCATTACGTAGACTGAAAGTCCTTTACTAGGGTCGGCTTGCTAGCGAAGAAAATCTTGCCAAACAGGGACTTGTACTTCCAGCCAAGAGACAAAAGCCGTTTAGCTAAGTTCTTGTTTTCAATGATTGCAACCTCAACACCTTGGTAGTGGTAAGGATTGCTTTTGATATAGTCGATAAATGCAGTAAGCACGCCTTGCCCGCGAACGGAGGGTGCAAAGTTGACTGCTACAATAGAAAAGCGTTGGCTACCTGCTGGGCAACGGACTAAACAGTGCCCAGGAGGATGAGTAATAGTCTCAGAAAATTCAGGAAAAGGGCGAGACTCAAGCTCTTGAGAAAGCGCATCGTATCGCTGACATAGATAAGAAAATAGTTGTTTCGCTTCGCTGTTCATATCGGTGCCGCTTTTGTGTTGCTTGGTTTGAAGGCATTGATGTCTCAAACATTGTAACCATAGATAGCAACACAAAACGCGGTAAACTTTTTCAGTAATGATTTCCTATTTTTGAAACCTGAATTGTTACAAATGAAGTTGATTGGGTTTTATATGGTAGTTGTGAACGAGTATTTCTAGTTGAAGGGAGAATACGCTGGTTACTGGATTCTTACTGGAATTCCTTTGTTAAAAGGCGAGCTGCTTGGTTTAATGCCGCTCGTTTAACTGCGAGTGGCATCTGTTGTATTTCGTCACCTTGTACAGCGACGATGGGACATGATGTGGGATCTTCTATCCTAGCTCTTCATGGTCTAAATTATCTCATTAACCACTCAGAGCTAGATTCTTAGTCTCGCCAAGGCTCGCTGGACTGACACAAAAACATCGTTAAACTCCTGTTATTAAATTATTTGGTCCGCCTTTGCTTACTTTTGAACGCTTAACTAGGCGTTACTCCAAGTGCTTAAATTGCAATGCCACAAGTCGCTGATACAACTCACAGCTTTGCATTAATGATTGGTGGTTACCGACATCGACTAACTCGCCATTGTCGAGCACCGCAATTTTATCCGCATGTTGGATAGTCGAAAGACGATGAGCAATAATCAGCGTTGTGCGTCCTTTCATTAGAGCTTCAAGTGCTTGTTGAACGTGATGTTCACTTTCACTATCAAGGGCGCTGGTAGCTTCGTCTAGCAGTAAGATTTTTGGATCTTTTAGAATCGCGCGAGCAATCGCAATACGCTGCTTTTGTCCGCCCGATAGCCTAACGCCGCGCTCCCCTAAAAAGCTGTGATAGCCCTCGGGAAGCTTCTCAATAAACTCATGGGCATGGGCTTTTTTCGCGGCTTCGATAACTTGTTCATCCGTGGCTTCTGGATTGCCGTAACGAATATTGTGAAACACATCATGGCTAAACAGCGCTGGTTGTTGAGGTACGAGTGCCATTTGGCGTCGAAGCTCGTTTGGATCGAACTGTCGAATGTCTTCGCCACCAAACAACACTTGCCCCTGTTGTGGGTCATAAAAGCGTTGCAGCAGTTCGAATAGCGTTGTTTTACCTGCACCAGAAGGGCCGACCAACGCCAACACTTTTCCTTGTTCAGCAGTTAGATTTAACTCTTTGATAGCTGGTTGATTTGGGCGAGAAGGGTAGTTGAAACTCACCGAATTAAAGTTAACCTCAGCAGGCATGTCGGCACGGACAGGCAAATGGTTGCTTGGCGCTTTAATATCACTGGCTACTTGAAGGATCTCAATCAGCCGTTCGGTAGCACCTGCGGCTCTTTGCAATTCACCCATGACTTCGGAAATGGTTGCAGTCGATGAGGCAACCATAATGGCATAAAACACAAATGCGGCTAGGTCACCCGCAGACATTTTTCCGTGAATCACATCGCTGCCGCCTACCCAAAGCATGCCTGCAATCGCGCTGAACACAATCACAATAACGCCTGATATCAGGATCGCTCGCTGCTTTACTCTCTGTCTACCTATTTCATAAGCTTTTTCCACCTCGACAGCGAAAGCCGCTCGTTCATGCGACTCTGAGCTAAAACTTTGCACGGTTTTAATATGTTCTATCGCTTCTCCAGCGTAGCTTCCGACATCGGCCATTGAATCCTGACTTTTGCGAGAGAGCGCACGCACGCGTCGTCCATAAAACAAAATTGGTACCAAAACCAAAGGCACAGAAGCAAGCACAATCAGCGTGAGCTTAACGTTGGTAGCGAATAACATAATGATGGCACCAAAACACATCAAAGCGCTACGCATCGCCATCGAGAACGATGAACCAATAATGCTTTGCAGCAATGTGGTATCGGTAGTCAGGCGCGACATTATGTCGCCACTACTGTTAGTCTCAAAATAGCTCGGATGCAGCGTAATCACATGGTTAAACACTGCAAGGCGAATATCCGCACTAACGCGCTCACCTACGGCAGAGACAAGGTAAAAGCGAAAGAAAGTCCCAATGGCAATACACAATGTGACACCGACAATAAACTGAATCGCATTGGTGAGCTCTTGCAATGATTGCTGAGCAAAGCCTTGGTCGATAAGAATGCGCACTCCATAGCCAACGGATAACGTCAAACTTGCTGTCGCGACAAGGGCAACCAAGGCTGCCGCAACCCGCCATTTATAAGGTGCAATAAAGGTGCTGAGTTTAAGAAGAATGCTGAGGTTTTTGTTATTTTTTCTGCTCATGAGTGACTCACAAAGCGTTTTAGGTACCTGGCATAGTAAGCCAGTTTGGTTGGTGAGACCAGCGATCTACCGCGTTCGGATTAGGAAGTTGAGGAGTTTGATAGAGTAAACATTACTCTATCTGTTTACTTTTAAGTAATCACTTAAGTCACATTGACTACTTACGGAATCCCCATAGGATTGAAATTCAAACTTTCTGATGGGGTTGGTGGCTTCGCAGTTTAAATTAGACATATTTACTCTTTCCTTCATACCGATGACATGATGCCTGAAAATTCCTTTCCAAATAACAACCTTTTGATTGGCAACGGTTGTGGTCACTTCTACACTGCATATTGTTTGAAATAGGCCATCGAAAATACTTAGAACTTTGTTCCTTTTTCTGAAAACAGGATCAAACTTGAATTCCCCATTTGTATTCGTGGTGAAGCTACGTTCGAAAGAACGATTTGCTGACCGAATGTTAAGTACTACATTTGCATTCTTTATGGGAGTATCGTTCTTCGTAATACGTCCTTTTATGCTTGGTGTAAACTCTTGAGCTTCCTTACCAAAAAATAAAAAGCCAACAGCAAAAACAGAAATCAGTACGAGTATGAGTAAAGCTGCAAACTGTTCTAAGAACAGAAAAACATTGTTGATCATCGCTTACAAATCAGTAGTCAGTGAATACACCTCGAATTGTTGCGTATTGTCTCGAATGACTATAGCGAGTATCTAAATCGGTGAGACATAATTCACGATTTTTTTAGAAGTTTTGGAGGATAGAGTGACCCAGGCGATCTTTGTTTTGAAAAAGAAGCACTGCGATAGTGACAGATATAGCCAATATCGCATGTATATCGAAAATCACTTAAACGTCTAAGAGACTAGAATCAGCTTTCAGTTCGGAGGGGGTTACGCACGGCTTTTGGCGAGTAGCAGGTCGACTTTTCCTTTGGCTGTTTTACTGACCGTTTGCATCAACTGAAAACTTGGTTTTTCGACGCCTGAGTTTTCTATCCCTTCGACCATTAAGAGCCAAAGCTTGGCTGTCATTTGCGCATCGGCTAGTGCACGGTGGAAAACACCGTCGTTGTCGATATTTTTATAGCGAACAAGTTCACCTAGCTTATGTGATGGGGCTTCTTGAATGAGCCGTCTTGCTACCAGTAAGGAGCAAGCAAACTCACCCGAATAACCACAGTTGATTCGTTCAAGCTCTGCATCTAAAAATCGTTTATCGAAGGACGCGTTGTGAGCGACAAGGTTCTCGCCAGCAATGAACTCACTAAATGACGCCATTACCTCTTCGCAGCTTGGTGCCGATCGCAACATATTGTTGGTAATGCCGGTGTAGTTCTCAATGAAAGAACTCACTCTGAAACCGGGATTCATGAGTTGCTGAAAGCTATCGACAACCTCGCCATTGACTAACTTTACTGCACCAATTTCTATTGCGCGATCACCTAAAGTAGGAGAGAGACCTGTGGTTTCAAAGTCGAGTACGACCACAGAGTTTGCTTGAGGCATAAAATTTTCCAGCTGAGTAATATTGCACAAGAGTATTATTGAAAGCGACAGAAAAAGAAAGGCGAACACAATGGTGAATATCTGTCTATCTTTACTCCACAAAGTCAGTGTTCGTCGTCCACTGTTTATGGACAGGCACGTTCTGGCTTACCCATCGCGGCTTGTGCGGTAGCCTTATATTTCAAATGTTTTTCGGCTTTTCGATTCATTTCAATTAAGCATTAACTTTCGATATAAAATACTGATTATAAATTGATTTTATAAATCCACTTCGGCATCATTCACGGCTTGATTTTAAAGATGAATGTCATCACGGCAAAAAATTAGAACAACTTATAATGCGAGGCTAGGGAACGATGGAACAAATGAAAAATCACTATTTAGAGATACCTGAAGAAAGAAAATTGCGTATTTTTCGTGAAGAAGACGAACGTTTCTACAGCTTTTGGGAAAAAATGCTTGATGAAAAGCAGTCCTTTTATCAACAACCTCTCAAAAGAATGAAAGGCGACGCTTGGTATTCGCTTGATGCATTCTTCACTGCTTCAAAATACGGACAACATCAGGCCTCACCAGCTTATATAAAAAGAGCGCTTGAGTTACTGAATAACGTGTACTTGCTGGCCAATCATTCAGACAAAGTGGTTGAATTCTCCGTTGGGCAACGACATTTTTCGGAAGTAGGTAACCGTTCTATTGCAGGGGGAACGATGGATGCTTGGTTGGATGAAATCTGTTTAGCGATGGCCGCGAGAGATTGGCGCTGCGTAGAGCTGATGACCATCATGGATGAGTCGTTAGTGCGTTTAAAAGATCCATTCGATGTTGCGCTAGTCGAGTTCGTTAACGGTGTATTTAGCAATTCATCAGCGTTACCAGAGTTATTGCAAACTGTGATGGAGAAATCCTCCCCGCAATACTTAGAATCAACCAGAGTGCCATATGTACACTCTTTGTTTATTCCATTTGTGAATGTGTTTGTTGCCATTATCGATGGCGATGAGGCACATTATCAAGAGGCACTGAGGGATGCGTTAGAGGCGCATTACCAGTTCTACATGAATGAAGATGTTCGCTATTCGCCAAAAGGAAATGTTTCTCTGAAACTGACTGGTCTTGCTGCATTAGCATACGATAAGTATGGCTGGACGATTCCAGAAGCCGCATATTTACCGAAATGGCTTGTTTACGGTGAGCATGATCTTCGTTCTGCGTAAATCACTCTTAAGTTAAATCTATGTCCAATCGGAGGTTCAGCATGGAAGCATAAGCAGAAAATGCATCGCGAAAATGCAGTTTACGCCTCCGTTTTAACAAGTTACATTGTTGAAACTTTGATTCAAAGGACAGAACAATGAGTGCCCACCTAAAACAGCTTTGTCATACCCATCTCTCCGGTAATAAAGAAGATTCTCCAGCCGAACACTTTGCGAAAATGGCGAAGTGGTGCGAAGAAAACAACGTTAATCACGATGTCTACGGTGAGGGAGAAACGATTCAAGCGTTCGAGCAAAAGGTTGCCGATCTGCTGGGTTACGAGGCAGGGCTTTTTGTTGTAACAGGAACGATGACGCAACCAACGGTGCTTGAAATTGTCACAAGACAAAAGCGTAATCCTATTGTCGCCATGCACGCATCTAGCCATATTCCGGTGCATGAAAAACAAGGTTATCAGCTTCAACATCGCTTTAGTATTTTGCCAGTAGGGAACCCTTATCAAACATGGAAGCTTGAGGATCTCACTGCGTGGCCGGATGAAATCGCAGCCGTTCTTTATGAACTCCCAATGCGAGAAATTGGCGGTCAGCTACCTTCATGGCAAGAACTAGAAGAAATTAAAACGTACTGCGCCGAAAATGACATTCATCTCCACATGGATGGCGCAAGACTATGGGAAACCGCAGCTTACTATCAGAAAAAATACCGCGAGATCGCCGCTAGTTTTGATACGACCTATGTTTCACTTTACAAAGGCATCAACGGCATGGGCGGCTCTATGCTGCTTGGCTCAAAGGCGTTCATTGAACTGGCCTCAATGTGGATGAAGCGCCAAGGTGGCAACCTGTATCACAGAACACCTTATGTGGTGTCTGCGGCGATGCAGTTTGATGAAAGGTTGGCACAAATGCCAGCTCTGTTTGAGCGAACAAAGCAGATCTACAAGATCATTAAAGAGTTCCCAACTTTGGCGGTAAGACCAACCCAGCCTCAAGCAAACATGTTGCACCTTATCCTGCCATTTAGCTGCGAAGAGTTGAAAGAACTCCAATACACGTTTGCCACGGAAAAGGGCATTTGGTTTGGTAACCCGCAAGTCACGGCACATCCAAATCAATCGATTATTGAATGGTATGTTGGTGACTACCTGCTCAATCTTGGTGATGACGAATTAAGGTCGTTTTTCAATCAGTTACTCGGTAATAAGGCATAAACTTATCAATATGCGAGCTTTCTAACACGCCATACGTGGCACTTCATGTATTCTTAATTGAAGCGAAGAAGAGGATTTATCAATGTCAAAAAGCTCCAAACTTCACAATGAAGACAAACTGGTTAAGAAGGCACTAGAGATTGGTGGGAAGATGGCGAAGCTACAAGGCTTTGACCTTCCTCAGTCACCACAACCTCTAAGAGTAAAAGCGATTTACCTATTCTTGGTTGATGCCAAACAGATCACCCCATTACCGGAAAGCAAGCTAGACGGCGCAAGCATCAAACACCGACTGGCAGTCTGGATACACAGTGTATTGCCAGACAACGACCCTCTAAAGTAGAAAACCTCATAAGTCATATAGGTCATTAATTAACTAGGCGAGCCAAATGGTTCGCCTTGTTTGATCTTGGCGAGTGCACCGAGGTCTTTTGGCGTGGCGGTATCATTGATTTACAAAACAAAATCAAAAGGACTAAAGATAAATCTCGAGAAGCGCTACAATGCAGGTGTTGCGAGAGTGCAACCAAGATTACTCATTTACAGAAGCCTTGAAGTAACCATACATGTCTAAAGATTTCGAATTCACTACAGAATACATACTCGACAAACCTTTCTTTGCTGAGTGTTATGATCAAACTAGCCAGCCAACGAAGTTCCCACAAGCGTACCTAAAAGGGATGCTGTTTCTTATCTTTGGTGTGGTTTTATTGGAGTTTGAACTGCTACCTAACGGTTATGTCGGTTGGTTCTTTATCGTATTGAGTGTGATTGAAGCGTGCAGCGTTTACTTCAAAAGAACTTGGTGGCTGTGGCGTCAAACCATCAGCTCAAGTCGCGGCAGTAAAGTGGTGTTTGAAGTGAATGCAGATGGCGTACGCTACAAAAGCGGTAAAGTTGACCGCAGCCTCGCTTGGAATGATATCGACCAACTCGAACAAACTGATTTGGGCTTTATCCTTCACCTTGGTAAACAACGCCAATACATCAGCAAATCTTGCTTAAACGAAGAAGTGATCGCGTTTATGGTAGAGCGGCACGCGGCATCAAAAGCGAGCTAACAAAAAAAGCGAGTCCGTGGGTTTGCTTTTTTGATCTTAGGGTTTGATGCTTATGGGGTAGCTCTGATTCAGACTCAAAATCTGAACCACTACACTCGGTGTTTCTGGTTGCGTCTTTCCAGTATATGGACTCCTTAAGTGTGCTGCGGAGTTAGTGTGTAAACTGAACCAAAAAAGTGGCAATGAGATAGTTTATTGTGAGCCTAAAGTGATGACGCCAACTTCTAGAGCATTTTTGCTCGATTACTATGTTCGGCAAAGGTTTTACATTCGTTAGTTTGTTGGATTTTCCCTAATAAAGTTCATGTGGCCAGTGTTGGACTTATGCGTCTAAAGGTAACTTCTATGCGGAAGAAACTTATTCGATTTGAGGGGGCTATCCATGGAATTGCGATTCGAGCCCCATGGGAGGCGTTCGAAGTTTTAGGGAAAGTAGCCTATGAGAATGGAGTGTGCAGCGAGAATCGAACCTACATCATCATCAGCTTGGAAGGGGGCGCAGTTCGGGTTTTGTAAGAGCTATTTCCCATTAAATCTATTTAATCTCAATTGTTTAAGTTACTTTTCCAACAGATATCCAAAAACAGTTGAAATTGTAAACCTACATTTTGGCTCCTAATCACGAATTTGAAAATAGTGAAAAATTCATTATTTTCAAATTCGTTTTGATAAATCGCGACCCGATTTGGTTAGAAAGTTTCATCTAAAAAGTGCTTAATAAGAATCCCATTTAGCGGCGTTATGTCAATGTCACCAGTTAACTTATGAGGTGATGAGTTCACCTCTAACTAAGCAATCACGTTACTATGCCATTGCAATGGTTAGGTTAACTTAGCAACGATATCGCTTGTTTAGATACTCTGACTAGTCGTCCAATGGTTCTTTCGAAAACCCATCTAATGAATCGGGCGGATAGATCCTCAATGATGGTCCCATAGTGGCCGGCAAAAACAAGCATATGGCCTAATAAGCCTTTTAGTTGCTCTTTATTGCGCTTAGATGATTTAGCAACGGCTTCTAGCTTTCTTGAAAGCCAATCATAAAAGGTCAAGCCAGCAATCACGCCTGCTTGAATCGTTACCGTTGACAAAAGAGCCACATCTTTCAAATAGGTGATAAGTGCGCCCTGTATTCTATCGGCCCAATACTCCGAAAAAGAAGCTTGATTTCGTTGCTCATACTTTAGACGGATAGGGGTAAATAAGTGGTCATTCGATTTCCTCTTCAACGCTCCCCAAGAATCCGAGGAAGCAGTGTTTAAGTAACCCGGATTTTTGTTTCTTGCCATCAAATGGGCTGATATGCTTAACCCAGTGCCAGAGTCCAAGCGGTACTCGCCTGTTGAGATTGGAGCATGAATAAATGGCCAAAGCGGTATTTTTGGTACAGGATCAGCACCATGCGTACATCGATAAACACCATCGTTTAGCTTTTCCGATGAGCGTGCGTATGCTTCCAGACCAACTCTAGGAGCGCCAAAGGTGTATAAGGTGGTTCTGACCTTCATCTCATTACGCACCCAATCAGCGCAAAGTGATGCGAGTGCTCCACCTAAGCTGTGCCCAACGCAATGTATACGTTTTGGTTTAGGATTCATCTGCATAATATACTGCTTCAACTTGGGGCTAAGACTTTGAAAACAATTGTTGAAACCAGCATGAGCGGGCGAACCGTTTGGTGATCCTTTCACCCCTATATTCGCATTTGTGATCCAGTCATTAGCATTTTGTGTTCCTCGAATTGAAATGACAATTTCATTCTCAAATGTAGAACCTTTACCAGTGCCAACCACTGCAAACGCCTCTGAAGTTCTCATCAAGCCAGGGATAACTTTACGCAATACCGGTACATTGGATAAACCCGCTACACCGCCTGTAAAACCATCAAATACATCATCTTCAGAAAAAGAAAAGTGATTTGAAAAACTGTTTTTGCCCGGCATGATAAAACGGCCATTATTTTCATAGGCTTTGTAAGGAATATCCGCTATTTCTGAAGCCATTTTTGGTGTTAACTTTGCCATTACGTGTCCTTATTTAGTAATATTTTTTCAGAAAATCCTTTCAAATCACACCTACTAATAATTTCAAGATCGAGGCCATTCTCAACAAATTTATTTTTAAAAAAGTAACGATATTCGTCCGAATTAATCTCACAACTTAAATCAAGAAGATTATCTGAAATAAATTCATAGGGTTTCACGTCAGAAAAGCGAGCCTCTAGTAAGTAGTATTTTTTTCCATCTACAAAAATGTAAATACCAATGTAGCTAGAGGATTCATGAAGGGCAGGTTCTTTAAACGTCTGATAGTGGTATGTAGGTTCGAAATGAAAATAACCATTTTCTGACGTAATTGTCTCGGTGATATAACGGTTTTTAGAAAAAGCCGTGTGTAGATAAACTACCTCGCTAGTAAACGCTTTCCCGTCTAAGTATAAGCGACCAGTAATCTCTGAGCTAAGTATGTATTGAAACTTTTTTGATTTGAAGAAATTAAACATATCTGCGTTACAACCTGTTGAGAGCAATAATATTGTGGCACTCATAAGGGAAACCAGTATTTTAGTCATTTGTTTGCCAATATTGTACATAGGTCAACCCATATCCACGCGTGAGACGATACTATGTCCTAATGCTCTCAAGTGCTAGCCTAGAACCGCCCCAATTCTCAAAAATAAGTCATGTCAAAGCTTATATCTAGGCATACTTTAAAAAATAATGTAAATGACATGTCTATTACTTTCATGGGTTAAACATAAGTAGACTCCCTCTGGCAAAAAATACCGAGCTATTCGTTAAAGTACTTATCCACGTCCATTTCGTAAGCTTGCATACTCATTGTCTCGTTCTGAATTCTTATCATGAAGATCAGTTAACAATAGCCACCGCGAAAATGGTTTTTTTTTATAACCGATAAAACATGGCGCCATCTCAACTTTTTTCAGCACCATTGCTATATCACAGCGAAAATACCTCGAGTTCACTATAAAGCTCATCTATGTGCTTGGGCAGGTTGGAGTGGTGTCAAAGATGAGCTTCCGAAAGCGAATGTTACTCTCGACTGGTTCCATGTAGTGTATTTATTTACACGAGCTGTTGATGACGCTCGAAAAACAATGATATGCAAAAAGCTCTTCGTTGGGCGGTGTTAAAGGATGCTGAGAGTCCGATGACAGATAGGCAAGTACAAGCTCTAGTTGACTAGAGCAAGTAAGAAAAGTCCTAACAACCTTAGAAAAGCACCCAGAGAGAATACTTCAACGTTGGAGCTCGACCTATGCTAATACCGAGAATTTTGACTGACCGAGGCACTGAATACTGTGGCCGTGTTGAACAGCATGATTACCAACTCTACCTAGCTATCAATGATATCGACCAACTCGAACAAACTGATTTGGGCTTTATCCTTCACCTTGGTAAACAACGCCAATACATCAGCAAATCTTGCTTAAGCGAAGAAGTGATCGCGTTTATGGTAGAGCGGCACGCGGCATCAAAAGCGAGCTAACCAACTCACATCAAGCTGGAATGAGCGATCGAAAAAGTAGGTGATATATGATCGAACATTGTAACAAGTATATGGTCGATTCTGAATCAATGGGGTTTGATGTAGAAAGCTAATAAGGTTTAGAGGTTTCTCTTTCGGACATACTGCTTCGGTGTCATGCGCGCAATCTGCTTACACTCTCTAGTCATGTGTGCTTGATCGGAAAAACCTTGCTCCAGCGCCAACTCCGATAAAGTAAGATCGGGTTGCGCTCGGAGTTGCTCTAAAGTGTGCTTCACTCGTTTAATGCGTTGGTAATGTTTAGGAGTAATCCCCAACCATTTCTGAAAATTGCGCTCTCTCTGGCGCTGACTGATGGTCCCTGTAGGTTGGTCAATAATGTGGCCGACATACTGCGGTTCATATTCCTCAATCAGTGTTTGAACCCAGCGATATAACGTAGAAATCCTTGCATATGGCGAACGAGCTATTTGCAGAGACTCAAATGTTGCTAGTGCAGAAGAAGCCAAAGGGTGGTCGTCTTGAATCCGCAATAGCTGTTCTAGACGTTTACCAAATAGTTGATAACCAACAGCAGGATGAAAGCGTACGCCAGTCATCACCGCGCCTGGCGGTAGGCAGACCTGATGTGCCAGAATGCTTATAGGCAGTAGGACAACCCCCGGCGTCTGCCACTCACCATCCATTTGTACTTCATTCTGTAAAATGAATACCACACCTGTACCAGCATCACTGAGTAATTGTTTACGTACGGTTTGCGTCGTATCAGGTTTGACGGATGCTGACCAAATGGCTTGAACATAGCCAGCTAAAGCCTTTTGAGGTTTTAAAATATCAAATTCTAAGTTCAAATGAATCATCCTATTTAACCTCAACTTAAATGAGAAAGTGATACACATGTACTTTTCATCCTATTAAGTTGAGGTATAAGCAGTGGCTTACAAGTAAGAACCGTCAAATAGAATTATCGAGGTTTATAGACTCCAACCTTTGGCTTAAATGCCTTAACTATTCGGTTCCAACTATTGATCGCGTTGATCGCAATTGTTAGGTTGACCATAGCTTCTTCTCCAAAGGTATTCAAGGTCAGCTGATAGGTATCATCATCTACTGGTAGGCCAGCAGTTAGTAATTCAGCCCAGCCAAGCGCAACGTGTTCTGCATCGCTGTAGAATGGCATATCTTTCCATGCACTAAGCCCCCATATGCGTTCCGGCTTTTCACCTAACTTAAGCGCATCTTTACTATGCATGTCGATACAAAATGCACATTGATTGATTTGCGATATGCGTAACTTAACCAGTTCCCATATGATCATGTTCATAGTTTCTGATTGGCTAAATTGTTCATGGAAGTAAGCTTCCTGAGCGTATAGGATTTCTATTGCTTTTGGCGCTACTTCAATATAGTTGAGTCGTTTTTTCATGGTCATTCTCCTCTGTTTTTTACATAGTAAAAAACGCTCTTAGCAAAAGATTGAAGATTTTCGACATGCACTCAATAAAGTTAGATAAAAGAGTGAACGACGAAAGCGAAAAGTGTACCTATTGGAAACCAAGAAAACTTATGCCAATTAACAAAGTATTGCTCTAAATAATGCGACTTAAGGTTGGCGTCTATTTTTACTCCACCACCTTCCGTAAACGAGCAAAAGGTGCTGAGTTACCTATATACACACCAGCCGCAACGATAAATACGCCTAAAACATTTTCCCATTGGCCTGCTCACCAGAAATGAACGAAATCAGTAGAGTGAATACCGGCATAATATTAAATAATGGAGACATCTTATCTGGACCAAGAACGATAGCGCCTTTCATCCAAAAGTAATAAGCGATCAAAGTTCCAAACAGGCTCATGTAAGCTATTAATGCTAGGTCTTTAAATGTTATGGCATTTAAGCTACGGCTAAAGTCGCCGTGGTACATCGCTATAGCGACCATTTGAATGGCACCAATACTTAACACCCAACGTAACTGCTGAGTTACTGGGATATGAGATGTTAAACGCTTCGCTAGAATTGTGTATAAACACCCGCTAATTAAAGCAAATAACATGTATAGATCACCAATATTACTATTGCTGCTAATAGAATGAATATTTCCCCCTGTAATGACGATTACCACTCCACAAAAACTGATTAGTGCACCTAAAATAGTTTTAACCGAAATGGAAGTCTTGAGAATAAAGCCCGACAACAAGATAGTGACAAGTGGTAGGTTTGCCTGAACAACCGCTGCGTTAACTGGGGTAGTAAATCTCATTGCAGAGAAAATAGAGAAGTTTTGGATAGTTACACCCACGGTTGCTATAACAAACAACGACAACATACTTTTTCGTGTGAGTTTGGCTCCATATGGAGAGCGTTTAGTACCTCTTATCAGTAAGAGTATTAAAGCTGCAACGGAAAATCGTAACGTCGCTGAATCCAAAGGAGAGACATCGCTATTAATAGCCTTTATTACGTTAAAGTTACTAGACCAAAAAAAGATAGCGACAACAACACCGCACCAAATTGATAAATGCTTAGACATAGATCTTCCTGATAAAAATTAACTTGACGCGATAATGCTATATATTTCATATTTGATTTTTAATCGCCAAATTTAAGAGGGTTAATCCCAAATATGGAACGTCACTCTTTGGATGATCTTTTGTTATTCGTTTCTGTTGCTCGCTATCAAAGCCTAACACAAGCATCTGAGCGTCTTAATGTCCCGTTAGCCACGCTAAGCCGGAAGTTAAAAAGGCTGGAAACAAACTTAAATTGCAGACTATTTAACCGCAGTGCACACCACTTTGCGTTAACAACTGATGGCGAAAAATATTATCAACTCTGTGAGCCGCTACTTCTTAGCTTAAATAATGTGACATCGAGAATTGCGACTGAGCGTCAGTCTTTAAGCGGAACGATCAAAATATCAGCGCCAATTAACATGACACAGATGTGGTTAAAGCGGTGCGTTTATGAATTTGCAGAGCAACATCCGAAGGTATGTATCGATTTAGATGTACAGAATGAAAAAATCAATCTTGTATCTAACCGTGTCGATGTTAGTTTTCGTCTTGGTGATCTTATTGAACAAGACTGGATTGCTCAGAAATTATGGTCGATTCCATTTGCGCTTTGTGCATCACGAAGCTATTTAGAACAACACCAACCGATTACCCATCCAGAACAACTTGTTCATCATCGCCTAATTACGGTAAACAACGACAGCCAATGGAAATTAGTTAATCAAATCACCAATGAAACATTTGATCATCCGCTAAAGTTTCAATTCACTTCAAATGATGTACTGCTAGTTAGAGACGCCGTCATCCATGGTTTAGGAATTGCGTGGATTCCAACCTATTACTTTCATGAGCTAAATCATGATCAACATAACCTGCTGCCTTTGTTGCCAGAATGGCAATGCTCGGGTAAAGAAGTATTCATTATGTATCGAGACCGCGATAAAAGGCCTGCAAGAGTTGATGCATTTATTGAACATGTCTTAAATTGGAAAAATCGCATTCAAATGTTTGCTTGAAAGAGGTTTATCACATTGTGCTGTGCCGGTAACCTCAAGTGAAGCTTCATGACTCTGCTTCAATTGAGTTCATTTATTTAACCTCTAAAAGAATCATGAATACATAGGCAGTTAATGGGATTCGAGTTTACAAGTGATTCGGTCAGCTAAAACTCAAGCTAAGTAGAAAGTATTTGCAGTTGTATTTGCCTCTGAAAATCGTTTAGAGCTTTCTCATCCGCGAGGTTCTATAAGAAATTATTAAGGATATATTTGTGTGTGATTTCGTGAAAAAAATTATTGTAGGTTTACTTTTCAGTGCTTCGTCTTTTGCTTCCTTAAGTCAATATGTTCCAGCAATGAATGATAAGAACGGTTATGTAGAACCATTTCAAATGTTTGATAATGTCTATTATGTAGGAGACAAGTGGGTCTCATCATATGCCATTGCTACAGACGACGGACTCGTTATCATTGATACGCTTGACTTCCCTTACTCTGAGTGGATACCTATCAACCTAGAGAAGCTAGGGCTAAAAGATAAGCCAATAACGCACATATTGGTAACTCATGGGCATTCTGACCACGTTGGAGGCGCCCAGTTACTTCAAGAGAAGTATGGTTCCAAAGTCGTGATGACCAAAAGCGCTCATGAACTATCTATACAGCAATCAAACAAAAGCGAAGGTGAGAACAAGTTCCTTCCTCCAAATTTAGACATAGAGATAAAAAGCGATAGCTCTATGGCTATTGGTGAACATGAGTTTAAGTTCTATCTCACACCTGGCCACACGGAAGGTGATTATTCCTTAGACTTCACTGTTGAAGATAATGGCGAACAATATCGTGCTTTTATCGTTGGTGGGCATAGCGTAAGTAGCAATGATCCAGAAGTTATTGGCCAGTTCCTGACTAGCATGGAGAAAATTAGAAAAATTTCACTACAGGCACCTATTGTGAACGTTAACCTTTCGAACCATCCACATAAAAATTTCCTTTTTGAAAATAGGAAGAAGCTCGGCACAAGCGGTAACCCGTTTATCAGTGAGGCAAACTTCTTCATGTTCCTTAAGCAACAAGAAGATTTAGCTAAGGGAAAACTAGAAGAACTATAATACCGTGGTATACGAGCAGCCTTCTTTATTAGGTTAGAGATTTGCTCTTGAGTTATAGCTAAGGCTTTAATAAGTTGCTCAATCAAGATTCGACACTGGTGGCAGCTATATTGTTTGTCGGTTCTAGTGACAAAGGCGCCGTGCGTAAGCATTCGTATTGTGTGCCTTACACATTTGCAAGGCGTTATGTGCTTTCTAGAAAAGTCTCAAAATAGAGTACAATTAGCGTTTTGACACAGCGGAAATCATCATGGCCAAAACTGTTCAGCAGCAAATCGGAAACATTGCTCTAGTCGTTGAAAATTACGACGATGCTATCGAATTCTATACTCAAAAACTTCAATTCACTCTGGTTGAAGATACCAACCTAGGTGGTGGTAAACGCTGGGTTCAAGTTTCTCCTCCAAACTCCAATGGTACAAACCTACTTTTAGCTCAAGCGAGTACACCGGAGCAAACGCATGCAGTAGGAAATCAAACAGGTGGTCGTGTTTTCCTGTTTCTGCAAACTAATGATTTTTGGCGTGACTACGAGTTGATGAAGAAAAATGGTGTTGTATTTAATGAAGAGCCTCGTGTGGAAGAATACGGGACAGTGGTGGTGTTCCAAGATCTCTATGGTAATAAGTGGGACTTACTGCAACTGAACTGAGAAACTACACAGCACCTGCATAACATAGTGTTCATGAGGAGTTTCCAACAAGCTTTTAAGGCTCTGAGATATTAGTGCTAATTCAAAGGTTCTCAGAAGTCACTGTATTTCTAAATCACTTTTGTGCAAACAATAACTAGCCATCATTCCTTCTCGATGTATCAACAAATGTTACGGCGGCACACCAAAAACAAAGGCGAACCAATCGGTTCGCCTTTGTTTATTTAGATTCTACAAAAATTAATCTTCGTAGTTATCGATGCTTGGGCATGAACAGATTAGGTTACGGTCGCCGTATACGTTATCTACGCGGTTTACCGTTGGCCAGTACTTCCAAGATTTGGTCGCTTTAGACGGGAAGCAGCCAATCTCGCGAGAGTAAGGGCGGTCCCAATCTTCAGCTGAAAGATCAACTTGTGTGTGTGGCGCGTTAACAAGTGGGTTGTTATCCAGTGGCCATTCACCGTTTTTCACTTTCTCCATTTCTTCGCGGATAGCGATCATCGCATCACAGAAGCGGTCCAGCTCTTCTAGATCTTCCGATTCCGTTGGCTCAACCATTAGCGTGCCCGCTACAGGGAACGACATAGTTGGTGCGTGGAAACCGTAGTCCATTAGACGTTTCGCGATGTCTTCTTCGCTGATACCTGTTTCTTCTTTCAGCGGACGAATGTCGATAATACATTCGTGCGCTACGCGGCCATTTTTGCCACGGTAAAGAACAGGGTAGTGTTGGCGAAGTGTTTCCATCACGTAGTTTGCGTTCAGAATTGCTACTTTTGTTGCATCTGTTAGGCCAGCTTCGCCCATCATTGCGATGTAAGCCCAAGAGATAGGTAGGATAGAAGCGCTACCCATATCCGCTGCGGATACTGCGAAATCTGCGCCTTCTACACCGTCTTCAATATGCCCTGGTAGGAAAGGAGCTAGGTGAGATTTCACACCGATAGGACCCATACCCGGACCGCCACCACCGTGCGGGATGCAGAAGGTTTTGTGTAGGTTTAGGTGAGAAACGTCTGAACCGATGAAGCCTGGTGATGTTAGACCAACCTGCGCGTTCATGTTAGCGCCGTCTAGGTAAACCTGACCACCGGCGGCATGAACCATTTCACACACTTCTTTCACTTTCTCTTCGTAAACGCCGTGCGTAGAAGGGTAAGTGATCATAATGCTTGATAGGTTGTCTTTGTGTTTCTCGATTTTCGCTGCTAGGTCGTCGATGTCGATGTTGCCTTCTTCATCACACTTAACCACAACCACTTTCATTGACACCATAGATGCTGTCGCAGGGTTAGTACCGTGCGCAGAGCTTGGGATCAAACATACGTTGCGGTGACCTTCGCCACGGCTTTCGTGGTAGCGTTGAATCGCGATAAGACCTGCGTACTCACCCGATGCACCAGAGTTTGGTTGTAGTGAGAATGCGTCATAGCCAGTGATTTCACATAGCTTTTCTTTAAGGTCTTTTGCGAGTGCTGCGTAACCAGCTGCTTGTTCTGTTGGTGCGAACGGGTGGATCGAACCAAACTCAGGCCAAGTAACTGGGATCATCTCTGCTGCTGCGTTCAGCTTCATCGTACAGCTGCCCAGTGGGATCATGCCGTGCGTGAGTGAGAAGTCTTTGTTCTCTAGCTGTTTTAGGTAACGCATCATCTGTGTTTCGCTGTGGTGCGTGTTAAACACAGGGTGTGTTAGATATTCTGTTGTGCGGCGCAATGCTTCTGGAATGGCTGCAAACTCGTTGCCCGCGATTTCAGTTGATAGTGCTGCCACTTCTTCTTTCACACCGAATACTGCGAATAGGGCTTCTACATCTGCCACGGTTGTGGTTTCGTCGAAGCTCACACCTAGCTGAGTACCCAACTTACGTAGGTTGATGTCTGCGGCTAGTGCTTTCGCGTATAGGTCTTCAGTTTGTGCACCTGTGTTGATAGTGATAGTGTCGAAGAAGCTGTTGTGAGCAAGCTCGAAGCCGCCTTTAGTTAGGCCAGCGGCTAAGATGGCTGTCATATGGTGCGTACGACGAGCAATCGTGCGTAGACCTTCTGCGCCGTGGTAAACCGCGTAGAAAGACGCCATGTTCGCTAGCAGTGCTTGAGCAGTACAGATGTTTGATGTCGCTTTTTCACGACGGATGTGCTGTTCACGCGTTTGCATTGCCATACGCAGTGCTTGGTTACCGTTGGTATCGATAGAAACACCGATAACACGACCAGGCATTGTACGCTTGTGCTTATCACGCGTTGCCATGAAAGCAGCGTGTGGACCGCCGTAACCCATCGGCACGCCAAAACGTTGTGCTGAACCGATTGCTACGTCTGCGCCCATTTCACCTGCAGGTTTAAGCAGGGTAGAAGCAAGAAGGTCCGTTGCTACAGTCACTAGTGTTTTGTTTGCTTGCGCTTTAGCGATGATGTCCGTTAGGTCACGAACTTCACCTGTTGTACTTGGGTATTGAACTAGTGCGCCGAACACGTCTTGCTCTGGTAGTGATTCTAAAGAACCAACCAAGACTTCAAAGCCGATGAATTTCGCACGAGTTTTTACCACTTCGATGGTTTGTGGGTGAACGTCGTCAGCAACGAAGAATACGTTGCTCTTGCTTTTACCCGCACGCTTACAAAGCGTCATCGCTTCTGCTGCTGCCGTTGCTTCATCAAGCAATGACGCGTTCGCGATTTCCATACCAGTAAGATCCATCACCATTTGTTGGTAGTTTAGAAGTGCTTCTAAACGACCTTGTGAGATCTCTGGTTGGTAAGGGGTGTAAGCAGTGTACCAGCCCGGGTTTTCCATCACGTTGCGTAGAATCACGTTCGGCGTGAAGGTGTTGTAGTAACCCTGACCAATAAATGTACGTTTAACTTGGTTCTGATCGGCGAACTTACGCATTGCTGCCAGCATGTCTGCTTCGCTTTTCGCTTCTGCCAAGCTCATTGGTTGCTCTAGGCGAATTTGTGCTGGTACGGTTTCGTCGATAAGCGAATCTAGGCTAACTGCGTTGATCGCTTCCAACATTTTCTGTTGGTCAGATTTGTTTGGTCCATTGTGGCGAGCAACGAACTCGTTTTGTGTGCTGAGGCTTTGAAGTAATTCAGTCATTGTCCTTTACCTACTCCTTGGTTCGGGTAACGGATTTGCGTTACTGATAAATTAAATTATACGTCCGAACCTAGAAAAAAAGCTGTTCTCTAAACAGGCTAGGGAACAGCTTTCGTCACATCCTAATTACTCTTCTTCGATAGAGTTTAGGTATTCGTCTGCGTCTTTCAGGTTATCTAGTTCAGATACATCAGACATCTTCACTTTTACGATCCAGCCACCTTCGTACGGCTCTTCGTTAATTAGCTCTGGGCTGTCTTCTAGTTCTTCATTGATTTCTACGATTTCACCAGTGATTGGTGCGTAGATGTCTGACGCTGCTTTTACAGATTCAACGAGAGAGAAGCTTTCACCTGCTTCAACTTCGTCTTCTACGTCTGGTAGGTCAACGAATACCACGTCACCTAGCATTTCTTGTGCATGCTCAGAAATACCAATTGTTACTGTGCCGTCACCGTTGTCACGTACCCACTCGTGGCTATCTGCAAACTTCAGTGTTTTGTCCATTGCTTAATCTCCGAATAACTTGTCAGGAATTATTATGATTTCAAAAAAATCGTTTACTGGTATAGAGGAAAGCGACTGCAAAGTTCTTTTACTTCTTTGCGAACGCGTTTTTCAACTTCTGCGTCACCTTCAGGGTTGTTCACTAAACCGTCCAGTACGTCACCAATCCAATTACCGATGAGTTTGAATTCTTCAGCGCCAAAGCCGCGGCTTGTACCCGCAGGCGTTCCTAAACGGATGCCCGATGTAATCATAGGCTTCTCTGTATCGAATGGGATGCCATTTTTGTTACATGTGATCCCAGCACGCTCTAGAGCTTCTTCTGCTTTATTGCCTTTCAACCCTTTCGGACGAAGGTCAACCAGCATTAGGTGCGTGTCTGTGCCACCAGTTACGATGTCGCAACCGCGAGTTTGCAATACTTCCGCTAGGACTTTTGCGTTATTGATCACCGAATCAATATAAGTTTTAAATTCAGGGCCAAGCGCTTCACCAAATGCGACCGCTTTGGCTGCGATAACGTGCATCAGTGGGCCACCTTGTAGGCCAGGGAATACGGCTGAGTTGATTTTCTTAATGATGTCTTCGTGGTTAGTAAGAATCATACCGCCGCGAGGGCCACGCAATGTTTTGTGTGTTGTAGTCGTAACAACGTGTGCGTGTGGCAGTGGGCTAGGGTGTGCGCCTGTTGCAATAAGACCAGCGATGTGCGCCATGTCGACCATAAGAATTGCATTTACTTCGTCTGCGATTTCACGGAATTTTGCAAAGTCGATAGTACGTGGAATAGCGCTACCACCTGCGATGATCATTTTAGGTTGGTGCTCAAGTGCAAGCTCACGAACATCTTCGTAGTTAATTTCTAGTGTTTCGCGATCAACACCGTATTGAACTGCATTAAACCATTTACCAGAAAGTGCAGGGCGTGCGCCGTGCGTCAGGTGACCACCTGCGTCTAAAGACATACCAAGAATGGTGTCACCAGGTTGAAGCAGTGCCAGCTTTACTGCGCCGTTTGCTTGTGCGCCTGAGTGTGGTTGAACGTTTGCGTATTCACAATTGAAAAGTTTTTTTGCGCGTTCGATAGCAATGGCTTCCACTGTATCTACGTGCTCACAACCACCATAGTAACGGCGACCTGGGTAACCTTCAGCGTATTTGTTTGTTAGGCATGTGCCTTGAGCTTGCATTACCGCTTTAGAAACAATGTTCTCTGAAGCGATAAGTTCGATTTGTTCGTTTTGGCGAGCGGATTCCGCTTGAATTCCAGCAAAGACAGCATCATCTGTCGCAGAGAGGTTGGTAGAGAAAAAGTTTTCCAAGCTGTGGTTAGGGTAACTCTTATTCATGGTAGTTGACCTTCCAAATCTGAAAATGAACCCGCAATAGATGAGTTATGATTTGCGGTTGTGGTTCATTTGTCCTCAAAAACAGCTGAACTGCGTAGCAGAACAGAGTGAACATCCGGCCCTAAATTTGGGCAAAAACTCCGTTGGATTGCGTGTTTCCTTTACCAATCTCTTACGGAAATATGCATCTCTACATCTAACAAGTTGGTAACATAGCGCCTGTGACGGGAACAATCAACCAAAAATTTCCTATAGGAAACAAGATTTCAAAATTTGTTAACAAGAGCACGCTTTAATTCACTTGGTGGACTTCTATCCACTATGTGCTTCATGCACAATGCGAGTAAGACAAAAAATATGGATATCTATAGAGGGATTTATGGCAGAAAGTATTTACGATGAATACCCATCGATGACGTTGGCAAAAGAGCAACATGACCAAAATATCGAGCCGTTAAAACTGGGCCAGCGTATTAAGGATATCCGCTCGAAACTCGGTATCACATTAGAAGAAGCGAGTCAGCGAACAGGGCTTGCTCGATCTACACTGAGCAAAATAGAAAATGAGCAGATCTCCCCGACGTTTCAAGCGATGCAAAAATTGGCACTAGGCTTACAAATTGACATGCCACAACTCTTTGAGCCACCTAGAAAAAAGGTAGCGACAGGGCGCAGGGATGTTACCAAGAAGAATGAAGGTAAACCACACCCAACACAAACCTATGAACATGAACTGCTCGCGACACAACTTTCCAATAAGAAAATGATGCCGTTTAAGAGCCAAATTCGAGCTCGTAGTTTTGATGAATATAAAGACTGGGTTCGTCATGACGGCGAAGAATTTTTACTTATCTTATCTGGCGAGGTTATGTTCTATTCTGAGTTTTACGAACCTGTTGTTTTAAGCGAGGGAGACAGCGTTTATTACGATGCAAATATGGGACATATGTTGACCAGTGTTAGCGAGGAAGATGCGCTCATTTTGTGGGTGACAGCCAAATAGTGATAAATACTTGTAAATTTCCTATAGTGAAAGCAAACGATTGCTGTTGGTGGTCGTTATGATGAAAAAGCGCTTTTTTGATGAGAACTTGCTCATTAAAGCGCTTTTTTTGTACGATTTGTTGTGATTAAAATGTTAAGAGTCACACTTTTGCAAGTCGATCTACGTCTTGTTCGTGCAAAATAGAATGAGCCATGTTTATTATTGGAAACACATCGAATGCCGATAGCATTCTCGGGTCTATCTAAATGGAGACGAAAATGACTCAAGAACTACTGAAAACACCACTACACGCACTTCACGTTGAAGTTGGTGCCAAAATGGTCCCGTTCGCGGGTTACGATATGCCTGTTCAGTATCCTCTAGGCGTAAAGAAGGAACACTTACATACTCGTGATGCGGCAGGTCTGTTTGATGTTTCTCACATGGGACAGCTTCGCCTAATTGGTGACGGTGCAGCTGCGTTCCTAGAAACATTAGTCCCAGTGGATATTGTGGATCTTGAGTCTGGTAAACAGCGTTACGCTTTTTTCACTAATGAAGAGGGCGGCATCATGGACGACTTGATGGTGGCTAACCTAGGTGATCATCTGTTTGTGGTTGTGAACGCAGCATGTAAAGCGCAAGATATCGCACACCTACAAGCGCATTTACCATCTGGTGTTGAGCTAGAAATTATCGAAGACCGAGCTCTACTTGCAATCCAAGGCCCTAAAGCGGCGGCTGTATTGGCGCGTTTTGCACCAGAAGTTTCTGAAATGCTGTTCATGGATATTCGTAAAGTCGATATTTTAGGCGCCGAGTGCATTGTTTCTCGTAGTGGTTATACAGGCGAAGACGGTTACGAAATCTCGGTTCCTGCTGACAAAGCGGAAGAGCTAGCACGTAAACTGACTGCGGAAGATGAAGTTGAATGGATTGGCCTTGGTGCTCGTGATTCACTTCGTCTTGAGTGTGGCCTTTGTCTATACGGTCATGACCTAGACACAACAACAACACCTGTTGAAGCGAGCTTGCTATGGGGTATCCAAAAAGTTCGTCGTATTGGTGGTGAACGTGAAGGTGGTTTCCCTGGCGCAGACATTATTCTTAAGCAGATTGAGACTAAAGATGTGGCGCGTAAGCGTGTGGGTCTAGTAGGTCAAACCAAAGCGCCAGTGCGTGAAGGTGTTGAACTGTTTGATGCCGACGGCGTTAAAATTGGCGTTGTAACCAGCGGTACGGCGGGTCCGAACGCAGGTAAGCCAGTCTCAATGGGTTATGTTCGTGCGGATTTGGCGGCGATTGGTACTGAAGTGTTCGCTGAAGTGCGTGGTAAAATGCTACCAATGACAGTTGAAAAAATGCCGTTCGTACCACAACGTTACTACCGTGGTTAAAACGAATTGAAACAAAAATGCCGAGCTTTGTAGCTCGGCATTTTTTATGTCTTCTTTTCGCTTGTTTACTTTTAGTTTACTGCTTCATCAATAGTACAGCACATATCAATAACGATATCTTCAAGCTTTTCCGGATGAATCATCTCTTCTTTTGGGATCCCAAATTGAGAGGCCATAATGGTATTAAACAATTCCCAATGCTTGATCAGCAGTTTTTCGCGATTATCTGCAATATCCGGCCATGTTTCTTGCATCATTGGCGCGAGACTGACAGCACCATGTGCGAAGATCAACATTTGCCACTTTGATTCCCACTGATCAAATTGTGCATTAGGGTTTTCGCTGTTGTACTGCTCGAAAATTCCGGTAAATATTGCAGCGAACTCATCTTTTGATTTTAAGAAATACTGCAGCAGAGCACCGTCATCGCCTTGTCGAATGGCATCGGCGATCATCTGTACTGGGTGAGGATTGACGAGAGCAAATGCTAGCATGCGAACCATAAACAGATAAATTTTTCTATTCGAAGGTGTGTTCTCCGGCATTTCATTGATGAGTTCAGCCATATAGCACTGCATGAACTCGTCCATTGCATCGCTAACCGCTTGCCAGATTTTCTCTTTGCTACCGAAGTGGTGACGGATCAAACTATGTGAAACACCAGCCTTTTCACTGATATTGCGCAGCGAGACACGCTCGTAACCAAGTTCACAAAACATATCTGCTGCCACTTTAAGGATCAGACACTTAGTTTGTTCTGCTGCTTCAGCACTTCTACGCCCCTGCTTTCTTTCATTCATAGTTCGAATTTTCCCGAATATTAATCACGCGCTTACTTTTACCAGAAACCGAACGCTTTGACTAATTAATTTGCTATCCATCTGGAAAATATGTTGATCAATTTCAAATTCTGCTTATACTGCACGGCTGTGTAATATATAAAACCTACGGAGAAAGCGGGTGCGAAAACAATATTTAAAGCGCACTTTAGTTGGCGCAGTGGTGACATTAAGTCTTTCTGGGATGCTAACTGGGTGTAATAAAGCCATTTCTGAGCCGTCTGAACCTTTAATCAAACCTGTAAAATTACTGGCGGTGAAAGACCTAGAACTTGAAGACTCGCACGCCTTTTTAGCGCGTATTGATGCAACACATCGCGCGCAGCTTTCTTTTCAGGTTGGTGGAGAGGTTGATGAATTACGTGTACGCATGGGTCAAAAAGTCCAAAAAGGTGAAGTGCTCGCAACGTTAGACCCTAAAGATCTTCAGCTTGCGTTAGATGCCGCTCAAGCGCAGTACGCGTTAGCGAAAACACAATGGGACCGCGCGAAAAACCTTTACGGAAAAAAACTCATTAGTACTGATGAGTACGATCAGAAAGAAACTCAATATAAAGCGGCATTGGCGAACTACGAACAAGCTAAAACCGATTTGAGCTATACCAAAATTCACGCACCGTTTGATGGCATTGTGTCATATACCTATGTCAACCCGTTTCAAGTAGTCGCAGAGAAGCAGGAGATCTTGAATCTCATTGATAACACGACGTTGGATGTATCTTTCACCTTGCCAGTAAGTTATGCGGAATCTGTATCACTTGAGTCACTGCAAAACTCCGATATGTGGGTGACGATGGATAGCGAGCCAAGAAAACGTATTCCTGGGCAATTTAAAGAAATTTCGACGCAGCCAAACATCGATACCAATAGTTATGAGGCGATCGTGACCATCACTCGACCAGAAGATCGCAATTTGCTGACAGGTATGACTGGGCAGGTACACATTGCTAAACAACATGTATCGGACGCGATGACGTTACCTCAGTCTGCTTGGGTCAACAAAAATGGGACGCAAGGTGAAGTTTGGGTAATGGACAGAAGCACGCAGCAGGTCAATAAAGTCACTGTGTCACTTGACGCAGCAGGTGGTGTGAAAGCCGGGCTTGATAACAATGATTACGTTGTTATTGCTGGTGTTGAGAGACTGGTTGAAGGACAAGTGGTGAAAGCTTGGGTTCGTGAGGGAGGCATTTAATGAAACGTTCTCTACTTACGATCTCTGCGATTGCACTTGCAGTTTTAACAGGGTGCAAAAATGAAAACCAAGCTATCGTCGAGCAGCCACTTTTTGTGTCGACTATCTCGGTGGATGCACCAGTACAAAGTCAACATCGCGCGTTCAAAGGCATAGTAGTGCCTGCAGAGCAAACGCCAATGGCATTTCGCCGCGCTGGGGAAGTTCAGCACGTATTGGTTAAAGCGGGTGACGTTGTGAAGCAGGGGCAAATGATCGCAAAGCTAGATGATAGCAAAGAGAAGCAAGCCGTGAATGACGCAGAAGCACAATACACACTCGCAATTCGTCAGCTTAAACGCGGTGAAGACTTGCATGCACGTCAAATGATTTCAAAAGCGGAACTTGATGAGCTAACCGCCAATAAAGAGCTAGCTGAGGCTACTTTCTATAACGCGACCAATCAATTGAATTACACCCGTTTATTCGCCCCGTTCGCCGGTAAAGTATCCGATGTTTTCAAAGAACGTTTTGAGCGTGTGGCAATTGGTGAACCCGTGTTAAACCTATACCAAAACGATTTGGTTTACGTGCGTATTGAGCTTTCCGACAATGTTTTAGCGATGGTAGACCCAAACTCAGACAGCATGAGCTACAAGCCTAGAGCAACCTTCTCCGGCATCGATGGCAGATTTGCTTTGGACTATTTAGAGCACACAAGTGAACCCAACGCTGAAACTCAAACCTACGAAATGTACTTGACGATGCCACAGCCAAAAACAGAGATATTGCCGGGAACCAGCGTAAGCGTTTTGGTCGATATGGTGAAGGCGGGCATTACCTCTATTGATGGTTACAGTGTTCCTGTCACGGCGCTTCAAGCAGGCAGTGAAGGGAATGAGTTCTTTGTGTGGAAAAAAGAAGGTGACATTGTCACACGAGTGCCTGTCATGATTTCTCAAGTGAATGGCAATGGAGCCATTGTGTCGTCAGGTGTTAGCCAGGGCGATATTCTGATTAATTCAAATCTGCGTAAATTACGCGAAGGTAAACATGTGGATGTTGTGGAGAATAACCAATAATGAACATTGCTGAGTATTCAATAAAAAACAAAGTCATCAGCTGGTTGTTCATTATTATCCTTGCTGTTGGTGGTTTAACGTCATTTTTGGAGCTTGGACGATTAGAAGACCCGGCATTTACGATCAAAGATGCCATGATCATCTCAACATACCCTGGCGCGACGTCAAAAGAAGTTGAAGAAGAGCTGACGTATCCTCTAGAAAAAGAGATTCGAAAACTCCCTTATATCGACAAAATTACCTCTACGTCTTCTAATGGTATGTCTCAAATAACGGTGAGCATGGAAATGGACTATGGTCCTGATGAACTGCCGCAAATTTGGGATGAAATGCGCCGTAAAATTAATGATTTACGACCATCATTGCCTCAAGGTGTTCAGTCTTTACAGATCATTGATGATTTCGGTGACGTTTATGGCGTGATGTTAATGCTCACTGGTGACGATTACGACTATGTAGAGCTGAAACGTTATGCGGATTACCTGACCCGTGAAATCGAGCTTGTTGATGGTGTTGGTAAGGTAGACATCACGGGCGATCAGCAAGAAATGCTATTCGTTGAGATCTCACTTGATCGCCTTGCTGCACTGAACTTAGACATGAATGTGGTTTCGAGCTTGTTGAACCAGCAAAACAATGTGGTTTCAGCAGGTGAAGTGATGGTCAATGGCGAAAGCCTTGTTATTCGCCCAAGCGGCACCTTAAACACTGTAGAAGCACTAGAAAATCTGATCATTCATGGCCGTGACACAGGAAATCTAATTCGTCTAAAAGACGTAGCAACGATTTCTCGCGGTATTCAAGAGAAGCCAAGCAACGTCGTACTCTTTAACGGTCAAAAAGCGATTAATATCGGTATCTCGTTTGCATCGGGTGTGAACGTGGTTGAGGTTGGTGAACGTTTGGATGCGGAGCTCGCGAGCCTAGAGTCTATCAAGCCTGCTGGCATCGATATGAACTACTTTTACAACCAAGCCAATGAGGTGGATGAATCTGTTAAAGCGTTTGTAATTAGTCTAGCGGAGGCAGTGGCGATCGTAATCATTGTGTTGCTGTTTACTATGGGTTTACGCAGTGGTGTCATCATTGGAGTTGTGTTGTTATTGACGGTATTTGGTACCTTCATTTTGATGAATTACAACAACATCGAACTGCATCGTATTTCTCTTGGCGCGTTAATTATTGCCTTGGGTATGCTGGTTGATAACGCGATTGTTGTCGTGGAAGGCATATTGGTTGGCCTAAAGAAAGGGCGTACCAAAGTTCAAGCGGCTGTCGATATTGTAAAGCAAACACAATGGCCTTTGCTGGGCGCAACTGTTATTGCAATTACGGCTTTTGCACCTATCGGTTTGTCGCAAGATGCGACAGGTGAGTTCATGGGCTCTCTAT
Organism: Vibrio sp. 1874; assembly: GCF_033344395.1. NCBI lineage: Bacteria > Pseudomonadati > Pseudomonadota > Gammaproteobacteria > Vibrionales > Vibrionaceae > Vibrio > Vibrio sp. 1874. The sequence goes on from NZ_JAWPOR010000002.1 coordinate 717,878, forward strand.
TCTGGGTGCTGTGTTTCTCATTATTTTTAAGCTGGATTACCGCTATTACACTGACGCCTTTCCTTGCCGATCTTTTGTTGAAAGAGGAAAGCAAAGAGCAGGGTACTAGCGAAGATGATCCTTATAAAGGCTGGTTGTTTGTCGTATTTGGGGCATCGCTGAAATTTGCATTGCGATTCCGCTGGCTTACCGTTGCTGGCATGGTGGCGCTATTAGTGGGTGCTGTCGTGGCATTTGGTAATGTAAAACAGCAGTTCTTCCCACCATCGAATACGCCGATGTTCTACGTGGATATGTGGATGCCAGAGGGTACTGACATCCGTGAAACGATTAAAAAAGCTGAAGAGGTCGAAAGCTACATTCGTCAGCAAGATGATATTGACTTTGTTTCTGCTTCGATTGGGCAGGGCCTACAGCGTTTTGCTTTAACCTATCAACCAGAAAAAAGTTACGAAGCGTACGCGCAGTTCCAAGTTCGCGCGACTGATCGTGAGAAAATGTTTGGTTTACTGCATAAGTTAGATGCGAATCTGGCGAAAACATTTGATGCGCCTACGTTCCAGTTTAAATTGATGGAATTTGGTCCATCACCAGCGTCTAAGATCGAAGCGCGTATTACTGGCCCTGAACCACAAGTTTTACGTGACTTGGCGGTGCAAGTTGAAGACATCCTTCATACCGACCCTGGTGCTCGAAACATTCGTCACGATTGGCGAGAGCGCACCAAGGAACTTGTACCCGTTTTCAATGAGTCTAAAGCTCGTCGCTTAGGTATTTCGAAAGAAGATCTTTCAAGCACACTGCAAATGGCGTTTGGTGGTAGCACCTTAGGTTACTTGCGTGATGGTACACATACGTTGCCAATTATGACACGCCTTCCTGAAGAAGAACGCGTAGATTTTGAATCACTACAAAACGTGACCATTTGGAGTCCTTCGTTGCAAACGTATATTCCGGTTGATCAAGTGATTGATGGCGTTCAACTGGATTGGAGTGAGCCGCTAATTCAGCGCCGTGACCGTAAGCGTACGTTAACCGTTCTCGCGGACCATGATGTGTTGAGTGACGACACGGCAGCAAGCTTATTTGCTCGTGTACAGCCTAAAGTGATGGCATTGCATGTTCCAGAAGGATACGAAATCACATGGGGTGGTGAGTACGAATCATCCAAAGATGCACAAGAAGGCCTATTCGGTTCATTGCCGATGGGTTACTTGTTGATGTTCATCATTACTATTTTACTGTTTAACTCAATCAAAAAGCCGTTGGTCATTTGGTTCACCGTTCCGTTAGCGATCATTGGCGTTGCTTTTGGTTTGCTTACCACGAACATGCCGTTCAGTTTTACAGCATTCCTTGGTTTGTTAAGCCTAAGTGGCATGATTTTGAAAAACGGTATTGTGTTGCTTGACCAAATAAACCTTGAGTTGGAGTCAGGTAAAGATCCTTACCTCGCGATTGTCGATAGTGCGATAAGCCGCGTTCGTCCGGTAAGTATGGCTGCGCTAACAACTATCTTGGGGATGATTCCACTGGTCTTCGACGCCTTCTTTGGCTCGATGGCAATAACGATTATGGCAGGTCTTGGTTTTGCTACTGTACTGACACTGATAGTGGTGCCAGTGATGTTTGCAATTCTGTTTAGGGTAAAACCGACCACTGCATAGGGACTCCTGGCTATTTGCCAGCTTCCTGCCTAGCCCTGAAGGTTTTCTTCGGGGCTTTTTTGATCTTACTAATATATACCAAACCATTCATTTGCTTGATTTTAATGATTTTCTTAAGATTACAATGCAAATCATGCGTATACTGATGTAACGACACATCAAAGATTGAGATTACATGAATAAGCGCATATTAAACGGACTCTTCTTCGTTGGTTCTTTCACCTTGGTTGGCTGCACCGCGACGGATAGCATGCCGACAGAAACCAAACAACCTGCCCCTAAAGTCAACAGTGTTAGTGCTGAAGTCATTTCCAGTTGGATTGATAGTAAGGTTTTAGCCTCTGAAGGGCTGTCGCTCGAGCAAGACAATCTACGTTATCTATCGGGTAGCGCCGACCTAAACAGCGACGGCAAGGCAGAATACATAGTGTTGCTTCAAGATCGCTATTTCTGTGGTAGTGGTGGCTGTGCTGCATATATGTTTGATAATGAGGGAAAAGTTATCAATCGAATGTCGGTAACTCGCACGCCTATTGTACTAGCCGACAGTTACAGTAATGGTTGGCAGGACTTTATCGTTTGGAGTAATGGCTCCTATCGACTCATGAGTTACAACGGTGAATCTTATCCAAGTAATCCGTCATTAGAGCCAAAGGTTGATCGAGACGCTAACCAGCAGGCGGCAATCGCAAATGTAATGGCGACAGAGCTTTATCAGCAAGACGGCTATGACATTCTGCCCGCAGAGTCAAAAACCTTGTGGACGCCAGCTAACGTTTACCACTTTACCTTCAAGCACTACGGTGACCCGCATAGCGCTTATCAAGCAACGGTGGATATGAGCAGTGGGGAAGTAGACATTGTAGCCGTTCCGGCTGCGGAATAAAAAACACCTCCCTTAACCGGAATTAAAGGGAGGTGCTAAATGCCAAATTCGAGGGTGGCATTGTTAACCGGAGTCGCTCTAATTAAGCTGTGACTTCTTGTTTCGCTTCTGCTTTGCTTTTTAAGAATGCGTAAGTAAAGCCAGTTACCGCTGTACCTGCTGCAATAGCCACTAAATACATTAATACTGGTGAAATTGCGTTAGGAATTAGCAGCACGAATAGACCGCCGTGTGGTGCCATTAATTTCGCACCGAATAGCATCGATAGGGCACCAGTAAGTGCGCCACCTGCCATACAAGATGGAATCACGCGCATTGGATCTTTCGCAGCAAATGGAATTGCGCCTTCAGAGATGAAACAAAGGCCCAAGACAAATGATGCTTTACCTGCCTCACGTTCATTTTGTTCAAATTTGTTCTTCGCAATGAAGGTCGCTAAACCCATACCTAGCGCAGGAACCATACCTGCGGCCATGATTGCCGCCATTGGCGCGTAAGTTTGTGAAGCCAAAAGGCCAACACCAAATGCGTAAGCGGCTTTGTTTACCGGGCCTCCTAGGTCGAAACACATCATTGCGCCAAGGATAATACCCAGTAGTACTGCACTGTCAGATCCCATGTTGTTTAGGAAGTCAGTCAGGCCGTTCATGATGCCTGAAACTGGGCCGCCTACGATGTAGATCATCACAAGACCAGTGAACAATGTTGCTACAAATGGAATGATCAGAATCGGTTTAAGCGCCTCCATCGATTGTGGCAGTTTCACCTTATCTGCGAGGAGTTTCGCTGCGTAACCGGCAATGAAGCCAGCTGCGATACCACCTAGGAAACCAGCACCCGTTGAACTTGCTAGCATACCACCAACAAGACCAGGAGCCAGACCAGGACGGTCAGCGATTGAAAACGCAATATAGCCAGCAAGTACAGGAATCATCAATGCGAATGCAGAGCCACCACCAATGTTCATCAAGGCTGCTGCTAGTGTGCCTTCTTCTTTAAATGCTTCAATACCAAACACGAACGATAGGGCGATGATCAAACCACCAGCGACAACCACAGGCAGCATGTGCGATACCCCTGTCATCAAGTGTTTGTAAGCGCCTTTCTTCTCGTCTGCTGCCGAAGCAGAATTTGCAGAACCTGAATGTTGGTAAATCGTGGCTTGCTCGAATGCTTTGTCCATCTCTTCGGCTGTTTTTTTCAGAGCTGGGCCTGTTTTCGTGCGGTACATCTTTTTGCCGTTAAAGCGATCAAGTGGCACTTCAATATCCGCAGCAATGATCACCAGATCGGCATCTGCAATTTCTTGCTCAGTCAGTTGGTTTTTAGCGCCAACTGAACCACGAGTTTCCACCTTGATTTGATGGCCACGACGCTTGCCTTCTTCTTCTAAAGCTTCTGCCGCCATAAAGGTATGCGCAACGCCAGTAGGGCATGCCGTGATTGCAACAATCTTCTTTGATGCTGATGTTGTATCTGTAGTGATAGGGGCTGCAAGTGTGGTTGCTTTTTCAAGTAAAGTGGCGTTTTCAACCGCTTGCTGGAGAAATGCAGTTGCGTCTTTTGCTACTTCGCTAATTTCCGCTTGGTAAACCTTTTTTCCTACAAAACGAGAAGTGTCGACGCTAGTATTTGCCGCAATGACAATGACTTCTGCTTGTTCAACGTCAGCTTCCGTCAATAGTGTTGGTTCAACCACACTTGATTGACATTCTATTTTGGCATTCCAGTTTAATTTTGCGGCGGCTTGTTCTAGTAATCCTGTCGCAAGGATGCTATTTGCTACACCGCTCGGACAGGCAGTAATAATGGCAATATTCATACGATAACCTTCTGTTCCTTAGTTTTGTTCTAAGTTTGTAATAGGGTAAAGCGCGCTAACTTCAGTTTGTCGCTTGATATTTTCCAGTTCTTCCTGACTGGTTAGCCCTACGCCAACTTGACTAACTGCCAAAGCAGAAAGTGCCGTAGCGAAGCGCAATAAATCGTTTTTAGGCATCAGTTGCATGTGGCCCCAACACAAGCCAGCGACCAGCGTATCGCCTGCGCCAACGGTGCTCACGACATGCATTCGAGGCGGTTTTGCACTAAGCCATTCGCCTTGGTTGAGCCACATAACACCGTCAGGTCCCATAGAAACCACGATGTTTTCTATGCCTTTGTCGCTCAGTGTTTGCGCTGCAGCTTGGCACTGTTCAGGTGTTGCTAGATGTTCGCCAACAAAATCACCAAGTTCTTCATCGTTAGGTTTAATCAACCATGGGTGAGCATCAATACCTGACTTCAATGCGGCTTTGCTACTGTCGAACAACACCTTTTTGCCTTGTTGATGCAGTGCTTCTATCCATGCAGCGCATTGCTCTGCAGTAACACCGCCCGGTAGGCTGCCTGCCAATACAAAGTAATCGTGTGTTTCAGCAAGGCGGAATAGGGTTTCTTCAAAGCGCGCGATTTCTTCTGCCGTAACTTGAACACCAGGGAAGTTGATATCACTGACGTTGCCATTAGCCTCAACGAGCTTGACGTTGATACGAGTTGCACCTTGTACTTCTACAAACTCATTCTTAACGCCGATGTCATTGAAAAGCTGATGGAATAGCTCAGGGTTATCTTTACCAAGAAAGCCGGTAACCGTGACATCTGCGCCTAAATCGCTCAACACTTTTGCTACGTTGACACCTTTACCTGCAGCGTGGAGATTGCTTTGCTGTACTAAGCTCACGGAACCAACGTTTAGTTCATTTACTGAACCTGTTAAATCCAATGCCGGGTTGAGCGTAATAGTGACAACCTTATTTGTTTTGTTTGTCATATCGGATCCTTAACCTTCACCAAGGCCAGAAGCGATTGCATTTCCGATAGACTCCAAGGCTTGCGGGGCATCAGGACCTTCTGCTGTAAATTGAAGTTGGTGACCGTGCTTAACGCCCAGCGCGATAACTTTCATTAGGCTCTTCGCGTTTACTGCTTTTCCATCTCCGTCTAGGTTGGCAACACGTATAGTGGATTCAAACTTTTTCGCTTCTGCGACTAACATTGCCCCCGGACGAGCATGTAGGCCGTGAGAGTTTTTGATTTTAAATACAGCGGTATTGCCTTCTTCTGAAGATGCAGCTGTGACTTCTTCACCTTTGAACAAAGCAAGAATCTGTTCTACTGATGCATCTAAAAGCTTGCCGTGTTCATTGTTAAACACAATATTAGAAAGCGTTTTTAGGATAGATTGGTGAGCATTGTTACATGCTGCGAACGCGACAAGTGCACGCACTTTTTGACCTTCATATTCGCAGTCGTTTGCCGTCGAGACAAATGACACGCCTGTGCGAGTGACATGTTTGTCACTGCCAATTAACCACAGGCCATTACCTAAGTGAGTTGGTTGTTTGGTAACGAGATCAGCAACGAATTCGTTATCAGCACATCCCGTATTTTTTAACAGACCACCAGCAACAGCACTCATCTGTAGCATGTCGCTCGCAGGGAACATGAGTTGAATTAAAGAAGCGTCAAAGTCTGCTTCAAGCTGAACATCACCGTGCAGTAGGGCGATGATCTCGTCTTCGTTTTTTGCATTACGCAGACGCTCTTCTACGCCATCTGCGCCTAACACTTTGGTGAGCTGTTTAAGAATGCCAAGGTGCTCATCAGATTTAGCTGCGATACCGATAGCGACGAACACAGTATTGCCATCACCCCAGTCGACACCTTGTGGGAAGTGATGCACAGCAACACCCGTTGTTTTCACCATTGAGCGAGTGTCAGTCGTGCCATGTGGGATAGCAATACCGTTCCCCAAAAACGTAGAGTTTTGGTTTTCACGGTTTAGCATGCCTTCAACGTAACCGTGTTCAACTAGGCCTTTATCAGTCAGGCTATGAGCAATACTCTTTATTGCTTCAAACTTATCTGTCGCTGATTGCGAGAGGGTAATGTCGTTCTTATTTAGCTTAAGCATGGTGCTTCTCCAGCCTTAAGGTATCAATTTAAAAATGTATTCTGTGTGAGAAGTTGAACGCCGCTTCTTCTGAGCGCTTATCACTCCTCAAACCTTTTATATTTCAAGCTAAATCGATTCAGCTTGTTGGTAAATTTTTTAAAAGACTCAGAAAAACTGTTTTAAAAACTGACGTTAACAAACGAGCCTTTGCCGCTGTCCTATAGCCTAGCTCACAAATTGGTTTGTTGCGTGTTCGGGTGATTTACGTCAATTTTTAAGTTTTGCTGAATCCTTTCAGCTTTTATACTGAATCGGTTCAGCTTATAATTCAACTTATCGAAAGATCGTTGATGTATTAATATGATCGCGCGCACAGAATAAGGTTTAGAATATGACACTGGATGAAATAGCCAAATTAGCGGGTGTTTCTAAGACAACTGCAAGCTATGTGATTAACGGAAAAGCGCAGAAATACCGCATCAGCGAGAAGACTCAGAAAAAGGTGATGGCCGTTGTAGAAGAGTACAATTATAAGCCAGATCATGCGGCGTCTTCCTTGCGGGCAGGTAATTCACGCTCATTTGGGCTTATCATCCCAGACTTAGAGAACACCAGTTATGCGCGTCTTGCAAAGCTGATAGAGCAGAACTCTCGGAAGGCGGGGTACCAAATTTTGATTGGCTGCTCTGATGATGATCCTGATACAGAGCAAAAGGTGGCGGAAGCATTAGTCAGTCGTCGTATTGATGCGTTGTTTGTGGCAAGTGGTATGCCCACTGCAAACGAGTATTATCTTAAGTTGCAAAATTCTGGTACGCCAGTTATCGCGCTAGACCGTCCAATGGATGATGAGCACTTTTGTTGTGTCATCAGCGAAGATTTTGATGCCGCACTTGAACTCACTCAGTCAGTACTGTCAGAGGATATTAAGTCCATTGGCTTAATCGGTGCATTGCAAGATCTTCAAGTCTCAAAAGAGCGTGAGCTTGGTTTTCTATCTGCTTCTCAACAAGGTGGTAAAACGGCAACAGTGGGTTATGGACAACACTTCTCCCGGGAAGAAGGCAAGAAAGTCTTAGAGAGATGGTTAACAGAGAACGCATTGCCAGATGCCATTGTTACAACGTCATACACACTGTTAGAAGGTGTGTTGGATGTAATGCTAGAAAAACCAGAACTGATGGGAAAGGTGCGTTTAGCGACATTTGGTGATAATCGACTGCTGGACTTTTTGCCTGTGAAAATCAACTCTTTGCCTCAACAGTTTGAGTTGATCGCGGACAGCGCAATGGAGTTAGCACTCAATGCTTCCGCCAAGCGTTACAAGCCTGGCGTAGAACTTATCCCGCGTAAAATTGTGAAACGTCACTAAGTAACTAAATAGGTTGCTCAAAGCTTTACTTCAGCCGTCAGTGCCACAAATGCGTGGTCGCTGGCGTTTTTATCTCTGTCATAAATCGGGTTGATCAGATGTTGGTTAGACACCTGATAGTCAACAACCTCGGCAACCGATATATCTGATAAGGTGTCAAACTCTTGTGAGAGCAAGATATAGTCGAGTACATTCCCAGTGGAAAAATGATAGTGCGTGGCTGGGCGTTCATCCTTCAGGGTGTCACTTTGCAATAACCAACCATCTTTGAGTTGTAATTCAGTGACGCTGTCACCAGTATTGGATACCAATGCGCTGTTAACGCTGATAGGAGTGATAGGCTGATTCATATCGCCCATTAACACTGTCGGCATTGGTTCTTTTCGATACCTCTTTTGCATCGCGTCTCTTAACATCGCTGCTTCCCAGCCTCTTTGCTGGGTGGATAACCAGCGCCCAATAATCGTGCTAGACGTTTCTGGTTGTTCTGAGTCGGCCGGGCGTTGAGATTTCAGGTGCGTTACGTAAACGGCGATATGACCAAGTACAGGATGTATTACTTGGGCATAGATGGGTTTGCGACTGAACTCTGGAGCAACACTTACTCCAAAAGGTTTAAGCGTTGCTAAGTCAAACTCTACCGCTTGTACTTTTTCTATTGGAAACCGAGATGCGATTGCCACAACAGGGCTTGAGTAAATGTACTCATCCTCAACATGTGGAGTGTCAACGGTCGCAAAGTAGGGGTAGCCGATGGTTGAAAAGAATGCCTGGGTCTTCTCGATACTGAATACTTCTTGTAAGCCAATCACGTCGCCTTCCAGTTTTTCAACTTGACGTTGCGTCCACGAAAGTTTGTCTCGCCATTGCTCTAACGAGTATATGTTCTCGAAATCATAGTAGGCGTTAGGCGGTGCGACAAAATTAAACAAGTTCGCAGTGACAAAGGTAATTCTACTTGGTTGAGACAAAGTATTCGCTCTTTTCAACAATAACTTAGAGAGTATATACCTTCAGGTTGCGTAATTGCATCTTCGTTTGAGCTACGCATCGGTATACAAGCTAACAAGCGACAAGTTAAATGGGTTAAGAGGTGCTCAAACGCCAAGGCGAATCGGTGATTGAACATCGGCAGAGGTTTCTATTTTTAAGCATTGCGTTTAAACTTCAGGGCATCAAATAGTAAGAGTAAGTAACATGACCCAAGATTACGACCACGAAGAGTATTTAGAAGGCGAAGAGATTGAGATCGAAGCGATTGGCATCGATGTTGATGCGCATCCAATCGAACTGTACAAGCTTTTTAAAATCGCAAACTTGGTCAGCGGTGGCGGCGAAGCAAAACATATCATCGAGGAAGGCTACGTTGCGGTGAATGGTGAACTAGAAACACGTAAGCGCCGCAAGATGTATGATGGTGACTTTTTTGAGTTTAACCAGGAATATTATGTTGTGGTTTGCGATGCGCCAGTAACCGAACCTGAAACGGCAGAGCAAAAAGCAGAAAAGAAAGCGAAAAAAGAAGCGCAGTCTTCTCGTAAAGATAAGTCTCGTCAAAGTAAGTCACCTAAAGCCTCTGGGCCTAAATCAACAGGCCGTAAAGCGGCACATAAAGAGCGTAAAGCGCAGAAAGAAGCGTTGTCTCAGTCTGCTAAGAAAGGCAAAAAAGAAGACAAACCGCAAGCCACTCGTGATCCGAAGAGTGGACGTAATTCTATTGATTTTTTCTAGGGAAATGAACGCTTAACTAAATAAGTGACATCTGAGTAAAACTAAAAAGCGCCGAGCATATTATATCGGCGCTTTTTTGGTTTCACTGTGCTGTAAGTGGGTAGTGTTAATGCACTGTCGTCTCGATGTTTAGGCTATCTGTCCAGTGATGAATGGCGCAAGGCTTTCCTAAGTAAAAGCCTTGGTAATAATCCAAATTAAGTTGATACATAGCTTGTAGCTGCACGTCTTCTTCAACCCCTTCTATAATGACTTTTGCTCCCATATGATCCGCTAGATCAACGGCGCTATGTATGGAAAAGGTTTCTCCGGCGCAGTAGTCTAGTAAATAGGAACGATCGATTTTGATGATGTCAGGGCAGAGCTGCTGAACACGTGCGATATCAGAATGTTGGGCGCCAAAATCATCGATAGCAAAGATAAAACCATTTGCTTTCATTAACTGTACGGCTTTGATTAATAAATCCGTATCTCCGCATGACTCTTCGACTACTTCAAAAACTACGTCTGATGGGCTCATACCAAGTTCGGAAAGGCGTTTGTAAAGCAGGCCGTTATCTTTAAAGCCCATGTCTTTGGTTAGTGTGAGTAGCGTTTGAGGCATGACGTTAAGAAACAGTTTGATCGGCGTCCCTGCGAAATAGCGTGCGAAATTTCGAATGTGCATTGCTCTAGATAAAAACTCTACACATAAGCGAAAGTAGGGATCAAGACCATTATTGGCCAGAAACACGTCAGGACGAATTAGGGAACCATCAATGCCACGAATACGCAGTAAGGCTTCCATACCAATAATACGTTGGCGTCTATCAAAAATTGGCTGATAAACACTGTGAAAAGTGAATTGATTGAGAACTACGTAATATTCACCAAGATTATCTTGTTTTATGTATCGCTCGTAGTCGGATTGATTCTTTAACTCCATGAAAAACGCCGAAAATTTAGCATCTTGCCAATGTAACAGGGTGCAATTCTGATTTGAAGAATCAAATGTGCCTAATTACATATGCGGTTGAGTTAATTTGAAATGGCTTCCGATTTTGCTTCAATATGGCGGAAAATAAGTGACAGACCAAAACAGATTAAGAAGTAAGCAAGGCCGACAATCAACCAAATTTCAAATATATACCCTGATGAATTTGCCATCTCTGTCCCAACAAACGTCATTTCTTGTATCGAAATCAGTGAAACAATAGAGGTGTCTTTCACCAAAGAGATGGTTTGACCGGCAAGTGCAGGTGTTATTGATTTAAGCACCTGTGGCGCGATAACAAATCGGTATTTCACCCATCGAGACAAGCCCAATGAGTCAGCCGCTTCCCACTGACCTTGGTCGATACTTTGTAAACCACCGCGCACAACTTCTGCAATGTAGGCAGAAGAGAGTAAGCCGACGCATAACACGCCAGAGGCAAGGTTTTCCCAAAGGTTAGAAGGCCCAAACAGAAAGCGCTGTAGCGCATTTGGTTCGCCGTTGTAGTTTCGTAGAAGATCTTCCAAACCGAGTAACGGGATCAATTGGTTAGAAATGAAAAAGTAGAAAATAAAAACAAACACCAACGGAGGGATGTTTCTCACTAACTGGATAAACGCATTGGCAGGTGTGCGCAACCAAACGGAACGAGAGAAGCGTGCTAAGCCTAACAAAGTGCCAAACACTAATGCGAAGCTGATGCCCCAAATACTGAGCCTTAACGTCGAAATCAAACCTTGGAAGAAGTAGGGCAAACCACCATCTGCTCTAGGCGTGAAAAGTAATTCAAGCGCCTCTTTCCACTGCCACAAATAATGCACACCAACAGCGGACCGATGGTACAGCCAAACACCACCGATACCGCACATAACAAGTAGTATCCAGTCTAGTGTGTTTAATTGCGGTAAAAGGTAGCCTGTGCTGGATTTCGCGGGTGCTGTGCGAGTGGTAGTGTGTTCGCCCAAAAATTTGACTCCGATAAGTTATGGAAAAGTAAAATGGATGATTGGAGAGTATAGGCTCGCGGCGTCCACGAGCCATTTAGATTACTGGCCTTGCGCGACTTGATCTTGCCAATCTAATGTCGAGAACCAGTATTCATAACGTTGTTTTAACCATCCATCTTGGGTTCTTGCTTCAATCCATTTATTGAAAAAGGCCTTTTTATCTTCTTCCCCCAAGCGAACTGCAAAGGCTTCGTTACCTTGTGATAGTCGCTCAGAGAATGGAAGGAATAGTTTGTCGCTGTGTTTCACTGTCTCATGTTCTGGTTTTGGGCTAGAAGCAATGACCGCGTGGGCGTTACCATTCAGCACCTCTTGGAACGCTTGCGCGTCGTCATCAAATTGCAGGATCTTCGCTTTCGGGAAGGTTTCTCTGGCTACTTGAACGGTGAATGCGCCGCGACGAGCCGCAATTTTTACGCGTCGTGAGTCAAAATCCGAAAATTCGCTAAAACCAGAGGCGAGTTCTTTGTTTGCTGCTACTTGAACGCCTGAGTGCGAGTAGGGCTCAGTAAACAAGACGCTTTTGGAACGCTCAGGCGTAACCGACATGCCACCGATGATCACGTCGAACTTTTTCGCCAGTAGTGCGGGAATAATGCCATCCCACGCAGTCGGTACGAATTCCACTTTCAAACCTGAATCTTGTGCTAAGCGTTTGGCAACATCGATTTCAAAACCGATTAACTCACCTTGCTTGTTACGCATTGCCCAAGGTACAAATGTTGACATACCAACGCGCAAAGTGCCTCGTTCTTTGATTTGATCTACATTGGGTGTGGCGACATCTTCTTTCGCGATTGTAGGCATAGCGATGGCTAGCCCTAATAATGCAGTAATGGTCGCTTTGAATAACTTCATGTTATCTCCTTATAATTTGCGCCAACTGGCTCCGAGTTTGTGTTCTAGCCTTGCAGACAAGCCAGAAAGTGACAGAGTGAGAGCAAGATAAATTGCTGCCACGGTAAACCAAATTTCGAACGGCATCGCCGTCTCTGAGACGATGTTGCGTGCCTGTGTTGTTAGATCAAAAATCGCCATCACGCTTACAATGGAAGAGTTTTTGATCAAAGAAACCACTTCATTGGTTAATGGCGGTAATGTGCGCTGTAAAACCTGAGGAAAAATTACGTCTTTGTAGGTGTAAAACGGTGATAGCCCGAGAGTTTGTGCTGCTTCGAATTGCCCTTTAGGAATACTGTTTAAACCTGCACGGAATATTTCCGCGGTGTAGGCACCTTGGAAAAGGGACAATGCCAAAACGGCGGTGCTGAATCGGTCCAAACCAATCACCGGGCCAAACACGAAGTAGAGTAAATAGATTTGCACCAACAACGGCGTGTTACGTATTACTTCGACATAAGTGGTACCAATAACATTGCCGACTTTCGAATCGCTAAGCCTTAGTAACGCGGTAACCAACCCTAATACTAAGGTAAAAAATAGACTAATAGCCGAGATGTTAAGCGTTACCAATAGCCCATCAATAAGTTCTGCCGGCCACCATTCGCCATCTTCATAAAAAGCGATGTAATCAGGTACGCGCTCCCATTGCCATTGATAGCCCATAGCGTCGGCACCAGAGTCCAACACCCACACAATCGCGATGAAGAGGAGCGTCATTTGCAGTATAGCTTGAAGGACAGGTTTGATTAAGCGAACTATCATCAGTAACTTAAAATTTGGTTCAAAAATGCTTGGGTTCGTGGATGCTGTGGTGTCTCAAATAAGGCGACTGGAGAGTTCATTTCCACGATTTGGCCTTCATCCATAAATACCACGCGGTTCGCTACTTTTTTGGCAAATCCCATTTCATGCGTGACGCAAATCATCGTCATTCCGCTTTGAGCCAGCTCAACCATGACATCCAACACTTCGTTGATCATTTCCGGATCAAGCGCTGAAGTTGGCTCGTCAAACAGGAGTAAATCCGGTTCCATACACAAGGAGCGGGCAATCGCGACGCGTTGCTGCTGACCGCCAGAAAGCTGGATAGGATACTTACTCGCTTGCTCTTCAATATTGACTCGCTTTAGGTAATGTCTTGCGCGTTTTTCAGCTTCTTGTTTTGATAATTTGAGTGTGCGAATCGGCGCTAAAGTGAGGTTTTCCAGTACAGTCAAATGAGGAAAAAGGTGAAAGTGTTGGAACACCATGCCGATTTTACCGGGCTTGAGAGATTTTGCGTGAGAAGGCTGGTCGAACACATGAAGCTGGCCTTCTTGAATCGATTCAAGATGGTTGATGCAACGAATGAGCGTTGATTTTCCGGAACCAGAAGGGCCACACACCACGACGATCTCGCCAGAATGCACGGAGAAGTTGATGTCTTTTAGAGCGTGGTAATCGCCATACCACTTATTTACGTCGCTAAACTCAACGACGGGAGTATTCTCTTTCAAAGGGGCACGCTATAACGGAAAAATATCCTTTTACAATAGCAAGTTGTGCGCGTAATTTCATTAAGAATAAGCTAATGTTTAGGCGATGATTTTAAGACTCTATTCAGATCGCTTACAAGATACATCCATGTTTCTTTAATGTTGGTGCAGTCTAGAGTATGACTAACTCAGTTCAACGAGATACGGATAACGAACAACAATCGCAACAACAGACATAACCATTAGTGTCTGTGCAGAATAGTAGGTCACCATGACAACTTGTCGTGAAAATATTGACCGTCCACCAAAGCGTTCGAAAGCCAATACGATGCCAGAGATAATAAAGATAAAGCTTCCGAGCACTGCAAAAGAGGAGGATTGTGTTTTCCCACTCAAATAATACTCGATCGAAGCCCAGCACATAGTCATCAGTACCAATATATAACTGGCAACTGGCCGTTTTTCTTTACCGAGATCCGGTCGGAACAACCAGTAGACGCATATACCCAGTCCGAACAAGGCAATTGGGAGCCAAGGTGTAAAATGCCACGCTGACATGATGGCAAAACCATAACTATAGGAGAGATGGGCAGAGCAAAAGAGCACTAAGCCTGTAATGAACTTGTCTCTAGGGAGCATTAATAACACGTCACCAAGCAACGAGAGCGATAAGCCAATCAAAATCCAATGCGCATATGGCATTGGGTAAGCCGGGGACTGAATTAAAATACCAAGCATACAGAGCACTGGTAATGGTTTAGAAACGTAAAAGAGCCATTTAGAGCCTTTACGGATACTGATGATATGTATGAATGCTAATACGACAACAACTAGCCACATAAAGTGTTTTCTCGAACAGACAAAATTATGTAGTACATCACTACAACAAATCAAAACTTAATTAACGAGTTAACTCGTTCTTTGATCTCAATTATTTTTATTTGTGTAAAGCTGGACAGTTGTCTCTTTACTAACCAACACGGCCGATTTTTTGTCTGGAGGGAATCGTTGTTTTTAGAAGCCTCCTCGTTTTGAACGTGATGTGGCTTACAAAATAGCATAAAAAAACGGTATTGTGACTGTTAAGTCACAATACCGTTAAACCCTAGGAAGGGCAGTGAAGAATTGTTGCAGTTATGAGACAGCTAACTCTAAGATTTCTCGGCTACGTTCAAGTGTGATCGCCTGGTTTTCACCTAAAACAGTCATGCCGTGTTTGTTTAGTTGATCAATGATGGCATCGATAGCTTGTTCACGGCTCTCACCATAGTTTTCGAGCTTAGTTGCGACATCAAGTTGATGATAAAACGCTTCGATAGATTCGATTGTGCGCTCTGCTAAATCCTCACCTGCTTCAAGACCAAATACGCTGCGACCCATTTGTTCTAACTTAGGGCGCTTAAACTGCATTTGGTTACGAAGTAACGACGGTTGGACAATTGCAAGAGAACGCGCATGATCAACGCCCCATAGAGCCGTTAATTCATGGCCGATCATATGTGTTGCCCAGTCTTGTGGAACGCCACTACCAATTAACCCATTCAATGCTTGGTTAGCAGACCACATTAAGTTTGCGCGCCACATATCGTCGTCTCGTTCCGCAAACTGTTCTCCGAGTGTTTTTAAAGTTTTCAGCAGTGTTTCTGCGTAACCATCTTGAACCATTGCACCGGTAGGAAGCGTCAAGTATTGCTCACATACGTGCACCCATGCGTCAACAATGCCGTTGATAAGCTGGCGTTCTGGCAGTGTTTTCATTACATCTGGGTCTAACACGGCAAATTTTGGCTGCACTGCTGGAGACATGAACGGAAGTTTGTCTTGAGTTTCTTTTTTAGTGATAACTGCGCCCATGTTTGACTCTGAGCCTGTTGCTGGCAATGTCAAAATTGCAGCTAGAGGCGTCGCTTCAGTGACTTGGTGCTTACCAATCATGATATCCCAACCATCACCATCATACTTTGATGCCGCTGCTACGTATTTGGAGCCATCGATGACTGAACCACCACCTACCGCTAAAATAAAGTCAACGCCATGCTCTTTTACCATTGCGACTGCTTTATCGAGTGTTTCTTTGGTTGGGTTTGGTTCAACACCTGAAAACTCTAGCCATTCATGTCCCTCAAGAGCTTCTGCTACTTGGTCGTACACGCCATTTTTTTTGATGGAGCCACCACCGTATACCACTAAAACTTTTTGGTCGGATGGGATAGCTTCTTTGATTGCTGCGATTTGTTTTTGACCAAAGAAAATCTTGGTTGGGTTTACATAAGAAAAGTTCATTATTAGCCCTCTTGCTTCCAGTGAAGGAGATTGAATACATGCATATTAGTCCCGATTAACGATGGTTAACAGGTCGATTTCTGCAAATAATTTGCCTATTTCTACAAAATTGATGCTCTTGAGCTAGAAAGTTAAAGTCGAGAGGAAGTATAGTGCTCGAAACGATAATAGAGACCAAACTCGTTGGTCATTGATGGAGCGCTCTAATGCACACTCTCGCAGATATCATGCAGCAATATGTTGAAAAGCAGGGGCTGCATGACCTAGAAGGTATGAAGAAAACAGCGATAGATGGCGTATGGTTTTATCGCAGTAGCAAAGGGAATCATCGCCAGCCGTTTGTCTATCAGTCCGGCATCATCGTCTTGGGTCAAGGGCATAAGAACATTCATATTGGTGATACACCAGTGCAATATGGGCCCGATGATTACCTTGTTGTCGGGGTTCCCATGCCACTAGAGTGCGAAGCGTTTGCGACAAACAATGAGCCTTTACTTGGCATTTCGATAGATATTTCGCCAACGCTTCTTCATAAACTCGTTAAAAAATTAGAGGCTGAGAAATTCAGTAATAAGTGTCTGGATGCTACCCGTTGCGGCCTTAAGTCGGTACGTATGAATGAAGGTATGTTGGATGCGTGCAAGCGGTTAATGAAAGCAATGTGTGACGAGCTTGATGTTATCATGCTTGGCGAGCTGCTTCTTGAGGAAATTGTGTATCGTACTTTGGTGAGCAAAGAGGGGTATGTTTTATTTGACCTAGCACATCAAGAAGGTTCTTACGCGAGGGTCGCTAAAGCACTAAATCGCGTGCATCAAGCGTATCACGAACAGTTGAACGTACAAGCATTGGCTGAAGAAGCCAACATGAGTGTGTCTGCTTTCCATCAAGCATTTCGCAATGTCACGCTTGAATCTCCGCTGCAATATATTAAGAAAGTTCGACTTAACAAAGCGCGCGAATTGATCCAGTTAGAGGGGCGACGTGTTAATGATGCAGCGAGAATGGTCGGGTACACGAGCCCATCACAGTTTAGTCGCGAGTACAAGCGGCATTTTAATGAAACGCCAAGGTCAACAAAGGCTTAGTGATCTTTATTTCAAAATGGCGACTTTTTTTACCTTTTTTATTAATTTGCGAGTGACATATTTATTTGAGTTATAAAATTAGTTACTGGTGCCAAATAATAGGTACGTTGTTGCAATCATTTAGTGGATTGTTGCGAGGCGGTGTGGAAAACTCGTAAATAGATAGTGTGAAATCACCAACTTGTACTTAAGTTATTTTACGTCGAAATAAAAGTATAGATGCGCTTCGTTTAGCGCATTTAGTATTGTTTTAACAATAACTTAAGGAAGAGCGATTATGCACCTTAAAAACGGCAACGCAGTGAAAAACGTGTTCACACTAAGCACACTCACCGCTTCTTGTCTTATGGCCTTCAATAGCTACGCAGCAGTTGACTGTGCCCCTCTAGAAACTTGGCAATCATCAAAAGTTTATAACGGTGGCGACCAAGTTCAGCATGAAGGTAATGCTTATAAAGCGCGTTACTGGACGCAAAACAACAATCCAGCGCAATCTGGTGAGTGGGGCGAGTGGGAAACACTTGGCGCTTGTGATGGCACTGGACCGGTTGATCCACCTCAGAATGAAGTCCCGACGGTTACTCTGACATCGCCTTCTGCGTCGGCTTCTGTGACTGCGGGTGATGTTGTTAGCCTAGCTGCAGATGCGGCAGATACTGATGGGACTGTTAGCAAAGTAGAGTTCTTTGTTGATGGTGTATTAGTTGGTCAGGCAACGTCTGCGCCGTATGCTGCATCGTGGACAGCAACTGAAGGACAGCACGAGTTCTCTACCAAGGCCTATGACGATGCAGGTGCCGTTAGTACGGCAAGTGTTGTGACGTTAACTGTGGCATCAGCGCAACCTGGTAACGAAGCGCCGACAGTGGATGTCGCGCTTTCTGCGAGCTCTATTGACCTGGGTGGTTCCGTAACACTGACTGCAAATGCTACGGATGCGGATGGTACCGTTGCTAAAGTTGATTTTTATGTTGCAGGTGTGCTTGCTGGCACTGCTACAACAGCGCCATACACGCTGGATGTAACCCCTTCACAAGCTGGCTCATTAAGTGTTTATGCGAGAGCAACCGATGATGCTGGAGCAACAGCAGATTCTGCAATTGCGACGTTAACAGTAAACGGCGGCGCAGTGACATCTAATTGTCGTCCTGATGGTCTTTATCAAACAACGGGTGTAGATGTTCCTTACTGTTCTATTTATGATGAAGAAGGTCGTGAGAAAATGGGGGCTGATCACCCACGTCGTGTAATCGGCTACTTCACCAGTTGGCGATCAGGTGACGACCCACAAGCGACTTACCTTGTTAAAGACATTCCTTGGGAACAACTTACTCACATTAACTACGCGTTTGTGAGCATTGGTTCTGACGGCAAAGTAAACGTTGGCGACGTTAATGATCCTAACAACCCTGCTACAGGTAAAACTTGGCCAGGCGTTGAGGTAGATCCTGCTCTTGGTTTTAAAGGTCATTTTGGTGCACTAGCAACTTACAAGCAAAAACATGATGTTAAAACGCTAATCTCGATTGGTGGTTGGGCTGAAACGGGCGGTCACTTCGATACGAACGGCGATCGTGTAGCTGATGGTGGCTTCTACACCATGACGACGAATGCGGACGGTTCTATTAATCATGCTGGTATTGAGAAGTTCGCAACTTCTGCCGTTGAAATGATGCGTCAGTACAAGTTCGATGGCCTGGATATTGACTATGAATACCCGACGTCAATGGCTGGTGCTGGTAACCCTTACGACAAAGACTTCATGGAACCACGTCGTCAGTATTTATGGGCGTCTTACCAAGAGCTGATGAAAGTATTGCGTGAGAAACTTGATGCGGCATCCGCGCAAGATGGTATTCATTATATGCTGACTATCGCAGCACCATCTTCAGGTTACTTGCTACGTGGGATGGAAACCTTCGATGTAACTAAGTACCTAGACTACGTAAACATCATGTCTTACGACTTGCATGGGGCTTGGAATGATCACGTTGGTCATAACGCGGCTTTATTCGATACAGGTAAAGACTCTGAGTTAGCGCAGTGGAACGTATACGGCACTGCTGCATACGGTGGTATCGGTTACTTGAACACAGACTGGGCTTACCATTACTTCCGTGGTTCTATGCCAGCAGGTCGTATCAACATTGGTGTTCCTTACTACACCCGTGGTTGGCAAGGTGTTACTGGTGGCGAAAATGGCCTATGGGGCCGAGCGGCACTACCAAACCAAGCAGAGTGCCAACCGGGCACAGGTGAAGGTGAGAAGAACAACTGTGGTCACGGCGCTATTGGTATCGACAACATGTGGCATGATACCGACCCTAAAGGAAACGAAATGGGCGCTGGTTCTAACCCAATGTGGCATGCTAAGAACCTAGAAAACGGTATTTGGGGCTCTTACGCAGCTGCTTACGGTCTCGACCCTGTCAACGATCCTTCAGATAAGTTTGTTGGTACTTATACCCGTCATTACGATAGCGTTGCTGTGGCACCTTGGTTGTGGAACGCAGAGAAGAGCGTATTCCTATCTACGGAAGATAAAGCTTCTATCGAGGTGAAAGCCGATTACGTTATCGATAAAGAGATCGGCGGTATCATGTTCTGGGAACTAGCCGGTGATTACAACTGTTACGTACTGGATGCAAATGGTAATCGTACGGCAGTAGATGCCACTGAACAAGCTTGTGCGGCGGGTAATGGTGAATACCACATGGGTAACACTATGACCAAAGCTATCTACGACAAGTTTAAGTCTGCGACGCCTTACGGCAACAAAGTAGCGACTGGCCCAACACCAACTGAAGCAGTAGACATTACTGTTAGTGTTGGCGGCTTCAAAGTTGGCGACCAAAACTACCCAATTAACCCGAAAATCACGTTTACGAACAACACTGGTCAAGCGATCCCTGGCGGTACTGAATTCCAATTCGATATCCCAGTATCTGCGCCGGACAACGCGAAAGACCAATCAGGTGGTGGTTTGAAAGTCATTGCTTCTGGACATACTCGTGCAAACAACATTGGTGGCTTAGATGGCGTAATGCACCGTGTGTCGTTCTCTCTACCAGCATGGAAAGACTTGCCAGCGGGCGGCACTTACGAGCTTGATATGGTTTACTACCTACCAATCTCTGGTCCGGCTAACTACTCAGTGATTTCTGGTGGTAAAGAGTTTGCGTTTAAGTTTGAACAGCCAGGTCTACCAATTGGTGATCTCAATGCGGGCACGGGTGGTGGTACCACTGAACCAGGTACGTGTGATACGACAGGTTTAGTGACATACCCAGCTCTGCCACAAACGGATTGGGCAGGTAATCCAAGCCACGCTAACCAAGGCGATAAGATCATCCACAACGGTGTGGTTTACCAAGCGAACTGGTGGACAGCGGCTGAACCGGGTACAGATGGTAGCTGGTCAACGGTATGTAACATCTAATTATTATGGATTATTTGTTATAGCCTAATGTTTACAGGCACTTAAACAAAAGCGCACGATGATTATCGTGCGCTTTTTTGTTGTGATAGTTTGTCGTTTAATCGAATTGGTAACTTTCAGGTATGACGACAATACCTTTGTCTGAGATTTTAAATCGCTTCGCATCTTCAAGTTTGTTGATGCCAATTTGAGTATGTGGCGGAATACGAACATGTTTATCAACTATGCAGTTGACCAACTGACTTCCTTCACCGACTTCTACGTCATCAAAAATGATGGAATCGACTACCGTTGCACTATCTTGAATGCGTACATTAGAGGAAATAATGGAGTGCTGTACTGAGCCTCCGGAATTGATGACACCGGTAGCAATGATGGAGTTAATAAAAATGCCTTCATTACCCGTAGCCGACGATACAGTACGAGCTGGTGGAAACTGCGGCTCGTAAGTACGAATCGCCCAATTAGACTGATAAAGGTTCATTGGCGGCACAGGTTCTAGTAGATCCATATTCGCTTCATAGAAGGAATCAATGGTACCCACGTCGCGCCAATAGCAATCTTTATCGACGCGCCCTTTACTGCCACAGAATTGATAAGCGTAAACGGATTCGGTATCAATTAGCTTAGGTATGATGTCTTTTCCGAAGTCATGGCTTGATGAATCGAGTTTTGAGTCTTCTTCAAGCGCTTCTTTCAAAACATCCATATCAAAGATATATATTCCCATAGAAACAAGGCTTCTGGTCGCGCTTCCAGGAAGAGTAGGTGGGGTTTCAGGTTTCTCTATAAACGAAGTAACGAGCCCGTTTTCTGTGGTGCCCATTACACCGAATGCTGAAGCATCCTCTACGGGAACATCCATACAGGCAACGGTGAGCTTAGCACCTTTCTCTTTATGCTCTTCAAGCATTGCGGCGTAGTCCATTCGATAGATATGATCGCCGGATAACACAACCACATACTTTGCATCATTTCGCGATAGCAACCACATGTTGTGATAAATCGCATCGGCGGTTCCTTCATACCATGCACCACCTTTGCGCATTTGTGGTGGAACAGCAGTAATGTACTCGCCTAGCTCTGGATTGAATATCGACCAGCCGTCTCGTAAGTGTTTTTGAAGTGAATGAGATTTATATTGGGTTAAAACAAGGATCTTGCGTAAACCCGAATGTAAACAATTGGTTAGTGTGAAATCTATAATTCTATATTTTCCGCCAAAAGGTACGGCTGGCTTGGTTCTGTCATCGGTGAGTGGGCTGAGTCTAGACCCCATCCCTCCTGCTAAAATTACGGCGAGTGCGTCTTCCATAATATTCCCTTTCCCTTTTCTGACATGCATCAAAACGGTGCTAACCTGAAGGAGGTGGTATGCAACGCAGAGGTTTTGAAAAGCATGTGCTAATGTGCTTATTAGTGAAAAGTCTACTACAAGAATCGAGCCATAGAATATCTCCTTAAAAATCAAGGAGGTTAAAATTTCACTGTAAGACAACTGCACCATATTAGTGAAGCGCTAAATAGCCCGTGCATCAAATTGGCGCAAAATTGTAGAAAGGAGAAGTCAACAAGTATGGATTTACAATGTAAAGTGGCGACAAAACAAGAAGATAAATAGGGTTTTCTAGCTTAATAACTATGGCCAAACAAGGCTTAGGGTTAGCGTCTTAACTCTAAAGGTCTAAAACAGGCGCGTTGATGTAAGGCAGGAGAGCTTTGTATCAACGATTCAAGAGTAGAAGGCCTGAGACAACTCTTTTCACAGTTGTTGAGAGTGAGTGGATAGGTAAGTAGACCACTCACTCAATGAATATGCTCACTTCACTGATAGCGATACGTTATCACTGCACTAAGAGAGACCGACGATATTTCCTTCATCATCAAGATCTAAGTTCATAAATGCGGGTTTATCAGGTAAGCCTGGCATCGTCATCACGGTACCAGATAATGCATAAACGAATCCTGCACCCGCACACAAGCGCAGCTCGCGGATTGGGACGGTAAAACCAGTTGGTGCGCCTTTGACTGCGGAGTCTGTGGTTATCGATAGTGGTGTCTTCGCGATGCAAACCGCTAAGTTGTTAAAGCCTAATTGCTCAAAATGTTTGAGCTGTTCAGTCGCGATAGGAGTCATTTCTATATTGGTTGCTCCATAGCCCGCTTCACATACTGCCATGAGCTTTTCGAGTAATGATTGCTCTTTGTTGTATAACGGACAAAACTCTACAGGCGTGGTACACGCATCAATAACATGTTGAGCTAGTTCCGTTGCGCCTTGTCCGCCTTGCGAAAAAGCGGTGCTGATGGCTACTTTAACTTCGGGATTAAATTGGTGAATCAGATCTTCAAGAGCTTTAAGCTCTTTCACACAATCTTGTGGAAACTGGTTAATGGCAACGACAGCAGGTAAACCGTATTTATGAACGTTATTTATGTGCCATTTTAAATTTTCAAACCCAGCCTCCAATGATGCTTGGTCCGGATTAAAAATGGAATCTGAAATAGCCATACCTGGTCGTAAATCGTAGTGTCCGGAATTCGCTTTGAGGCCGCGTAATGTTGCTACGATCACTACACAGTCCGGGGCTTTGTTGGCGGCAGCAGCTTTAATGTTACACGCTTTCTCAAATCCCATATCCGAACCAAAACCGGCTTCAGTTACCGTGTAACCTGACAGTTTTAGCGCAATATCGTCCGCGATAATGGATGAATTTCCATGGGCGATGTTTGCAAATGGACCTGCATGGATCAACGTAGGAACACCTTCTAGAGTTTGCATCAGTGTTGGTGCAATCGCCTCTTTTAGTGTTACTGCCATTGCTCCTGCAACTTGTAGATCTTCCGTAGTGACGGGGTTTCCGTTCAAATCGTACGCTACGACAATTTTCCCAATACGTTGACGTAAATCTTTTAAATCTTTGGCTAGTGCAATGATAGCCATTAACTCAGAAGCGGCTGAAATATCGAACCCTTCGTCACGCTCGAAACCATTGATGGTTTTTCCTGCATCATTGAGGCCAATTTTGACTTTACGTAGTGCACGATCATTATGGTCCATCACTCGTTTCCAAGTAATACTTGCCGTGTCGATTTTAAGTGCTCTTAACCCGGTGCGAGATTCAAAGGCATCATAACCCTCGCGTTGCTCATGGAACAAGCGAGCGTCAAGAGCGGCTGAAGCAAGGTTGTGCGCCGCTGTCACTGCGTGAATGTCACCAGTAAGGTGTAAGTTTAACTCTTCCATTGGAGCTACTTGAGAATAACCGCCGCCCGCTGCGCCACCTTTAATACCGAAGACGGGTCCCATCGAAGGTTGCCTTATACATGCAATAACAGATTGATTAAGCTTTGCTAAACCTTGCGCCAGTCCTATCGTCGTAACGGTTTTTCCTTCGCCAAGAGGAGTCGGCGTGATCGCAGTGACGAGTACAAGTTTACCGTCATCATTTGCTTTGAGTCGTTCCAAACATTTTGGGTGGACTTTGGCTTTGTGCTTCCCGTGAGTGTCATACTCTTCGGGCAATAGTCCTACTTTTTCCGCGATAACATCAATAGAAGAAAGTGGTGTGTTTCGGCAAATTTCGATATCTGACTGCATGGAGAATCCCCAAAGTGGCACACAGGTAGCGTTGAAAAACTACCTGAGTTATAACGAGTATTATTGTGAGGCAAAGGTCTGCTTGGTGATGGTACTGTTTCGGTTAGGCTTGTAAAGAGTTTACTGCTTCGTATTGTGCGACATACTAACAAAATCTACTCGTTACAGTGCTAGATAAAAACAAAAAGGCCACCAAATGGTGACCTTGATATATTTTCAGCTTTAAAGCTGTCGTTTTAACGATCCCAATAAGTCTCTTCTAAGCTATCTTCTCGTTCAGGAAGCGCTCGCGATAGGCGAGGAGAGTGCTGCGTCAACACTTCATAGCTTACTCGGTTTGCGTATTTACAGATCTGAGAAAGCGAGGAGTAGGTTAAGCATCGTACTTCGTGCTTTTCTGAGTTAGGCACTTCTTTTTGGTGGAAAGAGTTTGCTGCCATGTCATGCAGTAAGGCTGAAAGGGCTGCATCACCTGCACCGTTAGTGTTCTTAATCTCTAGTGGTCCACCAAGGTAAGGGCCGATGTGAGAGTAGACCTTCATTGGGTTTTGACAGTCTTCTTTACGCATCGCACGACTAAACTCGTACTGGTTAAAGGCTTCGAGGGAGCTTTCAAGGATGTCGTGTGTGGTTTCTCGTTTTACTTTCTCATCGGTGTAACCAGCCATGTACAGACCATTTGGTCCTGCTGTACAAAGTACGAGATCAACCCACTCAAGCGCTTTATCTGCAGCTGCTAGCGGCTCTGTTTCACCTGTTAGCGCCGCACCTTCTTCTTCATTCATAGCGACAACAGAAATGTTTTCGCGAATGTATTCTTGCCACCACTGTGCGTTACCTTCGATAACGTACTTTGTCCCTAACGTAAGTACAACAGGGACATCGTGCTTCTTAGCAAAGTCGATCGCTCTTTGTACCGCTTTAGGCATTGGATCTTCTTCTTTACCACGCATTAGGTAAGAAGAAACAACCAGGGCTGATGCTTTCTCAAAGATCTCTTCAGGAATGCTCTCCGGAAGTAGTTGATTCATATGACCTTCGTTGATAGCAAATGTACGCTCACCGTCTTGAGAAATTAGGGTGTAGCAGCGACCAATAGGGCCATCTACCGTTTGTAAATGGTTAAGGTTCATGCGTGAAGACGTACGGCAAAGGTAGCGGTAAGCAAAAGAACCGACTTGAATGTTCTTAGACATCACACCGAGCAAAACGGATTTGCTATCGGCTAAAACTGAGTAGTTGTGAAGAGTATTGCCAATCGTGTCACCTGGGTATTGGTGTGTGATCAGGCCTTGCTCAACCAGTTCTTCGTAAAGTGCATCTGCTTTGCTTTCTTCAAGAACGAGCGAATGTCCTTTACTCAGGTTGTATTTCTCTAAAAACGCGTCATCTACACGTGCTTCGATATCTACAATGGTTTGACCGACACCAACAATAGTTGGGCGATATAGCTTAGGTGCCTGTCGGATTTGGTTTACTAATGGATCTCGAGCGTGAGTTGGGAAGTAGTGTTTAGATTTACGCTGACCAGGAAACTTCATGCTTGTTCTTGAGTGAGAAAAAAAGAGGCGGGATTGTATCACAAAAAAATGAAAATCGTGGCGATTTATTACAAAGAAGTCTGCTCGCTGAAAAAATCAGCGAGCTGAGTAAATAGCAACCAAAGCAGCTGCAATTTATGGCGCTTGTCGTATTGCAATGGGTTGTTTTTTAAACTTGTTGCTCAGCAGCGCCCGGAAAGAGCCTGCTCCGCGCTAACTAAATTTACCTGCGTTACTTTTTCACTTCAGTTGGCTCAACGTAAGCCTTGGTACCCCAAAGTGGGACTGTCGAAAGGCTATGCTTAAAACTACCATCGGTCTCTTTTGTTGTATAAGACAAGTAGAGTAAGGTTTGGTTATCGGCATCATAAATACGGCGAACCTTCATTGTTTTGAAGAAAATGCTTTTTGACTTCTTAAATACAATTTCACCGGACTTACTCTTATCTATTTTTGCAATCATTTCCGGTGTGATTTCGCCAGTCTGACGACATGATATTGAGCTATCACTTGGATCCGCTAAGCTGAAATCCGCTTCGATAGAGGCGATGTGACATGTGACACCTGTTACCACCTCGTCTTTCAACTCACCGACTTTGATGTCTTTCAAAGTAAACCAACCGAGCCCCACGTCAGCAACATCGTTATCTGAACAACCAACTAGAGTAGTAGCAAGCAATGCACTTAACAGCATCTTTTTCATTATTTTTGTCCTTAACTAGGAAAGATATTGATGAAATCTATCAGAGGTTTGCACCTAAAACAAAATTTAGCCACGGAAAGGTCTATGTGCGCTAGGTTTGTTGCGGGCTTCATGCTAATGTACTGCTCTAAACGAAGGTATCAAGATGAATGAACAACAGTTAGCCAGTATCGAGCGTAAAAATACATGGCTGTATGATCTGGTCGAAGTTGAATTTCCGACACCAGAGAGTTTGAAAGGGCGCGATGTCTATTTCAAAACGCTAGAAAAAGCAACGTATCAAGTAGTCGACAAAGACACACTACTGGAAAGTGACTCTGAATTTAACCCCGACGATATTTTTCTGGTCGATTTTCATCGACTCACCATTATGTTCTCTATCTTGCAATCTCAGCGCTGGGAACAGCAGTATGATAAAGATATGATCATTGAATATCTGACACAGATTATCCTCACGCCAGATTTTGAATTATATGTTGGTTTTAAATCTGGAGTCCCAATTGGTGCTGCTATTGTTAGCCATCTCGAAGGAAATACACTCATCTCTGATGTTGCTGTTTCTGAATCAAAGTACAAAAGCTCGTTTGTGGCTGATCTGGCTAAAAGACTAAGCACCGAGCAAAAACTGTTAGACTCAGTGGTTATCGAAGACTAACTTACACATCAATGTGCATAAAAAGTAAAGCAAGATGACGTTGGGTGATCTTGCTTAGAAAAACTGTAATTGCTCCCTTCTATTTCCATGAAATGCCAAGCTCGTCGTTTCAACAATCCCAAACTCAAATAAGATTAATCCAAACATTCTTAAAATCAGCTTGGGCTTGAGCCTTTAAGACGTCTGGAGATGGCTATGGCAATTACCAATATTAAGTGCGTGATATTTGACTGTGATGGTACGTTGGTCGACAGCGAAAGACTGTGTTGCCAAGCGCTCGTCAATGTATTTAACCAGCATGGGGCTGAGTTAACGATGGAAGAGTGCGTTTCTCACTTTAAAGGAGGAAAGCTCGCTGACATCCTTTTAGATACTAAAGAATTGAAAGATATCAAAGTCCCAATTGATGTTTTAGAACCGCAATACCGAGAAGAAGTCCAGTCTCTTTTTGTGCGTCACTTACAGCCGATGGATGGCGCAAAACGATTAATTCAGTTTTTGGATTCGCATAATATCGAATATTGTGTGGCGTCTAATGGACCTAAAGATAAAATTGAATACGCTTTGGAGTTAACCGGTTTACTCGATGCTTTCCGAGGGAAAGTGTTCTCGGCATTCGATGCGAATAGTTGGAAGCCTGAGCCCGATTTAATCATGTACAGTGCTATGAGCATGGGCTTTTTACCAAGTGACTGTCTTTATATTGATGACACGCCTAAAGGAGTCGAGGCGGGACTAAACGCCGGTATCAAAACGGTGCAGTTATTTAATGGTGAAGCTATCAATCGTGTTGATGACGAGCGTGTAATTCGCATCCATCATTTAGATGAATTAAAAGAGCAGCTGTGTGGCTGCTCTGTTTGACCTATTAATGGCAAACCGGACTTAAGCTGTGGATGTGCTTAAGTTTAGACTGTAGGTAAGGCGTTTGATGTAGACATTGGATAGATGAGAAGTTTTTTGTATGAAATCCGCAAGCAGCGCATGTGAATTTCTCGCCATCCGATGAAATGAGATATTCATCTCCTTGGCAGAGTGGGCAATTCAGGTTCTCTATGTCTTTTGTGTCTTTGTAATTATTCATATTGTTTTCCAGCAGCAAATTGGAATTGGCAAGATCAAGCATAGCGGAACGCTCTGTTTAAGAACATTATTTCATCGGGTACAGCGAGAACTTGAGATTCACTTCAAATATCCACTTGGATGTCGTAGAAAATATCGAAGGTAATAGTTGAACACGGTTTAAAGAAAAGGGCTCCCTAAGGAGCCCTTGTTGATCATAAGTTCCACAACGTTATGCGGTGCGGTAGCGTTGTAATATCTCACCAAGAGAAACGGAGGCTTGCGTGAGATTAGCGACGCCAGCGGTAGATTGCTCCGCCACTTCTCTGATTGTGCTTGATTGACTACGAATTTCTGAAAGTTCCGATGCAATATCGTTAGCAACTGCGCTTTGTTCTTCAGCAGATGTGGAAATCTGAATGCTCATGTCCATTAATGAGCGTGCTGACTCGGCAATAGAGGTAACATCATGGCCGATTTCATCAATAAGCTGGCTGCTGGTTTGAGCTTGCTGAACGGTTCGGTTGGTGATTGAAGCAATGTTCTGACTCTCTATTTGAAGCTTCTCAATCATGGCTTGGATCTCTACTGTTGCCTGTTGAGTTCTGCTTGCTAATGTACGTACTTCATCGGCAACCACTGCAAATCCACGACCTTGTTCACCAGCACGGGCTGCTTCGATTGCTGCGTTTAGTGCCAACAGGTTAGTTTGTTCTGAAATGGCGTTAATCGTTGTGATCACGTCATTAATCTGCGTCGTATTCTCGTTTAAATTGGTTACTGACGTAGAGGCTTGTTCAATATAGCTAGATAACGTCTCTATCTCGCCAATCACGTTTTGTACACGGCTTCTGCTTAGTTCGATCTTCTGGGCATCTTGGTCTGACTGCGTCGTTGCTTGTTGAGAAATACTTGATACCTCCTTTGCAGAGGCTGTCATTTCTTCCATTGCCGTCGCGACTGAATCAAGCGTTTGATATTGATGAGATATCTGGGTTTCACTCAACTGCATATCTTTTTCGAATGCAGAAGATGTCTCGCTCAACATCGTTGCATTATTTTTAACACTATTAACCAGTTCACTTAAGGTATCCATAGACTTGTCTAGCGCACAGCCGATGGTACCGAATTCATCTCGACCTGGATGGAAACCAAGGCGAGAGGTTAAGTCACCGTCACCAATTTTTTCGGTTGTTGTATATAAAACCCACAGAGCTCCTCCGATAAACGTTGCCACCCAGTAAGAGAATAGGGCAAAAGGAATACCCCATAAGAAGCTGAGTAATAGTGACGATAGAGCTGATGATTTTAACGATTCGTATTGTGTGGACACATTTTGAGTCAGCTTAATCACTTCTCCAGAATGCAACTTGGCATAAGCGGTCACAGACCCATCGACAAAAGAACTCTCGCTTACGCGGTTCGATTTCGATACGCCGTCAATTTCTGTAGCGCGGTTTGATTGAGCATCAACGATACCAGAAAGCTTCGCTTCGCTCGCCGAGATGGCTTGCTGCTCAAATTGTTGTATTTCATTGAAGTAGCGGCTTCCAGCCACTGAAGTGAGGGCTACTAAAAACAGTAGGAATATCACCCACATTTTGTCGTTGATAGACATCTTGATAAACAGCCTGTCTATCGTTCTAAACTCAACTTCTCTCATTTAAAGCTCCATTAGAGATAAAAGATATTGACCAAATCTATTGCTATATCGAAACAAAATATGCGAAGTTAATCAGCAAAATATGTAACGAATACTAAATTTAGTTTAAGAAATGAGATCTAAGGACGCCTATAACAGTATGTTATATCTTTAAATTGACATGA
Source organism: Vibrio sp. 1874 (assembly GCF_033344395.1). NCBI lineage: Bacteria > Pseudomonadati > Pseudomonadota > Gammaproteobacteria > Vibrionales > Vibrionaceae > Vibrio > Vibrio sp. 1874. The sequence goes on from NZ_JAWPOR010000002.1 coordinate 748,028, forward strand.
ATGTTGATAAAAGAGTCATTTCTCTAAAGTGTTAAGCGGATATGAAACTTAATTGCAATCGTTTACTTTTGATTATGCTCATAGGTTTTTAAATCTTTACTTCTCGCTGTCATGAATGTGTCATATAAAGACTATAAAAAGGAGTTGCTGATGTGGATATGGCAAGAGTCAGGCCGTCAGCAAGTAAAAGCAAGAGAGCTTAAAATAAAGGAGGTCACAATGAGCGACCAATACCAAAACGATGAGAGCCTAGAGCTGCTAGATGCGCTTGAAATTGGCATTATCTTGTCGGAATACGTTGGCTCAGACAACGAAGCCGAATAGCGGAACACTCTCATCTCGTCGTAATTGACGTTATACTAGGTTCATGTCACACCAAGCCCTAGAGGCCAAAACTGGCGTCGAATGAACTTTCTAGCCCACCTGCATATCGCAGAACACAGTAACAGCCATTTATTGGGAAACTTGCTTGGAGACTTCGTAAAAGGAGATCCAAGCAAGCTGTATGATCGCGATATCTCAAATGGCATCAGATTACATAGATTTGTTGACCGTATTACTGACCATCATCCAATCGTCAACGAATGTAAGCCTCATTTCACTGGTGTTGCGAGACGTTTTGCACCTATCGCTTTAGATATGTTTTGGGATCATTGCCTCGCAAAACACTGGAACGACTTTCATTCCGTGTCTCTCGAACACTTTGTAAAAACGGCATACGAGAGAGTAAATCGAGAGGTTCATGAACATTTGCCGCCACGTTTTTTGGTGCTCCACAGCAGAATGTGGCATGGCCGATGGCTTCAATCCTATCAAGATCTAGACAATATAGAATTTGCACTACATCGGATGTCGCAAAGAAGTCCTAGAATGGCAGACTTAACCACAACATTTAAAGTGATTGAAAGTGATTACACCGAATTAGAAGAGAAGTTCTCGTCACTTTATCGAGATGTTTTGCGCCAGTCGTATGATTTTCAGCAACAGCTTAATGACTCAACTCAATGAGATAGAAAAGTAGTATGGCTTTAGGGGCTCTGGTAAACTCTGCGCTCCAAAAATAATGAGGTTACACATGTCTGTTAATTTTGCTGATTTAGGCATCGAACAAAAGCTAATCGAGACGCTAGGCAATCTAAATATCGTGACGCCAACACCAGTGCAAGAAAAGTCAATTCCACACGTCCTTGCAGGAAAAAACTTACTTGCTGCTGCACAAACTGGTACGGGAAAAACGGCTGCGTTTGGTTTACCTATCATACAAACCGTTCAGCAAAAGAAACTTAATGGCACACCTCGAGCATTGATTTTGGTTCCAACACGCGAGCTTGCACAGCAGGTATTTGATAATTTGAATCAGTACTCGGCAGAAACAGAACTTCGCATCGTGTGTGTTTATGGTGGTACAAGCATTGGCGTACAAAAGAGAAAGTTAGAAGAGGGTGCTGATATTTTGATTGCCACGCCAGGCCGCCTTTTGGATCACCTGTTTAATGGTAACGTAAACATCTCTAAAACCGGTATGCTCGTGTTAGACGAAGCCGACCGTATGTTAGATATGGGATTTTGGCCTGACTTGCAGCGCATCTTCCGACGTTTGCCTGCTGAGAAACAGATCCTATTGTTCTCTGCGACATTTGAGAAGCGAATCAAAACTATTGCGTATAAACTCATGGAATCGCCAGTTGAAGTCGAAGTTTCACCAGCAAATACGACTGCTGAAACGGTAACACAAATGGTTTATCCAGTGGATAAAAAACGGAAACGTGAATTGCTAGCGTACTTAATTGGCTCGCGGAATTGGCAGCAAGTGCTTGTATTTACAAAAACGAAGCAAGGCAGTGATGAGTTAGCGAAAGAGCTCAAGTTAGATGGCATCAAAGCGGTTTCTATCAACGGTGATAAATCACAGGGTGCCCGCCAAAGAGCTTTGGATGAATTTAAACAAGGTAAGGTACGTGCTTTGATTGCAACCGATGTGGCAGCACGAGGGTTAGATATTCAAGAGCTAGAACAAGTCGTGAACTTTGATATGCCATTCAAAGCAGAAGATTATGTCCATCGAATTGGCCGCACTGGAAGAGCTGGAAAGTCAGGTTTGGCGGTTTCTCTGATGAGTAGAGATGAGGAGTACTTGTTGCAAGCTATCGAGAATCTGCTTGATCAACGCTTACCCCAAGAATGGCTGGCAGGTTTCGAACCAAGTCTTGTAGAAGAAGTTGAGCCTGAACAAAATGGGCGTCGTCGTAGTCGTTCATCTGAGAAGCGTAAGCTAAAAGCAAAATTGGCGATTCATAAGAATCGTGGTAAATCACGTAGCTCTCGCTAAACCGCGCAAACTTTTGTTCTTACATAGTCAGGCTGTTTTTGCCTCTTCATAGACGTCTAACGTTTGGGGGATAGCAAGTAGGTACCCTTGATACATATCGAAACCGAGCTTTTTCATTAAGCGAAGTTGATGCTCGGTTTCAATTCCTTCGATAACGGTTTTAGAGCATAACGCTTTTGCGAGTGATAATGCATCGTTAAGCGCTTTAAAATCACCGTTTTCATACCTTAGCAATAAAGAGCGATCCATCTTGATTATATCTGGGCAAACGCTTCTCACTCGCTCAGTTGTCGATGCATTGACGCCATAATCGTCAATCGCTAATTTAAATCCTTCAAGACTTAACTCCCGAGCAGCTTGAGACAAAGAGAGTTCATCCTCCACCTTCAATTCAAGTAACTCCATGACGATTTGTTCATTCATCAAATGCGATTCATAAATGGTTTGTTTTAGCAGTCGGTTATAAGTGATGTCTTTGACTAGTATCTCTGCCGCTACCGGTAATACATTGAGAAACAATTGTTTTGTGTGAAAGCGAGACTGAGAGAAATTTTTGATATGGATTAGGCGACTTAAGCGTTCAACATTGAGCAAATCTTGAGTGGGAGTCGCTTTGGATTGGAAAAACTGATCTGGCCTAACCATGGTGCCATTGGCATTGCTAATTCTTACCAGTGCTTCAAGGCCAACGATGGAAATATCGTTCTTATATATGGGTTGAAAGACACTGCGGAGAGTGAAGTTCGCGTATTTCGCAATATACTGCCCGTCGGCTTCTTTCCGGATGCAACTAAGTAGTTGCGAGATGCTCATCATTGTTACCACAACCTAAATCAATGTCTCAACATCAGCGTTATCGCGCTAATTTTTCTATTTCATTGGCAATGAATCTAAGTGTGCTCATTAACTCAAGCAAGAACGATGGTAATGGATGGGTAGTTTTGTCGAGTGATATCAAACAAATTGATGAAATAATTGATAATCTCAGCACTTCAATTTGATGCTACCATTGCAGTACGGCATACAACTGCAAATATTTTCTGACTAACTGCTGTTTGTTCGAACGCCGTAAAGGATGCCCAAACTTAATGTAACAAGGGCTAATACCGAATCGAGTGTCCAACGATTGCGTGAGTTGCGACTCGCTGGTGTACAGTGTGATTCCTTGTTCTGTGTATTCGTTGATCTGATCGGGTAGTTCCCCCATCCACCAATGAAGCAATTCTCGGCTCGTTTTGCTGCGACTTATCCAATGATCACAAACTAAAAAGAGTAGGTCATTAGGCTGTAAGGCATAGCCATATTCACTCTGCCATTCCGTAATTGATGAGAGTAAGTTTTCCCGGCAAGATTTTCCGGCACTGACCATATGGTGACTCAGAACCCAGACAGTGCCGATGTCGGATGAAATTCGATAGTGATGGGGAAGGTCTGGAGAATCCAACACTTCGATTGGCTTTATCACGCAGTTGTATCCAAAGTGACGAAAAGTATGTTCCATCCTTCTTGAAAACGCGAGACCAAGATGATGCTCACTCATGCCTTGGTTATGCACCGCAGGGTAATGCTTTTCACACAGCTTAAGACAGTCGTCTTGAAAATCATTAACACTTTGAATAACTAGGTCGAGTAGCAAAGAATATCCCTTAATAATTACAAAACGAACTGCAAAAGGTTAGCATAGTCTTTTGAGAATAGACTAATTTACTTCGGCAACTTCTTGATCTAAACACCAAATTTCTCACAAATGACCGTGTTTAATCTTTAATAGAGCAACACGAAAGAAGCAGAAGTTGAACAAAAATTTGAAAGGGAAAAAATGATAAAGCTAGAACGCGCACAAAAAGAGGCGTTGGCCACCGCCATTCAAGATTACATGCAAGACGAGCTAGATGTTGAAATTGGCCAGTTCGATAGTGAGTTTCTAATTGATTTTATTACAGAAAAACTAGGACCAATTTATTATAACAAGGGTGTTGAAGATGCTAAGTTACTGGTTGAACGCAGAATGTTAGAAGTTTCCGAAGAGCTGTATGAGATAGAACAAGAAATTAAGCTGTAAGTTTCAGTTTTACAAACGATTTAAAGTTCCTTCAAAAAATTCGAACAACTTGATAGATACGGTACCATTGGCTGGATGTAAATGATGGTAAATAATCTGTTTCATATGACGTAAATAGGTTAATGTAGTGTTTCTTGCTCAGCATTAACTTAGGAATATATCTAGGAACTTGAGATGGATACACTGGTAAAGAATTACAACCTTACTGCACGCGTGATGCATTGGTTATCAGCGCTGTGCATTATTGGTCTATTTGCAGTGGGTTTGTGGATGGTCGACCTTAGCTATTACAGCGAATGGTATCGAACTGCGCCGCATTACCATCGCTCTGTCGGTATTTTACTCGCTATTTTAACTTTGGTACGCATAGTATGGAAACATGTGACGGCGTCACCAAAGGTAGAAGGCAAACGTTACGAAGTGCTTGCTGCTAAAGCAGCGCATGGTGTCATGTACCTACTATTGGTCACCATCTTTGTTTCAGGTTACCTCATTTCAACGTCTGATGGACGCGGCATCGAAGTGTTTAATTGGTTCACCGTGCCAGGAGCGGGAGAGTTATTCCCAGGCCAATCAGATATTGCAGGTGAGATTCACTTCTATGCAGCTTGGGCAGTCATCCTGATTGCAGGCTTACATGCTATTGCTGCACTAAAACACCACTTTATCGATAAAGACAACACATTAAGAAAAATGTTAGGAGCTTCAAAATGAAAAAGTCACTTTTCGCTACAGGATTAGCTATCGCTATGGCACTGCCATTTGGTGCGCAAGCTGCAGATTATGTCATCGATACCAAAGGTGCTCACGCTTCAATCAACTTTAAAGTTAGCCACTTGGGTTACAGTTTCATCAAAGGTCGTTTCAATACATTTTCTGGTGACTTTTCTTTTGATGAAAACAACATTGCTGACTCAAAAGTAAATGTTGTTGTTGATACAACCAGCCTAGATTCAAACCATGCTGAACGTGACAAACACATTCGTAGTGGTGACTTCATCGATGCTGGCAAATACAGTGAAGCAACCTTTACTAGCACAAAAGTGGTTGATAAAGGCAATGGCAAACTAGATGTAACTGGTGATCTAACGCTACACGGTGTTACTAAGCCTATTACTATTGAGGCTGAATTCGTTGGTGCTGGTAGTGACCCATGGGGCGGCGAGCGCGCTGGCTTTGTTGGCAACACTCGCCTAGAGCTTGCTGACTTTGACATCCCAGTAATGGGTGCTTCAAGCTACGTCGATATGGAACTTCATATCGAAGGTATTAAGAAGTAATTAGTTCCTTTTAGATACACTAAAAGCGCTCCTTCACTTGAGAGCGCTTTTTTATTATCTTAATCACATCACTAACATCGATAAACCCGTCAGTGATAGCGATTGAAAGCCAATAGACGTTGTAAATGTTTAGCGAATTACGCTGTTTCTAACTCGCTTTTTTCCACTAGGTTTAAACGCTCACCAAAAATCGGGCGTAGTGCTTTTAATACTTCAGTACGAGTAACCACCCCGACCATCTGCCCCTTTTCAAGCACAGGAAGCACTTGTGGCTTACTTACTTTGATACTTTTAGCGCGTTCTTCGAGAGACAAAGACGTCAAGCGAGTGGCAATACCCATACTGCTCGCTGGGTACAACTGCTCTTTATCGATACATAGGAATTCCACAACATCAACGAGGCGATCACCAGCGTCAATTGCGACCACATCTCGGCTCATGATGTCGACGACTTTTTGGTCTTTCACCGGAATGTAGTCCTCACACCATAGTTCTACCATCACATCGTGAGCAGAGAAGAAGCCAACTAATCGATTTTGTACGTCTACAACAGGTGCGCTAGTTACGTTGTTATCAAGTAACACATCCAGCGCGGCTGCAATTGGCGTTTCTGCACGAATGGTGACTGGTTTTTGGTTCATAATGTCTTTAACAAAAGAGGCATTTTTCATGGTGAAATCCTTAACTGACGACAGTGTTGTAGTTGTAGTGATAGAAGAAATATTCGCTGCTTTTAGTTCTGGTCGGCGAAAAATACACCAGTTTGAAAGGCCAACTAATACCGCTCCGCCGACGATGTTGCCAAGCGTGACAGGAATTAAGTTAGCGGTAATAAAGTGGCTAATGTTTAGGTCTGTGTATTGTGACGCGGGCACACCGACAGATGCCCAAAAAGATTCAGGTGCAAAATTCGCGATAACAATACCAAGTGGAACCATAAACATGTTCGCAACACAGTGCTCAAAACCGCTGCTGACAAACATTGCCACAGGCAAAATTGTCATTGCTGCTTTTGTCATTGCATTTGCAGAACTAAATGTCAGCCAAATCGCTAGGCAGACCAACAGGTTACAGAGAATACCGAGTGCAAACGCTTGAATGAGAGTGTGGTGAAGTTTGTGTTGTGCGATGTTAAGCGCATTTAATCCCCATTGACCGCCATCCATCTGATAAAGACCAGCAGCAGTAACCAGCGCAAGTAGGAACATCGCACCAATAAAGTTACCAACGTAAACTTTGCCCCAGATCGAAAGCATCTTACCGAACGATATTTGCTTATTGGCCCAAGAAATACTGGATAGGACGGAGCTGGTAAATAATTCACCACCGCAGATCACTATGAGGATCAATCCCATGCTAAATGCGAGTCCACCAGCTAGGCGGCTCAAGCCCCAACCAGCGCCCGTACTACCGGTGGTCACCGTGATGTAAAACAAGAATGCTAACCCGATGAACGCGCCGGCCATAATGGCGAGGCTTAATGTCATACTGCTGGTTTTGTTTGCCTTACTTAACGCAAATTTTTCCGCTTCAACCATCATCTCTTTTGGAGAAAAATACTGGTGATTTTGAGAACTGGTCACCGCCATATTGACTCCTTAATTTGTAATCGCATAAAAAATCCTTGGTTATTAACTCAAAAATGAAATTGTTGTTTTTATTAAGAGCCTCAATGACTTCGGTTTCAAAACCATTGAGGCTTGCGGTGTTCCCGAACCGCGTACTCAGAATAGGGAGAACGGTTAGTAAGGTAAAATTGATAATATTTAGAAACCTCATCAAATTAATTGATAACTTTACGGGGCTAGGTAAAATGAACTCTATTGCTTATTGGGGCATGCTTTAACAATTGTGGGAATTGGGAAATACCCACTAATAATGGAGGACACTTTGCGCTACTCACTTAAGCAATTAGCGGTTTTCGACGCAGTTGCAGATACCGGCAGTGTAAGCCAAGCCGCAGAAAAATTGGCTTTGACACAATCAGCGACGAGCATGTCGCTTGCGCAATTAGAGAAGATGCTTGGCAGGCCGTTGTTTGAGAGGCAAGGCAAGCAAATGGCGTTAACCCATTGGGGGATGTGGTTACGACCAAAAGCAAAACGCTTGCTACAAGATGCATTGCAGATTGAAATGGGCTTCTATGAGCAACATTTATTGAGTGGTGAGATTCGTATGGGAGCGAGTCAAACCCCAGCAGAGCACTTAGTTCCCGACCTTATCAGTATCATTGATAATGACTTTCCAGAAATGCGTATTTCTCTCGGTGTACAAAGTACAAAAGGGGTGATTGATGGGGTATTAGATTACAAGTATGACTTAGGGATTATTGAAGGGCGCTGTGATGATAACCGTTTACACCAAGAAGTATGGTGTCGTGATCATCTTACTGTTGTCGCAGCTTCTCATCATCCTTTTGCGCGTAATCAGTCTGTTAGCCTTGCGCAGTTAGAGCAAGCGAAGTGGGTACTAAGAGAGCATGGCTCTGGCACACGAAAAACATTTGATAGTTCTATTCACCACCTTATTGAAGATTTGGATGTGTGGCGCGAGTACGAACACGTTCCGGTGTTACGTAGTTTAGTTGCTAATGGTCAGTACCTTACTTGCTTACCGTATTTAGATGTAGAGCGATATATAGAAGCAGGTCATCTTGTGGCATTAAATGTACCTGAGTTAAAAATGGAAAGGACGCTTTCATTTATATGGCGCTCAGATATGGCAGAAAACCCATTAGTCGACTGCATTAAAAGAGAGGGACTGCGAATGATGAAGGGGAAGCCTTCAGTTCTTTAAAGGTTGATTAAACATGCCTACGAGATGAGTTGGGTTTATTCCCTAAATCTGTTGATTTATCGGTTGCGTCAAACTTTTAATGTAAATTGTGAAAATAATAATATCTTATTGTGATCAATATCACCGATAAGCTGAGCTGATGTATCTAACATGTGTCCTTGATTTCAATGTATGAAGGCAGTTATTGAACCATATAGGTACGATAATAGCCGAGCAGGTATGACTACCATGACGACACTTTTAGCTATTTCTATCACTACTGGAATTTTATCTGGCGTATGGGGTTGGATCGCCATCTCTTTAGGTTTGCTTTCTTGGGCTGGTTTTTTAGGTTGCACGAGCTACTTTGCAGCGCCAACGAGCGGATTGAAAGGACTAGGTATCAGCTTAATCACCAATATGACAGGCGTATTCTGGGCAATGGTAATTATTCACGGTTCCACTTACGTGGGGTTGGAAATTATTGGCTATGTGATTACCGCTATTGTGGCATTCTTCATGTGTATTCAAGCTAAACAGGCTTGGCTCGCGTACATCCCTGGTACTTTTATTGGTTCATGCGCAACATTTGCGGCTGACGGAAACTGGCAACTAGTCATTCCATCGTTGTTGCTAGGTGGTGTGTTTGGCTATCTAATGAAAGCGACAGGGCTATGGTTGCATACGAAATCAACCGCTACTTCTTCTTCGCTTGCTGAGCAAGCACAGTAGTGAACCCCCGATCTTATTGGTATCCACTGTGTATTGAGTTTTATCCCTCTCAATACCCTTAATCAAAATTAATGATGTTTGATACAAGCACACCAAATTGGTGTGCTTTTTTTGTATTACAAGACAATACGCTGAGTGTAAAATACGCCTAACTCATGTATTGCCGTTGGCCATGGTAACAACGCGTTTAAGTGTCCAGCGCAGAAGAACAGGAATACACTCCATGCCTTTCTCTTCACAATGAGAAACAATAGCCAAAGCTAAGTCCGGTTTTGCATGTTTTTTCAAAACACGATTTACGACTTTTTTAGCAGGGATAGGGTGGTCATGAGGAACTTTGATGATGTCCTTAAAGAAAAGTTCAAAACCATTGTTGTACAGAAAGCGCTCGATGTCTCGGTCGGGTAATTCCGTAAGTCGATGCCTTTCCTGATCATGGTCGAGCTGTGCTCGTACTGCATGCGCGTACTTTTTCCCTGCTGGGTCGCCATCGGTAACGACATGCCAATCAATACCAAACTCTTTTGCTACTTTGATGAGTGATTTTAGACCTGATTGAGCAAACTCAACGATTTGAACCCCTTCGGCAGCCAAGTCATACCCGCATTGACGAGCCAGTTCATGAAAAAGCCAAACTTCGGTTTCGCCTTCAACAAGTAACCAGCACCGCGCAAATAATGCTCCTGAACGATGAAAACGAATATGGAAACCAATTCGGCGCAACTCGTCTCGACCAAACTTTGTTGAGTTTAAACTCTTAGCGATGGTTCTGTCTGATAGCCGAATTAAACGTCGAATTGAATACAGTGGAACAGAACCGAGTAACGTGCCACTGTTGGTGGTTAATATCTTTTGCATTGGCAACAATTGCAATAAGGACCACGCTCTCGCTAGATGAGTTGGATGCAGTCGACCTTCTGGATCTTCAATGATCAGTATTGGTCTCGCACAGCGCCTTAAATCGGTGGGGCCTTTAGCTTGAAGATAGGCATTGAGTAACCCCATTAAGAGCAAGCGGCTTTGTTTGTCATTGGTTTCTTTCAAGAACTGACTCAAACCTTTATCAGAGGAAGGGCTTGTATAGAAAAGACCATCACGAGGTTTGCGTGGGTTACCTTTACTGACACTTCTGAATGCAAAATAGTGTTCAACAAGCGTTTGCATTGAGTCGAGGCTACTACGAATCTCACCTTTATTCACATGGCCAGGCATAGCCAATAAGCGTCGACAGGTGTTGTTGATTCGTTTTTCAATCCGAGCATTTTTACCATCGCCGTTGACATGGTTTAAATCTGGGAAGCGTCGGGAGTCACGTAGTCGGATTACAGGATGAAGTGTCATTAACTCAATAGCGAGTTTCTCTGAGTGGTGAAGTTTTTTGGGTTTGCCGTTATGATCCAAAAACGCGTACTTTGTATTAATGCCGTGCTCATCGCGAGACGCACTAATACGATAGTAAATGACTTGCTCACCATCTTCGTTGGTGCACCATGTAGGCTTTATGCGTCTGTAGCGTCCCGCTTTTACTTCGTTTTTATCCTGTGCTTTAAAACAAACAATGATCTGTAAGTGTTGTGTTTGTGGATGAGAAATTGAGTAGTCAACGTGAAAATCTTTCAGTTTGAATTGATACAATGAGCCATTGGCAGGTAGTGCGATGGAAAGGGCATCGAGCAATGATGATTTGCCCCACGTGTTTTCACCGATGAGCGTGGTGAGTTCGTCAAAAGAGAGTGAAAGGCGTTTGATGCCTCTAAACCCGGAGATTTCGATGCGTTCTAGTCTCATCTCAATCCTCCTTGCAATTATTTGAATTATCGAGAGTTATTTTGCTACTCCTAAGCATATATGAATTCGGAATTTTTGAGTTAAGCTCAGTTCACAAAATTACGAGAGCCTCTTACTGAATAGAGACCGTTACAAGCGAGGCTTGCTTTCAAAGCTGGGGGGACAGCATCGTGATCACTTAAACATGAAATCCTAAATCGCAGTTTCATAAAATTCATGATTCTGTCATGATTCACTTCTTATTATTATAAGGAATGAAAAAAGAGAAGATGAAGATGAATAACAATCATAAGCCAGTGAGAATCAAACTGGCACACATCAATGACACACATTCCTACTTTGAACCAACGTCATTACAGTTAAAGCTTAAGATAAACAATGAACTCACGCTAGAGCCTTATGTCAGTGCTGGCGGCTTTTCTCGTATCGCAACCCGAGTCGAGCAGTTAAGAGATGATGCTCAGCGCCAAGGTCACGGGATGTTGTTCCTCCATGCCGGAGATTGCTTCCAAGGCACGCTGTATTTCTCACTATTTAAAGGCAAAGCCAATGCCGACTTATTGAACGCATTAAAGATTGATGCAATGGCGTTAGGCAATCATGAATTAGATATGGGGAATGAGCCAGTTGCATTGTTTTGCCAACGTACTCAGTTCCCATTGCTTGCTGGCAACTGGGATTTATCCAATGAATCACTTAAAAAACCTCACCGTATCAGTGATTGCAAGGATGTATATAGTTACCAACCGGATACACAGAGCGCTCAATACATTGTTAAAGAATTCCATGGTGAGCGGGTCGCGATTTTCGGATTATCCATAGATAAAATGAGCGACATCGCAAACCCTGATGCAGACACGCCTTTTCACTCAGCAATTGAAACCGCCAAGGCGACCGTAAAACAAATCCATTCATCAGGTATAAAAAATATTATTCTTCTGAGCCACTTAGGTTATGAAGGTGATTTAGAGTTAGCTGAGCAAGTCGCAGGTATTGGTATAATTGTTGGTGGACACAGCCACCGGTTGCAAGGTGATTTTTCATCAATAGGGTTAGGACAAGACGATCCCTACGGTATCAAAATTAATGATACCTATGTGGTGCAAGCGGGTTTCCATGCTTTGACAATGGGGCACTGCGTCATTGAGTTTGATGAACACGGTAAAGCAACGATGTTGAGTGGACAAAATGAACTGTTGCTTGGTCGACGTATTTTTTGGGACTCGACGCTAAACCAACAGCTCGACCAAGGTGTATTCGAAACCGCGTGCGACTTCATCCATGGTCAACCGAATGTCGTGGTTTGTAAGAAACACCCGGAAACTCAAGCGATCCTGAGCGATAAATATATTCCTCAGGTCAGGCAGTTACAGTCACAAGTCATTGCTAGTGTTGACACCAAAAAGCGTCATGTGAGAATTCCCGATGAATTTGGTGAGAGTGAGTTGGCTTCCTCCGTTGCCCGATCATTTCTGCACTGTTTAAACAAACGTGGATATGACGTTCAATTTGCAATTCATAATGCGGGTGGCGTGCGAACCTCTTTGAACCCTGGCAACATTACAGTGGCAGACATTGCCGGACGGCTGTTGCCTTTTGCCGTTCCTATCGGCTTTTACGATGTAAAAGGCAGCGCTATTCGCCGTGCACTTGAAGGCGCGATAAATAATGCACTCAACAATGGCGTAGAAGGCACTGGATCTGGCAGTTATCCGTACACTTACAATTTAAACTTCGAGTACCACGCAGATGCCCCAAAAGGTGAAAGAGTTCAATCATTAGTGATTTTTGATGGCAAACAATGGGTTGGTGTTCAAGATGATGTTTGGTATCGAGGGACTTCTTCTGCCTATACGATGAAAGGGAAAGAGGGGTACGACGCATTGCAGGAGATGAAAGGAGAAGGACGTGTGACCAGTTTGTCCATGGCTGATTGTTTTATTGAACTCCTGACCGATGAGCCAAACTGTTTGAATCAAAGTCACAAACTTTACACAAAGCGACGTCGATAATAGATACTGGTATTGATTTTGCTGCTCTCCACTTACTACATGGGTTGATGAGGATGGCAGTATGTGGAAGAAAGATTGGGCAGATACGGCAGTCGTGGTTGCCTGGATCGCAATTTGGTCAACACTGGTCTACTTTGTGCCTCTAAGCGGCTTTTGAATTGCTAAGAATGTGGATGTTACAAAAGGGAGCAGTAATGCTCCTTTTTTGTATCTATCTTCCCCGTTAGGGCTCTAACCAATGAAGAGTTTGTCTTGATCCATTTGCTGCTTTTTGTCTGTTTACTAAAGTTCAGGTGGTTGAATCCATTTCTTTCTTTTTATAGTGCTTCCTGATTTTTGATAAGAATTTTATTTCGATAAGACAAGGCTTTTTTGTTGGAAAGCCTGACGCTCGGCGTTATTATGTCGGCGTTTGGGGAGTAGTTAGCGCAAGTTTACTTATCGTCATCTCGTTAAGCATCAGCTTATCCGGTAAGTAAAGGTGTTACGTGGTTCATTCACGTCAACACTTCAACGAGACCAACGCATTCATTGACTAGCAGCACATAATCGTTATGTGGCTGTTGGTTGTTATTGTCTGCGGAAGGTCACCAAACGAAGTCCTTCCGCCATGGGAGGAAATATGTCTCTTATCGAAAATACCACCCAATTGAGCCAATCGGTGCCTCTTCAAGAATCATTAGCGATGTATGGTGCTTTTGGTTTATTTACCCTTGTTCTTGTTACGCTTGATATCTATCAAACACGTGGTGGCGCTATCACGATGAAAAAAGCCATCGTTTGGAGTGTTTTTTGGTTCTTGCTTGCCTTTGTTTTTGCAGGTTCTATTTATTTATTCTGGGACTTTTACGCGCCACATAGCGCTTATACGAACGACAAAGCAACGATTTCATTCTTAACTGGTTACTTACTAGAGAAGTCGTTAAGCGTTGATAACTTGTTTGTGTTTGCCATCATCTTTGCAAAATACAGTGTGCCGGAGCATTTGCGTCCGAGAGCATTGCTTTGGGGGGTGATAGGTGCGCTAGTTTTACGCGCTGTCATGATTGCGGTTGGTGCTCAGTTACTTGCACAGTATCACTGGGTATTGTACTTATTTGCTGCTTTCCTTATTTGGACAGGTGTTAAGCTAGCTCGCGACAAAGGCGAAGCAGAAGAGGTTAATCCATATCCGGAGCAGTTGATTCGAAAGGTATTGCCAGTTACAGATGACTACCAAGGAAATCACTTAATCTTAAAGCAAGCTGGTAAGTGGGTGGCAACACCGATGCTGATCGCTGTTGGTGTCATTGCAGTAATGGACGTTATGTTTGCATTGGATTCTATACCAGCTATATTCGCGGTAACGCGAGAGCCATTTTTAGTCTTAGCCGCGAACGTATTTGCATTATTGGGTTTGCGATCGCTGTACTTTGTTCTTCAAGCAATGTTAGATAAGTTTGTGTACTTAAAACCAGCATTATCAGTAATCATGATGTTTATCGGGGTGAAAATGCTATTGGTTGGAACAGAATATGAGATTCCGACAGCATGGTCTCTCACATTTTTAGTTGTTGTGATGACATCGGCAGTGGTGGCATCACTCCTAAAAAATAAAGCGAAGCGTCAAACTAGCGTTAATATTACTAATCAAAAAATATAAAGTAAGCACTAAAATCAAAAGAAATAACGAAAAATATTGTTAAATATATGTTGTTGCTTAAGGGGCAATTATGCAGGTAATGTTCAGTTATTCAATGTAATTACAGCAATTGTGATTATTTATGCCGTTATTATTCATTTGTATTTTTGAGTTTTGTAATTAGTTTGTTTTATTAGAAATTCTAATTTGAATGGGTAAAATTTGTCATTTCTTAAACAATAAGAAACTGACTAATATACAACCAACTAAACAGACTACTGCTTTTAAAGAGAGGCAATCATGGCACAAGCAATGCAAATGACAAATGTAGCTTTACCAACCTCTATGGATAAGAAAACCTACGCGGTTAACTTCAAAGGACTGATTGCTCACTTACTGGACATTCTATTTGTAGATAACACTGCGCCACGCAGTTACTACGCAGAAGACTTGTCAGCACATATTCAAAAAGACATCGGTATGTACCGTTAATATTGAAATAGTGTAAGAAATACCGGCCTATGAGCCGGTATTTTTTTATTTGTAAAACATGCCTACTCAACCTACGCCCTAGAAAAGAAACACTCTAGAGGAGGTAGACATGAGAGTAGATTAAGTGTTGTATAGAAAAACGGGGCACCATTGGTGCCCCGTTTTGACATGACTGAAGTGCGATATTACTTCTTGCGGCAGTATTCTGCGATCACGTACATCGACTGACCACCATTTGCCTTACCCGAAACTAGCTTTGGATCATCGCCAAGGCTAATGCCACGAATCACTGTACCTTGTTTGATTACTTGGTTAGTGCCTTTTACTGGTAGGTCTTTAATTACTGTTACATCGTCACCTTTCTTAAGTTCAGTGCCGTTACAGTCAACAGTTTTATCGTCAGCAGACATCCCTTTCATTGCCCAGTTCATTTGCTCTTCTTCCATGTACATCATGTCAAGAGCATCTTGAGCCCAGCTTTCTGTGTTTAGGCGAGTGAGTTGGCGCCATGCAGTCACTTGTACAGCAGGAACCTGGCTCCACATACTTTCGTTTAGACAACGCCAGTGGTTAATGTCTTTTGGCTCATCGAGCTCACCCAGACACTTATCACAAACCATAATGGCAGTATCAACCGTCACATTACCGTGAGGTGGGACAGCGTATGCAGTTAGTTGAGATTCAGAAGAACACAGTTCACATTTTGACTCGCAGCGCGCAAGCAGAGTAGCTTCAATAGACATAAGGACTCACCTTAGTAATGTTATTTTGTGGCGGTATTATCCACTTTATCCTGAGAAATAAAAGGGTGTTAGCGAATTAAAGACTAGATTTTACAATACTCCAACCTGATTAAGGTGAAGATGTAAAATATTCGCTAAATAAATAATACGGAAGTATAAAAGACACTATTAATTGTTTTGGCTTATGAATTGGTTGTGTCAATTTCTACAACGATTACAAGCCTAAAAGAGGTAAATGTAGAGAGAGGGTGGCTAGAACATAGCCCTCTAATTTACAGAGGGCCTGTCGTTAACGTTCGACAATCTGGACAATTTGCTCTTTTGAAATGCTCATTTCTTTACCATCCATGTCTTCATACTCGTACATACCCGTTTCCTCGTTCAGGTCTGGTTTACCGTAAGAGGTAATAATTTTCCCTTCATTTGTCGACATCAGATATTGGCTACTTCCGCATGCAGCAAGAAGTAATACAGTGGCAATAACAGTCAATACGCGCATAGAGTTTTCCTTTTAAACAAGTGAGTTAGGCAAAGACATCGATTTAACTATAGCAGAGGAAATATGAGTGGGTTTGAATACAATTGAAATGAAAAAGCCCAGTAGAAACTGGGCTTTGGTAGGAAGGGTGTTGCGATTACTTCAAAACTGAAGTGTTAGTGACACCTGTTAGTGCGTCATCCATTAAGAAGTCAGTGTTTTCCATCTGCATCTCTACATGATGATCAATATCAGACAAAGTGCCATTTGGCGAAGCAAAAGTACTGTGCGATGCAGTAGCATTAAACTGTACAAAGCTCGCAGTTGCATTCACAGTAGTGTCCGTACTGTTCACAGTCTTCAACCCTAGCTTATTAGCAAGCGGTTCAGTACCCGCGAATGGTGCATTTGGAACGCTGTTTGGTACTGTGCTATCGCCATCCACTTCTGTCATAAAGAATGGTATCGTTAGCGAGCCAGATGCCACTAAATCTGAAGCGTTTGTGAACGGATCGACAGTGTCTAGTGTAGTCTGTGCTGCATAGATAAATTGTGAGAAACCTGCTTCTAGCGCTGCTACTTGAGCTTCCGTTGCCGCAGCCTCAAAAGCTTCGTAACATGTTTTATCTTCTAGATCCGCACATGATGCATCAGCGTAATTCGCATAGTCTTTTGATGCTGCATAAGCGAGGTTATGTTTGATCTGAGGGCCGTAATTGTCTGAACCCAGTAACAAATTACCAATTTGTCCACCAGAGTTCTGTACTGATGCAGAACTAAAGGTGTACAGCGCATCCGCAGAAGGGCTGCCCAATGTATTGTTTGCTGCTGCGACGGCAGATGTAGCTACAATACCGCCAAGTGAATGACCTAGCATTTTGACTTTTGAACCCGTCATTGGGTTGAAGCCTTGCAGAGGACCTCCAGCTAAAAGACCGCCTTGAGCAGATACTACCAAGCTAGCGCGCAAACCTAACACATCCAGAACACTTTGACGTAGGTTGTCACGCGCAACGGCTAAGTTGGAAAGATTTAGATAAGCCAGTACATTCGCATTTGCGGAACGTTGTTCATCTAAGCTGCGCGTACCATGAATAGGTAAGTCAATAGCGATAACTGCCACACCAGCTTTTACCATATTGAACGCGAACGCGTACGCATTCTCTTTCGCTGAGGTGATGCCGTGTTGATAAATCACAACGTCTGTCGCGACGCCAGATTTAGGTGTGAAGACCAGTACTTCGACATCTTCAACCGATTTCACTACGGGAACAGGCGAGTAGCGAGTAATAATACGCTCACTATCAAGCTGGGTACCATCGGTAAGAGTAAGCTTAGCTCCAACAAGTTTTAGCTGCTCTGTAGGATCTGTAGCAAGCTTTGTCACATCAACAGGATCATTTGCAAAAACGCCTGTTGATAGCTGCTGAACCATGTTTGCTTGCTCGTTCGGATCCGCTAATGCTGCGCTTAGCTTCGCTAGGCTTGGCATCGCAGATACCATTGGTTGCATGTTCCAGCTTGCGCCTTTTTCCAAGTAATGAGGCAGTCTTACCACACCTTGTGTCACGCTTACATCGGCACCTGATTGCATGTAAAGGCCTTTAATTGCCGTTTTAGCTGCGTCTAGATCGCTAATGTATTTACTAAAGTCATCGTCAGAGTCTAGCGCAGTGCTAAAGTCTTGGGTTTCACCGAGCGTTATTGTGTAGACCGTTGATAAGTCTACTGAACCTTCGTTTGAGTCATTTTTGTAAACGGTATTTAGTGTGTTTGCGCCAGTAGAAAAACCAGTAGCGGTTACTCCTTTGACTGCCGCTAACGTATCACCTACAGACTGGGTACTGAACCATGAGGAGTAAACGATGTCGTTAGGATTAACTTGAGCTAGACCAAAAATGCCTTCAACCGCCTGAGTGACTGCTTGAACAGAAGCAAGGTCGCCAGTTTCATAAACGATTTCTTTCGATTTACCAGTCGCATAACTTGCTGATGTACCAATTGGCTCACCATTCACGTCAGTAACATCTTGTGTAACCGCAAAAATGTACTCGCTTGACTCATCAAGTGCAGCCAAGAACTGGATGTATAGAGAGCTACCTTTTGCTTGAACTACGTAGTCCTGATTCTGAACGAGTACCTCTTCGATTGGGTTAGATTTACCGTCCCACTCGGTTAAGCGTTGGTTAATCTTGATGACTTTAACACCAGACGACAGCATGCCCGTTGCAAAACCGTCGCCGTTGAAGTTAAGAACGATTGGCATAGACGTTGACCATCCATCCATCGTGTTCATTGAGGCTCTAGGGTTGGTTAAAGCATCATCGCCATCAGTTGGCAGACCAAGCGTACCATCGCTTGTGTCCATTAATAAGTAAGACGGTGCCGGTACATCTGCGTTCGCTCCTTGAAGCGTAAAACTGATGGATGTTTCGCGATCAAGCAATGCTTGGACTTCATCTTCAAATTGAACTTTGTCGGAAGTACCAGAGCTGGAGGTATCATCACCACAACCAGCAAGAAGGATTGCAGAACAAAGCATTGATAATTTAAACGTGTGTTTCATTGGTTTACTCCGTAATCCCATTATTTGAAGGTGTAGTTCATCTGTACCGCGCTGATGTAAGCAGTACCTTCTGAGTCAAACTTAATCTCTTCACCCAGAGCATTTGTCTCAGTGAAAGAGCCTGATTTACTCTTAACAAGTGCAAAGCCTGCATCGAAAGTTAAATTCTCACTCATTGCGTAAGTTAGGCCCGCGCTGTACCAAAAACGGTCACTGTCAGGGATACTCAATGTCGCTTCACCTGCTTGTTCGTCGTACGCAAAGCCTGCACGGAATGTCCAGTCTGTATTAAGTATGTAAGTTGCACCAATGGAGTAGCGATTGTTGTCTTCATATTTCTCAGGTTTAAAGAAACATACTCCGTCATTACATTCGTTACTGGTCGCTTTTAGTTCTTTAAATGTGCTCCAGTCGGTTTGTTGCCAGCCGTAATGTACAGCCCATTGTTCATTCAGTTGATGGAAAGCCGATAATTCGATAATTGAAGGGAGAGAGATTTTTAAACGGCCATCAACTTTTGGTGATGAAGCTCGACCAGAGTCGTAACTACTAAACTCACCGTCATCAAAATCTAGATCAACCTTAGAGCGGTAGCCAAAGCCAAAACGGTTGTTTTCATTTAGCTCAAATAAAGCGCCGACATTCCAACCCCAAGCGAAAGTTTCGCCTTCCATGCCGACAAGGTTATCGGACTTATTACCACCTAAAATACCGGCGAGTGCGCCTTTGTGACGAGTCAGCTCTGCTTCAGCGTATACGAGGTTGATACCACCACCGACACTGAAAGACTCGTTGATACGGTAAGCGACATTAGGGTTGATGTTTACTGAAAGTAGGGAAGTGTCACCCGCCATATCACCTGCGGAAATATCATTTGGATAGTCGGTAGCAACACCGTATGTTGTGAACATACCGATACCCCAAGCCCAGTTATCATTGATAGGGCTGATGTAATAACCTGCTGGCACGATCTGTAAAGGAGCGACATCTTTCGCGTGTTCATTGTTTACAGTGTCGTACACATCGACTTCAGGGTCGATGATAGATAACGCGCCCGAAAATTGAGCTTCTTTGAAAAGTGTCATTGCTGCAGGGTTACGGGCAAGGACGCTGGCATTATCTGCGACAGCCCCTTCACCTGAAAATGCTCGACCAAGACCAGATGCCGAATGTTCAGCTACCTGGAAGCCCGCTGAGTGGGCATTACACGCAAACAATATTGAAATTGTAAGCAGAGAGCAGTGCTTCTTGTTCATCCTTGACCCTCCTAGGGTGTCATAATGCTGGACCGAAGTCCTTGTAATTGTTGTGTGGTACTTACACCAATTGTTAATACGCGAAATACAACGGTGATGTAAATGTAATGTTAATTGTATGTTTAATAACTTGTCAAA
Source organism: Vibrio sp. 1874 (assembly GCF_033344395.1). Taxonomy (NCBI): domain Bacteria; kingdom Pseudomonadati; phylum Pseudomonadota; class Gammaproteobacteria; order Vibrionales; family Vibrionaceae; genus Vibrio; species Vibrio sp. 1874. The sequence continues at coordinate 768,300 of NZ_JAWPOR010000002.1, forward strand.
GTTTGAGCGTATTTTGCGTTTTAAATATGATGCATAGGTCAAACGATGGCTTGTAAGGGCATGTATTATCGTTATATTTTTGAAGAGAATGGTACGACCAGAATTGTTTTGCGAGCTTTATAGTTAAATAACGATCAAATCAAGAGATAGCTCGCTTTGCGGTTTCTTCACTTCACAGGCATAATTCGCGCTCGCTATGTAGTTATTCAATAGACGCAATAGGAACCGCATTGGAATTACTGAATGTTGAATTTTTAGGTCGTTCGCTAAGGCTCGAAGGATCGATGGCTGGGTGGCAGCAGTTATATTGGGATAATACGTTGGTGTCTCAAATCGATGCCAGTGACAATACCGCAGAGACTTGTCTACACCAGTTTAAGCTCTCTGCGGGTGAGGAAATCCTGAACTGTCATTTGGAGTGTTCTTTAACATGGCAACCGTTTGAATTGAGTTACAAGGTCACAATTAACGGTGAGCTGATCAATGAAGGTTGTCGAAATGAAAAAGACATCGAGCGCCAAGTGCCAGAAGTTACGCCACCATCCGAAAAGCGTTTAAGTGTAATAGGCCTCGTATCTCTTGGGATGAAAGCACTTAAAAGTGCGAAAGTTATTAAAGTGGCGTTAGCGTCTGCAAGTCTCGCTGCATATTCTTGGCTATTTTCCATCGAGTTCGCGCTAGCGTTGATCGCTTGTTTGGTTTTCCATGAATATGGTCACATTAGAGCGATGAAGTATTTTGGAATGAAGACCAAAGGAATCTATTTGATTCCATTCCTAGGTGGTTTGGCGCTAAGTGACGAAAAGATAAACACGCGCTGGCAGGATGTGGTTATCTCAATCATGGGACCATTTTTCGGTTTAGTACTTAGTATTGTTTTTACTTTGCTTTATTGGATGACTGGTGAGGTGATCTTCGCTGGGCTTGCTGTGTTTAACGCCTTGCTAAACCTATTTAATCTGCTGCCTATTTTACCATTAGATGGTGGCCATGTGCTCAAAAGTATTACCTTCTCAATGAATACTTGGGTCGGGTTAGTTGGCAGTATTGCGACCGCTTTATTAGGCATTTTTATCAGTTACTATTTCGGTCTGACGTTGCTAGGGTTTTTATTGTTAATGGGAATGTTGGAAGTGGTGATGGAATGGAGAGCTCGACATCAAAGCCATTTATTGCCATTAACCCGTTATGGGCAGCTATTCTCACTGGCTTGGTACTTGGTCTCTGTCGGAGGTTTTGTTTCTATCATCTGGTATTTTGCCACTCTCGGAGATAGTTTGTTAAGTTTGCCGCTACAGATATTGGGCACTTGATTAGAATCATTAAAAGCTCCCTAGGGAGCTTTTTTATTTGGCAAGCTTAAGTAGTAGACGATAGTAGCAAGTAGCAATGAATTAGCCACATCTTGGTGCTTTCGCGTTATACGCAGGCAGCTTATTTATGGTTGCTTGTAAATCTTTAATGCGCGTACTGTGCGATGGGTGGGTTGAGAAGAATTCAGGTGGTTGAGAACCACCTGATGCAGCACTCATATTTTTCCATAAATCGACACTTTGACGTGGGTCGAAACCTGCTTTTGCCATGAATTCCAGCCCGACAATATCAGCCTCGGATTCCTGAGTACGACCGTATGGCAAGATAACACCGTATTGAACACCGACACCAAGTGCCGCCATCGTCATTTGTTGATACTGTTTGTACTCGGAAGCGCCAATGGCAACGTTTGCTAGAGACAACCCTGCATTTGCTAACTGACTTTGTGAGAGACGTTCATTACTGTGGTCAGCGAGGACGTGAGCGACTTCGTGACCAATGACTGTTGCCAACTGATCTTGGTTTTTCGCGACATCTAAAAGCCCGGTATACACGCCGATCTTCCCACCTGGTAGAGCAAACGCATTGACTTGTTCACTATCAAAAACAACGACTTCCCAGTCTTTAAATCCAGATTGAGCGGGAATGCTGTCAGTGATGTGTTTGGCAACGCATTGAACGTAGGCATTCGTTTTGCGATCTTTGCTGATTGGGATATCTTTCTTCATTTGTTCGAAAGATTTAGCGCCAAGCGATGACATTTCCTGATCTGAAAACATCAGGATCTGGTTGCGACCCGTCGGTGATGCGCTACACGCTGTTAAACCCGCGATAGTTAAAAGAGCAGAGGCTTTCATCCATACCTTCATAACAGGCTCCATTTAATTTTTTGTTTTGAAGCAATAGTATATACCCAAATAGTAACATGATGCATGGATCAAGTTATTCATCTGATTAATAAAGAAGGTGAGATGTTACGTCTTGAAGTTATGCCCAAGTAGCGTCTATGCTAGCTTCCTAGCACATCGTTACAACCTAACAAACCAGTTTGTGAAACTAAGAGTAAAACAATGAGTATATGGAAAAAGCCCGTAAGCATAGAGATTCTGAATGCCACGTCAAAAAATACCCTGATCGAGCACCTACAAATTAAATATACAGATTTCACTGACGACTCCCTTACAGCAACCATGCCCGTATGCAGCTTTACTCATCAACCTTTAGGAATGCTTCACGGTGGTGCATCAGTCGTGCTCGCAGAAACATTAGGCTCATTGGCTGCAAACTTCTCTGTCGATGAGGGCAGCTACTGCGTCGGTTTAGATATTAACGCGAACCATGTGCGAGCCATGCGAAGTGGTCATGTGATTGGTACGGCAAAACCGCTTCATCTGGGTATTTCAACGCAAGTGTGGCAAATCGATATCACTGATGAGCGAGGCCGTTTAGTGTGTACCAGTCGCTTGACCATCGCTGTGAAACAACACAAAACAAAGTCGGTATAAACTAAGATGGTGATTGAGTTTTCATTAGGAAAAATCATTGCAACCCAGCGTGAAATAGTGATTAAGCTCTCCGGCAGTGCAATGGTAACCTTGCAAGCGCAAACCGATGCAATTCAGTTGCTGGGTAGAGGAGCGAACGTTGTTTTATCTCATGGAGCAGAGTGCAAATGGTCTATCAAGCTGGACAACGAGGAACAACTGGCCGAACTTTCGCGAGAAATTGGTATCGATATTCAATAATTTATAGTGTGATGTTTGCACTTTTTGGTAAAAATGAGGAAACTTAGCTTATCGACAACAAGATAAGAATTTCCTCTTTATGAGTAGCCCTCGTTTACGTGTTCAGTTCGAAACACTGTTTGAAAAATTTTCCGGTCACGATACGGACGTTCAGCTCGAAGACATCACCGAAGCGTTGTTTTGTACACGTCGTAATGCTCGTATTGTTCTAAATAAACTTGAAGAAGAGGGCTGGATTGAGTGGCATCCGGCAGCGGGTCGAGGAAAACTTTCGAAACTCGTTTTTAAACGTAATCGAAGCGACGTCAGCGAAAACCTCGCCAGGCGTTATCTCGATGAAGGGAAAATCGGTCAGGCTCTAGATGCGCTTGATAACGATGCGGCACGATTGACGCAGGTTATCCAAGGTTATCTAGGGCTTCAACATCGACAGGGCGAGCAGGTCGTGCGTTTGCCTTATTATCGACCATTGTCGATGTTAAACCCGCAGAAACCGATGCGGCGTTCTGAACAGCACATCGCCAGACAAATTTTTAGCGGACTCACTCGCCTTGATGAAAATGAACAACTTCAACCAGATTTAGCCCACACGTGGGAAGCAATTTCTGATACACATTGGCGTTTTTATCTTCGTCGTGGAGTACGCTTTCATAACGGTGAACCGTTAACAACTAGTTGTGTTCTTGAAAGTGTGCTTGCGTTAAATAGCTTGAACTTGTTTTCTCACATAAAGCGGGTGTCTTCACCACAAGAGTGGACCGTTGATATTGAGCTCGTCCGTCCTGATCGCTACCTTCCTCTGGCTCTGAGTGAGTCGCAAGCAAAAATTTTGCTACCGAGTGCTTTGCGTTCTGAAAGCTTCGATAGACAACCGATAGGGACAGGGCCGTTCCAAGTTAAAATGAATGATGATAAGCGTCTTATTTTGACTGCTTTTGATGGCTACTTTGGTTTTCGCCCTTTACTTGACCAAGTGGAGGTGTGGGTAATCGATGAAGCCTATTCTTCAATGGTTTATCCAAGCCTGTCAAAGCCGAAGATGGATAAACAAGGTTCATCCGATGAAGTCGAGCTGGACCCTGGCTGTACATTCCTATTACTAAACAAAAACACCGGAATTGCAAAAGATCCACGTTGGGCAGAGTTCCTCTCGCAAACCCTCAACAGTCACCAGATTTACGCGCATGTTCCACAAGATAAAGTGATGGAACTGGGAGTATTGCAAGCCTTTGGCCTTAAGCCCGGTTGGATTGATCTCAGGCCAGCGGAAGCGGGCAGCGTACCACAGGCTAATAAGGTAATTTCCGTAGCGTATCAGAAAAAGCATCCGATGTTTCCAGTAGTTGCCAAGGCCATCAAGACACTCTTAAAACCGCACGGTATAGAGGTTGAGTTTATTCGTTATGATTCTCAACCGCCCGCGCCTGAGGAAGTGGATATCTGGGTGAAAGCTATGGGCATTGCAACGAACCGAAATGACGCGTTGGCGGGCTGGCTCCTGGATTACAGTGATATTGAGAAGTTCAGTTCAGGTTACGATTTTAGTGAATGGGCTAAACTTGTCGATCAATGGCGTGCCGGCATGCACACAGACTTTCCTGCGCGTGAGCTAGGACGACAGTTAGTAAAAAGCTGTCAGGTGATTCCTATGTTTCACTGCTGGCTAGGCGTGAATAAAGACCACAGCGGTGCGTTACAAAATGCAAAGTGTAATGCCTTAGGTTGGTTTGATTTTAATAATGTATGGGTCAAACCGGATATAGAAAGTAACCATGGCGAAACCGAATAAAAAACAACCGACGAAAACCGTCGATATCTTTTGCTCTAAATGTAAAACTCAACTATTTAAGTACCGTAAAGGCGGGAAAGGCGCACTGGTTAAATGCTTCAAAGAGCGCATTGTTGACGATTTCACACAAACCCCATGTATTTGCCCCGCTTGCGGACAAGAGTTTGCAAGAGATACTTTAGTAAGAGGAACCCCCCGCTTACAAAATGATTGGCGGCAAAGTGACGATGAAATAATAAAGGGCTAGAAAATGAGTATGAAACATGACTATTGCATGGTTTTAAGTACAACCAGTAATGAAAAAAATCGAGATCAGATCATTAAAGGTTTGCTAGATGCTCAATTAGCCGCGTGTATTCAAACGATGCCTATTGAAAGTCACTATGTGTGGAAAGGGGAGATTTGTACTGACAACGAATGGTTGCTGGTGATCAAAACTCGTCGAGAACTTTATGAATTGGTGGAAGAGAAAATAGAAAACCTGCACGAATACGAGGTCGCTCAAATCGTACAGGTTCCAATTGTTGATGGGTTTAACCCTTATTTAGAATGGTTGAGAGAATCGACGTTGAGCCGACATTAAGAATAACGACAACACTGCACCAACGGTATCGCACAACATATCTTTCTGGGCGTCCCATATGTCACCTTGCGAGCCCAGAAAGGCAATTCCCTCATCGCCACCAGCCAACTCCGCATACCACCATTCGATAATCTCATAGCCAGCAGCAAGTGACATGATAGCAAACAAAGCAAACCAGCAAGAGAACGCTTTGTTGAACCGTTTTTTGTTTATCAAGTATTCAGCGATCGGATATGCGTAAAGGCCAATTGAAAAGTGCGCAACGCGATCAAAATTATTTCGCTCTGAACCAATCATGTCGTTAAACCAGTCAAACGGCACTTCGGAGAACGTATATTTCGCACCGATAGTGTGCAAACAGAGCCAGATGAACATTAAAAAGTAAGCCGTATTACTGAACTGATAGCGAATCGAAATCGCCCAAATAGCAACAAGAATACCAATCGCCGGGATAATCTCCGCAAACCAAACTGCACGTGAGTTAGGTTCCAACGCAGAAAATAAAAACACGATGGCATAAAAAATCGTTAATCCTAAGAGTGTCGAGGTGCTTTTCATAGAGTTATTTGATCCTTCAATTTATCTTACAGTGGGACTCCATAGATTGTGTTAATGATTGCACTTAATTGAACGGTGTGCAATTGATATTTTAATGGGTTTTTTGATCACTGAAAATGTTGATTTATTGGCAAACTGCTCAACATTAAAACGTTTGCGCGTGCACTTTTCATTAAAGTTTGATTTACAACATGCCCATCCATAGAATCCATGATTCAGTCTAATAAAAAAGAAGTAAAGCCATGAAACTGGAAACTGTCGATTATCTTGCTGACGATGCTGCTCAACAGTTCGTTACCTCTCTACGAGAAACGGGGTTTGGTGTGTTGAAAAACCACCCGATTCCACAAGAGCTTGTAGAGTCAATTTACAAAAACTGGCATGAGTTTTTCTGTTCAGATCAAAAGAATGATTTTCACTTTAACGTAGACACCCAAGATGGCTACTTCCCACCTTCTGTGTCTGAAGTGGCGAAAGGGCACAAAGTGAAAGACATCAAAGAGTACTTTCATGTTTACCCTTGGGGGCAGATCCCAGAGCAGCTTAAAGCTGAAATCTTAGAGTACTACGAGCGTGCCAATGCATTTGCTCAAGAGCTATTAGGTTGGGTTGAAGCGTACGCACCTAAGGACGTTCAAGAGAAGTTCTCTATCGCGTTGTCAGAAATGATCAATAACAGTGACAAAACATTACTACGCGTGCTTCACTACCCACCGATGACAGGCGAAGAAGAGCCAGGCGCTATTCGTGCTGCTGCGCATGAAGACATTAACCTGTTAACGGTTTTGCCTGCTGCTAATGAACCTGGACTGCAAGTAAAGAGTAAAGAGGGTGATTGGATCGATGTACCATGTGACTTCGGGAACTTAATCATCAACATTGGTGATATGCTTCAAGAAGCGTCAGGTGGTTATTTCCCTTCAACGACTCACCGTGTAATCAACCCTACGGGTGGCCGTCAAGAAAAGTCACGTATCTCATTACCGTTGTTCCTGCATCCAAAGCCGGAAGTGGTGTTATCTGAGCGCTACACTGCACATAGCTACCTTATGGAACGTTTACGTGAGCTAGGGGTTATTTAACCTTTACGTGATCTCCTTACAAAGGCCGATGGTGAATGACTATCGGCCTTTTTGCATTTATGCTACAAAGTGGAAACTATGTTTTTTGTGCCGTGAATGGGGCCCTAAACTCGTGTCAGAGAGGATGAATGGAAGGACAACGTACTGTCAATAGTATTGAGCCTCATGCAATAGAAAATCCGCTGCTTTGGCCAATGTTAGAAATTCTGAGAAAACAGCCCTCTAATTGGAAAGTGCACACCTTGGCAAGCTCGTTGGGTGAACAAGGTTATATTTCAAAGCTGGACGACTCTCCCGATAAGGATTTATTCAAAAGAAACTTCCTGATCATGAATGCATTATATCAACTGCAAGACACTCTGTATCCGGATAGCTGGCTTCAAGTCGAAGCCATGGATATTCAGCTCATGTCTTCGATGGAAGCTTTGAGGCATAAGATCGATATTCATGATCCTTTGCGTGAGTATTATTTAGATTGGCGCAATTACGAAGCGGACGAAGATGAAGTGCGTCGACTGTTGAATGAATTTTGGACAACTTATCAAAAGTTCATCGGTGGTTCGTCAGTAGCCAGCGTAGATAAGACAAAGGCACTGTCACTATTTGAACTTAACACTGACGCTACGCCTGCGGAAATTAGAAAACAATGGCGAAAACTCGCGCTTCGTTGGCATCCTGATCGAGAAAATGGCGATGCAGAAAGATTTAGAGTTCTTTGTGAAGCGTGGAATGTACTGAGAAACGAATGATTCGCTAAGAATAAAGATAAAGGAAGGCAGCTAACTATAGCTGCCTTTTGATTGAACTGTCTCTGTCAGCGTATCAAAACTAGCATGATGACTTAAACTGAGATTTTCGCATGCGGTTGAGGGCAGCCATAACGTCTAGTGTGCGTGGTTTGGCTAAGTCGCCTTGTTTAGGAAGAGCGGCATGCCACTCACCAGACAGCATTTCTTCAATCTCCTTCGCCGGATGATTACACCAACCTGGAAGTTGAGCAATTTGGAACCATAACCAGCCAATTGTGTTGACTTCATCGGCTGACTCTATCTGTTCCAAAGCGCTAAGATCAGTAAACTCTTTACCAAATCGAAGTGACTCTTTGCCTTTCGCATTCACACGGAACTTGCCGTCAGTCAGAATATTCATCAACGCAACGCGGTTCAGTGCTCGAGGTGGGAAGGTCTGTAAACGTTCTTCTGACTCGTTATGGCGTTGAGTAGGGTGCTGAGCGATAACTTCTTTCGCTTTTTCAGTCACATCAACGGCTTGGTAGTCGTGCATTTGAATGACGGTATCGGCAACGTCTAAGTAGTCGCCCGACCCACCCATAACGATAATGGTAGAGATATCAAGATCATCTCGTAATTGACCAATGCGGTCGACGAGAGGAGTAATTGGCTCATCACCTTTTGCCACCAATGCCTGCATACGCTCATCTCTAATCATGAAGTTGGTAGCAGAAGTATCTTCATCAATCAATAATGTGCTTGCACCCGCTTCAATAGACTCTTGAAGCCAAGCGGCTTGCGACGTTGAGCCTGATGCGTCTTGAGTAGAAAAGTCCGCCGTATCTTTACCCATCGGTAAATGGTTGATGTAGTTCGACAGGTTCAAGTGGTGTACGCATCGGCCATCTTCGGCACGAATCTTCATAGCCTTGTTATCGGCAACAATGTATTCGCGGCCATCTCCTGGAATATGATCGTAAATTGAACGCTCTATTGCATTTAATAAGGTAGATTTACCGTGGAAGCCGCCACCTACGATCAGTGTGATACCTTTTGGAATTCCTAATCCTGTGACATGGCCCTTGTTTGGCGCATGTAAAGTGACTTGTAGAGATTCAGGGGCTTTAAACTCAACGGCTTCTTTCATTGGAAGGTCGCAATTACCTGCAATTCGAGGAAGAATACTGCCGTTTGCGACAAACGCGACTAAGTTATTGGCCTCTAACTGTTCTCGCAGGGCATCTTGGTCTTCAACAACTTGGCAGTGCTTAATTAAAGCGGCTTTGTCGAGTTCACGCTCTAAAGTTGCTCGACGGATAAACTTAGGCAGGTGGAAAGTCAGTATGTTGTTGGCTTTTTTCCCCAATACTGAACGACCTTCAGCCGGTAAGTTAACTCGAAAACGCAGTTCAATACCTTCTTCAGTAAACAACACCGCGGTGCTATCCAGTACAGTTTGGCCTGTCAGTGAAATTGATACTGAGTTTTCTTGTTTAGCAAACTGTTCAAAACTACGCGCAATAAAATCACGTGCACCTCTTTGAAATGCAGGAGACTCGTCTCTTAGCCACTCAAGACCAGTCAAAGACCATGCGCGAGTCGCACGAAAACGTGACGCCGATGCATAAGGGTCACCCTGTACATGATCGATAAACAAAGTGAAATCAGTGAAGTCGTATTGACCTTTGATTTGCTGATAAGCTCGGTAGTTCTGCTTTTCAATTTTCTTAAGCGTGGCAGTCAACTGATCCATGAAGATATTGGCCTTTTAATAGAAGCGGGCGGCGATTATAGAAACCACCGCCCTCATAGTAAAGAGAATGCTTAGGAAGAGTAGGCGTATTGCCCGCCAGAAAGGCGCTGATTAAACAAACTTTGCTCAAATTCATTACAAGGCATAGGTTTACCATAAAGAAAACCTTGTCCGATATCACAACCCTCACCAATAAGAAACTGCTCTTGTTGGTGGGATTCAATGCCCTCGATCACTACTTGGAGTTCCAGTTTTTTTGCAATGTGTATGATTGAACAAATGATCTCGCGATCATCATCTGACTTTTCCATTTGCTGGACGAAGCTTTTATCAATTTTGATGGCATCAAACGGATATTTCTTTAAATAGCTGAACGAAGCATATCCTGTACCAAAATCATCAAGTGACAATGTCACACCTAGTTTATGCAACTTATTTAACGTTGTGCGTGCTACTATTTCATCAGCAATTAGAGCGCTCTCGGTTACTTCGAGTTCGAGAAAGTGTGCTGGCAAATGGAAAGTGTCGAGTAGGTGTTGCACTTGTTCTGCAAAATTTACGTTTTGTAATTGAATGGGAGAAACGTTGACGGCAATTTTGAAGTTATCGATTAACTCAGACCATTGTTTCGCTTTGTCTATCGCGGTACGCAGAACAAAAGAGCCAACTTCAAAGATAAGCCCGTTTTGTTCGGCCATATGTATCAATGCTTCGTTGGAAACGTCGCCAAGTATTGGATGTCTCCAGCGAAGCAAGGCTTCTGCGCCAATCCATTTACGTGTTTTGGAGTCTACTTGAGGTTGAAAGTACAACACTAAATCGTCGTTACGCACTGCTTGTAAAAGGTAACTTTCCAGTTCATTGTGACTATTGAGATCCGCCGAATGATTTTCTCTAAAATAACTAAAAGGTTCGCCGGATTCTTTACATAGAAGCATCGCGTAACATGCATGTTGAAGGATACGCTTAGCATTGCTGCAATCTTTGTAAGCTTGAACTATACCGATATACGTGTGCAAATGTATTTCTGTTTTGTTGAAGACAAATCCATCTACGCTAATTTTAGTGATATCATCTAATAGTTGATTTAACCGAGCTTCAATATCCTCTCCCCAAATCAATAAAACCATGTCATTCGAACTTGGTCTACCAGTGATAAATCCGCTAGCACCGTGTCTGGTTAATCTGGAGTGAAATTCTTTTAAAATGTTGTCAAAGACCTCGAACCCGTGCCTGGTCTGAATACTGCGAGCGTTACTAAAACCAATGTTGATGACCACAAGCGATTGCTGATCACTATCAAGGGACTGTAAGGTGTATTGGACAATGTTCTCAAGTGCAGAGCGATTTAGAAACCCAGTCCCCTGATCATGTGTTTTTTGGTAGCTCACTTGTTTTTCCGCGGCTTTACGGCGATCAATTTCTTGTGTTAAGGAGTAACTTAACTGGGCTAAATCCGTGGTACGATTTTCAATTCGACTCTTTAGCTCGGTGTTAAGTCGCTGAAGTTTATGTTGTTGGTACACAACTGAAAGCTGTGCTTCGATTGAATCTTTGAAAGTTTCAAGCAACTGACGGTAACTATCGTTGTACTCGTTTCTCTCAGAGTCAAGCATACAGATTGTTCCAAATGTCTCCCCATTTGGCCAGAATAGCGGTAAGCCGCAATAAGAAATCATGCCTAGTTTGATGTCTGGGTTATTTTGCCATTCTTCATCTTCAAGCGCATTGGGGATTACAAGCTCGCCTTTCTGTTCTATAACTTGCTCGCAATACAAACCGTTACCAAGCAGCTCTGCATCGCCAGTACGATAAGGATTACCTAGAGTTTCGCTAGATGTATTTACTTCTATGCGATCCGGATGGATACGCATAATTAATGTGGTGGGTACGTGTGTTATTTGAGCCAGTAAGTTGACGATTTCCTGCCAACTTCTTCGCATAGACTCAGGGATTTCGTAGTCTAATGTTTGCAATCTCCCCATATAGGTCATCCTTTACGTGGTTTCACTTCCTGTGAATTAAAAATGCAGACTGCTCTATTTTGTTCTCGCTTTTTAATTAAGTATAGGGTGGCTAGGGCTCGAAACAAAAAAAGTCCTGAAAAGTGTTCAGGACTAGGAATAGTTGTCACATATCTCATCCTTGAAACAGGTAACAAGTATCAAGGCTTAAGCGACATTAACGATTCAATAGAAATGTCTTGCGAATAGTCGACATCTTCAAAGTTAAAGCCATTGAGCTTCATAAACTCATCTTTAAAACCTTGGTAATCACCAATCTCTTTAAAGTTTTCAGCATTCATCTGTTCTAAAAGAGCGTGGACTTCTTGTTGAACTTGCGGTTCAAGTTCCAAGTCATCTATTCGAATCAAGCGTTCGCCGTCAACTGGCACTTTCTCTTGATCGTATAACTTCGTAGTAAACAGCCGCTGCATTTGTTCAATACAGCGTTCGTGAGTACCTTTTTCCTTCATCACTCTATAAAGCGCTAACAGGTAGGGACTTAGCGCAGGGATGAATACACTGGCTTTCGTCACCAACGCCTTACACACGGTTGCGTAAGCACCGCCGTCAAAGTTGGCGAGTTTGAGGTTTAATGAATGACTGGTTTGGTGTAAATCGATTTTCGCTCGACCTAACGTACCATCGAGATAAATTGGGTGCGTAATGTCAGGGCCCATGTAAGAAAAGGCGATGGTTTTGCAGCCGTTTGCGATAGAGTCGTTATTGATGAGTGTGTCAATCCAGCTTTCCCAGTCTTCGCCTCCCATTACTTTAATGGTGGCATTGGCTTCCTCTTCTGTTGCAGGCGTTAAGGTGGTTTCTATCCACTTATCGTTCTCCAGCATGATAGAAGCGCCAGTGACAGGTTCACCAATAGGTTTAATGACACTGCGCCAAAACTCATCAGATTCAGGTTTAGGTCGAACACCGGTTGCCAAGCTATAGATGACTAAGTCAACTTCACCCTCAAAGTACGTTTCAATGGCTTCAATCACTTGATTGCGCACCGAACCAGAGAATGCATCGCCAACAATATTTATTGCGGTACGCCCGGCTTGATTTGCTTCTTGCTTAAAAAAGACGTTGTTATACCAACCCGCACTCCCAACCCCTTTCTCTGAAGGGCCACGCTCAAATGAGACGCCAATGGTATCGGCGTTAGCGCCACCGAACGTTAGGGCTATTCGTGCCGCTAGGCCGAAACCAGAGGAGGCACCAATAATCAAAACCCGTTTTGGGCCTTTTTTGATCTGTGGGGCGTGCTTTACGTATTCAATTTGCTCTTTAATAGATGCATGACACCCTTTGGGGTGCGCAGAGCGAGCAACAACACCTTGAATTAACGGTTCTATTCGCATGTTGTTATCTATCCTCGATGAGTGGAATTGAAAATAGATTAACGTAAAGTTACGTAAAACTTATTGAGCTAGACCATTAAAATTAGAGATGTTTAATTAATTCTTGAGCAACGAAATCAGCGATCCAAGGTTGTGCATCTGGTTTTGGGTGAAGGCCATCATCCATCATCCATTCTGGTTTGGTGACAACATGCTCTAAGAAGAATGGCATCAAGGCAACTTGTTGATGCTGTGCAAGCTTAGGGTAGATATCGTAAAACATATCGCTATAGCGCTTACCATAATTAGGTGGAACCCGAATTTGCATCATGACAACGTCCGCACCAGAATCTTTTATCATGGTAATCATTTTTGAAAGATTCGACGTAATAAGTTTAGGAGGGAAGCCTCTTAGGCCATCGTTGGCACCTAACTCAATAAGTACCATGTCAGGGCTATGCTGAGTTAGCAACTGAGGTAACCGTGCTAAGCCATTGCCGGTTGTATCGCCAGAAATGCTGGCATTAATAACTGTTACATCTTGACCATGTTCTGACAACGCATCAGGGAGTAAGCTAGGCCAACTCTCTTCGATCGGCATCTGATAGCCTGCACTCAAGCTATCACCCAAGACAAGTAGCTTTTCGCTCGCATGTGAAGTAGCGGAAAAACAAAAAAATAGAACTAAGGAAAGTATACGAATCATGCAAACACCTGTACTTAATGCACCTATTGTTCAAGCCAATTTGGTTTCTAAACAAGTCTCTACTAATCAAGAACAATTAACAATCCTCAAAGACGTAAATGTTGACATCCGAAAAGGAGAAAAAATCGCCATCGTCGGAACTTCCGGTGCAGGTAAGTCAACATTGATGACGTTGCTAGCTGGTCTTGATACGCCGACATCAGGCGAAATTACTTTATTAGGTCATGAATTATCAAAACTGGACGATGAAGCACGTGCGAAAATTCGGGCTGACTCTTTAGGTTTCGTTTTCCAAAGTTTCCTGTTAATCCCGAGTTTGAGTGCATTACGTAATGTCACGCTTCCTTGTCTTTTACGTGGTGAAGCCGAAGATGAAGCAAGAGCAGCGGAATTGTTAGCTGCTGTTGGGTTAGAAAAACGTGTCGACCATCTACCAAGCCAGTTATCTGGTGGTGAACAACAGCGAGTTGCGCTAGCGCGTGCATTTATGACACAGCCTGAGCTGTTGTTCGCAGACGAGCCTACCGGCAATCTTGACCATCAAACCGCAGACAAAGTGATTGAGCTGCTATTCGATCTTAATGAACAGCACGGGACAACTCTGATTTTAGTAACACACGATGGTCATCTAGCAAGCCGATGTGACCGTATCTATCGTATGGAGGCGGGTGAGCTTAAGGAGGAGATATAATGTCTGCAGTATCATCAAGTGAAGCAACATCCACAGAACAAAACAGTACAACACAGCACTCGCCGAATAAAAGTTTGATACGTTGGAGTTTCGGCGAAATAAGGCAGGGGAACCTTTGGCCTATTAGCGTTGCTCTTATTCTCGTGATTGCGAGTATCTTTGCGCTTTCTGCATTAGCAGAACGAATGGAGCAGGTGATCGTCAAGCAAGGGAAGGACGCATTAACGGCAGATGCGGTGTTTGTGTCTGCTAATCCCATTCCGGACACGTTGTTAGCCTCGACTGAAAGCCTTGAACGTTCGATGATGACGCGATTTGCCACTATGGCATTTAGCGATAATGGTATGCAGCTTATTTCGGTAAGGGCGGTGGATGATAATTACCCTTTAATGGGAGAGCTCGTTCTCGAAAATAATCCGGCCGGTCGCGTTAAAGAGAACCAACTCTGGCTTGATGAGCGGATTATGACTCAACTAAACGTAAAGCCAGGTGACAGTGTCACGATAGGCGATGCCGAGTTTACTGTATCAGGCGCAGTATTGATGGAACCTGGCTTGAGCTTTAATCCATTTCGGCAAATGCCTTCTGCATACATTCATCAAAGTGACGTAGATAAAACAGGAGCAATTCAAGTTGGGAGCCGAGTTCAATACCGTCTGTTTTTACAAGCCGATGATAAAATACTAAAGAGCTTACAAGATGATACGCAGCTTTCTCCGAGCGATCGCTGGCGCACGCAAGATACTGCCAGTCGTAGTAATGAGGTTTTTGAACGCACGACGCAGTATCTGTCTTTGACCGTAGCGATTGTCATCATTATGGCGGCGACAACATTGGTTCTTACTTGTCAAAATTACGTGAACAGCCGGACACAAACTATTGCGATGTTGAAAAGTCTTGGTGCGAGCCGCCGATGGATTGAAAAGTGGTTATTTATTCAAGTCACAATCCTTCTCATTAGTGCCAGTGTCGTCGGTCTATTGTTAGGGAGCGGGCTGGAATATTTATTACGCATTCCACTCAAAGACTTATTACCCGACCCACTCCCTGGTTACGGTGTCACACCATTTTTGGTGGCATTTATCTCAGCAGTCTTGATTACGGTGCCTGCTCTCGGTATACCATTGTTAGGCTTGATTAAAACTCCCGCGTTAGAAGTGCTACAGCAGGGTAAAGCGCAACGTTCTTGGAAGCGAATGTTACTTGTTCTAGTTCCCGTTGTTCCACTGCTTTTACTGTATGCAGATAACACCTTAGTTTGGATCGTGCTCACTGGTATAGCGGTACTGTTTGTGGTACTCGCAGCAGTTAGCGTCATACTCACAAAGCTGTTTGCACGTGTTTCAACCCATCCTGCAATGAAGCTTGCGTTGAGTCGTATCAACCGGACGCCAGTAACCAGCGGTCTACAGTTTGGTGCTTTGGCATTATCTTTAATGTTGCTGTCTATCATTTGGCTTGTGCGCAGCGATATTCTCGCTGATTGGGAGAGAACCTTACCTGCAGATGCGCCAAATGTGTTCGCATTGAACATTGGTGATTATGAACTCGATAACTACCTAGAAACCCTAGATAAAAATGGAGTTACGCGGTCACAAGCTTATCCAATAATTCGTGGACGACTAACAGAGATCAACGGTCAAAACGTCAAGGAGATTGATTACGAAGGAGAAGGTTCTGACGCGATACGTCGAGAGCTAAACCTGACATGGGGAGATAGCCTACCAGAATATAATGATGTGCTTTCGGGTGAATGGACAAACAAAGGGAGTGTATCTGTAGAAGCGGATGTAGCAAATGACTTAGGCATCAAACTCGGTGATACGCTGCGCTTTGTAATAAACAGTCAGAATTACGATGCAGTAGTAGATACCATCCGTTATGTCGAATGGCGTGACATGAAGCCTAACTTTTATTTTATTTTCTCATCTGACGTGATGGCTAATTTACCTGGTTCTTACCTCATCAGTTATAGGATTGAAGAAGGAAATGAAGCGTTGTTGACGTCAATGTCACGTGCTCACCCAACGGTCTCTGTTTTAGATATCCGAACTATGGGCGAGAAAATTCAGGCTTTGATTCAGCAAATCGTATCAGCAATCACCATCCTTGCTCTTTTAGGCGTTGTTGCTGGTCTGCTGCTCATCTTTACGCTACTGAGGTTAAGCTTGTCCCAACGCCAACAAGAGATTCGTTTGTATCGCACATTAGGTTCAAGTAAGAAACGGATCAACACAACCCTGTGGGCCGAGTACGGAATTATGGCGTTGATTGCTAGTGGTGTTGCGGTATTCGCTGCGGAAGTTTGTGTGGCCGCAGTCATGACATATGGATTCGATCTCAATGCACAAATTCACCCCGAATTGTGGATAGCTTTACCGCTTGCAACATTTGTTACGTTGGCACTTGTAGTGATGAGTTTGTTGAAAAGATTGTTAACGCCAGTAAACACTTAATCGCAGCGAGTGTTATCAAGTTTGGAACACTCCATGACACTTTTATTTTAGTTATCCACAAAAACAGTGGATAACTTTTGGGATAACTAAATGGGGTAAAAAGTGGGGTGTTTCTGCAGGCTTTGCGCCATGGGTCTTACAGTGAAATTCTTATTCACATAGACACAAAAAAGTGTCTTCTTAACCATGTCGTCAAGTACTTTTTCGCAAATTTTTTCTACTTTAATGCACTTTACAGGCGCTGTTGGATATTTCGCAAACCCATGAACTTTTTGTGATTTTAATCAAGTCCAAACACGAGTAGAATCCACCGTTAGTAAAGAATTTTCCTTATAAAATTTTTAGTGAAGCAATGAAGTCTGAGTTTCCAAGTTATAAAGATAAGCATATCGCTGTTGTTGGTGGCGGTGTAGCAGGTGCAACAGCAGCAATTCATTTTGCGGAGCTGGGTTTTAAAGTTTCCGTAATAGAGAAGGGCGTATCACTAGTAAATGGTCCACCCATTTGTCATTTGCATGCTGGTGGTAATTTATATCGAGAGATTTCCGAGCAACAATGCTTAGACTTGTTAGCACAATCTATCGATACTGTTCGCCTGTATCCGCTTTCACTGAATATTCGTCCGACAATCATCGCGGTTCCTCATTCCGATGGTGGAGACCCATCCACACTAGTTCCGCGATTAGAGGTTGTGAAAAGTGCTTATCAGACGCTCGTTGATAAAGATGAGAGTAATAAAGTGCTCGGCGAGCCAAGCGAATACTACAAACTGTATTCAAAAGCGGAGCTAGAAGCTCTCGCGCAACGTACTCAACCAAGTCATCCTACAAACTTCGATGAGTGGTGCATTCCTTTTGCTCAACATGCTGATCTTGAAGCGCTAAAGTATCCTGTTGTCGCAGTTCAAGAATATGGTTGGAGTGTTTTTCGCCTCGCCGCAATTGCCAACTTAACACTAGATACGCTTCCTAATGCTTCGGTCTTCACACAAGCAACGTTTAAGCAAGCCGATTGGATGGGGGAACACTGGCAACTTGGCTATGAACGTGAAGGTATCGATTACCTGATGACATGCGACTACTTGGTTAACGCGTGTGGCTTTGAAACAGGCTCAATTGACAACACAGTTGGTGCCAAGCGTGACAGGTTGGTGGAGTTTAAAGCCGCTTACGTTACGAGGTGGGCAGACTGTCAACAACAATGGCCAGAAGTTATTTTTCATGGCCCGCGTGGAACCGATAAAGGAATGGCTCAATTGACGCCTTATGGCGATGGTTACTTTCAACTTCATGGTATGACAAAAGGAATCACGCTGTTTGAAGATGGTTTAGTGGAGAGCACGAACTCATCTGCTCAACCTGAACTGCCTATGCCTTTACTCTCGAAGATCCGTAACGGCTGGAGAGAAGAAGTGTTAGAAGAGCGAACGAACAATGCCATCAAACACATGGCGCAGTTCATTCCCGACTATCACTCTGCTGTAAAAGGAGGAAAAGCATTATTTGGCGCTCAGCAAATTCCCGGCACAGATCCAGTACTCAGAGCGGCAGATGTGACTTTTGAAGATAACCACTACGCGAGAATAGAGGTGGTAAAAGCGTCATCGACACTACTCGCAGCGCAAAAAATGCTTCAATTCTGGTTTGACATCGATCCTAACCAAAATGTGGAAACACAGCATCCGGTCGCTGTGAAGTGGTCTGAACAAGAGGTCGAGCAGTACGCGATTAAACTCACTCAAGAGCGAGGCTATCCACAAGCTTTAGCAGTGCGTTATGGTATGCCTGCATAATCGGCTGTGTTTGGGCTCAGTGGTTGTATTAATACCCAAAAAACTGAGCCCATTGGCACCATACTTCTTGCAAGCCTAGTCTATCTCCTTTCACAAAATTGACTTTTTGTCCGGGTTTCGCCTGTGCCAGTCTAGGTAAGTCAATACGAGCTACGCAGCCAAATTTAGGATACCCGCCAATAGTCTGGTGATCGTTGAGCAGCACAATAGGGTTACCATCGCTAGGTACTTGAATTGAACCTAATGCAATTCCCTCTGATAGGACGCCTTCGTAAGGTGGACGAATGTTATTGCCCTCAAGACGGTAGCCCATGCGATTCGAATTGGGGGAGATGATGAATGCTTTGTTGTAAAATGCTTGGCGAGCGTCTTCATCAAAGTCCTCGTTCTGATAGCCTTCAATCACTCTCAGCTTAATGGGTAAGTTGTAATCTGGTTTAAAGCGAAACGTCATTTGCCTTGGTTTACGTTTCGGTAAGTTATGAGGGACAAAGGGAAGAATATCGCCAGCTTTCAAAGCGCCACCATTTGAATCATAACCACCTAGAGATTCTCGCAAGACGGTCGATGCGCTTCCTAAGTGCTGAGCAACATTGAATCCACCTTTAACCGCTAGGTAGGAGCGAAGTCCATTCCTTGCGACTCCGAACTGAAGCTTCTGTCCTTTTTTCAACGTAAAGTCAGACCAATTTGAAATAGGTTCACCATCTATTTTTGCATTTAAATCACCGCCACATATAGCAAGGTGGCAGTTATGCAATGCAATAAAACAAGCGTTACCCAGAGTAATTTCAATCGCAACGCAATTGACTACGTTACCAAGCAAATGGTTGGCCCAACTGTAAGCATAGTCGTCGACCGGGCCACCTTGAGTCACACCGACATGCGCTAAGCCAAAACGACCAAAGTCTTGAACTAAAGAGAGCGGTCCTGGCTTTTCCACCAGTAATCCACCGTAACTCATAGTACGCCTCCTAAATCGATAAACTCTTGTTTTGAAATAGCATTAAAGGTGACCTTGTCACCCACTTCAAACGGTATAAAAGGAGGAGAGTCGGAGAAGAGCGCAAGCGGGCTTTTACCAATAATGTTCCATCCGCCAGGACTATCTGATGGATAGACGGCCGTTTTAGAGTCTGCGATTCCTACACTTCCGGCCGGCACTTGAGTTCTTGGTGTGGCAAGCCTTGCCATGTGCAATTGAGTATCAACGTCCGAGAGAAATGCAAAGCCTGGAGCAAAGCCAATTGCAGAAACCGCGTACTCGGTTTTCGTATGCAGGGTAATAAGATCGTCTAATGACAGACCTCGCATTTTAAAACGAGATAGATCTAACGCGGTTTCTTCAGAGTAATATACAGGGATAGTAATGTGATTTGGCTGGGAAAGCTTAAGTGATTGAGTATCAAACTGGCTCACGATTTGTTGCAGCTCATTGGCTAAGTTCTTTTCGTTGATTCGAAAAGGTAAGTAATCAATGAGAATAGTTTGATAGGAGGGGACAACGTTCATAACAATTGAAGCGAAAGTTTCTCTTATGCTGCGAGCAAGCTCTCCTACTGCATTTTCAGAAATACTCTCATCAAACTTAATGAAAATACTGCACTCGGAGATCAAAGAGATATTAAATTTCTCTTTATGCATTAATTTCCTCCAGCGTATAGGCTTTGGCGGATCTTTTGGATCAGCGCGATCGACTCTTCATTGTCACCATGAACACAAATTGTGTCGGCTTCCAATAATATGTAACCGCCTGAAGCGGTTTTGACACGCCCAGAGTCAGCTAAGGTCCGGACTTGCTCAAGTATCGCGTGCTCGCTTTTTAACACGGCATTGGGCTGTGTTCTAGGAGTCAGTAAGCCGTCATCTTGGTACAAACGATCTGCAAATGCTTCAAATAGCAAGGGAACATCATAATCGTCTGCGATTTCTAAGTATTTTTCGTTTTCCTGTGAAGCTAGGATCATTAACGGTACTTTGAACAGTGCTGCCGCCTTAACTACCGCTCTAAATATCGCATCACTTTTCATCATGTCGTTGTATAGAGCGCCATGAGGCTTTATGTAACTGATGTCTGTGTATTGCGCCCGGCATAATGCTTGTAAAGCACCAACCTGATATATAACCATGTTCGTAATTTCATCACCCGTCATGCTTATGCTTCGTCTGCCAAAGCCTTGTAGGTCGGCGTAACCTGGGTGTGCGCCAATATCAACATCGTTGTCATTCGCTAGGGTGATGGTGTCGTGCATGACATTAGGGTCGGAGGCATGAAAACCACACGCGATGTTCGCCATATCAACATGGGGCATCACGTCTTCATCTGCGCCTATACTCCAAGAGCCAAAGCTCTCGCCCATATCACAGTTCAATGTAAGTTGCTGTTTATTCAATGTCATACGTTTTATTTCTACACAAGCAATGGGTTTACGATGCAGGAAAATGCATCTAGGTTCAGTGACTCACTTCATTCTTCTATCATGAAAACGAAGCTTTTTGAGCAGATAGCTGGCGAAAAAGATCACGTTAGTCCATAAAGATGTTGCCGTTATTTGAGTTGATCCGAATTTTAAGGTATTTCGTTTCTTTTCCATCCAATTTTTGAGAATTTAAGGTTATTTTGCATTAGCATCGTGTTAATCTTGTCGCCCTTCATGGGTGATAGATTGCATAATGGTTCTTCTGTCATTTTTGTGGTTGTCTGCGACAGGAATATATATGTCATTACGAGCGAAGCTTATTTGGCCTCTTCTGGTCTTTTTAACGGCTATCTTTGTTATCTCAAAAGGTTACACCTCGTATACTGTATACCAATCGTCTAAGCATGAACTGGTCGAGCAGACAAGAAAGTTGATTAACAACGTTTCTTTCTCAATTAAAGATGCGCTGACGACAAAGGACAAGCAAAAAGCTCAAACTATTCTCGCCAACTTTTTAAACCAGCCAAATGTAACTCGGGTCAAACTTTATGACCAAGATGACCAACCATTCGCTGTTATGGAGATAAGTGGGGCACTGGCACCCGTTCCAAGTCAAACCGAAAGAAGTAGGTTGCACGCTCTAGGCTATGCCTTATCAACCAAATTTCTTTATGTTCTAGAGCCGATTATCCATGATGGCTATGTCATTGGTAGCATGAGAGTTACGCTTTCTCATCGCCCAATTGTAGAAGCCATACAATCTTTACTTCAAGATGGCGCTTTACTTCTTCTGTTTCTGATCGCTGGTGGCACTGTTTTTTACATAAGTATCGAGAGGCTTGTTCTCAGGCCCGTGATGGAACTCAACCGCGTAATAGAGAATGTGACACACGGACGAAACACGGAAAATCAAGCTCGCTATTACGCCAAGGATGAAATTGGAGACCTCGCGAGCTCTTTCAATCAAATGATGAATAGGTTAACAGTACGTGAGAAGCAGCGGCAACATTCGCTAGACACACTAGAACAAAAGCGCGCATTTTCAGAAGAGGTTATCGAATCTGTTCAGCATGCATTAGTTATTACAGACAATTCCGGACGTGTTATTCATTGTAATACGGCGACCCAGCAAATATTTCAAAAAAAATTAGATGAACTTAAATATGCCAATATTCGTGATCTAATTAAAACCAAAACACCGAATGAGCTGAGTCAGATCCTGAGTCGAGGCCTAGAGTGCGATGATATTCACCTCAAAAATGCAGATAACGAACAGCAGTTGAGCCTAACCAGTCGTCGCCTCTCGACACATGAATACTTACTGTTTTCGATTCAAGATATCACCGAAATTGAAGAAGCCATAAACCGGCAACGTGTTGCGGGACGCGTTTTTGAAAGCAGCCAAGATGGTCTCATTGTTCTTAATCATCGCGGTGTCATTACGATGGCAAACCCTGCCGTCACTAAATTAGTCGGCTTAGAGGTGGATCAGCTTATTGGGAAGTCATTCATCCAAACGCTAAAGTGGCGCAAGTTACAGGAAATGATGCCTAGTATCATCGAGTCGATAGAAAATTATGGCGTTTGGCAAGGTGAAGTTATCGAGAAGAACCATATTGGTCAGTTTGTACCGATGTTTGCTCGAGTCAATCGTATCGTTAAGTGTGAAGACTATGGTTTCTATGATCTGGTTATTGTTCTTACCGACCTTTCCGGCGCAAAAGAGATGGAACGATTGGAGCATTTAGCTCATCACGATGCTTTAACGGGGTTAGCCAATCGATCTAAGTTCCATTTAGAGTTGGAACAACTAGTACAACGCTCTGGATACTTGCGTGACGAATTTGCAGTTTTGTACCTCGATCTGGATGGATTTAAAGAAGTTAACGATACCTACGGTCATGATGCAGGTGATGAAGTTTTGAAAAAAGTTTCCGAGCGTCTAACATCTGCGACGAGACATAGTGATTTAATCGCAAGACTTTCTGGTGATGAATTTGTCATGTTGGTAAATCCCGCCAATCAAAAAGTGGTCACCCGAATAGCAGAACAGTTGCTCGAGAGCATATGTGCTCCAATTGAGTACAAAGGTCACTTACTCAAAGTTGGCGTTAGTATCGGCGTAAAATTAGTCGGCGTAAATGAGCGCGATGCTACTCGAGTTTTAAAAAGTGCGGATACGGCAATGTATCAAGCAAAGAAAGCCGGAAAAGGCCAAGCAATATTAATGGGATGCGAATTACAAGAGACAGTTTAAATCGTAACGTCAAAGCTTTAAACTAACCCAATTCGCGTCAGAAGGAATAATAAAATGAAAGTACTCGTTACGGGTGGTATGGGCTATATCGGTAGTCATACGTGTATTCAAATGATCGAAGCTGGCATGACGCCAGTGATTCTAGACAACCTGTACAACAGTAAATCTACGGTATTAGATCGAATTGAAAAGGTATGTGGTGTAAAGCCAACCTTCATTAAAGCCGATATCAGAGATAAATTGGCGATGGTAGAAGCACTAAAGTCGCACAATATTGAAGCTGTTATCCATTTTGCAGGTTTAAAGGCCGTCGGTGAGTCTGTAGCAAAACCTTTAGAGTATTACGACAACAACGTTAATGGCACTTTAGTATTGGTTGATGCAATGCGTGAAGCCGGAGTTAAATCGTTGGTATTTAGTTCATCAGCGACTGTATATGGTGATCCTGCATCTGTACCCATCACAGAGGACTTTCCAACTAGCGCAACTAACCCATATGGGCGCAGCAAATTAATGGTAGAAGAGTGTTTAACCGACTTCCAAAATGCGAACCCTGACTGGAGCATTACACTTCTTCGTTACTTTAACCCGGTAGGTTCACATCCAACAGGCGAGCTAGGTGAAGATCCTCAAGGTATTCCAAACAACTTAATGCCGTTTGTTTCTCAAGTTGCGGTAGGGCGCAGAGAGTTCCTTTCTGTGTTTGGTAGTGATTATCCGACCAAAGATGGCACAGGCGTACGTGATTATATTCATGTAATGGACTTATCTGATGGTCACGTTGCTGCATTAGAAAAAGTAGGTAGCAAAGCTGGCCTTCATATCTATAACCTCGGTACTGGTAACGGCTACAGTGTACTGGACATGGTGAAAGCATTTGAAGCCGCAAGTGGTAAAGATGTCCCATACCAACTTGTTGAGCGTCGTCCAGGTGATATTGCAGAGTGTTGGGCGGATCCATCAAAAGCGATGAATGAGTTAGGTTGGAAAGCAACTCGCACTCTAGAAGAAATGACTGGCGATACATGGCGCTGGCAGTCTACTAACCCTCAAGGTTATCCAGATGCCTAATCTTTAATTTACATAATAGTAACAAAAAGGCGCGTGATTGCGTCTTTTTTGATCCTAATCGGAAAAAATCGTAAATTACTGGTTAAAAGGTAGCAAGTATATATAGAGCTGTTAAACTATGCCCGACTCTTAATTTGGGTTATAAATTTTCTCATAGCTATTGGGGTAGTTCATGGAACTCGGTCTGATCATCACTTTCATCATTGCAGCAGCAGTAATGGTGAAAAAAGAGATGGCAAAACAGTAAACTTTCATTTTTCATACTTTTCTTTACATTTTTGAAATGAAAGCCATAAAAAAAGCCAGCATTACGCTGGCTTTTGTGTTTTTAAGGTTTAGAACTCGTATTTAACACTAATGTTGTAATTACGCTCAGCTTGCGTTTTGTCTCGACTTAACTCAGTCTTACCGCGAACATCGTTCCAAAGATGGTATTCTTCATTCGTTAGATTCATAACACCAGCACGAATGGTTATATCTTTCATTGGTTTGTAGTACGCCGTTAAGTCAACGACTGTCGCAGACGGCAAAGCAACTTGGTCTTTGATTCCGCCTTTATCACCATCAGAGTTGATATCACTGTTCGATTTCTTAGCCGTGTAGTTTACTTTTAGGCTTGTCCCCCAAAGTGCATTTGGTGAATCGTAATTTACAGCAGCTACGGCATTCCATGGGTTTACACTGTTCAAAGGATTACCATCACCATCTTCACCTTCTGTGTATGCTGCAACAAAGCGAGTTGTCACGCCTGATGGAAGACCAGCAATAGCATGCCAATCAAGACGGTTAGAGAGCTCAACCCCTTTAATGTTTGCTTCACTAATATTGATATTTGTGAATTCAGTTAAACCACCATTGTTTGATGACGTTTGCTCAATAAAGTCACTGTAATCACTGTAGTAGAACGCTACTTCAGTTGCCGACGCTGCAGTGTTATGACGGTAACCAAGCTCATAAGACAAACTCTTTTCAGATCCCAAATTTGGGTTAGGGCGGTTGGTATAGCCATGAGCCGGATTATCGTAGGTGTAGTAAAGCTCGTCGAACGATGGCGCTCGGAACCCTTGGCTCACTTGCGCGAAGATCGTGCCTGGTTGCGATATAGAGTAAGTTGCTCCTAAACGACCAGTTAATGCAGAGTCGCTAAACTTCTCGAATGACTCTTCAGAAGTATTTGAAGGATTAGTAGAGAAGTAATCGTAACGCACACCTGGAGTCAGAATTAGCTTGTCATTAAGAAGCGAAATTTCATCTTGCAAGAATAAACCAAAGCTTTCTTCTTTTGCATCCGGTGTGTAAACGTAAACAGTATCTGGCGTGCCAGGATCGGAATTAAACTCGCGATTGGTATTACTGATGTCACTATGTTTGTACGATATTCCGTAAACAATATAGTGATTTTGAATCTCTTTATCTAACTGAGTTTCGAATTCAAATTTGTCTTCAGTATATTCGTAATCTTTTTTCTGTTGGTTGTCACCACTAGGCGGTACGTAAGGTGGGTAACCAGGGCTGGCTTCGATAAAGCGATTAGAGACGCCGTTTTCTTCTTTACCAATCCATGTAAGCTTGGACGTGAGCGTATCCGAGATAGCTGCATCTGCAAACCAAATGTGCTTGAGCCCAATGCGATTTTGCTTGGTTGTGTCTTCAGCGTTGAAGTTTTTGTAACTTTTATGTGCGATCTCTGAGTCAGTCTCGTTGTAAATAACTTCTCCCAAGAACTCCAAGCGATGAGCGTCATTCAATTGAGATTGAAGTTTTACCAATAGATCGTTTTTGTAATAATTTTGGTTGTCCACAGAATAGTTATCGTAAGGCGCCTTAGAGAAATTTTGTAGCTCTGCACCATCACGGCGTGTAAAGGCTATAAGTGCTTCTGTATTACCGAAACGCTTTGCTAAAGCTACATGCTCACTAAAAGAGTTATCTTCCGATGAATAAGAGAGTTTAGCTTGACCACCAAAGTCTTTACCATCTTTGAGGAAATCCTTCGGATCTTTTGTTTCGAATGCGACAACACCGCCAATTGCATCACTACCATGTAGGCTAGAAGCTGCTCCTTTAACAATTTCGACACTCTTTAGCATATCGGGGTCGACAGTAACGGCACTAGAATTGATAAACGAATATGGTCCACCGCTGAATACACCTGGTTGAGATGCACCGTCTACTAAGATTTTAACTCGTTTACCTTCCATCCCGCGAATGTTAATACTTTGGACGCCTTGGCGTTGAGTGCCATTAACAGTAACACCTGGCGTATACTCGAATAGGTCATTCAAGTCCTTTACCATGTTTTCTTCGATGTCTTTCTCTGATACAACAGCAACAGAAGCAGCAACAGTGTTTATGGTTTGGTTGGTACGGGTGGCCGACACAACGACTTCTTCAAACTTAGAAGCTTCTTCCGCATAAGCAGTATGGGAAAGGGCAACTAAAATGGAGGCTGACAAAATTGATTTTTTATACATTGGCTTCAATACCTTAGATCCATAATAGGTAACAACACGCGGATATTAATGGATCTAAATGGTAATTACTATCATTACCATTGTCATTTATTGGTTTGTATTGAATCTTCTTCTTTGGCTATGAGCATTCCTAGTCTTTAGTTATCAATATGTTATATTATTTGTCGTTAGTTCTTGATAAGTTCATACAAATACAACGAATGTGATGGATATCACATTAAGAGAGGCCATGTGCAGAGTCCAATTACGTTAGAAGCACTCCATATTCTAGATGCTATTGATCGAAGAGGGAGTTTTGCTGCTGCTGCGAATGAGTTAGACAGAGCCCCGTCATCGCTGAGCTATCAAATCCAGAAACTCGAGCAAGACTTAGACATTATTATCTTCGATCGCTCTGGTCACAAAGCCCATTTTACTGAAGCAGGTAAGCTTATTCTTGAAAGAGGAAGAGCCATTTTACAAGCCAGTGAAAAGTTAGTGAACGATGCAACGTTATTGGCGAATGGCTGGGAACTGGATATTACCATTGCCTTCGATGGCATTATTCCTATATCCAACTTTTTCCCGATGGTTGATGCGTTGGCCGAGGTCAGCTCAACTCGAGTCAGGCTGCAAGAGGAGATTCTGGCTGGTAGCTGGGAGTCGTTGAATACGGGGAGAGCTGATTTACTGATTTGCCCATCACTGGATACGCTTCCTCAAGAAGTTAAGTCAGAAAAAATTGGTAAAATGAGTATGTATTGGGTAGCTTCCGCTGATCACTATGTTCACAAGCGTAGTGGTAAGTTTGATGAAGCAGCGCGAGAAAAGTATCGGATTATTGCTATTGCAGATACCGCACGTGAGCAACCAGCGCTCTCAATTAATATCATTCAAAAACAGCCTCGCTTGACCGTCACCCACTTTACGGCAAAAGTAGAAGCGCTCACTGCAGGTTTAGGTATTGGTACATTACCAAGCCAAATTGCACAACCTCTTATTGATAGTGGTGTATTGAAACGAATCGAAGGCACTGAAGAACAGCCGATGGATATTATTTTGGCATGGCGCCGGAACACTATGGGTGAGGCAAAATCCTGGTGTATTCAGTACTTAAAAAAGAATTGGAAACTAAAGTAACAACGTAACTTTTACTTCTTAGATTCCCATTGATTATCGAATGTAAGAAGTAAAAGTCATCGCTAATGCTGAGCTTTTCCATTTAAAGGGAGCACCATATCTGCCGTACCGTCTGCAAACTGGACATCGATCTCAAACCCCAAGTTCTGAGCCAACATCAACATCCCTCTGTTTGTTGGCATGGTCATTCCAGACATTTGCTTTGTGCCTTTAACTTTGCAATAGCTGATTATTTTCTGCATCAGCACTTTGCCTAAACCTTTTCCTTTCAAATCTGAACGAATCAAAATAGCAAACTCAGCGTCACTATTGTCTGGTGTAATCAATGCGCGGGCTACCCCTATGATAGACGGTCCGTCAGTATTAAACGCTACCGCAACAAACGCCATTTCGCGGTCGTAGTCGATTTGAGTAAAGTTTGCCAAAGCCTCATGGTTGAACTCTCCAACTTCAGAAAAGAAACGCTTATAGAGATCTTCTTTCGATACGCTATTAATGAATTGAGCATGCAGCGGCTCATCCTCTGGCAAGATAGGACGGAGCAGGATAGGTTGGCCATCTCGAAGCGTCACCGTTTCGACAAACTCTGCCGGGAAAGGGCGAATCGCTAGCCGTTTTTGGGCGTCTCCTTCGTACTTACACAGTGTGACATCTGCATCAAGGATAGTTAAATCGCTTCCGGACACTAGTACTGGATGGATATCCAGTTTTTGTATTTCTGGTAACTCAACTGCCATTTGGGAGATACGAACCAAGAACTTCGACAACTCAGTAATATCGAGCGCATCTTTGTGTTTCTGCAGGCGAATCTTTCCAGACTTTAGGGCAACAACGACAAGGTAGCGCGCAAGCGTCATGTTCAAAGGAGGAAGTGCAGCGACGGCATCTTGGGCTATATTCCACTCAGAGCCGCCTTGACCAAGCAAGATCACTGGTCCAAAGACTTTATCTACTGCAATACTAATCCGTAGCTCTTCAGCGCTGCCGAGCTTTGCCATCCCTTGTACCAACAGCCCATGTACATTGGCGGAAGGGTAACTGAGCTTTACGGTATCTAAAATGGATAGCGCTGCGTTGGAAACTTCTCGACTGTTTCTTAAATTTAGAGCGACACCGTGAACATCCGATTTATGAGGAATGTCTGGAGAACGTAATTTAACCGCAACAGGGTATCCAATATTTTCTGCCATATGAACAGCTTCAATGTCGTCAGATGCAATCCACGTAGGCAAAACGTTAAACCCGAACAGCTTAAATAATGGGCTGGTTTGATGCGTATCCAAGGTGACTGTGTTTTTATCCAGTAGTCGTTCGTTTACCCACTCTTTTGCTGAACTCACACTTCCAGAATGTAATGGCTCTGCCGTCGTTGGCGTTTCCATTAGTTGTTTCTGGTTTCGTCTGTATTCGACCAAGTGCATGTATGCTACAACCGCACTTTCAGGTGTTCTATAGGTTGGAATACCTGCTTGAGTAAATGCCAGTCGCGCTTCTCTCGACGTTTGTTCTCCTGACCAGTTGGTCAAGATATTAAAATGCTTATGCCGAGGGTGAGATTTGATGGCATTAATAACGGCTTGAGCAGTTTCAAGAGGATCAGAAACAGCAGAAGGACTATGCATAATCAATATCGCATCTGCACAGTCGTTATTCATCAGTGCGTTAATGGTATCAATATAGCGTTTTTGGGTTGCGTCACCAGACAGATCAATTGGATTTCGAGCACGCCAGTTGGATGGAAGTACTGCTTGTAATTGCTCAATGGAAGCGTCATCAAGCGTTGCGAGTTGGCCACCACGTTCAATCAAAGTATCAACGGACATAACAGCAGGGCCGCCGCCATTGGTGATGATCGCTAAACGCTCTCCACGAAGTGGCACAGAATGCGTGAGTGTTTCAACCGCGGCAAAAAGCTCATGCGTATTGCTGACTCGTAACATACCAGTTCTGCGAATAGCAGAATCGTAAATTACGTCAAGTGTATCTCCGTCTTGCTGCTCAAAAGTATTCATCTCTTTAGAGCGGCCCGCTTTTAGCACCAATATACGTCGGTTACGTGAAGCGGCGCGCGCAGCAGACATAAATCGGCGAGCGTCTTGGATATTATCAACATAAAGCAGAATAGCTTCTGTGTTTCCATCCATACTCAAATAGTCGAGCAAATCTGCAAAATCGATATCCTGTCCACGCCCAATCGAAATGAACGAAGAAAAACCAATGTTCTTATCATTTGCCCAGTCTAAAACCGTGGTACAAACCGCCGCGGATTGTGAGATGAAAGCAATTTTTCCAGGTTTAGCTGCAACAGGGGAAAACGTGCAGTTAAAATTGTGCCAAGGAAGGATGATACCTAAGCTGTTTGGGCCTAAGACTCGAATGTTCAATGATGAGATATCTAAAGGCTTAGGGTCATCAGAGATAACAATCGCAAACGGTGTGCCTCTCTCATCTAGCTCTTTAAGCAACTGCTCGTTACGTGAAACGTTCGTACACAAAATTGCAATATCTGGCGTATAGGGCAGGGAAGCTACATTAGGGTAAGCGATCACGCCAGATACGGCTTTATATCGCGGCGTTACTGGCATAATCGCGCCACCAAATCCACTTTGTAGAAGGTTGCGCATCACAACATGTCCTGCTCGCAATGCTTTTTGAGATGCCCCAATAACGGCCACAGAGTTGGGTTTAAAGAGTTTATGTAGTTTATTCATGCTGACTCCTAGCCGTTTGTAAGTCACGTTGGCTTCTCGGTTTCATATCAATCATAAACGAATAATTTACTGATAAAACATCTTCAGACCAGACATTGCAGAAAATGTGTACGATGCTTATGGAGTTTGTGTTATTCATCACATCAAAATCACAGATTATTGTATTTGATGCTTGATAAACGGCCCTGCTATCGGCATGATTTATCGTAATATTTATCCAGAGCATTTGTTACTTCATGAAAAAAATCGCAATCATCGGCTTGTCAGTTCTGCTTTCTGCTTGTGCATCTGAAACTTACATCACGGATGTGACCTCAGAAAGTTACCGAGAGGACTACAAATCAGATCGTATCTCTAAACCAATTATGGCGTCTGAAAACGCTGTAGTAGAAAAAGACGTACAACCAACTGTTGTGAAAATGACGGCAAAGCCTGAAGAAAAGAAAGTAGTCAAGCTAACGCCAAAAGAGCAGGCGAAGCCAGTTAAGATCGTACCACCAAGTAAAAAGCAAGCTGGCATTCAACGATTCGGCTATACCATTCAAGTCGCAGCTGTGGGTAGCCAAGCTAAAGTCGATCAGTTTGCAAATAAGCTGCCACAGAACGGTCAGCCAATTTGGGAAAACTACAAAGTTGTAAACGGTACTAAGTGGTTCTCAGTTTTATACGGAGACTACGCAACAAGCGCAGAAGCCAAGCAAGCGATTTCGACTTTGCCAGCTCAATTTCAGCAGTTAAGACCATTTGTTAAAAGCATTGATGCAATCAAAAACTCAGCTTACCCAACGCTTAACAAATTAAATTAACACATCAAATAAGGGAGCGAATAGCTCCCTTATTTATTTGCTCAAATCCTATTCGAACAACATTCCTCACATTAAAATTACTGTACGTCACACTTCAAAGGTTTATCATAATAAATAGTATCTTTTGTAGGTCACGGAAAGATGGATTCATGATTAAAAATATTCTTTTACTATGCGGCGGTGGCTCTTCTGAGCACGAGATTTCATTATTGTCTGCAAACTTTGTCGAACAACAACTAAATCTTATTGAAGACGTTCACGTTACACGCGTAGAAATAAAAAACGAAGGTTGGATGACCAACCAAGGTGAGTTGGTTTACTTGGATCTCAATACCAAGCAGTTGTGCTCAAGTGAATCTAATCAAACCATTGATTTCATCGTGCCTTGTATACATGGTTTTCCTGGCGAAACAGGCGACATTCAATCTCTGTTTGAAATCGCAGGTATTCCTTATCTTGGCTGCGGGCCAGAAGCGAGTAGCAATAGTTTCAATAAAATCACATCTAAGCTTTGGTACGACGCTATTGGCATACCCAATACGCCATACTTATTCTTAACGCGAAACGATGAAGAAGCTCACGTTCAAGCTCATAAAGCCTTTGAAAAGTGGGGAAAAGTTTTTGTTAAAGCCGCTCGCCAAGGTTCTTCCGTTGGCTGTTACAGTGTCACAGAAAAAGACAAGCTTTCTAATGCAGTAAATGATGCTTTTGGGTTTTCTGACCAAGTGTTGGTTGAGAAAGCAGTAAAACCTCGAGAACTTGAAGTTGCTGCATATGAGATGAATGGCCAACTACATATCACTAAGCCAGGCGAGGTCATCGCGCCTGATGGTGCTTTTTACTCGTACGATGAAAAGTACAGCAGTTCAAGTCACTCGCTCACAGAAGTTGAGGCGAAGAATCTAACTCAAATACAATTAGATTCCATCCAACACGCGTCAGAGACGGTATTTAAACAAATGAATCTTCGTCATTTATCTCGTATCGACTTTTTCCTAACGGAAGATGATGAGATTTACTTAAACGAAGTAAACACATTTCCAGGAATGACTCCGATCTCAATGTTCCCTAAAATGCTTCAAAACAACGGGCACAAATTTCATGAGTTCTTGGAAGATTGTATAAACAGTGCAAAGTGATTAACGTTATCGAGACGCGTTTTATGATACAAGTTGTTTTCTAGAGCAAGGATTATTCAAGCCGTATTTGAATATTGCTCAGTAGCAATTATGATTATATCAACGCATTAAACAGATGACTCAGTGGTATGGCGATTTCAAATTATAGAGGTTTTAACCTGCAGTCAGTCGGATCAGATGGCAGTGTTTGGAAGGTTAAAATCAAGAACCACGTTTTACAGGGCAGTTTGACGGCGGTAAAGAAAAGCATTGATTGGTGGTGTGACACCGCATCGATTATTGATCCCAAAGAGTTTGCTTCACTCGGACAAAGAGTGCAGCAAACTGGTGTTGCAAAATCAGAGGTCTTTAACGGCTATACTATTCAAAACGATACAGGCCAACCTAACTCTTGGTACTGTATGTTTAATGGTAAACTGATTAAGGGCAGTAAAGCCGCTATTCAACGCCATATCGAAGCTTATTTGGTTGCAAAGCAAAAAGCGATGCAAGCTCAACAACAAAAGAAACAATAGAATGACTCTGGTATATTCAACAGAAACCGGTCGAATTAAACCGGAAGAAGAAAAAGTATCTCGCCCTAAAGGCGATGGTGTTGTTCGGATTCAGCGCCAAACGAAAGGCCGTAAAGGTAAAGGCGTATGCATTGTTACAGGTTTAGACTTGGATGATGCACCTTTAAAGTTATTAGCGGCAGAACTCAAAAAAGTCTGTGGCTGTGGTGGCTCTGTAAAAGATGGCAATATCGAGATTCAAGGTGATGCTAGAGACAAGATCAAGGCACATCTTGAAAAGAAAGGCATGACAGTCAAATTAGCCGGTGGCTAATTTAATATTTCCAGTAAACAAATTACGATTTCGATTCCAGTTTTGACTCGTTGTAATCAAAATCGTCCAGTTAGAATCGAAACCAATCAACCGACAAAA